>QEVP01000041.1 GCA_003576765.1 Pseudomonadota bacterium
CAGGCGCGCAGCCAGATCGAGACGTTCGTGGCGCAGTCGAAGGAGCTTGCCGAACTGGGCCACCAGGTCGCCACCGACGCCTTTGCGCCGATCCGTGACGGCGCCTCCAAGGCGCTGGCAAGCGTGAGCTGAGCCGGCAAGGCCCGCACGGGCGCCATCCCTCGGGAAAAGGCCGGTTCTCGCGCTTGCCAAATTAGCGCGCAGCCCATAGTTTCCGCCGCGACAGGCACGTTGCGAAGGCGCGGATTTTGCGCGCGCTCCTCGTGCGTCGGGATGCAGTTGTAGCTCAGTTGGTTAGAGCGCCTGTCTGTGGAACAGGAGGTCGGTGGTTCGAGCCCACCCAACTGTACCAACGCGCGCTTTGCGCGTATCCGACGATTGGAACACGGGAGCGTTGCCGGCGTTGGCTTTTCAGGCGTCGCGTCAATATGCGGCGGCACGAATGCAGCGGAGACCTTGATGAACACCGGACTGATATCTTCAATCGTCACCCTGACCCTCCTCGGCGCGGCAGGCGGTGCGTTTGCGCAAGCCTCGAATACCGGCGGCGAGCGGCAGCCGCCGGCCAAGCAGTCGGCTCCGCCGGAAGCGCCGCAGGCAGCCGGGCACGATGCGCAAACCGGCCAGCCCGAGACCGGGCCGAACGCCACGCAGTCGCAAAACCCCGGCACCAGGCACGATGTGGATGGGACCAATTCCAAATCCCGCTCGAATGCCGGCTCCGGATCGGCAACCTCGCCGTCCTCCGGCGGCAAGTGATTGCCCGCGATAAGCCGTTTCCACCTTTCGCGTCCCATGCCGTATAAAAGCCGGCCAATTCCATAGCGGCCGGCGCGCCGCATCCCGGATGCGGACGGGACGATGGGCGGAAGGACCAAATGACGGCGGCGGTCTATCTTGGTGCAGCGCTGGCGGAGATCGCCGGCTGCTTTGCCTTCTGGGCGTGGCTTCGGCTCGATCGCTCGGCGTGGTGGCTGGTCCCGGGCGTCGCTTCGCTCGTGGTGTTCGCCACGCTCCTCACATGGGTCGAAACCGATGCGGCGGGCCGCGCCTATGCCGCCTATGGCGGCGTCTACATCGCAGCATCTCTGATGTGGCTGTGGCTTGCCGAGAGCGTGCGGCCGGACCGCTGGGATATCGTCGGCGCTGTCGTATGTCTCGCGGGCGCTGCGATCATCCTGCTCGGCCCGCGTGCGTGAGGCCCGTCGCGGCGCCATGGACATAACGTGAATCGTGTGGCCGCGAGCCCACAACCGCGATTGCTTCAATCATGTAATAGATGCTGTTGGCCGCGACATCGCAACATTTATGCTTTTGCGAATCAAAAAACTGATTCAGTGTCGCTCCCCGAGTCAACGGGAGACCAGCCAATGAACACGATTGTATTTGCGTCGCGTAAAGGTGGCTCGGGTAAGAGCACGCTGGCGGCGCATCTGGCCACACACGCTCATAAGGCGGCCAAGCCCTGTCTGTTGATCGATGCCGATCCGCAAGGCTCGCTGACGCTGTGGCACAAGCTGCGTGGCACCGACGAGCCGCCGATCCGCGCCGCATCGCGTTCGGTGGCGGAGATCGTTGCAAAGGCCAAGCGTGACGGATTCGAGTGGGTGTTCATCGATACGCCGCCGAACGTGTCGGCGGTGGTGGGGGACGCCGTAAGCAATGCGACCATGGCGATCATCCCGGCGCGCCCCGGCGTGTTCGATATCGATGCGGTGCAGGAGACGATCCAGACCTGCCGTGCCGCGCGCAAGCCTTATGCCGTTGTCATCAACGGCGCGCCGGCTATCCGCGACGGTATCGAGAACCGAATGGTGGCCGCGGCCCGCGAGGCGCTGGCAAAATTCCGCGCGCCGGTCTGGGGCGGACAGATCACCAATCGCGCCGACCTCATTCTGGCGTTGAGCCATGGCGAGAGCGCGCGTGAATATTGCGCCGACGGCCGCGCGGCGACCGAGATCAGCCGGCTGTGGAACGGAATCGAGCGCTCGGTGAAGGCCATCCGCGGCCTGTCGTCGGCCAATGGCGCGATGCACCGTCAGGCCGCGTGAACTCTTCGCGCATGAAGCAGCCTCCGCCACGAGCATAGCCAAATCAACGATTCATACGAACGAAAAAAAAAGCCGGGCTGAAGAGCCCGGCTTGTTTAGTCTTTGGCCAAAAGAGGCCGACACAATCACCTTCCAAGAGGGATAGCTGAAGCCTGTGGTTGCTGGAGGAGGGGGACAAGTGCAACCCCAAGCGATCAGTAAATTCATTATGGTCGATCGCAGCAACGCATCAACATCGCACCTCGCATGTCAGACATGCGGTCCTTGCGGGTAGTTCGACCGGCACAAAACACGCGCGCGAAGAATTTGAGTCGATTGTTCCGCACTTGAGGGCGCCGACCCCGACCGCCGCGCGGCCGGGAGGGTCGCTATGACGGCCAGCGCTGCGCCTTGCCGACGACGAAATCGCGGAAGACCTGAATCCGCGCTACGCTTTTCAGTTCTTCCGGATAGACGAAATACGTATCGAGCTGAATCGAGTCTTCCTCGCCGAACAACTGCACCAGGCGACTATCCTCCTCGACGAGATAATCGGGCAGCGCGGCGATGCCGAGGCCCTGCTGGCACGCGCGCACCAGTCCGATCACGTTGTTGACCTTGAAGAACGGCTCACGCGGTGTCGCGCCGTTGCGGCCGGCCTCGATCAGCCATTGCCGGTTCTGCAGGTGCGGCGGCACGTTGGCGTCGCTGAGCAGGATCAGGCGATGGTTGTCGAGTTCGTCGAGCGTGCGCGGCGTGCCGTAGCGCTTGACGTATTCCGGCGCGCAGTAGGCGTGGAAGCCCATCGAGAACAGCTTGCGCTGGATCAGGTCGGGCTGGGTCGGCTTGCGCGTGCGGATGGCGACGTCGGCCTCGCGCATCGACAGGTCGAGATCCTCGTCGGTGATGATCAGCGAGATGCGGATTTCCGGATAGAGCGCGGTGAACTCGCCAAGCCGCGGAATCAGCCAGTGAATGCCGACGCCGGGCGTGGTGGTGACCTTGAGATCGCCGCTTGGCCGCTCGCGGCTGTCGGTCAGCTTGGCGCGCGCGGCCTGGAGCTGCATGAACACGTCGTGCGCAGTGCGAAACAACAGGTCGCCCTGCTCGGTCAGGATCAGGCCGCGGGCGTGGCGGTGGAACAGCGAGACCGACAGTTCCTGCTCCAGCGCGCTAACCTGGCGCGACACGGCCGATTGCGAGAGCCCGAGCTGCTCGCCGGCGTGCGTGAAGCTGCCTGCCTCCGCCGCGGCGTGAAACACCTTGAGCTTGTCCCAGTCCATATCCGCTAGTCCGCTTCGTGTGCGAGGCATGAGGGCTATTCCGCGGCGGCGCGGTCGCTGGCGCGCTGGTGAATGAAGCGTTCGGCTTCGAGCGCCGCCATGCAGCCCATGCCGGCGGCGGTGACCGCCTGGCGATAGGTTTCGTCGGCGACGTCGCCGGCGGCGAACAGGCCGGGCACGGAGGTTGCGGTCGAGTGTGGGGCGACCTCGACATAGCCGGACGGTGTCAGCTTGACCTGGCCCGCGACCAGTTCGGTCGCCGGCGCGTGCCCGATGGCGACGAAGAAGCCGTCGGCCTTGTGCTCGGTGATAGCACCGGTCTTGAGATTCCTGAGCCGGATGTGGGTCACTTTCGACGGGTTGTCGGTGCCGCAGATTTCTTCGACGGCGCTGTCCCAGATCACCTCGATCTTGGGATGCTTGAACAGGCGCTCCTGCAGGATGCGCTCGGCGCGCAGGCTGTCGCGGCGATGCACCAGCGTGACGTGCGAGGCGAAATTGGTCAGGAACAGCGCTTCCTCGACCGCGGTGTTGCCGCCGCCGATCACGAAGACTTCCTTCTCGCGATAGAAGAAGCCGTCGCAGGTGGCACAGGCCGAGACGCCGAACCCCTTGAATTTTTCTTCCGATGGCAGCCCGAGCCAGCGCGCCTGCGCGCCGGTGGCAAGGATCACGGTTTCGGTGAGATAGACGTCGCCGGAATCGCAAGCGAGGCGGAACGGGCGCTGAGACAGGTCGAGCGAGTTGACGTGGTCGGTGACGATCCTGGTGCCGACATGCGCGGCCTGCTGCTCCATCTGCTGCATCAGCCACGGTCCCTGGATCACCTCGGCGAAGCCCGGGTAGTTCTCGACGTCGGTGGTGATGGTGAGTTGGCCGCCGGGCTGGATGCCTTGGATCAGCACCGGCTCGAGCATGGCGCGGGCCGCATAGATCGCTGCGGTGTAGCCCGCCGGCCCCGAGCCGATGATCACCACTTTGGCGTGGACAGGGGCAGCCATGCACCGGTCTCCTCTTTCTCAAGCCGCATGCCCCCATCGCGGAGCAACAGTCCGCCGACGCGTCGCGATAGGGTGAAAAGTTGCGGCCAACTCTATGCCATCTGTATAGCTATGCAAGAACTGCAACCCCCCCTCGATAATTTTCCCCAAATGAGGCTTTACAGCCACGTTGCGCAATAAAATTGCGCGATAGTCGAGGATCGGGTAAGAGGGGCGCCAGGCCCGGCCGCCGCCGTGGGCCGGGCGGGGAAAGCAAGCGTGCTCAAGGCATTGGACGAGATCGACCTCAAAATCCTCAAGGAGATTCAGGCCGACGGCAGGATCACCAACGTGGAATTGGCCCGCCGCGTCGGTATTTCGCCGCCGCCATGCCTGCGCCGGGTGCGGGCCCTGGAGGAGGCCGGCTATATCGTCGGCTATCGCGGGCTGCTCGATGCCCGCCGCCTCGGCTTCGACGTCACCGTGTTCGCCGCCGTGCATCTGGCGAGCCAGGCCGATGCCGATCTGCGCGCCTTCGAGGAGTTCGTGCGCGCCGAGCCGCTGGTGCGCGAATGCTGGATGCTGTCGGGCGAGGTCGATTTCATCCTGAAATGCGTCGCGCCCGACATGGCGACGTTTCAGGAATTCGTCGCCCGGCTGACCGCGGCGCCGCTGGTGCGCAACGTGCGGACCTCGCTGGTTTTGCAGAACGCCAAGAACGAAGCGGCCGCCCCGCTGGAACTGAAAGGGGTCTGAAAGCCGGCGTTTATGGGGCCGGCATGGCGGCCGCACTGAAAACGCGTTTCTCCTCTGGCCACCGATAGTTTAAGAAAGCGGCGCGGATCGATGATATCCGCAGCCATCGCAGCCGGGATTCGCCCCGGCCTCCAATCCTTCACGGCCGATACCGTGCGCGGGCTTCCCGAACCCGGCCGGCCGGATCACATTCATCATGCGCCGCCGGTGTCGGCTTCGGGTCAGCCCGGCCGGCGCGGCGGTCACGTGAAGGGACTGTCGTGACGCTCTACGGCATCGTTCTGCTTTCGGTCGCGGGTTTCGGCGCCGGCGTGCTCAATGCAGTCGCGGGCGGCGGCACGTTTCTCACCTTCGCCGCGCTGGTCGCGCTCGGGCTGCCGACCATCGAGGCCAATGCCACCAGCGCGGTGGCGCTCAACCCCGCCAACTTCGCCAGCGTGTTCGCCTATCGCCGCGAGATTCACACGCATTTCCGCAGCATGGTCGGCTATTCGGTGATGGCCGTGCTGGGCGGGTTGCTCGGCGCGGGGCTGTTGATCTGGCTGGGCGACGAGGGATTTCGTCCGACCGTGCCGTGGCTGTTGCTGGCGGCGACGCTGTTGTTCGCCGGCTCCGACCGCATCCGCGCCGTGGCCGAGCCGTGGGCCGAAGCCAAGGCGGGCGGGGCGACCGCGATCGCCGGCGTCATCATGTTCGTGGTGTCGATCTATGGCGGATTCTTCGCTGCCGGCATGGGCATCATGATGCTGGCGGCGCTGATCATCACCGAGCGGGGTGATTTTCATAAGGCCAACGCCATCAAGATTTTGGCGGCGCTTTTGATCCAGTTGATGTCGTCGGCGGCGCTGATCGTCGGCGGCCTTGTGCATTGGCCGGAGGCCATCGTTACCATGGTTGCCTCGACGCTCGGCGGCTACTACGGCGTCGATGTCGCCCGGCGCGTGCCGCCGAAAATCATCCGCGCCGTGGTGGTCGGTATCGGCCTGGTGCTGACGGTGGTGTTCTTCCTCCGCTAAAGCGGTGAGACGCGGAGCACGCGACGCCTCGCTGGCAAACGATCTAGGGTCTATTCCGATCAGATTGAACCACTGTCATGCCCCCGCATAGCCCGTCGAAGACGGGCGTGAACGCCCTTTCGCTGGGGGAGGGAAGGGTGGGGGTGGTAGCTGACATGGGACCGGAGATGAAATCCGTCGCCGACAACAGCGCCAGGAGAATATCGTCCTCGCGATCACGATGCGGCGATAGGCTTTCGTGCTTTCGCATCGGCCATACTGGTGCCGGCGATGTCTAGGCGATATGTCAGCGCTCTTGAAACGCATGCGAGGCGTGCGTGAGGGGCGCGATAGTGCGCCGGCCCCGGAGCAGGGTTGGTCATGACAAGTTCGCAAGCCGTGATCTGGGGCGGGCTCGCCGTCGGCATCCTGTTCGGCCTCGCCGCGCGGTTAAGCAGCCTGTGCCTATTGAGCGGTTTGCGCGGCTGGTGGCTGAACGACGACGGCCGCCCGATCCGTACCTTTGCGCTGGCAATCGCGGTGGCGCTGATCGGCAGCCAGGCGCTGCAGGCCGCCGGCATCGTCGATCTGTCGCAATCGATCTATGTCCGCGACGCCTTTTCGCTGCCGCTGGTGTTTGGCGGTGGCCTGTTGTTCGGCATCGGCATGGTGATGGCCAACGGCTGCGGCGCCCGCGCGCTGGTGCTGCTCGGCGGCGGCAATCTGCGCTCGGCGATCGTGCTGGTGTGCATCGGTATCGGCGGCTATGTGGCGCTCACCGGGCTGCTCGGGCCGCTGCGGGTGTGGGCCGGACAGATCGGCGTGCTCGACCTCGGTGCGGCGACGATTCCCGGCCTGCTCGAAAAGGCGGGGCTGGGCGGGCCGGCGGCTCTCGGCCTCACGGTCATCGCGACAGCCGGAGCGCTCGGCGTCTTTGCCCTCGGCCACGCGCCGTTCCGCAACAACCTTGCCCTGTCGCTCGGCGGCGCCGCCGTCGGCTGCGCCATCGTCGCCGGCTGGTATGTCACCGGCGCGCTCGGCGCCGACGAGTTCGAGCCGGTGCCGGTGGCCTCGGCGACGTTCATCGCGCCGGTCGGCGACACCATCCTCTATGCGATGCTCTCGACCGGCAAGAAGATCAGCTTTGGCGTGACGCTGGTGGTCGGTGTTGTGCTCGGCTCGTTCGCGCTGGCCGCCGCGAGAGGCGCGCTGAAGTTGCAGGGCTTTGCCTCGCCGGCGGCGATGCTGCGCTACATGGCCGGCGGCGTCCTGATGGGCATCGGCGGCGCGTTCGCGACCGGCTGCTCCATCGGTCAGGGCGTGACCGGGCTGTCGACGCTGGCGCTGATGTCGATAGTGGCCACCGCCGGCATTGTCGCCGGTACCGCGCTGGCATTGCCGCGCCGCGCCCCGGCGCAGAACATGACCGCGGGCGTGCGCGAGGTGCTCAAGGAAGGGCATCCGTAACCGGCTGCGTGATGCGGGCGCCGCGCGACACCTCGCGCCACGCCTGTGCCAGCGCCGCGGCGGCAGCCTCGACATCGGCCATCGTGGTGATGACGCCGACCGACAGCCGCACCGCGCCAAGCGCTTTCTCCTCGGGAATGCCGAGCGCGCGTAACACGCCGGAGGCTTCCTCGCGATCCGCATGACAGGCCGAGCCGGTCGAGGCCATCACGTCGGGACAGGCCGCGAGCACGGCGCGGCCGGAGACGCCCGGAAACAGCACGTTGAGGGTGTTGGGCAGGCGCTCGGTCGGATGGCCGACCAGGGTCAGGCCCGGCACCTCGCGTTCGAGACGGTCGAGAAGTGCTTTCGCAAGCGGGCGCATGTCGTGCGTCCGATCGCGGAGCCTGAGCGCGGCAAGCCGGCAGGCTTCGCCGAGCGCCACGATCGCGGCGACGTTTTCCGTCCCCGGCCGCACACCCCGTTCCTGTCCTGCGCCGCGCAGCACCGGCCGGAGCGGCGTGCCGCGCCGGACATAGAGCGCGCCGATGCCTTTCGGCGCATAGAGCTTGTGGCCGGCGATCGACAACAGATCGACGCGGAGCGTATCGACATCGACGGCGACCTTGCCGACCGACTGTGCCGCATCGGCGTGGACCAGCGCGCCGTTGTCATGAGCGGCGGCGGCGATCTCGGCCACCGGTTGCAGCACGCCGGTTTCGTTCTGCGCATGGATCAGCGTCACGAGGCCCGCGCCGGCGCGGATCGCGGCAATTGCCGCATTGGCATCGATGCGTCCGTCGGCATGCGCGCGAATGCGGTGCACGGCATGGCCCTGTTCGGCGAGCAGTTTGCACGGCTCCTCGGTCGCCGGATGCTCCAGCACGCTGGTGACGATCGGCTGCTTCGTGCCGTCGCTCAGCGTACCGCGAATGGCGATGTTGCTGGCCTCGGTGCCGCCGCTGGTGAAGACGATGTCGTCGGGCTCGGCGCCGATCAGCGCTGCGACGTGGGCGCGCGCCGTCGCCACCGCCTCGTGAGCGTGCCGGCCGAGTGCGTGGCTCGATGACGGATTGCCGAACTCTTCCCGCAGGAACGGCAGCATTGCCTCCAATACCTCGGGCAGGATCGGCGTCGTCGCATTATAGTCGAGGTACACGGGCATTGCGGGTGTCTTTCGCACGTGCGCCGCGCGACAGGATTGCCGCGCGGCGTGATTTTAGAGCATGATCCCGAAAAGTGGGTACCGGTTTTCGGGCAAGATCATGCTCGAATAAAAGGGATAACCGGCAAGTCTGCTTCAACGTGGTTGAATTAGACTCGTGGGCGTTCCGGCTTCGGCGGAAAACTACGCCGCCACTTCCTTGACGGAGATGGAGTAGCGGAACTTGTCGGGGTCGAGGCTGTCGAGTTGCAGCTTGGCGCGCTCGGCCTGCGGATACATCAGGAAGCCGATCTTGGTGTTCTGACTGCCCGGCAGCACCACGTCGTGCGCGGTGTTGTAGGCGATCCAGTTGCCTTCCCAGGCGCCGAACAGCGTCTTGCGCGCGGCGGCGACCTTGGCGTCGGTGAGCGGGAGATTGGTTGGCGGCTCTTCCAGCATCACCTTGCGCACGTCGGCCGGATCGACCGGCACCCAGCCGAAGCCGGCGAGCCAGACCTCGGCGCGGCAGTGCTGGGCCTTGGTGACGTTGCTCGAACCGGCGCCGAGGCTCTTGTAGCCGAACTTCGACGGCGCGACCCGCAGGCCGTACACGTCGCGCGCCGGCAGACCGCTGGCGCGGGCGAGACCGACATAGAGCGCGTTGAGATCGGCGCATTTGCCGCCGAGGTTGCCGCTCTTGAGCATCGCCGCGACGTCGCCGATACCGCAGCCGCGGGTCGAGGCGGTGCGCACGGTATTTTCCACCACCCATTCGTAGATCGCGCGGGCCTTTTCGATATCGCTTTTCGCGTTGGCGGCGGCGACGATCTTGTCGGACGTCTCTTTGACGATGCCATCGACAGGGATGAGGTCGGTGCCCTGGAGGTTGAGCTTGCGCGCTTCGTCGCTGAGCGCCGCCTCGGTCCCCGGCTTGGTGAGATCGATGGCGCGGTCCTGGGTGGCGATGCGGCTCGTGACCTCGATCGTGGGGTCGATCTCGTCGTTGGCCCAGATCGCATGAAGCATCTCGGCGCCGTATTTCGGGTCACGCACGCGTGCCACCTTCACGGCGTTGCCCTTCCATGTGGTGTCGCCGGGACGAATCCAGTCCGTCTCGCTGACCGAGGGCAGGGGAATCCACGCCTGCATGCTTCCTTGCGGATTATCGATCGACACGCGGGTGACGAGTTCGAACGAGCGCCAAGCGCCTGGCTTCGGCGCGAACGTCGTGTCCGCGCGCGCCGCCTGCGGCAACGCAGCGGCAACCGTCACTGCGGCGGCACTTTTGAGAAAATCACGTCGGTCCATTGTGTCCTCCTGTTATCGGCGACGTCGACCGGCTGGATGCCGGCACGTCTGTGCGGGTTGGTTTCGGATAAAGGGCGGCGATCGCGCTCACGATGTCTGGCCGCGACCAGTCGAGGTCGCCCTCGACGAACAGCCGGGGCTGGAGCGTGGCATCGAGCACGAAGGTGGTGGGGAGCGAGGTGACGCTCCACGCCTTGGCGACGCTGCGGTCGCGGTCGAGCAGCACGGGAAAATCGACCGGCCGCTTTTCGAAGAAGGCGCGCACCCGCAGATCGACCTCGCCGACATCGATGGCGACGATGGCGAGCGGCTCATCGCGCGAGGCGTGTGCGAGGCGCTGCAGCGAGGCCAGTTCGGGCACGCAGGGTTCGCACCAGGTCGCGAAGAAATGCACCAGCACGGTGCGACCCTTGAAAGTCGCGGTATGGCGCGCCTCCCCGGTCAGGTCGTCGAGGGTGAATGCCGGCAGTTCCCCGCCGCGCCATGGCGCGAGCGTGAAGGGGGCTGCGGGGGAATCACCGGACGCGGCGCGGTCGCGCGCCGACGCCAAGGATGACGCCAAGGGCGACGCCAAGGATGCCAGCACGAACGCAGAGGCGGGAATCAGGAGAAGTGCGGCGTGGAGCGCGCATGCCCGGCCGGGCGGCTGTCTTGCAGCCGACACGACTGGCGCGCGACACGATATCTCGCGTACACGTCTGCAAAGATTACTGAATTTTGAAGAAAGGCCCCGACCCGCGGGAGCGGCCAACACCGCCACGTTGCCACTGTGGACGGTTGGCGGTCGATAGTCAACGATCTACCTACGATAGTATCATGCGACGAAATGACAGGGTTGGCCGGCGGCGGCCTAAACATTCCTCCGAAATGACAAATATACGTGCTTCCAACAACATAATGCAAAGCAACATGAATTTTGCGCCGTCATGCGCTGGTGGATGTGCATATTTGCATGTTTGACAGGTCGGGCGTCTTCTCCTAGCGTCTCTTTTGACAAACTCTAAAGTTTGGCCGTCCCCCGGTGGGGGCCTACATTTGGAGGAACGTTCCATGAATATGGAACTCTCGCGGCGCGCCTTTGTGGTCGGCGCAGGCGCGGGTTTGGCGGGGACGACGCTCGGCGCGCTGGGATTCGGTGATATCGAAGCCGCGCACGCATTGTCGATCAAGCCGTTCAAGCTCGCGCAGACAAAGGAAGCCCGGGGTCAGTGCCCTTACTGCGCTGTCTGCTGCGGCATGATGATCTATTCGGCCGAGAGCAAGACCGAGAAGGGCAAGATGGAGATCACCCATATCGAGGGTGACGTCGACCATCCGGTCAATCGCGGCACGCTGTGCCCGAAGGGGGCCGGCGCCATCGACTACATCAAGTCCAAGTCGCGCGTGAAGTATCCGATGTACCGCAAGCCTGGCGGCACGTCCTTCGAGCGCGTCACCTGGGACTTTGCGATGGACCGCATCGCCAAGCTCATGAAGGACGACCGCGACGCCAACTTCATCGAGAAGAACAAAGACGGCGTGACGGTCAATCGCTGGCTGACCACGGCTTTCCTCGCCGGCAGCTCTGTCGCCAACGAGGGCGGGTGGCTGACTTACAAGGTGGCGCGCGGCCTGGGTATGCTCCAGGTCGAAAACCAAGCGAGAATATGACACGGACCGACGGTGGCCAGTTTGGGCCCCACATTTGGTCGCGGTGCAATGACGAATTCCTGGACGGACATCAGGAACGCTGATCTCGTCTGGATTATGGGTGGCAACGCAGCGGAAGCTCATCCCTGCGGCTTCAAGTGGGTCACCGAGGCGAAAGCCGAGCGTGGCGCCAAGCTGATGGTGGTCGATCCCCGGTTCAACCGCTCGGCGGCCATGGCGGACCACTATGCGCCGATCCGCGCCGGATCGGACATCACGTTCCTGTCGGCCGTGATCAACTACCTGCTCGCGAACGACAAGATCCACAAGGAGTATGTGCGCCACTATACGAACGCATCCTTCATCGTGAAGGACGAGTTCGGCTTCGACGAGGGCCTGTTCACCGGCTACGACGAAAGCAAGCGCTCATACGATCGCAGCTCGTGGGAATACAAGTTCGGCGACGACGGCTTCGCCGTCCGCGACATGACGCTGCAGGATCCGCGCTGCGTCTTCCAGCTGATGAAGGCGCATTTCGCGCAGTATACGCCGGAGCTGGTGGAGAAGGTCTGCGGCACACCAAAGGACAAGTTCCTGAAGGTGGCCGAGTGGGTTGCCTCGACCGCCAACGGCGAGCGGGCGATGACGATCATGTACGCGCTCGGCTGGACCCAGCATTCGCACGGGGCCCAGAACATCCGCTGCGCGGCGATGATCCAGCTCCTGTGCGGCAACATCGGCATCCCCGGCGGCGGCGTGAACGCGTTGCGCGGTCACTCCAACGTGCAGGGCATCACCGACGTCGGCACGCTGACGGCGGCAATCCCCGGCTACCTGGCGCTGCCGACCGACGCCGAGCCGACGCTGGAGTCGCATCTGGCCAAGCGCGCCTTCAAGCCGCTGACGCCGAACCAGACCAGCTACTGGCAGAACTACCGGAAGTTCTACGTCAGCTTCCTGAAAACGCAGTTCGGCGACAAGGCGACGCCTGAGAACGAGTTCGGCTACCATTATCTGCCGAAGCTCGACATGGTCTATGACTGCATCAGGATGTTCGACCTGATCCATCAGGGCAAGACCAACGGCCTGCTCTGCCAGGGCTTCAACCCGCTGATGGCGATCCCGAACTCGAACAAGAGCCGGGAGGGCCTGAAGAAGCTGAAGTACTTCGTCAGCATGGATCCGATCGAGACCGACTCGGTCCGCTTCTGGGAGAATCACGGCGAGTTCAACGACGTCGATCCCACTCAGATCAAGACCGAAGTATTCATGCTGCCGGTGTCGATGTGGGCCGAGGAGGAGGGCAGCATCACCAACTCCAGTCGCTGCATCCAGTGGAAATGGAAGGCGGGCGATCCTCACTTCGAGTCGAAGACGGACATTCAGATCCTCGCCGATCTGTTCCTCCGGATTCGCAAGCTCTACGAGAAGGAGGGCGGCAAGGGGGTCGAGCCCCTGATGGCCGTCAACTGGAGCTACAAGGAGCCGCACGAGCCGACTGTCGAGGAGCTGCTGACCGAGCTCAACGGCAAGGCCTTGGCCGACGTCAAGGACGCCAACGGCAACGTGATCCGTAAGGCGGGTGAGCGGTTGGCCTCGTTCGGCGAGATGCGCGACGACGGCTCGACCAACGGTGCCATGTGGATCTACACGGGCATCTACGGGCCGTCGGGCAATCTCGCCCAGCGGCGCGACAACGCCGACCCATCCGGACTCGGCGTGTATCCCAACTGGGGATTTTCCTGGCCGGCCAACCGCCGCATCCAGTACAACCGCGCCTCGGCGGACCCTGAGGGCAAGCCGTGGAGCGAGCAGAAGAAGTACATGTACTGGGACGGCAACCGCTGGACCGGGCCGGATGTGCCGGACTACGTGCCGACCATCCCGCCGGAGCGGGCGGTGGGCCCCTTCATCATGAACGCTGAAGGTGTGTCGCGCCTCTGGGTCCGCGGGCTGATGGCCGACGGTCCTTTCCCGGTGCATATGGAGCCGTTCGAGTCGCCGGTGCCCAACCTCGTGTTTCCGAAGCTCAAGGGCAATCCGGTCGCACGCGTGTTCAAGCACGACATGGACGCCCTCGGCACGTCCGAGGAGTTCCCGATCGTCGGCACCACCTATCGCCTGACCGAGCACTTCCACTACTGGACCAAGACGGTGCACGCCAGCGCGGTGATGCAGCCCGAATTCTTCGTCGAGATGTCGGAAGAACTCGCCAAGGAGAAGGGCATCAGGCACGGCCAGCAGGTCCGGGTCTGGTCGAACCGCGGCGAGGTGAAGGGCAAGGCGGTGGTCACCAAGCGGATGAAGCCGCTGAAGATCGACGGCAAGACGCTGCATCAGGTCGGGCTGCCGCTCAACTTCGGCTTCATCGGCGAGACCAAGAAGGCCTCTCCGATCAACGGACTCACCTCCGCGATCGGTGACTCCAACTCGCAGACGCCGGAGTTCAAGGCGTTCCTCGTCAACGTCGAGCCCGTCTCGGGGCCGGTGGCATAAGGGAGGGTATCGAGATGTTTGCGCCAATTCCGAACCCGACCACCGCCCCGTCCGCTCCGAAGTTCGGCGAGCAGGACCTGGTCCGCCGGTCGGCATCGTCCGTCCCCCCGCCTGCCAAGCGGCAGACGGCGGTGGCGAAGCTGATCGACGTGTCCAAGTGCATCGGCTGCAAGGCCTGCCAGGTGGCCTGCCTCGAGTGGAACAACCTCACCGAGGAGGTGGGCGTCAATGTCGGGGTTTACGACAACCCGCACGACCTGACGCCCAACACCTGGACGCTGATGCGCTACACCGAGTACGAGAATGCCGAGAGTGGCAATCTCGAGTGGCTGATCCGCAAGGACGGCTGCATGCACTGCGAGGATCCGGGCTGCCTCAAGGCCTGCCCGGCGCCTGGCGCGATCGTGCAGTATTCCAACGGCATCGTGGATTTCGTCCACGACAACTGCATCGGCTGCGGTTACTGCATCAAGGGCTGTCCGTTCAACATTCCGCGCATTTCGAAGGTCGACCAGAAGGCCTACAAATGCACGCTCTGCGTCGATCGCGTTGCGGTCGGCCAGGGACCGGCGTGTCAGAAGGCGTGCCCGACGCAGGCGATCGTGTTCGGCACCAAGGACGAGATGAAGCAGTGGGCCGACCACCGCATCAAGGATCTCAAGTCGCGCGGATTCAACCACGCCGGCCTTTACGATCCGCCGGGCGTGAAGGGCACGCACGTCATGTACGTGCTGCAGCATGCCGACAAGCCGCAGATCTATGCCGGGCTGCCCAACAATCCGTCGATC
>QEVP01000012.1 GCA_003576765.1 Pseudomonadota bacterium
TTAATCGCGCATGTCCTTATCGGAAACCGCCGGGCCGGCCCTTTGGCACGGCACCACCATCGTCACCGTCCGCAAGGGCGGCATTGTCGCCATCGGCGGCGACGGCCAGGTCTCGCTCCAGGCCACCATCATCAAGGCCAATGCCAGGAAGGTGCGCCAACTGGGCAAGGGCGACGTGATCGGCGGCTTTGCCGGGGCCACGGCCGACGCCTTCACCCTGTTCGAGCGGCTGGAGACCAAACTCGAGCAATATCCCGGCCAGCTCACCCGCGCCTGCGTGGAGCTGGCGAAGGACTGGCGCACCGACCGCTACCTGCGCCGCCTCGAGGCCATGATGATCGTCGCCGACCGGGAGACGACGCTGGTCCTGACCGGCAACGGCGACGTGCTGGAGCCGGAAGCCGGCGTCGCCGGCATCGGTTCGGGCGGCAATTATGCGCTTGCCGCGGCGCGCGCGCTGCTCGACGGCCCGCTCGACGCGGAGGCGATCGTGCGCAAGGCGCTCGATATCGCCGCCGACATCTGCGTCTACACCAACCGCAACGTCACCCTCGAGACGCTGGAGGTTTAGAGCCTGATCCAACCAAGCTGAATCAGGCTCCAACTCATCTTTTGTTCGAGCATGATCTTATCCGAAAACCGGTTCCCACTTTTCGGGATCATGCTCTGAAGGCCGCATCATGACCGACTTCTCCCCCCGCGAAATTGTCTCCGAACTCGACCGCTACATCGTCGGCCAGGCCGACGCCAAGCGCGCGGTCGCCATCGCCCTGCGCAACCGCTGGCGGCGGCTGCAGCTCGATGCGGGCGTCGGCAAGACGGAGATCGCGCGGCGGCTGGCCAAACTCGCCGGTGCGCCGTTCCTCAAGGTCGAGGCGACGAAATTCACCGAGGTCGGCTATGTCGGCCGCGACGTCGAACAGATCGTGCGCGATCTGGTCGAGGTCGCCATCGCCCAGACCCGCGAGCGCAAGCGCAAGGACGTGCGCGCCCGCGCCCAGCTTGCCGCCGAGGAGCGCGTGCTCGACGCGCTGGTCGGCGGCGGCGCCAGCGCCGCGACCCGCGATTCGTTCCGCCGCAAGCTGCGCGCCGGCGAACTCGACGACAAGGAGATCGAGATCGAGGTGCAGTCGCAGGGCGGCGGCCTGCCGATGTTCGAGATTCCCGGCATGCCCGGTGCGCAGATGGGCGCCATCTCGCTCGGCGACATTTTTGGCAAGCTCGGCGGCCGGCCGAAGACACGGCGGCTGACGGTGAACGCCTCGCACGACATCCTCGTCAACGAGGAATCCGACAAGCTTCTGGACAGCGAACAACTCGTGCAGGACGCGATCCGCGAGGTCGAGAACAACGGCATCGTGTTTCTCGACGAGATCGACAAGATCTGCGTGCGCGACGGCGCGCGCACCGGCGACGTGTCGCGCGAGGGCGTGCAGCGCGACCTCTTGCCGCTGATCGAGGGCACCACGGTCTCGACCAAGCACGGCGCGGTCAAGACCGACCACATCCTGTTCATTGCGTCAGGCGCCTTCCACATTGCAAAGCCGTCCGACCTGCTGCCGGAGTTACAGGGCCGGCTGCCGATCCGCGTCGAACTACAGGCGCTGACCCGCGACGATTTTCGCCGCATCCTGACCGAGCCGGAAGCCTCGCTGATCAAGCAGTATGTCGCGCTGATGCAGACCGAGGGCGTGACGCTCGACATCGCCGATGAGGCGATCGACGCGCTGGCCGACGTCGCGGTCGCGGTCAATGCGTCGGTCGAAAACATCGGCGCGCGGCGGCTGCAGACGGTGATGGAGCGGGTGCTGGATGAGATTTCCTTCGCCGCGCCCGACCGCAACGGCGAGACCATCCGCATCGACGCCGCCTATGTGCAGAAGCACGTCGGCGATCTTGCGAAAAATGCCGACCTGAGCCGGTTCATTTTGTAGCGGGCGGGACGACAACGTGTCCCGGGCGCGACGCGCAGCGTTGCGCCGCTGAGCCGGGACCGTTGCAAAATCCGGCGTTTCGAGCGATCCCGGATCAGCGCCGCAGCACAAGAGCGCCGCGGCGCGTCCGGGATACGGCGACGACTCTCACCTGCCCCGTCGCACCCGGACATAGAGCGCTCCGCCGCCGCCATGGGCGGCGTGCGCCTCCTCGAAGCCGACGACAAGATCGCGAAACTCCGCGAGCGACAGCCACTCCGGCACCTCGCGGCGCAAGACGCCCGAGCCCTTGCCGTCGCGTCCGCCCTTACCGGTGATCACCAGCACCAACGTCAGTCCCTCGCTCTGCGCGCGGACGAGGAAACGTCGCAACACCGCGTGGGCGCGTAGCAGCGTCAGGCCGTGCAGATCGAGCCGCGCCTCGATCTCGGTGTGGCCACGCACGATACGGCCCCGCTCGCGCCGCGCCAATGTGGCGAGCGGCGGCGGTGCCTTGGCAGGCGCCGCCTTCGCAGGTGTCTTGGCCGGCGCCTTGGCCGGTGCGGACGATGCAGCAACCGACGGCGGCAGCGCCTGCGGCACCTGACCGTTGGCTCCCACGCCCGGCGCAACGGCCTCGGCGGCCGCCTTGCGCCGCCGCAGCGGTTTCGCCGACCGCGCCACGCTGTCCCATAGCGCGCGTTCGTCCTCGCTCAACACGCGGACGCGGCGCGGACGACGCGGCGTATCGAGCACCGGCGGGCGCACCATCGTCTCGTTACCGTGCCCGTCGCGCCGGACGGCACTTGGAGGCGCCGCGCCCGGCGAGCGATTTCTCGATGCGCTTGGCGGGCCGCGCCTTCGGCAGCGGCATCGTCCTGCCCTGCGCCACCGGATCGAGGCTGTTCGGCACCAGCATGACGAAGCGCGCCGCATGGCGCAGCCGTCCCGACACCTGCCCGGCCTCACGGCCGGCCCCGAAATAGATATCGGCGCGCGCCGGCCCGACGATCGCGGAGCCGGTGTCCTGCGCCACCATCAGGCGGCGGAATGGGGTTGCCGCGCGCGGAGACTCGATCGGCAAATCGCCCGTGATGAAGAACGGCGTGCCGTAGACGTGCAGCGCGCGGTCGACGGCGATGGAGCGGCCCGGCGTCAGCGGCACCCCCTGCGCGCCGACCGGTTCGTCCTGCGGCCCGAGCGGTACTTCGCGGAAGAACACGTAGGCGCGGTTCATCCGCCGCACCTCTTCGGCACCTTGCGGATCGGCCGCCATCCACTCGCGGATACGCTGCATCGACATTTCTTCGCGCGGGATGATGTTGCGCTCGATCAGAATGCGCCCGACCGGCGTATAAGGATAGCCGTTGTGCGAATCGTAGTTGATGCGCACCACCGAGCCGTCCTCCATGCGGATGCGCGCCGAGCCCTGAATCTGGATGAACAGCAGATCCGTCTGGCTCTTGAGCCAGGCGATCTCCAGCCCGCGCCCGGCGATGGCGCCATCCTCGATCTGGGCGCGGTCATAATAGGGCACCAGCTTGCGCCGGCCGATTTTACGGAACACCTCGCCCTTGTTGGGCAGGCTGGGCGAAGCTTGCGAATAGCCGCGCACGAACAGATTTGAGGGGCGGCGATAGACCGGCACGGCATAGACGTCGGTGCGGGTGCGCGAGCCGTCGACGATCGGCTCGTAGTAGCCGGTGACGAAACCGTCGTCTTCACCGAGACGGGAAATGCGCACCGGGCGGAAATGGTTTTCGAAGAAGGCGCGCGCCTTGCCGTCGTCGGCAATCGCGGCGGTGCGTGCCGCGCGGCACGGCTCGCCGAGCGCGCCGGCCAGCGCCTTGCCAGATCTTTGCTCCGACCCTTGAGCCGTCGCCGATGCCGCCGGTGCGCTCATTCGGGTGCGGATGGCGCGGCAGCTCGTGCGAAACGCCTGGAGCGCCGCAAGCGGGGCATCCTCGCGCCAGCCGGCGATCTCCGACCACGGCACGGGAACGTATTGGCTTTCGGGAATCGTGAAGGGGGCGTGGCGGTCTTTCGCCGTAGCCGCGGGCGCCCACGCCGTCAGCATGAGTGCAGCGACCCCGGCCGCAACACGCAAGCGCGGCGCGCCGCGCTTACTCCATGCTTTCCGTCCGCACCAGCTTCCAGTTCGGATCGCGCGAGGAGGTGTCACGGGCGAATGTCCAGATATCGGTGACATCGGTGACCTTGTCGGGGCTGCCCTCGACCACGGTGCCGGCCTTGTCGCGGGTCGCGGTGATCATTTGCGAGACGAAGCGGACGGTGAGGTTGGCGATGCGGTCGCGCTGCTCGGCGGCGACGAACTCCGCCTTGTCGATGGAGACGAAGCGGGTCTCGGTCGTATGCCCGGCCTGTTCGCGGGCGCGGATCGCGGCGTCGAAGCTGTCGTAGACTTCCTTCGACAACAGATCCTTGAGCGCGCGGCGGTCGCCGCTCGCGAACGCCTGCACGATCATTTCGTAGGCGCTGCGCGCCCCGGTGAGAAAATACTGCGGATCGAACGTCGAATCCTGCGCCGCCACGGCATCGAGCCCGGCGGCGAGCGCCGAACCCGGCTCGGCGATGCCCTTCCAGCGGTCAACGGCGGGCGCAAGCTCGCCGGGAGCCAGCGGCGCCTGATCGATCACCGTTCCCGGCAGCGGCACGACGTTGCTGTTGTCGGCCGGGCGCGGCGCGTCGCGATTGACGCGCTCATAAGGCCGCTCGCTGCCGGTCCGCTGGCCCAGCACGTTGCGCAGCCGCAGGAAGATGAACACCGCGAGCGCCAGGAAGATGATGGTGTAGATGTCCACGTTCATTCGCTTTCCGGTGTGGGCCGCGTCCGGCCGCCTCTCCCGGCACGGGCCGGAGCCGCGGTAACTGATCTACACCATGTAGACACGAAATCCGACTGCGCCAATGGCGCGTTTTGGCACGTTGCGGGCACGCTGCCCCCGCGACGGCTCGAAGCGCCCGCCGGGGGCGTATTTTGCCGTCAAATTCGGCAGATTCTAGATCGGCTTATCGTTTCCGGCGCAAATTTGCGGCAGCATTCGGGCCGCGCTCCTTGTCGATCGGGCCGCGCGTGTGATAGCCACTCGCCAACCTCGACCGCTGGCGGTCGGGCGGCATCATCCACCCCGTGGCGGACAGCGCCAGCCGCACCGCTTAAGGCCGGCTGCAATCCAGACCGGCGCGGCGCCCAGGAGACACTTCATGACCAACGGCAACGGCGCACCCCCGGCAGCGGACAAGCCCGAAGCGGTGCCGCAGCTCAACGTGCTGGCGCAGTACATCAAGGATCTCTCGTTCGAGAATCCCAATGCGCCGTCCTCCCTCGGGCCGCAACAGCAGCAGCCCTCGATCAACATCCAGATCAACGTCCATGCCGAAAACCTCGCCGAGAACGAGTACGAGGTGACGCTGTCGGTCGAGGGCAAGGCGGAGAACGCCGGCAAGGTGCTGTTCTCGTTCGAACTGGACTATGCCGGGGTGTTCCGCATCCAGCATGTGCCGAAGGAAAACCTGCACCCGCTGATTATGATCGAGTGCCCGCGGCTCTTGTTCCCGTTCGCCCGCGAGATCATCGCCTCGGCGGTGCGCGATGGCGGCTTCCCGCCCCTGATGCTCGATCCGGTCGATTTCGTGGGGCTCTACCGCCAGAACATGGAACGGCAAGCCGAGCAGCTTCGCGCCGAGGGCAAGCCGAGCTAAGGGCTCTCCCGCCTACTGTTCTGCCGCGCTCGCCGTGCCATCCCCGTAAGCGTGCCACAGCGCCGCCCCGCCGAGGGTTGCGACAAAGGCGGCATGCGCGGCAAGGTCCTCCGGCGACAGCCGCGGCGCGAGCGGCACCGGGCGCTGCCGGCGCGGGCCGTCCGCGCCCCGCGCCCGGATCAGGACCGGACCGGCGGTGAGGCCGAGCTGGGCCTGCCGCGCACCGATCAGCTCGATATAGACTTCGGCCAGCAGTTCGGCGTCGAGCAGCGCGCCGTGCTTGGTGCGGCGCGAATTGTCGATGGCGTAGCGCGAGCACAGGTCATCGAGGCGGTTGGACACGCCGGGGTGCTTGCGCCGCGCCAGCAACAGCGTATCGACCAGCCGCTCCGGCCCGATCGCGGCGCGCGCCACCCGTGCCAGTTCCGCGTTGATGAAACCGACGTCGAACGCGGCGTTATGGATCACCAGCGGCGCTTCGCCAATGAAGGCGAGGAACTCGTCCACCACGGCGGAGAACAGCGGCTTGTCGGCCAGAAACTCGGTCGACAGGCCGTGCACCGCGAATGCCTCCTGCGGCATATCGCGCTCGGGGTTGAGGTAGCAGTGGAACACCTGCCCGGTCGGCATGTGGTTGACCATCTCGACGCAGCCGATCTCGACCAGCCGGTCGCCGCGCAGCGGATCGAGGCCAGTGGTTTCGGTATCGAGCACGATCTCGCGCATGGCTCTCCCACTTGCCCGCCGGCGGCGACTCAGCCGCGCCGCTTCGGCATTGTAACCACCTCGCGGAGAATGTCGCGGATGCGGGCGCGCACCGGCTCCAGGCCGTGCGAGGTATCCACGATAAAGTCGGCGCGGCGGCGCTTTTCGGCATCGGGCATCTGGCGAGCGAGAATGGCGTCGAGCTTTTCCGGCGTCATCGTCTTGCGCGCGAGAAGGCGCTCACGCTGGATGTCTTCCGCCGTCGTCACCACCACCACCGCATCGACGCGGGCGTCGCCCCCGGTCTCGAACAACAGCGGCACGTCCACCACCGCGACCGGCGCGCCCGACTGCTCGGCCTCGTCGAGGAATTTCTGATGATGCGCTTTCAGCATCGGATGCACGATGGCCTCGAGCCGCTTCATCGCGGCAGGATCGTGGACGACACGCGCCGATAGTTTCTGGCGGTCGACCCGGCCATTGTCCGTGGTGCCGGGAAACGCCGCCTCGATCGCCGGTGCCGCCTCGTTCTCATAGATCAGATGCACGGTGGCGTCGGCGTCGTAGACCGGCACGCCTTCCTCGGCAAACAGTTTTGCCGTGGTCGATTTGCCCATGCCCATCGAGCCGGTCAGTCCGAGCACCCGCATTCCCGCCCTCACATGCGCAACAGACCGCGCTCGCGCAGAAACGCCAGCAGCGGCAGCAGCGGCAATCCCAGAATGGTGAAATGATCGCCTTCGATGCGCGAGAACAGGTGCACTCCGAGGCTTTCGAGCTGATAGGCGCCGACGCTGCCGGTCACCGCCTCGCCCGCGGCATCGAGGTAGCATCCGATCGCTTCATCATCCAGCGGCCGCATGGTCAGGCGCGCCACTGAGACCTGCTCCGTCAGCACCTCGTTGTCAGTGACGACGGCAAAGGCGGCGTGGAGTTCGTGCGTGTGGCCGGCGAGCGCGCGAAGCTGGGCGTGGGCGGCGGCTCGGTCCGGGGGCTTGTCGAACAGCCGCGTGCCCAGCGCCAGCGTCTGGTCGGCACCGAGCACGATGCGGCCGGGATGGCTGCCGGCGACCGCCCTCGCCTTTTCCCGCGCCAGCAACGTGGCGACCTCGCCCGGCGCGGCGAGCCCCGAAGCGCGTTGCAACGCGCGTTCATCGATATGCGCGGGGATCGCCTCGAACGCCAGGCCGGCATTGCCGAGCAGCAGGCCGCGGGCGTGGCTTTGCGAGGCAAGAATCAACGGCCGCTCGCCTTGCCACAGCATCAGGCCAGGCTCCGCGGCCGCTGACGGTCGGCGTAGAGCTTCATCACCGCCGCCGCGGTCTCCTCGATGGAACGCCGCGTCACATCGAGCAGCGGCCAGCCATGACGGATGCTGAGCCGCCGCGCATAGGTGACCTCGTCGGTCACCGCCTCGCGATCGATATAGGCTTCGTTGTCCGGCGAGCCGATCGCCAGCAGCCGGTTCTGCCGCACCTGGATCAGCCGCTCCGGCGTCGCCTGCAGGCTGACCACCAGCGGCTTTTTCAGCGTTTCGAGTTGCGACGGGATCGGGATGCCGAGCACCAGCGGCACGTTGGCGGTGCGGATGCCACGGTTGGCGAGGTAGATCGAGGTCGGGGTTTTCGAGGTGCGCGACACCCCGACCAGCACCACGTCGGCATCCTCCAGCCCTTCGACGTGCTGGCCGTCGTCGTGCATCATGGTGTAGTTCAGCGCATCGATGCGCTTGAAATATTCGGCATTGAGCGTGTGCTGGGCCCCGACCCGCCCGGCCGTCGCCGCCCCGAGATACGCCTCGAACAACTGCATCAGCGGGCCGATGATCGACAGGCTCGGCAGGTTCATCTCCTTGCACTTGGCCTCGAGCCGCTCGACCAGATCCTTCTCCAGAAGCGTGAACAGCACGATGCCGGGCGCTTCCTCGATTTCCGCAAGCACCCGGTCGAGCTGCTTCTGGCTGCGCACCAGCGGATAGACGTGCTCGACCGCCGAGATGTTGGCATATTGGGCCGCCACCGCCCGCGCAACCGTGATCAGCGTCTCGCCGGTGGAATCCGAGATCAGGTGCAGGTGAAAATAGCTGCCGGACGCAGTGGCCATGGGCAGGACATCCTGTGAATGGCTGTGGAGAGCCGCGGGCGCGACCGCGACCGCCGGCTCCCGGCGGAAACAACCGGCCTTTCCTTGCACAGTCCTGCTTTTCGGGACAAGGCCGGCAAGGCCGGCGAATATAATCGGGGAATGTGGATTTGTCTCTTGATAACGCAACCGGCCGCTGCCGCTACGTCCTTGAGATTCCATCGCTCCCGGTCGCGACAACTACGCTCGTGGACAGCGTGGGCATCGCGGCCGGCTGTGTACGGCCTGAAGGCAGCGCGGGCATGACGCTGCGCCGGCGCAATCCCCTGTCATATAAACTCAAACCTTCAAGAATCTAAAAATGATGATTTGAGAAAGCGCGTGGCACCCGATAATGAACCGGCCAACGGTTCGTTCCGTGAGAGCCCACGGAAACGCAAGGAACACGCCATGTACGAATGGGCCAAGGCGCTCCATGTCATCGCCGTCATCTCCTGGATGGCGGGGATGCTCTATCTGCCGCGGCTGTTCGTCTATCACTGCGCCGCCGAGCCGGGCTCGGTGCAGTCCGAGACCTTCAAGGTCATGGAATGGCGGCTGATGAAGTTCATCATCAACCCGGCGATGATGGTGACGTGGATCGTCGGGCTATGGCTCGCCTGGGACGGCGGCTGGTACAGCGTCGGCTGGTTTCATGCCAAGTTCGCGCTGGTGATCGTGCTGAGCGCGTTGCATGGCGTCCTGGCGCGCCGGCTGCGCGAGTTCAGGACCGACCGCAACACCCGCAGCGCCCGCTACTACCGGGTCCTGAACGAGATCCCGGCGGTTCTGATGATCGGCATCGTCATTCTGGTGATCGTCAAGCCGTTCTGAGGCGTCGCCGGCACGGGCGCCGGATTTCGTTGTCGCAGGGGGCTTGAGGCGTCTTGCGTAAGGCGGGAGCGTTTTCTATATTCGGTGCCGTCCCACCTTCATGCAGGCGGATGCGGCCGTCTTCCGATTGTCGTCGATCGGACGCTGCGTCAGGCCCCGGGCGCTTCGCAAGCGTTTCTCGCTCGACCGCCGGACCCAAAGACCTGCCGACTTCCGCCGCCCGTATCCGCTTGCCGACGACCGCCCACCTTCACTCCCAGACTCGTAACAGGACATCCCAATGGGGGAAATGAAACTTCAAGACCTCAAGGCCAAGAGCGCGGCGGAACTCGTCTCGTTCGCGGAGGAACTGGGGGTCGAAAACGCCAGCACCATGCGCAAGCAGGAGCTGATGTTCGCCATCCTCAAGATGCTGGCGATCAAGGAAACCGACATCATCGGTGAGGGCGTCGTCGAGGTGCTGCCCGACGGTTTTGGCTTCCTGCGCTCGCCGGACGCCAACTACCTGCCCGGTCCCGATGACATCTACGTCTCGCCCTCGCAGATCCGCCGCTTCGGCCTGCGCACCGGCGACACCATCGAAGGCCAGATTCGCAGCCCCAAGGAAGGCGAGCGCTATTTCGCCCTGCTCAAGGTCAACACGCTCAATTTCGAGGACCCCGAAAAGGCGCGCCACAAGGTCAATTTCGACAACCTGACGCCGCTGTTTCCGGACGAGCGCTTCCGGCTCGAAATCGGCGATCCGACCCGCAAGGATCTGTCGGCGCGGGTGATCGATATCGTCGCGCCGATCGGCAAGGGCCAGCGCGCGCTGATCGTGGCGCCGCCGCGCACCGGCAAGACGGTGCTGATGCAGAACATCGCGCATTCGATCACCGCCAATCACCCGGAATGCTATCTGATTGTTCTTCTGATCGACGAGCGGCCGGAGGAAGTCACCGATATGCAGCGCTCGGTGAAGGGCGAGGTGGTGTCCTCGACCTTCGACGAGCCGGCGGTGCGTCACGTTCAGGTCGCCGAAATGGTGATCGAGAAGGCCAAGCGCCTGGTCGAGCACGGCCGCGACGTGGTGATCCTGCTCGATTCGATCACGCGCCTCGGCCGCGCCTACAACACTGTGGTGCCGTCGTCCGGCAAGGTCCTGACCGGCGGCGTCGATGCCAATGCGCTGCAGCGGCCGAAGCGCTTCTTCGGCGCGGCGCGCAATATCGAGGAGGGCGGCTCGCTGACCATCATCGCGACCGCGCTGATCGATACCGGCAGCCGCATGGACGAGGTGATTTTCGAGGAGTTCAAGGGCACCGGCAACTCCGAGCTGATTCTCGACCGCAAGGTCGCCGACAAGCGCATTTTCCCGGCGATCGACATCTCGCGCTCAGGCACCCGCAAGGAAGAGCTCATCACCGATCCGCAACTGCTCAAGAAGATGTACGTGCTGCGCCGTATCCTCAACCCGATGGGCACCATGGATGCCATCGAGTTCCTGCTCGACAAGCTGCGCAACACCAAGAACAACAGCGAGTTTTTCGACTCGATGAATACGTGATCGGTGGCCTGAACGATGGACGCAAGAATGCCCGCCGCGTGCGGGCATTTTTTGTAAGCCGTCCGGCTTATCCGACAGGCGACTGCGTAAGATTTTTCAGCGCGTGTGCATCCGTCACCGGCAGCGAACAGCTTTGACCGCGGCAGACGAAGGCCGCGGCATCCTGTACTCTGTCCGCCTTGGCGCGCGCGGGGTGATTGTCCGGCAGCGATGATACCTGCGGCGCATGCAGCACGATGCGTGTGGCGTGTGGCAGCCGGCGTGCCGCGGCGAGCAGGATGTTCGCGTCAGCCCCATCCCCGACGACAACGATCTCGGCGCCGTTGAGCTTGAGGTCGAGTGCATTCAACAGCGAGAGATGGCCGAACACGTTGTCCTGCGCCACCGGGAGTAGCGCGGCGAACAGTGCGTCGGATTGCTGGCGATAGCGGTCGTCGCCGGTAAGCACCGCCAGCCGCACCAGGTTCTGCGCGATCAGCCCGTTATGGTTGGGGATGGCATCGTCCACCGTGGCATGCGGCCGCACGATCAGCCCCTCGGCGTCGTCGGCGGTGAGGAAGTAGCCGCCGTGGTCGCGGTCGGCGTAATGCGTGTCGAGCGATGCCTGCCAGGCGATGGCCCTGCTCAGGATATCCGTTTCGCCGGTTGCCTCGAACAGCGACAATGCCGCCCGGATCATGGCCGCATGGTCCGAGGCCAGCCCGGGAAACATGAGCCGCCCGTCACGCCACGAATGGCCGAGCCGGTCGCCGCGGCTCATCTCTGTCGCGACGAAGGCGAAAGCGCGCCGCGCCATTGCCAGCCAGTCCGGGCGCTCGAACGCCAGCGCGGCATGGGTGAGGGCGGCCATCGTCAGGCCGTTCCAGTCGGCAAGTACCTTGTCGTCGAGGCCCGGAGGAACACGTTTGCTGCGCGCCTGGCGCAGCATATCGCGCAGCATGGCGAGCCGTTTCGCCTCCGCGGGCGTATCTGTCAGACCATTGAGACGGTTGAGGATATTCTGCCCCTCGAAATTCCCCTCAAGGCTGACGTCGTATTTTGCAGCAAACAGCGCAGCATTATCCGCGCCCAGAACGTGCGCGATCTCATCGGCCGACCAGACGTAGAACTTGCCTTCCTCGCCCTCCGAATCGGCGTCCAGCGACGACGACAGCCCGCCCTCGGCCTGCATCATTTCGCGTTGGAGCCAGCCGACAGTTTCGGCCGCCCGCTCGGCATAGAGGGGGTTGGGCGCGCGGGCATGCTCCAGCGCCAGAAGGTCGAGAAGCTGAGCGTTGTCGTACAGCATCTTCTCGAAATGCGGCACCAGCCAGCGCTCATCGACGGAGTAGCGGGCGTAACCTCCGCCGAGATGGTCGTAGATGCCGCCCTGGCTGATGCGGGTCAGGGCCAGATTGGTGGTGATGAAGAACCGCTCGTCCCCCGTGCGGGTACCGGCGCGCCACAAAAACTCCAGCATGGCGCATTGCGGGAATTTCGGGGCGCCGCGCAGGCCCCCGTTGACCGGATCGGTGGCGCCTGCGATGGAGACGGCGGCGTTGTTGAGCTCGGCATTGCCGATCGTCGCCGGGTTCTGCGCGCGGCCGCGGTGGGCCAACCGCGCCACCAGCGCCTGGCGATTCTGGTTCACCTTGTCGGGCGCTTCATGGAACACCCGCGCCACCTCGCGCAGCACCTTGGTGAAGCCGGGCCGGCCGTACTGCGCCTCTTTCGGAAAATAGGTGCCGCCCCAGAACGGCGCGCCATCGGGCGTGAGGAACATGGTCAGCGGCCAGCCGCCCTGCTGCCCGAGATGGTGGAGCGCGTTCATGTAGATCTGGTCGATGTCCGGGCGTTCCTCGCGGTCCACCTTGATATTCACGAACAGTTCGTTCATCACCGCCGCGGTGGCGTCGTCCTCGAAGCTCTCATGAGCCATGACGTGGCACCAGTGGCAGGCGGCATAGCCGACGGACAGCAGGATCGGGCGGTTCGAGCGCTGCGCTTCAGCCAATGCGGCCGGGCCCCAGGGCCACCAGTCCACCGGATTATGCTGATGCTGCAGGAGGTAGGGGCTGGTTTCCCGGGCCAGACGGTTTTTGTGCGACGCAGCATCGGCCATGGCGCGATCTCCATGATTATGCTGCGGCGCAGCATGGGCTTGAGCCGGCCCTGGATCATCAGCCGCCTCAGACAACAGATAGGCCATGACGCTGCGCGATCAAACCATCTTTGCCTTGTCGTCGGGATTGCTGCCGTCAGCCATCGCTATCGTCCGCGTATCGGGGCCGCGGGCAGGGCAGGCTGTGATGGCGCTGGCCGGACAATTGCCGCCGCCGCGCACGGCGCATCTCGCCGCTCTGCGGGATGGCGAGAGCGCCATCATCGATCAGGGGCTGGTGCTGTGGTTTCCGGCGCCAGGCAGCGCGACTGGCGAGGATGTTGCCGAGTTCCATGTCCATGGCGGCCGCGCGGTGGTTGCGGCGATGTTTGCCGCCCTGCTGCGGGTCGAGGGTCTTCGGCCGGCGGAGCCGGGCGAGTTCACCCGCCGCGCGTTCGAGAACGGCAAGCTCGACTTGACCGAGGCGGAGGGGATCGACGACCTGATCCATGCCGACACCGACCGCCAGCGGCGGCAGGCACTGCGCCATTTGCAAGGTTTGCTGGGGCATCGCGCCGAGGACTGGCGTCGCCAAGTGATCGAGGCAGCGGCGCTGGTCGAGGCAGGCATCGATTTTTCCGACGAGGGCGACGTGCCGGACGATCTCGCCGCGCCGGCACGCGCCCGGATCGAGGCGTTGCGCGACGACATTGCGGCGGCGCTTGCCGCGTCGGCTCGTAGCGAACGGCTGCGCGACGGCCTGACGGTTGCCATCGCCGGGCCGCCGAATGCCGGAAAATCCACGCTTCTCAATGCCTTGGCACGGCGCGAGGCGGCTATCGTATCGCCCTATGCCGGCACCACGCGCGATGTCATCGAGGTGCAGTTCGATCTCGATGGCTACCCCGTGACCCTGCTCGATACGGCCGGCATGCGCGAGACGGCCGATCCGGTCGAGCAGGAAGGCGTGCGCCGGGCGCGCGCCCGGGCTGCCGAGGCCGATCTGGTGTTGTGGGTTTGTGAGCCCCAGGATCGAACTCTTCCACAGGAGCCCGACTGGCAGGCTTCTGTCTGGGTGATTCGCAACAAGATCGATCTCGACGGTACGACCTTGGAGAAAGGGGAGGCCTTCGCCATCTCGGCGGCGCGAGGCGATGGCATGACTGATCTGCTGGCGGCGGTGGCGCGGTTTGCCTCCGATTATTTCGGCGGCGACAACGCCCTGATTTCCCGTACCCGCCATCGCGTGTTGCTGGAGGAGGCTGGGACGGCACTAGGCCAGGCGTTGGCCGAGCTGGAACCGGAGCTGGTGGCCGAACATCTGCGCGTCGCGGCCCAATGCCTCGGCCGGATCACTGCCCGGATCGACGTCGAGGATGTGCTCGACGTGATCTTTCGCGACTTCTGCATCGGGAAATAGCGGTCGTGTTTCATGTGAAACAGCCTCTGCCGAAACGGCTTCTCGATCCGCCCGAGGCGGTATAGAACCTCGCCCATGTCCACGGGCTTCGATGTCATTGTGATCGGCGGCGGCCACGCCGGCTGCGAGGCGGCGGCCGCCGCCGCGCGCATGGACGCGCGCACGGCGCTGCTGACGCACCGTTTTGCCACCGTCGGCGCCATGTCCTGCAATCCGGCGATCGGCGGGCTTGGCAAGGGACACCTGGTGCGCGAGGTCGATGCGCTTGATGGCCTGATGGCTCGCGTCATCGACCGCTCCGGTATCCAGTTCCGGATGCTCAACCGCCGCAAGGGTCCGGCGGTGCGCGGGCCGCGGGCGCAGGCCGACCGCGGGCTCTATGCCGCTGCGATGCAGGCCGAGTTGCGCGCAACCGCTAATCTGACCGTAATCGAGGGCGAGGCCGACAATCTGTCGATGGCCGAAGGCCGGGTCGTGGGCGTGCGGCTGACCGACGGTCGCGAACTCGCCGCCGGCGCAGTCGTGGTTACGACCGGCACCTTCCTGCGCGGCCTGATCCATCTCGGCGAGCGGTCATGGCCGGCGGGCCGGATCGACGAGGCGCCCTCGCTCGGGCTGTCGGTCGCGTTCGAGCGGCTTGGCTTTGCGCTCGGTCGTCTCAAGACCGGCACCCCGGCGCGACTCGACGGCCGCACCATCGACTGGGGGGCTGTGGAGATGCAGCCCGGCGATGACCCGCCGGAGCCGTTTTCGACGCTGACGGAGCGCATCACCGTACCGCAGGTCTCGTGCGGCATCACCCGCACCACCGCGGCGACGCATGCGGTGATCCGTGCCAATGTCCATCGCTCGCCGATGTATTCCGGGCAGATTCATAGCCGCGGCCCCCGCTATTGCCCGTCGATCGAAGACAAGATCGTCCGCTTCGGCGACCGCGACGGCCACCACGTTTTTCTTGAGCCGGAAGGGCTCGACGATCCCACGATCTATCCGAACGGCATTTCGACCTCGCTGCCGGAGGAGGTGCAGGCGGCGCTGATCGCTACCATCCCCGGGCTTGAGCGGGCGCGCATGCTGCGGCCGGGCTATGCCATCGAATACGATCATGTCGACCCGCGCGAACTCGATCCGACGCTGGAGACCCGCCGCCTCAAGGGGCTGTTCCTTGCCGGCCAGATCAACGGCACCACCGGCTATGAGGAAGCGGCCGGGCAGGGGCTGATGGCCGGGCTGAACGCCGCGCTTCGCGCCGGTGGCGGGGGAGCGTTCGTGCTCGACCGTGCCGACGGCTATATCGGCGTGATGATGGACGATCTCGTGACGCGGGGCGTCAGCGAGCCGTATCGGATGTTCACCTCGCGCGCCGAATACCGGCTGACGTTGCGTGCCGACAATGCCGACCAGCGCCTCACCGGCCGCGGCCTTGCGCTCGGCTGCGTGGGTGAGGCACGGACCGCCCAACATCATGCAAAAATGGCGGCGCTGGCGAATGCGAAAGCCCTCACCCAGGCACTCACCCTGACGCCGAGCGAGGCGCGCAAGCATGGCCTGACCCTCAATCTGGACGGCCAGCGGCGCAGCGCCTTTGCCTTGTTGGCTTATCCGGATATCGGCTGGGGCGACCTTTTGCGCATCTGGCCCGAGTTGGCGGACATCGAGCCCGGAATCGCCACGCATGTCGAGATCGACGCCAAGTACGACGTCTATCTGCAGCGCCAGCGCGCCGACGTCGAGGCGTTCCGCCGCGATGAGGCGCTGGTGTTGAATAACATCGACTACGCCGCCGTTCCGGGCCTGTCCAATGAGGTGCGGCAGCGATTGGAGACGCATCAGCCGCGCACGCTGGGACAGGCGGCGCGCCTCGACGGAATAACCCCGGCGGCACTCGGCATTCTGGTGGCCTATCTGCGGCGGACGGCGCGGCAGGTGGCTGCGTCATAGGACAGCCATGACGAAAGCGGCAGCCCTGGCAGCGTCGCCTGCCGACAAGGCGCAGGCGCTGCGGCTTGCTCCTGTTTCACATGAAACGGAAGCGCGGCTGGATCGCTTCGTCGCGTTGCTGCTCGAATGGCAGGCCAAGACCAATCTGATCGCGCCATCGACCATCCCCGCGCTCTGGAGCCGACACGTCGCCGATTCGCTCCAGCTTCTCCACCTTGCACCGGAGGCTACCGTCTGGGCGGATTTCGGTAGTGGCGGCGGCTTCCCGGGCCTGGTGCTGGCTTGCGCTCTGGCCGATCGCGAGGGCGCCGAGGTCAACCTCGTCGAACGCAACGGAAAAAAGGCCGCGTTTCTGCGCGAGGCAGCGCGCGTGACCGGAGCGCCGGCGGTGGTTCATCCGATGGATATCGGGGATTATGTGGACAGCGTGCGGGAGCGGATCGATTGCGTCACCGCCCGGGCGGTCGCGCCGCTACAACAGCTGTTCACCCTGTCGGCGCCGTTGATCGCGGCAGGCACCGGCGGCCTGTTCCTGAAGGGCCAAGATGTTGAGTCGGAATTGACCGAAGCCACTAAATATTGGAACATACAGTATAAACTTCACCGCAGTCTGTCGGACGGTGGAGGTTTTGTCGTGGATGTCGCGGGCCTCGCACCGCGGGCGGCTTTGCCGAAGGGTCGGGCGTAATGGACGACGGTGGTCACGAAGATGTGATCGAGGGACGAGCCGATGGGCCACCCAAGCCGGCGCGGCCGCGCATCATCGCGCTCGCCAACCAGAAGGGCGGCGTCGGCAAGACAACCACCGCGATCAACCTCGGCACCGCGCTGGCGGCGATCGGCGAGCGCGTCTTGATCATCGATCTCGATCCGCAGGGCAACGCATCCACCGGGCTCGGCATCGATCATCGCAGCCGCAGCGTTTCGACCTATGACGTGCTGATCGGCGAGGCGAGCCTGCGGGAAGCAATCGTCGCGACCGCGGTGCCGCGCGTCGCCATTGCTACCTCCACCATGGACCTCGCCGGAATCGAGGTCGAGTTGGGGCAGACGCGCGACCGGGCCTTCCGGCTGCGCGATGCCATCACCCGGCTCGATGCAGGGCGCAGCACGCCAGAGTACAATTACATCCTGGTCGACTGCCCGCCGTCGCTCAACCTGCTCACCGTCAACGCCATGGCTGCGGCCGACGCCATTCTGGTGCCGCTGCAATGCGAGTTTTTCGCCCTCGAAGGGCTGTCGCAGCTGTTGCAGACGGTCGAGCACGTGCGTTCGACGCTCAACCCCGCGCTCACCATCCACGGCATCGTCATGACCATGTTCGATGCCCGCAACAACCTGTCGAACCAGGTGGTTGCCGACGTGCGCCAGTTCATGGGCGATAAAGTTTACACCACGATGATTCCGCGCAACGTGCGCATCTCGGAGGCGCCGTCCTTCGGCAAGCCGGTGCTGGTCTACGACCTCAAATGCGCCGGCAGCGAAGCCTATCTGCGGCTTGCCACCGAGGTCATTCAGCGCGAGCGCGACTTGCAGGCGCCCTGAAGCGTTTTCGAGCGAAGTGGAAACCGGTTCGCGTGAAGAAAGCGCGTCAGAACAAGACCCAGAGCTTTGCCTTTGACGGAATCAAGAGCAAAGCTCCGGCGGAAAAGCGAAGGAGACGGCGATGGCCCATGAGGCACGTTCGCGTTTGGGGCGGGGCATAACGAGCCTGGTTGGCGATACTGGCGGGGAGCCTGTCAGGGCCGAGCGGCCGCGGGCTGCCCGGCGCGTGCCGGTCGCGTTCCTCAAGGCCAACCCCAACAACCCGCGCCGGCATTTCGCCGACGCCGAGATCGAGGAGCTGGCCGCCTCGATCCGCCAGCGCGGCCTGATTCAGCCGATCGTGGTGCGGCCGCGCAAAGACGATCCCGATCATTTCGAGATCATCGCCGGCGAGCGGCGCTGGCGCGCGGCGCAGCGCGCGGGGCTGCACGAGGTGCCGATCGTGCCGCTCGACGTCAGCGATGCCGAGGCGCTGGAAATCGCCATCATCGAGAACGTGCAGCGTGCCGACCTCAATGCGATGGAAGAGGCGCGCGGCTATCATGCGCTCGCCGCCGATCACGGCCACAGCGCCGACGACATTGCAAAGCTGGTCGGCAAGAGCCGCAGCCATGTCGCCAACATGATGCGGCTGACCAAGCTGCCGGATGCGGTTCAGGCGATGGTGGTTGCCGGCGAACTGTCGGGCGGTCATGCGCGGGCGCTGATCGGCGCAAACGATGCGGTCGGGCTGGCGCGGCGCGTCGTCGCCGAGGGCCTCAGCGTGCGTCAGACCGAGGCACTGGCGCACGAGGCCGGCGTGCCGCAGCGCGCGCCCCGTGCCGCCCGCGCCGAGAAGGCCGCGAAGGATGCCGATACGGTGGCGCTGGAGCGGCGCATCAGCGATATCCTCGGCCTTCAAGTCAGCGTCGATCACCGCGGCGATGGCGGCGGCACGGTGACGGTGCGCTACCGCGATCTCGAGCAGCTCGAAGAGATTTTGCGCCGCCTTGAAGCCGGGGCATAGAGCGTTTTCGAGCGAAGTGGAAACCGGCCTTCGCCTGGCCATAGCCGGCTCCGGCCCGGCGACGGCCGGTTCGCGTGAAGAAAACGCGATAAAATAAAATCCAAGAGCTTCGCTTCTAATGGAATCAGAAGCAAAGCTGTAAGTGGTTTATCCGCGCCGCCGCGCGTTCACGGCGATGGCCATCAGTGCGCGGCGGGCAATGCTCGACGCAAGCGCCGCCTGTCGGCGGACGTCGAGCGCGGCGGTGCCGAGTTGGCCGATGATCTCGGCCAGACGCACGCTGCCGGCGTTTCTTAAACCTGCCGCCACCACATCCTTTCGCGAAAAATGCAGCCGCGGTATCGCGCGCTCGAGCGCCGTTTGCGGCGCTGTGCCGGTTTCGACCAGAAGCGCCGCACGATGCAGGGCCGCCGCCTGACGCAGCGCGGCGCTGACGATCAGGCCGGGATAGGTGCCGGCCGCAATCGCCTTGTTGAACGCGGTCTCGACATCGGCCGGCCGGCCGGCGAAGGCGGCATCGACGATCGGATCGAGCGCGAAGTCGGACGCGTCCGACACCGTGGCAAGCACATCATCGAGCGTGACCTCGCCCTTGCCGTGGGCGTAGAGCGCGAGCTTGCGGATTTCGTTGCGCGAGGCCTGACGGTCGCCGCCGAGCAGCGCCATCAGCGTGGCCTGCGCGTCGCGCGAGATGCGCAGGTTTGCTTCCCGCATCTCCGTCTCGATGAGCTGGGCAAGATCGCGCGCGGTGTCGGGGAAGCAGGCGATGGCGACGGCCGTCTTGGCCTTCTCGCACACGCTGCGCAGACTTGCGTTGGGCCGGAGCGCGCCGGCCTCGATGACGACCAGGCAATCGCGCGGCGGGTTTTCGCACAGCACCTCGACCGCGCGCGCGAAGTGACGCGGATCGCCACGCACGCGCACCGCGCGCCGGCCGCCGAACAGCGGCATCGTCATCGCCTCGTCGACGAGGCGCGCGCCGTCGCCCGATAGCTCCGCATCGTCAAGCCGCACCAGCGCGAACGGATCGGACGGATCGTCCACCGCGGCGGCGCACAGTGCATCGGCCCGTTCGCGGATCAGCCCGGTATCGGACCCGTAGAGCAACGCGATGGGCCGGTCGGGGTCGGGTCGCGCCAGATAGGCGTCGATGTCCCGGCCACGCAATGCCACCATGACGGCCGCCTAGATCAAGATGATTTTGGATCGAATCGATCCAAAATCATGAACGTGATCGCTTCCAATATTCTAGAGCGGGATGCGGGCGGAAAACCGCTACACACTTTTCCTCATCCCGCTCTAGGTGCCGGCGGTGAAATACGCCGCAAGACGCGTGGTGATGTTGTCGGCAATCTGCTTGGCAGCGCGGTCCTCGGCGTCGCGCAAGCTGCGCACGCGGGCGAAGCGCTGCTCCTGTCCGGGGTTGTCGAACGAGACGCGGGCGAAGGTGCTGCCGCTCATCACAGCCTTGCCGGTGGCAATTTCGATAAGCCGGTAATTGGCATCGATGCCGTAGTTCTCGACGTCGGGCCGGGCGGTGCGCGGGTCCACCATCACCGAGGAGCGGGTGCTTCTGAGCTTGAGGTCGAGCCGGTGCGTCGGCGGCGCGCCGGTCGGCCCGCCATACATGGCGAACATCAGCGCGTTGCGGATCGAGACGCCGAGGCGCGCCTCGCGCGAGGCGTTCGGCACGCTGAGCGGCGGCACCTCGACGGTGGACAGCTTGTCGCGCAGGCTGGGCGAGCCGTCCGGCTTCTCGGCGTACATCGGCGTGAAGCAGCCGGCCAGCCCGGCGGCAAGAGCGACCACGGCCGCGAGGCGAAAGGCAGCCCGCATATCAAGCCACGACATTGACGATCCTCTGCGGCACAACGATGATTTTGCGGTGCGGTTTCCCGCCGAGCGCGGACTTTACCGCATCGAGCGCCAGAACGGCAGCCTCAATTTCCGGGTTCGGCGCGTTGCGGGCCACGGTGACATCGGCCTTCTTTTTGCCGTTGATCTGGACCGGCAGCGTCACGGTGTCGGAGACCAGCAGCGCCTCCTCCACCTCCGGCCAGGGCGCCTGCGACACCAGGGTCCGGTGGCCGAGCGCGGCCCAGCATTCCTCGGCGAGGTGCGGCATCATCGGCGCGATCAGCTTGACCAGGATGTCGAACGCCTCGCGCGCGGCGGCGGCGACCGCCGGGTCGGTTTCGAGCGGTTTCGCCGGGTCGTCTACCGTCTCGTGCAGCGTGCCGACGAAGGCGTAAAGCTTTGCGATCGCGGTGTTGAAGCGCAGCCGTTCGATCCCGTTCGAGACGTCGGCCAGCGCCTGATGCGCCGCGGCCCGCAAGGCCCTGGCTCCGGCGTGGGCCGGATCGATCGCGGTGCCGGGCTCCGGCAGGAGCGGCGTGGCCGCGCTCACCAGCCGCCACACCCGCTGCACGAACCGCGAGGCGCCCTGCACGTTCTCCTCGCTCCAGATCACGTCGCGGTCGGGCGGCGAATCGGACAGCATGAACCAGCGTGCGGTGTCGGCGCCGTAGGTGGCGATGATGTCGTCGGGATCGACGGTGTTGCGCTTCGACTTCGACATCTTCTCGATCGAGCCGATCGTCACCTCCTCGCCGGTGGCGATCAGGGTGGCGCGGCGGCGCTCGCCGTCGCTCTCGATGCGCACTTCGGCCGGCGCCGCATAGCTGCCGTCTGCCCTGCGGTAGGTTTCGTGCACCACCATCCCTTGCGTGAACAGCCCGGCGAACGGCTCGTCGAGATCGAGATGGCCGGTCGCTTTCATCGCGCGGGTGAAGAAGCGGCTGTACAGCAAGTGCAGGATCGCGTGCTCGATGCCGCCGATATACTGGTCGACCGGCAGGAAGCGGTCGGCCACGCTCTGCGTGGTCGGCGTGGTCTCGTTCCACGGATCGGTGAAGCGCACGAAGTACCACGACGAATCGACGAAGGTGTCCATCGTGTCGGTCTCGCGCCGCCCCTTGCCGCCGCATTGCGGGCAGGCGACGTGCTTCCATGTCGGATGACGGTCGAGCGGGTTGCCGGGACGGTCGAAGGCGATGTCCTCGGGCAGTTGCACGGGCAGGTCCTCGACCGGCACCGGCACCACGCCGCACGTCTCGCAATGGATCACCGGGATCGGGCAGCCCCAGTAGCGCTGGCGCGAAATACCCCAGTCGCGCAGGCGGAAGTTGACCTGCCGCTCGGCGACCGGTGCGTTGCCGATGGTTGCGGCCTCGAGCCGCTTCGCCACGTCCTCCTTGGCCTCGGTGATGGTCATGCCGTCGAGGAAGCGCGAATTGATCATGCGGCCGTCGCCGTCATAGGCGGTGTCGGTGATGGTGAAGGTCGCCGGGTCCTGGCCGTCCGGGCACACCACCGGCGTGTTGCCGAGGCCGTATTTGTTGACGAAGTCGAGGTCGCGCTGATCGTGCGCCGGGCAGCCGAAGATAGCGCCGGTGCCGTAGTCCATCAGCACGAAATTGGCGACATAGACCGGCAGCTTCCAGTCGGGGTCGAACGGATGCGCGGCCTTGATGCCGGTGTCGAATCCCTGCTTCTCGGCGGTCTCGATGGCTTCGCGCGCGGTGCCGGTGTGGCGGCATTCCTCGATGAAGGCCTTGAGCTTCGGGTTATCCTTCGCTGCCGCCTGCGCCAGCGGGTGGTCCGGCGACAGCGCGAGAAACTTTGCGCCGAACAGGGTGTCGGGCCGCGTGGTGAAAATCTTCACCTCGCTCTCGCCGTCCGGCGTCGTCGCACTGTCGAGCGCGAAGCGGATCAACAGGCCCTCCGAGCGGCCGATCCAGTTGCGCTGCATGGTGCGCACCTTGTCGGGCCAGCGCTCCAGCTTGTCGAGCGCCGCCAGCAGGTCGTCGGAGTATTGGCTGATCTTGAAAAACCACTGCGTCAGTTCGCGTTGCTCGACCAGCGCGCCGGAACGCCAGCCGCGGCCGTCGATCACCTGCTCGTTGGCGAGCACGGTCTGGTCGACCGGGTCCCAGTTGACCTTCGACTGCTTGCGCTCGACCAGCCCCGCCTTGAGGAAATCGAGGAACATGCGCTGCTGGTGCTTGTAGTAGGACGGATCGCAGGTCGCGACCTCGCGGCTCCAGTCGAGCGACAGCCCCATCGACTTGAGCTGCCCCTTCATGGTTTCGATGTTGGCGTAGGTCCAGCTCTTGGGGTGGACCTTGTTGGCCATGGCTGCGTTCTCGGCCGGCATGCCGAAGGCGTCCCAGCCCATCGGGTGCAGGACCGCAAATCCCTTGGCGCGTTTGTAGCGCGCCACCACGTCGCCCATGGTGTAGTTGCGGACGTGGCCCATATGGATGCGCCCGGACGGGTACGGGAACATCTCGAGGACGTAGTATTTCGGCCGGGGGTCGTCGTTGCGGGTGGCGAAAATCGCCTCGTCGTCCCAGCGGCGCTGCCATCGGGGCTCGGCGTCGCGGGCGTTGTAACGTTCGTTGCTCATGGAGTTTTAGTCTGCCGGCCTGCCGCCCGGCGACGGCCGGAGCGGAAAACGAAATCGTCAGGTGGTTAGGCCATAAAAGCCCGCGCCGGGTCAATGTCTTGGCATGTTCCCGCACGATCTTCAAATTTCCCCGGCAATGGCGTAGAGCCGGACATCGCCGCGCCATGTCAGCCGAGTTCGCCATGCCCTCCGATACCATCTCAGTCGCCGCCAATCTCGCCATCGTCGAGGACGAGATTGCCCGCGCCTGTCGCGACGCCGGCCGCGACCGCGCCGGGGTGACGCTGATCGCGGTATCGAAAACCTTCGATGCGGCGGCGATCCGCCCGGTAATCGCCGCCGGCCAGCGGGTATTCGGCGAAAACCGCGTGCAGGAGGCCAAAGCTAAGTGGCCGGAGCTGAAGGAGGCCGCCCCCGGCATCGAACTGCATCTGATCGGCCCGCTGCAGTCCAACAAGACGAAGGAGGCGGTGGCGCTGTTTGACGCCATCCATTCGGTGGACCGTCCGAGCCTGTGCGAGGCGCTGGCCAGGGAATTTTCGCGCACCGCCCGGCGGCCGCGGCTGTTCGTGCAACTCAATACCGGCGAGGAACCGCAGAAGGCGGGCGTCATCCCCGGCGAGGCGGACGCCTTTCTCGCCGCTTGCCGGGAGACTTATGGCTTGGAGATTTCCGGGCTGATGTGCATCCCGCCGGTCGAGGACGCCCCGGCGCCGCATTTCGCGCTGACGGCAAAGATCGCGGCGCGCAACGGCTTGAGCGAGTTGTCGATGGGCATGAGCGCCGACTTCGCCGAGGCCATCGCCTTCGGCGCCACCCATGTCCGGGTCGGCTCGGCGATTTTTGGTCACCGGGGGCCTCTCGCGAGATAACGCGGGAGCAGGTTAACTTGGACCTCGCTCGATCTTTTGTTGGAGCATGATCTTATCCGAAAACCGGTTCCCACTTTTCGGGATCATGCTCTATTCGATGACGATGCGGGTCTGCGGCGTGAGCCGTGCCAGCAGCCGCAGCATCGCCGGCCGGGTCATGGCGATGCAGCCTGCGGTCGGGCCAAAACTCTCCCGGGCGAGGTGCAGAAACACCGCGCTGCCGCGCCCTGTGATGCGCGGCCGCGTGTTGTGGTCGATCTCGACGATGTAATCATAAAGATGATCCTCACGCGCGAGCCGGTCGCCCGGCGCCTCGCCGGCGAGCCGGATCGGCCGGTTGTAGCGACGGTCGCGCGGTTCCTCACACCAGCCGTCGTCGGGCCGGATCGGCCGCACCGCGAGGCCCGTGCGCGGCCGTGGGTGCCGGTCCTTGCGCCACCACAGCCGCAGCGGATGGAAGACCCCGCGCGGGGTGGCGCCGTCGCCTTCGCGCTTGTCGGCGCGAATGCCGCCGCGCCCCAACGCCACCGGAACGGCGCGGCCCTCCACGAACAGCCAGCCGCGCGAGCGTTCACCGGAGCGACCGCGGACATAGACCTCGCGCAGCGGAAGGGCGCCTTCGCGCTGCGGGCAAGTCATTGAAAACGGGTTATTTCTCATCGTCATCCGGACCGGTGCGGAGGCGTGCTGCTTGCACTTTCCGCGCGACATGCTCTATTTCGCCGCAGGATCGACGCCACGGGCGGTAGGAACGGCGATTCGCGCCACTATATTGGCCGTGCACGCCAACGGACACGAAGGGTTGCGCGCCGGCGCGCCCGGCGGGCCGCAACGGCTCGCGGTCCGGCCGCCGAAGGATGGACGATAATGGCCAACGCCCGCAAGATTCTGATCGTGGACGACGACACCGACCTGCGCGAGACGCTGGTCGAGCAGTTCGCGCTGCACGAGGAGTTCGAGGCGCTTTCAGCCGATACCGGAGCCAAGGGGATCGCCGCCGCCAAGAGCGAATCGCCCGATCTCGTGCTGATGGATGTCGGGTTGCCGGATACCGACGGGCGCGAGGTGGTGCGCGGCCTGCGCAAGGGCGGTTTCACCGCGCCGATCATCATGCTGACCGGCCACGACACCGATTCCGACACCATCCTCGGACTGGAATCCGGCGCCAACGACTATGTGGCAAAGCCGTTCCGTTTCGCGGTGCTGCTGGCGCGCATCCGCGCCCAGTTGCGCCAGCACGAGACCAGCGAGGATGCGGTGTTCTCGGTCGGCCCCTACAGCTTCCGGCCCGGCGCCAAGATGATGGTGGATGGCGCAGCCAAGAAGATTCGCCTGACCGAGAAGGAGACCGCGATCCTGCGCTTTCTCTACCGCGCCGGCCAGCAGCCGGTGTCGCGCGAGACGCTGCTGCAGGAGGTGTGGGGCTATAATTCCGGCGTCACCACCCATACGCTCGAAACCCATATCTACCGGCTGCGCCAGAAGATCGAGCGCGATGCCGCCAATCCCGAAATCCTGATGACCGAATCAGGCGGCTACAAGCTCGTGCCATGACGGTGCCGTCCGGCTGTCGGATCGGAGATGCGATGAGGCGGGCCGCGCGCGAAGCGGGCGCGAGGCCGCATGTCGATTGAGGACGATATCGGGCTGTTGGCGCAGGTGCCGACCTTTCGCGTGCTCGGCGGCGAGCCGCTGCGCATGCTGGCGATCGGCGCGGAGCTGCGCACGTTTGCTGCCGGCGACGTGCTGTTCCAGGCGGGGGAAGCGGCCGATGCCGGTTACGTGGTGCGGAGCGGGTCGTTACGCATCACCTCGGGGCGCCATGAAACGATTGCCGGGCCGGGGGCGCTGATCGGCGAACTGGCGCTGGTGGTCGGCACGCCACGGCCGGGGGCGGCGGTGGCGCTCGATCGGGCCGAGGTGTTGCGCATCGCCCGCAGCCTGTTCCAGCGCGTGTTGGAGAGCGACCCCGAGGCGGCTCGGCGGCTGCGCGACGAATTCATGGTCCGCTCGAGCCAGGCGATCAGCGATCTCACGCTGGTCGGCGGACGATTGCTATAATTCGAGGCTCGCCGTGACGGGGACGTGGTCGGAGGGCCGCTCCCAGCCGCGGGCGGCTTGCGTGATGCGGAAGTCGCTGACCCGCGCCGACAGCGAAGGCGAAACCCAGATATGGTCGAGCCTGCGGCCGCGGTTGGCTGCGGCCCAGTCGGCGGCGCGGTAGCTCCACCAGGTATAGACTTTCTCCGACAGCGGAATGCGCTCGCGTGCCACGTCGCGCCAGCCGCCGATGGCCTGCACGTCGAGCAGCTTCTCGCACTCGATCGGCGTATGCGACACCACCTTGAGCATCTGCCGGTGCGACCAGACGTCGTGCTCGTGGGGAGCGACGTTGAGGTCGCCGACCAGCATGTGATGCGCCCCGTTCTGCGGGTGCAGCGCCGTGCACGCTTTCATCTCGTCGAGGAAGGCGAGCTTGTGGGCAAACTTCGGATTGAACGCCGGGTCGGGCACATCACCGCCGGCGGGCACGTAGAAGTTATGCAGCACCAGCGGCGCGTCGAGGCCGGCGCCCGTGCCGAATTCGACGGAGACGTGCCGCGAATCGACCTTGTCGCAGAAGGTGCGAATGCCGGTCGTCTCGAACGGCACGCGCGAGACGATGGCGACGCCGTGGTAGCCCTTCTGCCCGTTGAGCGCGACGTGCTCGTAGCCGAGACGCTTGAAGCGCTTGAGTGGAAAGGCATCGTCCGGGCACTTGGTTTCCTGCAGGCACAACACGTCCGGCCGCGCCGCCTTGAGAAAGCGCGCGACGAGATCGATCCGCAGCCGGACCGAGTTGATATTCCATGTCGTGAAGGTCAAGCGCATGGCGAGGGCTACCGTTGACCGTGGCCCTACACTGTTTGCCGGACAAAGAGAATGCGGCCGGCGCGGGTTATCCACGCGCGGGGCGAAAGGCGGCGCCTACTGCAGCGGCACCGCGTAGTTGGTGTAGTCGATCTTGAAGATCGCCGGGTCGAGCTTTTGCGAGGTATCGACGTTGTAGACCGCGACCGTGGTGTCATAACCCTGCTGGTCGGTCACGGTCCATTGCTTGAGCTGGTTGTCCTTGGCGTCCAGCATCAGCATCAGGCGGCTGGTGCCGGCCAGCGCATGCTTTTCCTCGATGGTGACGGAGACATAAAGGTCGTCGGCCGAGACGCTGACGACATTGGTGTCGCGCAACAGATCGATGTTGTTGGACAACAGGAAGCGCAGCGGCGTCTGCGACAGCGGGTAGACGTCCTGCGTGGCGAGCTTGCGGTCGCGCACTACCACCGAGGTGCCATCGGCGATGATGGCGATGGGGGTCGGGTCGTCGTATTCGAAGCGGATCTTGCCGGGCTTCTGCATGTAGAAGTCGCCGGTGGTGCGGCGGCCGTCCGGGCCGACCTGCACGAAGTTGCCCATCATGGTCTGCACCGCCGACAGGTATTTGCCGACGCGGGCGATCAGCGCACGCTGGCTGGCGTCGAAGCTGGCGAACAGGTTGGACGGCTGGCGCTTGCGCGGATCGGGAATGACCGGGGTCGGCACCGCCTGCTGGCCGGCGGCCACCGGCGGCGGAGCGAGCGAGCGCGGCGGGGGCGCGGCTGTGGCCGGCGACGTCGCGGCGGCAGCTACCGTGACAAGCACCATTGCGCCGGCCGTGGCTTGGGTGATGGCGCCGGCCCGGCGGCGCAGCATGTCGAGAAGTTCCGTCAATGCCTCGTTCCGCCCGTGCCGGTGACCGTGCCCGCGACCTGTGATGCAACCGGGCGTTAGCCCGGCGCTGTGGCGATTTCGCGGCCCGCGCCGTGCTCTGTGCCGCATCAGAAGCCGTCCTCGTCCTCGGGCAGCAGGATCTCGCGCTTGCCGGCATGATTGGCCGGCCCGACGATGCCCTCCTGCTCCATGCGTTCCATCAGCGAGGCGGCGCGGTTGTAGCCGATCTGCAACCGGCGCTGGATGTAGCTGGTCGAGGCCTTGCGGTCGCGTTTGACGATGGCCACGGCCTGCGAGAACAGGTCGCCGCCGCCGTCGGCGCCCATGCCGGTCGCGTCGAACACCGCGCCGTCCTCGTCGGTCTCGTCCTCGGCGGTGACGGCTTCGAGATAATCGGGCGAGCCTTGCGTCTTGAGATGGCGCACCACCTTCTCGACTTCCTCGTCGGAGACGAATGGGCCATGCACGCGCGAGATGCGGCCGCCGCCGGCCATGTAGAGCATGTCGCCCTGGCCGAGCAGTTGCTCGGCGCCCATCTCGCCGAGAATGGTGCGGCTGTCGATCTTCGAGGTGACCTGGAAGGAAATGCGGGTCGGGAAGTTGGCCTTGATGGTGCCGGTGATGACGTCCACCGACGGCCGCTGGGTGGCGAGGATGACATGGAGGCCGGCGGCGCGCGCCATCTGCGCCAGCCGCTGCACTGCGCCCTCGATGTCCTTGCCGGCGACCATCATCAGGTCGGCCATCTCGTCGACGATGATGACGATGTAGGGCAGCGGCTCGAACGGCAGCTTTTCCTCTTCGTAGATCGCCTTGCCGGTTTCCTTGTCGAAGCCGGTATGCACGGTGCGCGTCAGTTCCTCGCCGCGCGCGATGGCCTCGCGCACGCGGGCATTGTAGCCGTCGATGTTGCGCACGCCGAGCTTGGACATCTTCTTGTAGCGATCCTCCATCTCGCGCACCGCCCATTTCAGCGCCACCACCGCTTTCTTGGGATCGGTGACGACCGGCGTCAGCAGATGCGGGATGCCGTCATAGACGGAGAGTTCGAGCATTTTTGGATCGACCATGATCAGCCGGCACTGGTCGGGGGTCAGCCGATAGAGCAGGCTCAGGATCATGGTGTTGATGGCCACCGACTTGCCCGAGCCGGTGGTGCCGGCGATCAGCAAATGCGGCATGCGGGCGAGATCGACGATGATAGCGTCGCCGCCGATGTTCTTGCCGAGGCAGAGCGGCAGTTTCGCGGTGCTGCTGTCGAGATCCTTCGAGACCAGAAGCTCGCGCAGGAAAACTTTTTCGCGGGTCTCGTTCGGCAGCTCGATGCCGATGGCGTTGCGGCCGGGAACGACGGCGACGCGCGCCGACAGCGCGCTCATCGAGCGCGCGATGTCGTCGGCCAGACCGATGACGCGCGACGACTTGATGCCGGGCGCCGGCTCCAGTTCGTACAGCGTCACCACCGGGCCGGGATTGGCCTTGAGGATCTCGCCGCGCACGCCAAAGTCCTGCAGCACGCCTTCGAGCTGGCGCGAGTTGTCCTCCAGTTCGCCCTTGCTGATCTGGGTGCGATCGCTGGCGCGCGGCAGGCTGAGGACGCCGATCGGCGGCAATTCAAAGGAAGCATTCGCCCTGCGGGCGGGGGCGCGAGAAGCGCGCGCGGGGCTGCGGCGACGCGGGGCGGGAGCCTCGTCCTCGTCGTCTTCTTCTTCCTCGTCCTCTTCCGCCTCGTCGCCGTCGTTCTCGTCCTCCTCGGTGAAATCGTCGTCGGCGTGCGGGGCGAGCGGCGGCGCACCGGCGCCGAGGTTCGGCTCATGGCGCTCGAACGGCAGGCCGCGTGCCGGCTCGCGGCTTGCCACCAGCCAGGCGTAGGACAGTTTGACGAGCCGCCACAGCCGCGCCTTCAGGCTCATCAGCGCGTGGAACAGGAAGCCGAGCGACACCGCGCCGCGGTCGTCATCGTCCATGGTGACGTCATCGACGATGTCGTCGAGCGTCTCCGGCTCGCGCTGCCGCGCGCCAAGCCCGCCGGCGAAAGCCAGCGTCGCAAGCATGACCGCAAACAGGAATGCGCCGAAGAGAATATGATAAATCACGCCCGGCGCGCCGAACGCGACGGCCGGCGCCCGCACCAGCGCGTCGCCGATGACGCCGCCGAGGCCGGTCGGCAGCGGCCAGGCGGCATTGCGCGGAAAGCAGCTCGCAAAGCCGGCGGCCGCCACCGTGCACAGCACCCAGCAGCCGATGCGCAGCGCCTCGCGGTCGAACGGGCGGCGCGTCAGCATGCGCCAGCCCCAGATCGCCACCGGCAGCACCAGCATGATCGAGCCGAGCCCGAGAATCTGCATCAGGAGGTCGGCGCCGATCGCGCCGGGATAGCCGATGACATTACGGATCGGCCCGGAGGTGGCGTGGCTGAAGCTCGGGTCGGCGACCGACCAGGTGGCGAGCGCGGCGACGGTCAGTGCGGCAATCGCCAGCAGGCCGAGGCCGGCGAGTTCGCGCAGGCGCCGCCCGAGCATGCCGCGCATCGGCTCCGGCAACTGCCCGACGAGAGGAATGACACGTTCGATCGCTGCCATACTCATGACATCCGGCTAACCCTGTGAGTCCAGTATGCGCACCATGCGCCGCAATGCCTCCGCGGTGGCATCGACGGGCTGCACCATGGCGACGCGGATGAAGCCGGCGCCGGGGTTGCTGCCGTCCGGCATGCGGCGGGCGAGATAGCTGCCCGGCACCACGCGCACCCCGCCGTCGCGAAAGAGTTTGAGCGCCGCCGCCTCGTCGCCGCCTTGCGCCGACACGTCGAGCCACAGGCAAAACCCGCCGGCCGGCCGCGCATAGCCGAACCGGTGCCCAAGACTCTCGTCGGCGAGATCGAATTTCTGCCGGTACAGGTCGCGGCTGGCCTCGACATGCGTCTCGTCGCCATAGGCGGCGACGGCGACGTGCTGCAACGGCACCGGCACCTGGGGCGCGGCAACATTGCGCAGGTCGTGGAAAGCGGCAATGAAGCGGCGGTCGCCGGCGACGAAGCCGACGCGCAGGCCGGGCAGGTTGGAGCGCTTCGACAGCGACTGGAACGCAACGACGTTTTGAAAGTCGGGACCGGCGCATTCGAGCATGCTGCCGGGTGGCTCGCGGGTGTAGATTTCGGAATAGCACTCGTCGCTCAGCACGATGAAGTTGTGGCGGCGCGCCAGTTCGGCAAGACGCGCGAAGTAAGCGCGCGAGGCGACCGCCCCTTGCGGGTTGGCGGGCGAGGCGAGGTAAAAAGCGGCGGCCTGACTTAGTGTTGCCTCGTCGAGTGCATCGAGATCGGGCAGGAAGCCGCTTGCGCGCAGCGTCGGCAGATAGACCGGGCGGCAGCCGCTGGCGCGGATACCGGCGGCATAGGCCGGATAGAACGGGTTGGGCAACAGGATCGTGGCGTCCTGCTTGCCGATGAAAGCGGCGGCGGCGCTTGCGGCGAAGAACAGTCCGTCGCGGCTGCCGTTGAGCACCAGCACCTCGGTCTCGGGATCGGGCGCGCGCGGCAGCGCGAAGCGACGCGTGAGCCAGGCGCTGGCGGCTTCGCGAAACGGCAAAATGCCGCGCGCCAGCGGGTAGCGGCGGAAGTCCGCGACGTGGGCGGCCAGCACCTCGCCGACGAAGGCGGGCGGGGCGTGCTGCGGCTCGCCGACCGACAGGTTGATCAGCGGCAGGGCGGGCTCGTGGCCGCGCAACAGATCGGTCAGCCGCGCGAACGGCGAGCGCTCGCTGTCGGGATCGGCCGCAGGGCCGGTGCCGGGCGCAGGTCGGGAAAGCGGGGCGAAGGTCATCGGGCGCCAGCACATTACCCGCGGCCCGCGCGCCGCACGGGGCGGCAGTGCAGGGCCAAGCGGAAAGGGTCGAAGTCCAACATAGATGCGGCGAGGTTAAGACACGATTAACCATCGGCGGCCGGCGCACCGCGACGACGAATGCAGAAAGGCCCCGGCGTGAGCCGGGGCCTTGCCGGATGAGCGGACCGGGAGGCGGCGGTCCGCGCCGGACGGTCGTCACATGTTGTAGGCGCGCTCGGTGTGCTCGGCGAGGTCGAGCCCTTCGCGTTCGGTCTCCTTGCTCACGCGCAGACCGATCACCACGTCCACCACCTTGTAGAGAATGGCCGAGATGATGCCGCACCAGGCAACCGCGACGGCGACGGCAACGACCTGCTTGCCGACCTGGGTCGCCATGTCGTAGCCCTCGACGCCGACGCCGCCCAGCGACGGGCTGACCAGGATGCCGGTGCCGATCGAGCCGACGATGCCGGCCACGGCGTGGATGCCGAACACGTCGAGCGAGTCGTCGTAGCGCAGCGCATTCTTCACGGTGGTGCAGAAGAACAACGACACCGCCCCGCCGATGGCGCCGAGCACGATGGCCCCCATCGGACCGATCAGCCCGGCGGCCGGCGTCACCGCGACGAGGCCGGCGATCGCGCCGGAGATCAACCCGAGCAGCGATGGTGCGCCCTTCGTCGCCCACTCAATCAGCATCCAAGCAAGGCCGGCGGCTGCGGTCGCGACGAAGGTGTTGACCATCGCCAGCGCCGCCGTGCCATTGGCCTGCAACGCCGAGCCCGCGTTGAAGCCGAACCAGCCGACCCACAGCAACGCGCCGCCGACCATGGTGAGCGGCAGCGAGTGCGGCGCCAGGAGGTCGCGGCCATAGCCGATGCGCTTGCCGAGCATCAATGCGCCGACCAGCGCGGCGATGCCGGAGTTGATGTGCACCACGGTGCCGCCGGCGAAGTCGAGCGCGCCGAGCTTCATCAGGTAGCCGTTCTCCGACCACACCATGTGCGCAAGCGGAAAATAAACGAAGGTAACCCACAGCACGGCGAAGGCCAGCAGCGCGGCGAAGCGCATGCGCTCGGCGATGCCGCCGACGATCAGCGCCGTCGTGATGCAGGCGAACGTCATCTGGAAGCTGAGGAAGACGTATTCGGGAATGCTGCCGGACAAGGTGTCCGGCGCGATGCCGGCCAGGAACGCCTTGGAGAAATCGCCGATCAGGCCGCTGTCGCCGGTGAAGGCGAGGCTGTAGCCGTAGACCACCCAGACAATCGACACCATGCAGACGATCGCCGTGACCTGCGTCAGCACCGACAATAGATTCTTGGCACGTACCAGTCCGCCGTAGAACAGCGCCAGCCCCGGCACGATCATCAGCAGCACCAGCACCGTTGCGGTGATCATCCAGGCGGTGTCGCCGCGGTCGAGGGTGGACTGGGCGAATGCCGGCGTCGTCGTGAGAGCGGCCGCGACGGCGGGAAGCGCCGCGCGGGGAAGCGGAAACGTCATTGCAAGTCTCCTGATCGGGGAAGAAGCGAAACGGGGCGTGCGCACGCACGGCGCCGCGGAAACGTCAGAGGGCCGCGGCATCGACCTCTCCGGTGCGGATGCGCATGGCGTGTTCGAGATCGCTGACGAAAATTTTTCCGTCGCCGATCTGGCCGGTGCGTGCCGCGGTGACGATGGCGGCGACGGTGCGCTCGACTTGCGTGGCGGGGATGGCGATTTCGATCTTGATCTTGGGCACGAAGGTCACGGCATATTCGGCGCCGCGATAGATTTCGGTATGGCCCTTCTGGCGGCCGTAGCCTTTCACCTCCGTCACCGTCAGCCCGTGGACGCCGAGCGCGGTCAGTGCGTCGCGCACCTCTTCGAGCTTGAATGGCTTGATGATGGCCGTCACGATCTTCATGGACATCGACCCCTTGCATTGGCCCCGTCAGGACGACCGGGCGGAGAGCGACCGGCCGCGTTGGCGGCGGTCGCCTGACAGCAGGAATCAAATGTCGTGCCACGCCGGAGAACGGCGCAACGCATTGATATAACGATACATTTTTTGAAAATGCAGGACAGTGGCCGGATTGCGGCCAACTGCTGCCCAAAAAACGACCGCTGCTGCCTAACTGTGCAGCAGTGGAATTTAGGAGGATTTTGCGAGCATCACGCCTTGCCGGCCGGTTTCTCGCGGCGTTCGCGCAGCGAACCCTCCTGCGCCACCGAGGCGACCAGCGTGCCGTCCGGCTTGAAGATCAGGCCGCGGGTCAGGCCGCGGCCGTTCTGGGCGCTCGGGCTGTCCTGGCTGTACAAAAGCCACTCGTCGGCGTGGAACGGGCGGTGGAACCACATCGCGTGATCGAGGCTTGCCGGCAGCATGGTCTTTTCGAACAGGGTGCGGCCGTAGCGCGCCATCGCCGCATCGAGCAGCGAGAAGTCGGAGGCATAGGCCAGCGCGCACATGTGCAGCGCCGGATCGTCGGGCAGCTTGGCGGCGGTGCGGATCCAGATGTTGATGCGCCCGTCCTCGATCTTCTTGCCGAAATAGCGCTGGTATTCGACCGGGCGCAGCTCGATCGGGCGGTCGGATTCGTAGTAGCGGCGGATGAATTCCGGCATCTGGCTGAGGATCGGCTGCCTGGCCAGTTCTTCGGCGGTGAGCTTGTCCGGCGGCGGCACGTCGGGCATGCGGTCCTGATGGTCGAACGCGGTCGCTTCCTCGACATGGAACGACACCATCATCGAGAAGATGGCGTGGCCGTGCTGGATCGCGGTGACGCGGCGGGTCGCATAGCTCTTGCCGTCGCGCAGGCGGTCCACCTCGTAGATGATCGGAATCTGCGGATCGCCGGGCAGCAGGAAGTAGCAATGCAGCGAATGCGGCATGCGGCCCTCGACGGTGCGGCAGGCCGCGACCAGTGCCTGCCCGATCACCTGACCGCCGAACACGCGCTGCCAGCTCGTCTGCGGGCTGACGCCGCGGAACATGTTCACCTCCAGCGGCTCGATGTCGAGGATGGCGAGGAGATCGATCAGGCTTTTGGACATCGGAATTCTCGTGTGGCGGCGGGCGGCAGCGGTTCTGAGGCAAGGCGGGACGGTTTCGGATCGCTGCCGATTGCTGCTACACAATGGTGCTACGCAGGGGCCGCAAGCCGCAGGCGGTGACTATATATCTATCTCGCGCAGGGCGTGCGCTGGCAAGAGCAAGGACGGCAGCCGATGTCCGACAGACACGACAGCATCGTCATCGCGGGCGGGGCATTCGCCGGGCTGGCGCTGGCGCTGGCGCTGCGGCAGGGGCTGGGGCCGGAGGCCCAGGTAGTGGTGGCCGACCCCGCGCTCGGGCGCACCGGCTATGATCCGCGCGCCTCGGCGATCGTCGCCGCCTGCCGGCGGCTGTTCCAGGCGCTCGGCGTGTGGGACGAGGTGGCGGCCGAGACGCAGCCGATCCTCGACATGGTGGTGACCGACAGCCGGCTGGAGGATGTGACGCGGCCATCGTTCCTGACCTTCGCCGGCGAGGTCGAGCCCGGCGAGCCGTTCGCCCACATGATCGAGAACCATCGCCTGACCGCGGCGCTGACCGCGCACGCCAAAGCCGAGGGCGTCGATCTGCGTGCGCGCGCCGTCACCGGTTATGAGATGCGCGCCGGCGGCATCGACGTCACCTTCGACGACGGCAGCCGCTGTGCCGCGAGCCTGCTGGTTGCCGCCGACGGTGCCCGTTCGCGGCTGCGCCGGCAGGCCGGCATCGCCACCCACGGCTGGGACTACGACCAGTCGGCCATCGTCTTCAATGTCGCTCACGAGCGCGATCACGACGGCCGCGCAGTCGAGCATTTCTTTCCGGCCGGGCCGTTCGCCATCCTGCCGCTGACGGGCCGGCGCTCGTCGCTGGTGTGGACCGAGCGCCGCAGCGAGGCGGCGCGGCTGATCGCGCTGCCGGAGGACGCGTTTCAGCGCGAACTGGAAAGCCGGTTCGGGTTGGAGCTTGGCGAGGTGCGCCCGCTCGACAAGCCGCGCGCCTTCCCGCTCGGCTACTTCATGGCCCGCGCGTTCGTGGCCGAGCGGCTGGCGCTGGTCGGCGACGCCGCGCACGTCATCCACCCGATCGCCGGGCAGGGCCTCAATCTCGGGCTGAAGGACGTCGCGGCACTGGCCGAAGTGGTGGTCGATGCGGCGCGGCTCGGCATCGACATCGGGCAGGCCGACGTGCTGGAGCGCTACCAGCGCTGGCGGCGTTTCGACACCATGGCGATGGGAGTGGCGACCAACTCGCTCAACATGCTGTTCTCCAACCGCTCGAACGTGCTGCGCGGACTGCGCGACATCGGGCTCGGGCTGGTCGACCGGCTGCCGCCGTTGAAAAGCGCGTTCATCCGGCAGGCGGCGGGCCTGTCCGGCGAGGTGCCGCGGCTGCTGCGCGGCGAGGCGCTGTAGCGGCGGTCCGTTCAGGCGAGATCGGTTGCGCTTTCAAATTCCGCCATCGTCATGCCCGGACGCGATCCGGGCATCCATCTTCTTGGATAAAGGATGGATTGCCGGGTCATGAGGGCGTTCACGCCCGTCCTCGACGGGCTATGCCCGGCAATGACGACGAATGGAGACGCCGCCACGGTTCAATGCGATCGCAGCACACGCTATCCGATCGGGCGCGCTTCTTCCGGCAGCATGATCGGGATGCCGTCGCGGATCGGATAGGCCAGCCGCGCGGCGCGTGAGATCAATTCCTGCCGCTCGGCGTCGTATTCGAGCCGGCTTTTGGTGAGCGGGCACACCAAGAGTTCGAGCAGTTTCGGATCGACGCCGCTGTCGGCCGGATCGGGGGTCATGAGGGTCTCCGAACGTCGTTATAGTCTGGCAGGATCGCTTCCTCCCTTAAATCCCTCCCCCGCGCGCGGGGGAGGGTAGGGTGGGGGCATCATGCTCTATTGCAGCGGCGGATCGCCGCTGGTTTTCTTTTTCGCCAGATCCATCTGCGTCACCGCAATGAGGATTTCGGCACGGGTCTTGAGGTCCTTTGCTTCCAGAAGCGCCTGCTTCTCGGCGACGCCGTAAGGCGACATCATCGCCAATGCGTTGACCAGCGCCTCGGTCGGAGCGCTCTCGATGCCCTCCCAGTCCACCTTGAGGCGGTTGGCCTTGAGAAACTCGGTCAGCACCTTGAGCAGCGTCTTGCGATCGACGTCGTCCTCGCCCTTGCGGGCGACGAAATCGTCGACGAAGGCGAAGAAATCGACGCGGCACTGACGGTACGGCGTCAGCACCGTCAATTCCTCGACCACTCGGAAGCGGGAGATGCCGGTGAGTTCGAGGATGTAACGGCCGTCGCCCGATTCGGCGAACTGGGTCATGCGCCCGGCGCAGCCGACCTGAAACAGCGCCGGCTGCGTTTCGCTCTGGCTGTGCGCCGCATCCGGCTGGATCATGCCGATCAGGCGATGGCCGTCGCGCAGCGCGTCGTCCACCATCGCGAGATAGCGCGGCTCAAAGATGTTGAGCGGCATCTGCCCGCGCGGCAGCAGCAGCGCCCCCGGCAGCGGAAACACCGGAATGATTTCCGGCAATTCCGCGGGCCCGCGATATTCGACATTGATCGGCATCCCTGGCCTTTCGTGGCTCGCGGAGCGCGCGTCAGGCGAACAGCACCGACGACAGCCGGCGGCGGCCTTCGACGGTGGCCTCGTCGGTTGGTCCCCACGCCTCGAAGAATTGCAGCAGCTGCTTGCGGGCGCCGTCGTCGTTCCAGCCGCGCGCCCGCCTGACGATCTCCACGAGATGGGAGGCGGCATCACCGCGCCGGCCGGCGGCGTTGAGCGCAAGCGCAAGATCGAAGCGCGCCTGATGATCGGCCGGATCGGCCGCCACCTTCTGCTCCAATTCGGTGATCGGCCCCAGCGACTTGGCCTGTTCGGCGAGATCGAGGATCGCCTGCACGGCCTTGACGGCGGCGTCCTCGCGCTTGTCGTCCGCGATCTTCGCCAGCGTCTCCTTGGCGCGGTCGAATGCGCCGGCCTCGGCCTGCAGCCGCGCCAGCCCGGCCAGCGCCGCGACGTTGGCCGCGTCCTGCGCCAGCACCTCGCTGTAGATCGCGGCCGCCGCCTGCGGATCGCCGGCCTCGACGGCCGCCTCGGCGTCCTGCAGCGCCTCCTCGATGCTGCCCTCCGGTGCCGGCATGTTCTTGGTCAGCCGGGCGATGAAGGCGTTGATCTGGGCTTCGGGCTGCGCACCCATGAAGCCGTCGGCCGGCTGGCCGTTGACGAAGGCGACCACCGCCGGGATCGACTGGATGCCCATCTGGCCCGGGATCGCCGGATGCTCGTCGATGTTCATCTTGGTGAGCTTGACGCGGCCGCCGGCCGCCTTCACCGCCTTCTCCAGGACCGGCGTCAACTGCTTGCATGGCCCGCACCACGGCGCCCAGAAATCGATCAGCACCGGCTGGCGGCGCGATTCCTCGATGACGTCCTGAACGAAGGTCTGGGTGGTCACATCCTTGATCAGATCGGGCGTGGCCGTCGGCTCGTCGCCGTGTTCGATAATCGTCACGTCGTCCTCGTCTGCAAACGCGTCGGTTGCCGGGATATCCGGCGTCATGCGCCGACAAGATGGCGGTTCCAAGCCCTGATTTCAATCCGCCGGCCACGCGCATCGGCCAGCCCGCCGGCGGCGGGGAACCCGACACCGTTGCATCGGGTTGCGTTTCGAGCCATAGAAGCCGGCCGTTCGGCCTGCCCGATGCCCGCATCCGTTGCCGCCATGCTCGACAGACTGCGACAGTTCATTGCCGATATCGCCGCGCCCGCCGAGGAGCGCATGTTCGACGACGGCGATTACCGTCTCGCCGCCGCGGCGCTGCTCATCCATGTCATCTCGCTCGACGGCCGCCCCTCGCCGGCCGAGATCGGCAAGCTGAAGTCGCTGCTGGCGCTGCGCTTTGAACTGGACGAGGCGAGCGCCGACAAACTGGTCGCCGAGGCGACGCTGGCCGAGGGCGGCGCGATCGATCTCTATCAGTTCACCCGCGTCATCATGCGCACGGTGAACGAGGAGGGGCGGCTGCGCATCGTCGAGATGATGTGGGAATTGGTTTATGCTGACGATCGCGTCACCGAGTTCGAGGAAAACGTGGTGTGGCGGGCCGCCGACCTGCTCGGCATTTCCGGCCGCGATCGCGTCAACCTGCGCCGCCGCGTCTCGCGCGGCCGGCTTGCGCCGGACGACGTCAAATAGCGGCTCTAATGGTCCAATTCTAACATTTGCATCCCGTTTCAGCGGGCGCTGTGCAAATGTTGGAATTAAAGGACCACTGGCAGATACAGGTTTCTAGTGGAGCTTTGAATTTGACATTCGCGTCCTGGACTTGCTGCTACGCAGATAGCGAATGTGAAATTCGTTCCACTGGCAGGGACGCCTGAGCAACGGGCACCTTGAGGGAAGCGGGTGGGGCAACGTGCGGTGAGCGGACGGATTGCGCTGATAACCGGGGCCTCGTCGGGGATCGGGGCGGAGCTTGCCCGCGCGTTCGCCGCTCATGGCCACCGCGTGGCGCTGACGGCACGGCGCACCGCCGCGCTCGAGGCGCTGGCCGCCGAGCTGGCCGAGGCCGGCGCCGGGCCGCCGATCGTCATCCCTTGCGACCTGTCGCTGCCCGGCGGCAGCGAGGTCATTGCCGCGGCGCTGGCGGCCGAGGGCGTCGAGGTCGAATATCTCGTCAACAATGCCGGCTACGGCCTGTTCGGCCGTGCGCTCGCGCTCGACCGCGCTGAACAGCTCGGCATCGTCGACGTCAATATCCGCGCGCTGACCGACCTGACGCTGCGATTTGCCGGCGAGATCGTGCGTCATCGCGGCGGCATCCTCAATGTCGGCTCGATCGCGGGCTTCCTGCCGGGACCGGGGATGGCGATCTATTACGCCAGCAAGGCGTATGTGGTGTCGTTCTCGGAGGCGCTGCATTACGAACTGGGCCACGCCGGCGTGCGCGTCAGCGCGCTGTGTCCGGGTCCGGTGCCGTCCGGCTTTCAGGCGCGCGCCGGATTTTCGCCGGGCTTCGACAGCGCGGTGCTCCAGGTGTCGGCGCGCGACGCGGCGCGGGCCGGCTATCGCGGCCTGATGGCCAACAAGCGCGTGGTGCTGCCGGGATGGGGCGTGCGCATGATCCCGGCGCTGTTGCGCTTCGCGCCGCGCTGGGTGGTGCTGACGGCGGCCGGACGCCTGCAGACGCGGCGCTGACGCAACGGCCGTTGAACTTTCCGCGAGCGGACCTGCGGCGCCATAGTTCGGCCGATGGCCGATGGCAGAAGACCCGTGCGATTCCAACCGACTGCGCTATATTGATCGACGTCATGGGGCAGAATCACGCTTCTCACCTGCATGCGGGGATACACGGCGATACGCGGCCGCCGGCGGATGCGCGCCCTGTGCTGATCGTGCTGCATCAGGAGACCTCGACGCCGGGCCGGGTCGGCAATGCGTTGCGCGCGCTCGGCTGCACGCTCGACGTGCGCAAGCCGCGGTTCGGCGAGCCTTTGCCCGAGACGCTCGACGGCCATGCCGGCGCCATCGTGTTCGGCGGCCCGATGAGCGCCAACGATCCCGACGACTTCATCCGCCGCGAGATCGACTGGCTCGCCGTGCCGCTCAAGGAACAGCGCCCGTTCATCGGCATCTGCCTCGGTGCGCAGATGCTCGCGAGCCACCTCGGCGCGCGCGTCGCGCCCGACCCTCAGGGGCGCGCCAAGATCGGCTACTATCCGATCCGGCCGACGCCGGTCGGCGAGACCGTCTGCGCCGGCTGGCCCGCGCAAGCTTATCACTGGCATCGCGAGGGGTTCGACCTTCCGGCCGGCTGCGAATTGCTGGCGGAGGGCGCGCCGAGCGACATCTTTCCGATCCAGGCGTTCCGCAGCGGCTCCTGCTACGGCCTGCAATTCCACCCCGACGTCACCACCGCGATGATGCACCGCTGGACCACGCGCGGCCACGAGCGGCTGACGCTGCCGGGGGCGCGGCCGCGCGCCGACCATTTCATCGGCCGCGCCGTGCACGACATGAACGAGCGGGCGTGGCTTAAGCAGTTTCTCGAATGCTGGCTCGCGCGCGAGGAGCCGGTGGTGCTGCCGGCCGCGGCGGAATGACGAAAGCGGCCGCCGCGGAGGCGCGCGGGCCGATCAGGCTGGTGGGAGTGGCGGCGGTTTGGTGGAGCCGAGGGGAATCGAACCCCTGACCTCCTCATTGCGAACGAGGCGCTCTCCCATCTGAGCTACGGCCCCAACCAGCGCTGACGCGCGCGAAGACCTGCGCCCCGCGCGGGCGCCGCCATTTACCGTCCCCCCCGAGGGCAAGTCAAGGAGCCGCCCGGGGAGGTCGTTGCGGCTATCGTGCGCACCGGGCGGGCATTTCCGGCGCGGGTCGGATGCGAGAGACGGGGCCGTCCGGCAAACGCCCTCCCTTGTTTAGGCCGGCCCGAACCGATAGTTTGCCGCCGTCCCGCGTCCCGTCGCACGCCACCAGCGAGCCTCCCCATCCATGCGCGCCATTCTCGACATCGTCCTGATCGTCCTCGATCTCTATGTCTGGCTGTTGATCGCGGCCGCGATCCTGTCGTGGCTGATCGCCTTCAACGTCATCAACACGCGCAACCAGTTCGTCGCCGCCGTGGCCGAGTTCCTCTACCGCATCACCGAGCCGGTGCTGCGGCCGATCCGCTCGCTGCTGCCGGGCCTCGGCGGGCTCGACATCTCGCCGGTGATCGTCATCCTGATCATCATGTTCTTGCAGCGGGTGATCGCCTACTACGTGTACCCCAACGTCATCTGACGCCGGGCCGGTTCGCCGTGACGGTGACGGCTCAAAAGATCGGCACTTGACGGATGCCCACGCAACAAAACCCCTGGCGCTTCGCCGACCACGGCGTCAGCGTCGCGGTGCGGGTCACCCCGCGCGGCGGCCGCGATGCCATCGAGGGCCGTGACCGGCTCGCCGACGGCCGCGCGGTGCTGAAGGTGCGGGTGCGCGCCGTTGCCGAGGGCGGTGCCGCCAATGCCGCGGTGATCGCGCTGCTGGCGCGCGCGCTCAAGGTGCCGCGCGGCGCGGTGCGCGTCGCCTCCGGCATCACCTCGCGCCAGAAACAGATCGCGGTCGAAGGCGATCCCCACCAGCTCGACGCCGCGCTGACGCGCCTGACCGCCGAGGCATCCGACCACCCCCAAGAGGACAGTCGAGAGGACAGTCATGACCGCCCGCATCATTGACGGCAAGGCGATTGCTGCCGACCTGCGCCAGCGCGTTGCCGACGAGGTGGCGCGCGTCAAGCGCGAGCACCAGCTGACGCCGGGGCTGGCCGTCGTGCTGGTCGGCAACGATCCGGCGAGCGAGGTCTATGTCCGCAGCAAGGGCCGCCAGACCGAGGCCGCCGGCATGGCCTCGTTCGAGCACAAGCTGCCGGCCGACGTCACCCAGGACGAACTCTTGACGTTGATCGCCCGGCTCAACCGCGATCCGGTGGTGCACGGCATTCTGGTGCAACTGCCGCTGCCGAACGGGCTCGACCCGCGCGCCATCGTCGCCGCTATCGATCCGGCCAAGGACGTCGACGGTCTGCATCCGTTCAATGCCGGCCGGCTGGCCAGCGGCCTGCCGGCGTTGACGCCATGCACGCCGCTCGGCTGCATCATCCTGGCGAAGTCGGTTCATCCTTCGCTCGACGGTCTCGACGCCGTGGTGATCGGCCGTTCGACGCTGGTCGGCCGGCCGCTGGTGCAGCTTCTGCTCAACGAGAACGCCACCGTGACCATCGCGCATTCGCGCACCCGCGACCTCGCCGGCCTGTGCCGCCGCGCCGACCTGGTGATCGCTGCCGTCGGCCGCCCGGCGATGGTGAAGGGCGACTGGCTCAAACCCGGCGCCACCGTGATCGACGTCGGCATCAACCGCCTGCCCGGCGGTGCCGACGGCAAGAGCCGGCTGATCGGCGACGTCGCCTATGACGAAGCGGTGGAGGTGGCCGGCGCCATCACCCCGGTGCCGGGCGGCGTTGGGCAGATGACGGTGGCGTGCCTTCTGGTCAACACGTTGCGCGCGGCCTGCGCCATCCACGGCGCGCCGCCGCCGGCGGTGTGACCGGCGACCCTCTCCCTTAATCCCTCCCCTGCATAGCCCGTCGAAGACGGGCGTGAACGCCCTTTCGCTGGGGGAGGGAAGGGTGGGGGCGGTGTTTCAGTACGACCGAAAAGACTCTCATCACGGCGCCGGGCTTTCGATCAGTCGCCGGTAGAACCGGATCATGTCGGCATAGTTGGCGATACTGATGCGCTCGTTGGTGCCGTGAAAGCGTGCGAGGTCGGTTTGCGTCGCCCGGACCGGCGAGAAGCGGAAAATATTGTCGGTGAGGCCGGCATAGTGGCGCGAATCGGTGGTGGCGACCATCAGCCCCGGCGCCACCACGACGTCCGGGAAGACCTCCCGGATGGTGCGGTTGAGCGCGCGGTAGGCGTCGCTGTCGGGCGAGGTGACGGGCGGCGGGTCGGTGTTGCCGGGCATGGCCGCCACCGTGACGCGGTCGCCGGCGATGGCGCGCAGGCGCGCCAGCAGGGCCTGCTCACTGTCGCCCGGCAGCAGGCGAACATTGACGATGGCCTCGGCATGCGCCGGCAGCACGTTGTCCTTGTTGCCGGCATTGAAGATGGTCGGCGCCATGGTGGTGCGCAGCATCGCGGCGGTGGTCGGGCTGCGGTCGAGTTCGCGCGTCAAAAGCGGCTCGAACAGCCACAGGTTGGACAGCACGACGCGGCTGACGAACCGCATTTCGGGCGCCAGCACGTCGAACATCTGCCGCGCCGTGTCGCCGAGCGCGGCCGGGAGCGGCTGCGCGATCAGCCGTGCCAGTGCGGTGGCGACGTCGCCGATGGCGGTATGCGGCGGCGGCAGCGAGGAATGGCCGGGCGTCGCAGCCGCCTTCAGCGCGACGGTGGCAAACCCCTTTTCCGCGACGCCGATCAGCGCCACCGGCCTGTCGATGCCCTTGAGGATGCCCTCGGTGATCAACAGCCCCTCGTCGAGCACGTAGCCGAGCCGGACGCCGCGCGCATCAAGCGTGCGCGCGATCTCGACGGCGCCGCGGCGGCCGCCGACCTCCTCGTCGTCGCCGAAGGCGAGGTAGAGCGTGTGTTTCGGGCGGAAGCCGTCCCGCGCCAGGCTCTCGACCGCCTCCAGCATGGCGAACAGGTTGCCCTTGTCGTCCCATGCGCCACGCCCCCAGACGTAGCCGTCGCGCACCACGCCATCGAACGGGGCGGCCTGCCAGTACGCCTCGGTGCCGGGCGAGATCGGCACCACGTCCTGATGCGCGAGCCATGCGACCGGCGGCGCCGTCGGGTCGCTGCCGTCCCAGGTGTAAAGCAGTGCGTGGCGGCCGATCACCTCGCGTTTCGCGACCGCATGGAAGGCCGGGAAGCTTTGCGCGAGATGGGCATGCAGCGCGACAAAAGCGTCCGCGTTGGCCTCGGGATCGTCGGCATCTGACACGGTGCGGAAGCGGATCGCGGCGGCAAGCCGGTCGGCTGCCGCCGTCTCGTCCACCGGCGTCTTGGTCACGGCCTCGACCGCGATCTGGCGCGAGCCGTGGCTGAGCACGTTGGCGAACAGCACGCCGGCCAGCGCCACGGCGGCAACGACGACGACCAGCACGATCCGGCGGATCAGGCGCAGCAGACGGCGCATCGCACGACCTCCCGTGGAGATCGTTCTATCACATCTCACATTCGGACGCGGGCCATTGCAGCGGTGATCAGCGCGTGCGCCTCGCCGACGTCGCCCCAGCGCAGCACCTTGACCCACTTGGCCGGCTCGAGGTCCTTGTAGTGCTCGAAGAAGTGGCGGATCTGCTGCAGCGTGATGTCCGGCAGGTCGCTACAGGTTCTGATGTGATCGTAGCGCTGCGTCAGTTTCGGCGCCGGCACCGCGATGATCTTTTCGTCGCCGCCGGCCTCGTCCTCCATGAACAGGACGCCGACCGGGCGCACGCTCATCACCGCGCCGGGCACGATGGCGCGGGTGTTGGCGATCAGCACGTCGCAAGGGTCGCCGTCGTCGGACAGCGTGTGCGGAATGAAGCCGTAGTTTCCGGGGTAGCGCATCGCCGTGTAGAGAAAGCGGTCGACCACCAGCGTGCCGGCGTCCTTGTCGAGTTCGTACTTGATCGGCTCGCCGCCGACCGGCACCTCGATGACGACGTTGACTTCGTGCGGCGGGTTGGCGCCGATCGGTATCGCTTCGATGCGCATGGCCTGGTCCTGGGTTGTCTCGGCGACAGGGAATTCGCGTGACGATAGAGCGTTTTCAAGCGAAGTGGAAAACGCGACAAAGCAAAGCTCTAGCGCCCGGCCGTGCCTGCGGTAAGCCCTGCCTTAGAGTATGACCGTATCCCGGACGCGATGCAGCACAAAAGGGCTGCGTCGCCGATCCGGGATCGTTGCAAAAGGAAAGGCTGCCGCTGGAGCGGTCCCGGCTCTGCGGTGCTGCGCTCTACGCCGCGCCGCGTCCGGGACACCATCATCCGACCGGAGCGATGCGCTAATTGCTCCAGGCGAAGGCCACCTTGTCGAGCGAGCGCGGTCCGAACTGCTCGGAGGAGCGCGCCACCATGCGGCCGCCGAGGGTGCGGTAGAACTCGGTCGCCGCCTCGTTGTCGGACAGGGCCCAGATCACCATGCTGCGCAGGCCGCTGTGCATCAGGTCGCGCCGCGCCGCGACGAACAGCCGGCGGCCGAAGCCGAGGCCCTGGAATTCCGGGCGCAGGTAAAGCTCGTAGATCTCGCCGTCGAAGTGCAGGCTGCGGGCGCGGTTGCGGCCGTAATTGGCGTAGCCGGCGACGATATCGCCGAAGATCAGCACGCTGATGCGGCTGCCCTTGCGGATGGCGCTGTCCCACCACGACGGGCCGCGGCGGTTGATCAGCTTCTGCAATTCGGCGCCGGGGATGATGCCCTGATAGGCCGCGCGCCATGCCTCGTCGTGCGCCTCCGCGATAGCGGCTGCGTCGGTGGTTCTGGCCTGCCGGACCTCGATCAGCGTCGTGCTCATGACGCTGATCAAAGCAAGTCGGCGCGGCGTCTTCAAGACGTATCGTTAATTAACGGTTAACGTGTGGATTTTCGGCACCAGTCGGGCGCGAGAGTGTGCCGAAATCGGACAACGCCCCCACCCGGACCATGCCAGTATCCCGGACGCGACGCAGCACGAAAGTGCTGCATCGCTGATCCGGGATCGCGATAGAGATCGCCCCTCGAACGGTCCCGGCCCCGCGGTGCAACGTTCCGCTGCACCGCGTCCGGGACACGAGCTTACGCCACCTGGTCGCGAATCTTTTCGGCGCGCTTGCGCTCGTTGGGATCGAGGTGGCGCTTGCGCAGGCGGACCGATTTCGGCGTGACCTCGACCAGTTCGTCGTCCTCGATATAGGCCAGCGCCTTTTCCAGCGTCATCCTCATCGGCGGCGTCAGCCGCACCGCCTCGTCCTTCGACGTGGTGCGGATGTTGGTGAGCTGCTTGCCCTTGAGCACGTTGATCTCGAGGTCGTTGTCGCGGGTGTGCTCGCCGACGATCATGCCGCGATAGACCTTCCAGCCCGGCTCGATCATCATCGGGCCGCGGTCCTCCAGCTTCCACATCGCGTAAGCCACCGCCTCGCCCTGGTCGTTGGAGATCAGAACGCCGGTGCGGCGGCCGGAGATGTCGCCCTTGTAGGGGCCGTAGCCGTGGAACAGGCGGTTCATGATGGCGGTGCCGCGGGTGTCGGTCAAAAGTTCGCCCTGATAGCCGATCAGCCCGCGCGTCGGCGCGTAGAACACCAGCCGCAGCCGGTTGCCGCCGGAGGGGCGCATCTCGACCATCTCGGCCTTGCGCTCGCTCATCTTCTGCACGACGACGCCGGAATGCTCCTCGTCGACGTCGATCAACACTTCCTCGATCGGCTCCTGCCAGTTGCCGGCCTCGTCCCTGGTCAGCACCACGCGCGGACGGGAGACGGACAGTTCATAGCCCTCGCGGCGCATGGTCTCGATCAGGATCGCAAGCTGCAACTCGCCGCGGCCCGATACCTCCATCGAGTCCTTGTCGGCGGCCTCGGTGACGCGCAGCGCGACGTTGCCCTCGGCCTCGCGCAGCAGGCGGTCGCGGATCATGCGGCTCGTCACTTTGTCGCCCTCGGTGCCGGCGAGCGGCGAGTTGTTGACCATGAAGGTCATCGACACCGTCGGCGGATCGATCGGCTGCGCGGCGAGCGGCGCCTCCACAGCCGGGTCGCAGAAGGTGTCGGCGACGGTGCCCTTGGTCAGGCCGGCGATGGCGACGATGTCGCCGGCTTCCGCCGTCTCGACGGGCTGCCGTTCGAGGCCGCGGAACGCCAGCACCTTTGTGATGCGGCCCTGCTCGATCAGCTTGCCGTCGCGGGACAGCACCTTGACCGCCTGGTTGGGCTTCACCGTGCCCGAGGCGATGCGGCCGGTGATGATGCGGCCGAGATAGGGGTTGGCTTCGAGAATGGTGCCGAGCAGGCGGAACGGTCCGGCCTCGACCTGGGGCGGCGCGACGTGGCGCAGCACCAGTTCGAACAGCGGCTTCAGCCCGTCGTCGTGCGACGCCTCGAGGCTCTCGGCCATCCAGCCGTTCTTGCCGGAGCCGTAGAGGATCGGGAAGTCGAGCTGCTCGTCGGTGGCATCGAGCGCCGCGAACAGGTCGAACACCTCGTTGATCACCTCGCTCGCGCGGGCGTCGGGGCGATCGACCTTGTTGATGGCGACGATCGGCCTCAAGCCCAGCTTGAGCGCCTTGCCGACCACGAACTTGGTCTGCGGCATCGGCCCTTCGGCCGCGTCCACCAGCACGATGACGCCGTCCACCATCGACAGAATGCGCTCCACCTCGCCGCCGAAGTCGGCGTGGCCGGGGGTATCGACGATGTTGATGCGGGTATCGCCCCACTGCACCGAGGTGCACTTGGCGAGGATGGTGATGCCGCGCTCGCGCTCGATGTCGCCGGAGTCCATGGCGCGCTCGGCGACTTTCTGGTTGTCGCGGAAGGTGCCCGACTGCTGCAGAAGTTTATCGACCAGCGTGGTCTTGCCGTGGTCGACGTGGGCGATGATGGCGATGTTGCGGAGGTTCATGACGCTGCTTCTCGGATTGCGATGGGCGCCGGTGGCGCGGAAGGGCGCCGGGCGTGGGGTGTCGCGAAAATGGCTTTGACTGGCTCGGCGACGGCGGCTGCAGGATTGCGCAAAGCACGTTCGCGCCGTCGGAACGGGATCAGAATCCGGTCGGGCTTGGCCAGGTCATCGTCTCGGCGGTCCTGCTGGTGCGCGGCGCCGCCGCTACGTGCGGCCTGTCCGGCGGCGCTTGCGCCGCTCTCCACGCTGCGCTGCATATAAGTGGCCGGGGCGCGAAAGACAACGCTTTTCTCGGCGTCCGGCGGCGCCTGCGGCACGCGGGCGGGATTTTATAGCCTATCTGGCGCGCAGCCGCCTTTGCGCAAGGGGCGGTGGATGGCCTAACCTGAAAGGCGGCTGGTAGACCGGGAGGCGACGATGGCGGAGCGATTGAGCGGTGCGGCGCGGGCCAAAACCCTGTCCGACCTTTTCGGCTGGCACGAGGTCGAAGGCCGCGACGCCATCGCCAAAACCTTCACATTCAAGGATTTCAACGAAGCGTTCGGCTTCATGGCCCGCGTCGCGCTGGTCGCCGAGAAGGCCGACCATCATCCCGAATGGCGCAACGTCTACCGTACCGTTGAGGTGGTGCTGACCACCCACGACGCCGGCGGCGTGACCGAGCGCGACGTCGCGCTGGCCCGCGCCATGGATCGCATCGCCGGAACCTGACGGTTGCGGCGGCGTTTTGCGCTCCCCACATAATGCGCCGGCGCAGGGATTAAGGAGGCGCGAGAGCCGATGGCGGTGGATTTCACTGTTGGGTTCGGGCCGGCCGAACGGCTGGCGAAGCGGCCGAACGAGGTGCGCAAGCGCTTCTGGGCCGCGTTCAAGCGCGTCGCCGCAAAACTGCCGTTCGCCGAGGACCTGCTGGCGGCGTACTATTGCGCGTTCGACCGCGCGACGCCGCGCCACGTGCAGGCGGCGCTATTGGGCGCGCTCGCCTATTTCATTTTGCCGTTCGATTTCGCTCCCGACGTGCTGCCGCTGTTGGGCTTCACCGACGATGCGGCGGTGCTGGCGGCGGCGATCCGGGCGCTGTCGAGCCATATCCGGCCCGAGCATCGCGAGGCGGCAAGCGAGGCGCTGGCGCGGGGTGCCGCAGCCGAGGCGGACGCTTGAAGCGGCACGCGTACCGCCCGTGTCCCGGACGCGATGCGGCGCAAGCGTAGCGCCGGGCCGCTTCGCTGATTCGGGACCATCGTGGGACATGCCATTGGCGGTCCCGGCTCAGCGGCGCATCGTTACACGCTGCGCCGCGTCCGGGACACGGCTTTTCAGGGTGACGGCTTCCGTTCAAGCTCCGCCGTCACGGATGCAAAATCACCTTGCCCATCGCCTGACGGCCGGCCAGCACCTTGAGCGCGGCGGCGATCTCGGCCAGCGGAAAAGTGCGATCGACGTGCGATGAGATTTTTCCTTCCGCCGCCCATGCCACCAGCTTTTCGAGGTTGGCGCGGTTCTTGGCCGGGTCGATCCGGGTCCATGCGCCCCAGAACACGCCGAGGATGTCGCAGCCCTTCAACAGCGCGAGGTTGAGCGGCATTTTTGGAATCTCGCCGGCGGCAAAGCCGATCACCAGAAAGCGGCCCTCCCAGGCGATTGCCCGCAGCGCGGCTTCCGCGAACGCGCCGCCGACCGGATCGAACACGATATCGACGCCCTTGCCGCCGGTGAGCTTTTTCAGGCCGTCCTTGAGATCCTTTTTGGCGTAGTTGAGCGCAAGCTCAGCGCCATGCTCGCGGGCAAAGGCGAGCTTCTCGTCGGAGGAGGCGCAGGCGATCACCTTGAGCCCGAGCGCGCGGCCGAGTTCGCACGCCGCAAGCCCGGTGCCGCCGGCGGCGCCGAGCACCGCCAGCGTCTCGCCCGGCTTTGCCTTGGCGCGGTCTTCCAGCGCATGCAGCGCCGTGCCGTAGGTGATGATGATGCCGGCGGCGCGATCGAAATCGAGCGTATCGGGAATCTTGACGACGGCCGCGGCCGGCACCGCGATCTTCTCGCGCGCGCCGTTGTGGCCGCACGAGGCGATGACGCGATCGCCGGGCCGCAGGCCGGTGACGCCTTCGCCGAGGCTCTCGATCACGCCGGCCACCTCGGCCGACGGCGAGAACGGAAACGGCGGCTTGATCTGGTACTTGCCCTGGATCATCAGGAGGTCGAAGAAATTCAGCGAAGCCGCCTTGATGGCGATCACCACCTCGTTCGCCGCGGCGACCGGATCGGCGATCTCGGCAAGCTCGAGGTCATCGGGGCCGCAATAATGGGAGCACAGAATTGCTTTCATGGCGTCTCCGCTGGGCGCGTGCGTGGCTTTCGATCATGTTAACGGCTTGATCGTCCATTCATGCCGGAATTTGCGGGATGCGACAACTCCGCGCCCGATTGTGATCCGCGAAAGCCGGCTCCCGCCTTTCCAAACGGACGGGCGCCGTTTATTGCAGGGGCGGGGTTGACGGGGGAGTTTTTCCGCGAAGCACGGCTCGCAACGGAGGTGAAGCGCAATGATGTCGGTCGGACAGATGGGAATGATTGCTGTGGCAACGGCACTGGTATGGAACCTGCCGGGTGCGACGGTTGCCCACTCCCAGGCGAGACCGGCAGCGGCGAGCACCGAGCCGACGCTGGTCGGCCAGTTCGGCGTGTGGGGCGCCTATGTCGCCGCCCCGGGCGGCAAGAAGACCTGCTTCGCGTTGGCCAAGCCCGCGTCGTCGAAGACCAACCCGCCCAATCGCCCGCGCGATCCGGTGTTCGCCTTCATCTCGACGCGGCCGGGCGACAAGGTGAAGGACGAGGTGTCGGTGATCGTCGGCTATCCGCTTAAGGTCGACGCGCATAACAGCATTGAAGTGGGCAGTGCCCGCTACGACATGTATGCCGAAGGCGACGGGCTGTGGATCAGGAACGCCGCCGAGGAGGCGCGGCTGGTCGAAGCGCTGCGTGCCGGCGCCGAAGCGGTGGTCAAGGGCGTCTCAACGCGTGGCACCGAGACCACCGACGTGTTCTCGCTCAAGGGCGTGACGCAGGCGCTCGACAAGGTGGCGCAGGAGTGTCGTGGTTAGAGCGTTTTCAACGGAGCGGTTCGCGCTTCGCTTGAAAACGTGAGTTTATTGTTCTGACGCGTTTTCTTCACGCGAAGTGGTTTCCACTTCGCTCGAAAACGCTATGGCGGATCGAAGTCATGACGGACATCGCGGTCGAGACGACGAAGCAGACCATGCCGGCCGCCGCCGCGCCGCTGGAGAAGACGCCGCTTGAAATCTACGTACCGCCGGCTCAGCCGTCGCTGGTCGGACTGTCGCGCGCGGAGCTGGCCGATTGCCTCGGCGAGGTCGGCGTGCCGCCGGCGCAGCGCAGGATGCGGGTGCAGCAGCTCTGGCACTGGATCTATGTGCGCGGCGCGCAGTCGTTCGATGCGATGTCGAACGTCTCGAAGGAGCTGCGCGCGCGTCTCGCCGAGCGCTATACGCTGGCGCGGCCGGAGGTGGTGGTCGAGCAGGTGTCCAGCGACGGCACGCGCAAGTGGCTGTTGCGGCTGCCGGGCGAACATCCGGGCGAGCGGCCGCACGAGGTCGAGTGCGTCTACATCCCTGAGACCGACCGCGGCACGCTGTGCGTCTCCTCGCAGGTCGGCTGCACGCTGACCTGCGCGTTCTGCCACACCGGCACGCAGCGGCTGGTGCGCAACCTCACCCCCGGCGAGATCGTCGGTCAGGTGATGATCGCGCGCGACCGGCTGGGCGACTGGAACGACCGTGACACGCCGAGCGGCGGCCGCCTCGTCACCAACATCGTGATGATGGGCATGGGCGAGCCCTTGTACAATTTCGAGGCGGTGCGCGATGCGCTGCTGATCGTTGCCGACAATGAGGGCATCGGCATCTCGAAACGCCGCATCACGCTGTCGACCTCCGGCGTGGTGCCGAACATCGCCCGCACCGGCGCCGAGATCGGCGTGTCGCTCGCCATCTCGCTGCATGCGGTGCGCGACGAGTTGCGCGACGTGCTGGTGCCGATCAACCGCAAGTATCCGATCGCCGAACTATTGGAGGCGTGCCGCACCTATCCCGGCGTCTCCAACGCGCGCCGCATCACGTTTGAATATGTGATGCTCAAGGGCGTCAACGATTCGCTCGACGATGCCAGGCAGTTGGTCAAGCTGCTCAAGGGCATTCCGGCAAAGATCAACCTGATCCCGTTCAACCCGTGGCCGGGAACGGCTTACGAGTGCTCGGACTGGGCGCAGATCGAAAAGTTCTCCGAGTATGTGTTCAACGCCGGCTATTCCTCGCCGGTGCGCACGCCGCGCGGCCGCGACATCCTCGCCGCCTGCGGCCAGCTCAAGTCGGAGACGGAACGGCTCTCCGCGCGCGAGCGGCAGGCGCTGCGCGCCATGGCGATGACGGACTGAGGCTGGATGTACGCCAGGCGCGCCATATTCCGTCATGGCCGGGCTTGTCCCGGCCATCCACGCCTTGAGGGCCGAAAGACGAAAAAGGCGTGGATGCCCGCGCCGAGCGCGGGCATGACGACGGATGAAATCTTTCCTTCCGCGAACAGGCTGCGTTCATGACCCTGCTCGGCCGCATCGTTGTCATCCTGCTCGGCATGTGCCTTGCCGCGCTTGCCGCCGGTGCGGTGGTGGTGCTGGCGGTGCTGTTCCCCGAATGGAGCGAGCTGGCGCTTGGCCCGCTCGACGAGACCGGGGTCGGGCTGGTGCTGGCGTTCGGACTGATTTTCGTCAGCGGCGTCGCGCTGGTGCCGGCGCTGATCGTCGTGCTGGTCACCGAGGCGTTCGGCATCCGTCACGCGCTGGCCTATGCCGTCGGCGGCGCGCTGTCGGGCGCGGCCTGCTATCTCGGGCTGGTGCCGTTCGATACCGACACGCTGTCGTTTGTCGGCATCATCCGCCGCGACCTCGAAATCATGACCGGCGCCGGGATCGTCGCCGGCGTGGTGTACTGGCTGGTTGCCGGCCGCAATGCCGGGCGCTGGCGCGAAGCGCCGCCGGCCCCGCCGCCTCCACCGGCCCCGCCCGCGGGCGAGACGGTGCGATGACCTGCGCCATCGGCCGCAGCCGGGGCTGAGCTTTCCATTCAGCGCCGCCTCGGATAAAACCCGCGGCAATCCGCCGACCTTCGCTTTGTCCTGCCACGCAACGGCGCCTGCGCCCCGGACCGTCATGAACCGCACGGGACTGATCATCGCTGTGAGCCTGACGGTCGCCTGCGCGGCGCTGTTCGCGGTTTATCCCGATCTCGACCTGCGGCTCGCCGGGCTGTTCTACGACGCCGCGAGCCGGACCTTTCCGCTGAAGGACAACGGGCTCGCCAGCTTCGCGCGCGACGCCGCGATGTGGGTGGCGTGGGCGTTCACCGCGCCCGCCTTCGTGGCGCTGATCGTCAAGATGGTGCGGCCGACGCGGCCGCTCTTGATCTCCGGCCGGGCCATGGCGTTCCTGCTCATCACCATGCTGCTCGCCGCCGGCATCCTCACCAACCTGACCTTCAAGAGCCACTGGGGACGGCCGCGCCCGGTGGCGACGGCCGAATTCAACGGGTCGTGGCAGTTCAAGCCGTGGTGGAATCCGACCGGCGAATGCCCGAAGAACTGCTCGTTCTTCTCCGGCGAGGCCGCGACCGCGTTCTGGACCTATGCGCCGGCGGCGCTGGCGCCGCCTGTTTGGCGGCCGCTCGCCTATGTCGGGGCGACGGTGTTCGGGCTGGCCACCGGTGCGTTGCGGATGGCGTTCGGCGGCCATTTCTTCACCGACGTGATCATCGCCGGCGGCGTCACCTTCATCACCATCTGGCTGATGCACGGCCTGATCTACCGCTGGCCGAAAACGCGCTGGAGCGATGCCGGCGTCGATGCCGCGCTGACCCGGCTGGCCTGGCCGGGCTACCGGCTGGTGCAGCGGCTCGCCGGCCGTGACGTCGGCCCCGACCCGCAGGTCGCATCGCGGCCGCCCGGCTGAGCCCGAAAGCCTTCCGCGCCGGGCGGGTTGTGGTATGACGCACGCAAAACGTCACGCCGCCTGGCCCAAATCCCACAGGATCCCCATGAGCAAGCAAGTCAAGAAGGTGGTTCTCGCCTATTCCGGCGGACTGGACACGTCGATCATCCTGAAGTGGCTGAAAACCACCTACGACTGCGAGGTGGTGACGTTCACCGCCGACCTCGGCCAGGGCGGCGAGCTGGAGCCGGCGCGCGAGAAGGCGCTGCTGCTCGGCATCAAGCCGGAGAATATTTTCATCGAGGATTTGCGCGAGGAATTCGTCCGCGATTACGTGTTTCCGATGTTCCGCGCCAACGCGGTCTACGAGGGGCAGTATCTGCTCGGCACCTCGATCGCGCGGCCCCTGATCGCCAAGCGCCAGATCGAGATCGCCAGACAGGTCGGCGCCGACGCGGTGTCGCACGGCGCCACCGGCAAGGGCAACGACCAGGTGCGCTTCGAGCTCGGCTACTACGCGCTCAACCCCGACATCACCATCATCGCGCCGTGGCGCGAATGGGACCTGCGCTCGCGCGAGCAGCTGATCGCCTTCGCCGAGCAGAACCAGATTCCGATTCCGAAGGACAAGCGCGGCGAGGCGCCGTTCTCGACCGACGCCAACCTGCTGCACACCTCCTCCGAGGGCAAGGTGCTGGAGGACCCGGCGCACGAGGTGCCCGATTACGTCTATTCGCGCACCGACGGCCCGGAAACGGCGCCTGACAAGGCGACGATCATCACGGTCGATTTCGAGGGCGGCGACGCGGTCGCCATCGACGGCGAAAAGCTCACGCCGGCGGCGCTGCTGACCAAGCTCAACGAACTAGGCCGCATCAACGGCATCGGCCGGCTCGACCTCGTGGAGAACCGTTTCGTCGGCATGAAGTCGCGCGGCATGTACGAGACGCCGGGCGGCACCATTCTGCTCGCCGCGCATCGCGGCATCGAGCAGATCACGCTCGACCGGGGAGCCGCGCACCTCAAGGACGAGTTGATGCCGAAGTATGCCGAGCTGGTCTACAACGGTTTCTGGTTCGCGCCCGAGCGCGAGATGCTGCAGGCGGCCATCGACCACAGCCAGACCTATGTCACCGGCCGGGTGCGGCTCAAGCTCTACAAGGGCAACGCCACCGTGATCGGCCGCGAGAGTAAGTATTCGCTGTACGACCAGGACCTCGTCACCTTCGAGGAAGGCGCGGTCGCCTACGACCACCGTGACGCCGCCGGCTTCATCCGCCTCAACGCGCTGCGGCTGCGCACGCTCGGCCAGCGCAAGCGCAAGCTCAGGCTGTAAGCGCCATCGCCTGACGGCAGGTGGTCTGGCCGCGCCGGTGCGCCGGATGCGGCCCTATCGCAGGCAGAATTTCGCCGGTTGCGTGGAGGAAAGGGCCCGGATGACGGGCGGAGGCGTGTGACGACATGCTGGGTTTTCTTGTCCTGCTCGCGCAAGCGGCCATTTATTTCGCCGCGATGGTGGCCATTTTCCACTACAGAACGGTGATCGGGATCGGGGTGTTCTACTCCGTCCTCGGCGCGATGCATTTCCTCGAGACTTATCTCGCGGCCGTTTTCTTTATCGAGCTGCCGTTCGGGCTGATCTCGCCGGGGTCGACCGTGATGTTCGCGGGCAAGCTCGCGTTCTTCCTGCTGCTCTATATCAAGGAAGACGCCGAGAGCATGCGCCAGCCGATCTACGGCCTCTTGATCGGCAATCTGCTCATGGTGGTGCTGGCCGTGATCCTGCGCGCTTACAGCGCTCCGGCAAGCCTGCCGGGCTACAATCCGGATCTGCAGTTCCTCGACCAGATCGGCTTCCTCATGGTCTGGGGCACCGTTCTGCTGTTCGTCGATCTGATCGCCATGGTGATGCTCTACGAGCGCCTGGGCGCAACGGTCATCAGCACGATCGCGGGCCGGATCTTCGTCAGCCTGGCGATCGTGCTGAGCTTCGATCAGGTTTTCTTCTATGCCGGTTTGCGTCTGCTGTCCGGGGTGCCGATTTCGGCCTTCTATGGCGGATGGATCGCAAAAATCGGCGCCGCGGGTTTCTTCGGCCTGATGTTGACGCTCTATCTGCGCTTCGTCGAGGAAACCGCGCCGCGCGCGCGCCCGCAGAAAGCGGCCGACGTATTCGATCGCCTGACCTATCGCCACCGCTACGAGAAGCTCGTCGAGCGGGTCGGCCGGGATGCGCTGACCGGCCTGCGGGACCGGGGACAATTCGATGCGAAAGGCCCGGCCATGTTGCGGGTCGCCTCGCAGTCAAAATTGCCGGTGAGCCTGATGATGATCGACATCGACCATTTCAAGTCGATCAACGATCGCCACGGTCATCTCCAGGGCGATCAGGTCATCCGCACGGTGGTCGATACGATCATGCGCACCAAGCGCGAGGCCGATGAACTGTTCCGCTATGGCGGCGAGGAGTTCGCGCTGCTGTGCCCGGAAACGCCGCCGGGAGCGGTGGCGCTGGCCGAACGCATCCGCGCCGCCGTGGCGGCGACGCCGCATTCCGGTCTCGACCGGCCCGTCACCATCAGCATCGGCGTCGCGACCTTTCCCGCCGACGCGCGGAATTTTCAGGACCTGCTGATGCGCGCGGATGCCGCGCTCTACGAAGCGAAGACGCAAGGGCGCAACAAGACGCTCGGCGCGGCGGCGGTGGGGCAGCGCTCCGCCGGGTGAGCGGCGCGTCAGTCGCCGGCCCCGGCGACCGCTCCGCCGTGGCCGCTTCCGGGCGCGATCAATTCCGCGCGCGGCCCCGACAACCGCTTGTGCATGTGGACCATCAGCGCCATGCCGAACAGCGGCGTGGCGAGGTTGACGATCGGGATCGAGACGAAGGCCGCGATCGCAAGGCCGGCGAGAAAGACGATGCCGGCGTTGCGGCGCCGCATCTCCCTTGCGTCCTCGATGGAGCGGAAGCGCATCGCGGCCAGCTGAAAATATTCGCGGCCGAGCAGCCAGGCATTGGTGAAGAAAAACACCAGTACGCCCAGGCCCCCGAACAACAGAAGCGGCAGCGCGATCAGGTAGACCACGAGCGACAGCGCCGCGGTCTTGCCGCCCTGCACAAGCCCCGTCCAGAACGGCAGCGCGGTGCCGGGCGTCTCCGCCGGATAGTGTTCGCGCTCGACCACCTCGGCCACGTCGTCGACGAACACGCCGGCGACCAGCGCGGTGATCGCCGGCATCAGGAAGATGGCGCCGACCACGATGCCGAGCCCGGCGGCAATCGATACGATCCAGCTTGCGATCTCGATCGGCAGGTGATAGCTCGCGCCGAGCGTGCCTTCGGCCCATTCCCCGCCCGATGCGGCAAGCCAGCTCAACAGCCGCTGCAGACCGGTCGCGACCGCGACGATCAGCACCAGCGCCAGCGCGATGGAGCGCCACAGGATGGCGCGCATCGGCGGCGACAGGATTTGCGCAAGCGCCTTGACGACGGCATCGATCATGAAAAGACCTCGAACGGACGTGAGGCTTGAGGTAGCGACGCGGCGGCCGCCCTGCAAGGGCGGCGGGAGCTCAACGCGCGTCAGCGCGGCGGCCCGGCGTCGGGATCAGACGGCGGCGAGCGCTTCGGGCTCGGCGCCTTGCCGGCCCCGGACGACGCGATGGCCTCCCGCAGCCTCTTGCGAAACCGCATCCGCATCCGCGCCGCCCGCTTCAGGACCGAGCGGCCGTAGCGCGGGCGCGGCTGGAAAGGGATCCGCCGCCTCCGCCGGCGGTCTGGATTTGTCGGCCCAGGCGAGCGCGGTGTAGTCGAAGCCGTGGGCGATGGTCGGTTTGACGATGTCGAAATAGGGCGAGATGTCGAAGTCGCGCGGCATGTACAGCGACGAATCGCGGATGTGAAGGATGTCGCTGCGCGCCTGCCGGCTGCCGACGCGGGTGACGCGGGGCAGGATCGGATAGCGCACCACGCCGAAGGCCTGCGCGATCAGCGCCGAGCAGATCATCTTGGTCGGATCGCCCGAGCCGAGCGCGATCATGCGGCGGCGAAAGCGCCGCGGCACCGGCAGCGGCACCAGATAGCGCGCGAGATCGACGATGTTCTTGGTGTCGTAGCCGAACCCGACGCGGTTGATGGCGTAGCGGCACACCGTGATGCGGTCCTCGTAGGACAGCCCGACCGGCCGGCAGATGCGGGTGTGGAAGGCAAAATATTTCGACAGCGGCGCGGTCGAGACGCCCTCGCCGATTTCCGCCTCGATCAGCACGTGCGGCTCGCCGTCGGGCTCGGCTGCGCCTTCGATCGGGCCGACATAAAGCGCGGCGTGCGACCACATCGACTGCGTGAGATATTTGATGATGCCGGAGATGCGGCTGGTGCCTTCGACCAGCAACACGTCGCCGGGTGCGATGATGCCGCGCAGGCGCTCGGGGTCGTTCGGCGTGAACGGCTCGTAGCTGCGCATCTCCTTTTGCAGGTAGCGCGTGATCAGCCTGCCGATGGTATCGAGCGCCAAGCCCACGTCTGCTCTCCCGGCGCGGCCGTTTTTTGCCGCCGTCGTCTTGTCGTTTGTTCAGAGGTTGAACCGAACGCGTTGAATCAGACCCGGTCGTCCTTTCTTTCGAGCGCGATCTTGTCCGAAAACCTGTTCCCACGTTTCGGGATCATGCTCCAGCATGGCAAAGAGCGATTGCAATTTGGTTCACGCCGAAAGCCGCGCCGTTCACCGACGGTTGACCATGTCGGTTGCCGTCGCCCGTTTGATGCGGCAAGTTCGCTGCCGTTGCAGCCATCCGTGACGATCCGGAAACCATGAGATGACATTTTCGCGTCGCAGCCTGATGCAGGGATCGGCCGCGCTGGCGCTGGCGTGGCCGCTCGGGACGCCGGCGCGGGCCGCGGCGCCGGCGGCGCGCGAGGCCGATGTCGTTATTGTCGGCGCCGGCGCTGCGGGCATCGCGGCGGCGCGCCACATCATGGCCGCCGGCCGCTCGGTGCTGGTGCTGGAGGCCGAGGCCGAGCCCGGCGGGCGCTGCCGCACCGACACCGCAACGTTCGGCCTGCCGTTCGATCGCGGCGCGCGCTGGCTTTACGATCCCAACGGCAATCCGATCGTGCGCCATGCCCGCGAGGCCGGGCTGACGCTGGCGCCGGCGCCGCGCGGCCAGAAAATCCGCATCGGCCGGCGCAACGCGCGCGCCGGCGAGGCGGAGGAATTTTTGGCGACGCTGGTGCGCGCCAACCGCGCGCTCGATGCCGCCGCGCGCGGCAAGACCGATGTCGCGGCCGCGACCGCGCTGCCCGGCGATCTCGGCGTGTGGGAGACGACCGCGCGCTTCGTGCTGGGCGTACTGCGCACCTCGAAGGACCTCGACGAGGTCTCGGCGGTCGATCGCGAGCGCATGGCGCAACCGATGGCCTCGCTGGTGTGCCGCGAAGGGGTCGGCGCGCTGCTGCAACGGCTCGGCGAGCAGGTCCCGGTGGTGCTGGCGACGCCCGCGCGGCAGGTCAGTTGGGGCGGCAGGCGCATGGCGGAGGTGGAGACGCCGCAAGGGCGCGTCAACGCGCACGCGGTGATCGTCACCGTTTCGACCGCGATGCTCAACGCCGACGACGGCATCCGCTTCGTGCCCGATCTGCCGAAGCGGCAGCGCGATGCGGCGGCCCGGCTCAGCCTCGGCCACCTCGAGCGCATCGCGATTGAGCTGCCGGGCAATCCGCTCGGGCTTGCGGCGAACGACATCGTGATCGAGCGCGCGACGACGCGCGCGACCGGGCTGTTGCTTGCCAACGTCGCCGGCTCCGCGCTGTCCACGGTCGATATCGGCGGCGGCTTTGCGCGCGACCTGGCCGCCGAGGGCGAGGCGGCGATGGTGGCGTTTGCCGGCGAATGGCTGGCCGGACTGTTCGGCAGCGAGATCAAGGCCAAAATCGGCCGCAGCGCGGCGACGCGCTGGAGCGCGGCGCCGTTCGTCCGCGGCGCGATGGCGGCGGCAGTGCCGGGAGGCGCTTCGGCGCGCGGCATCCTGGCCGAGCCGATGCAGAACCTGTTTCTCGCCGGCGAAGCCTGCCACGAGACGCTGGGCGGCACGGTGGCCGGCGCCTGGGCCAGCGGCGAGCAGGCCGCCGCCGCGGCCCTCAAGGCGATCGGGCCGGCAAAGCCGCCGCCGCCCGCGAAGCGCCCCGCGAAGCGGGGACGGGCACCGCGGTGAAGGCCATCGTCGCCCGGTCGAGCGGCAAGGACTGTGCACGATATCGTCGCGAGGGCATCTACGATGCGGCGCTCATCGCCGACCTGCCACCGGGGGGCGATCCGGAGAGCGCTGCCGCTGCGATGCGCGGGCGTTAATGCAGGCTGACGGTCTGGAGCTCGTTGCTCCAAGCGTTGGCGAGCGCCGCTTCGCGGCTGTCGGTCAGCATGATCGGCGTGCCGTCGGCGCCATGCAGCGCGAACAGTTTGAGCCCGGGGGCCAGTTCCGGCGCCTGCGGGAACAGGTTCGGCACGTCCTCGGAGCGGATCTGCTTGACGTAGGCGAGCTGGCCTGCGCCGAGGCTTGCGAGGGATTCCAGCGACACGCGCGGCGTGTTGGGGGCGATCGCGTTGGTCATGGTCTCGACTCCTTGTCAGTTGAAGCGGTCGAGTCCGCCATAGGGATATTATTCGTGTTCATTGATGGCGATCGTCTTAACGACCCGCTCCGGCTCGGGGCGGGCCAGTTCGATCGACAGCAGCCCGTTCCTGAGGTCGGCGCCGTGGACCTCCATCCCTTCGGCCAGCACAAAGGTGCGCTGGAAGTGCCGTGCGGCGATGCCGCGGTGGATGTAGTCGCGGGTCTTGTCGTCGCTCTGGCGACCACGGATCACGAGCTGGTTCTCCTCGATGGTCACATCGAGCTGGTCGCGGGTGAAACCGGCGACCGCGAGCGTGATGCGCAGCCGTTCGGGTTCGCCGTCGGTGCGGGAACAGCGCTCGATGTTATAGGGAGGATAGCCGTCCGCCCCTTTGACGACGCGGTCGAGCACCCGCTCGATTTCGTCGAACCCAAGGAGAAACGGGCTGGACAGCGATGGAACACGACTCATTGTCAAAGTCCTCTCGGAAAGCGACTTTGGTGGGTTGGGGCCCTTGCGGCACCCCATCCGGCCGGCGCTGCGCCGCCCGGATGAGAAATCATATGGTCGGGGCCGCCGCCATTTCAAGGATGGCGCGGCGGGCGCGATGCCACGCCTGCTAGTCGGCCAGGCGGCGGCCGTCGGCCCCGAACAGGTGCAGCTTGTCGCGCGATGCGGTGACCGCGACGGAGGTGCCGAGCGCAGGCGTAGCGTCGGCGGCGACCCGCACGATCACGTCGTCGCCGGCGGCCGCCTTGCTGGAGACCTTGCCGTAGACGAAGGATTCCGCGCCGATATGCTCGACCGCCTCGACGGTGAGCGGCAGCCGCAGGCCGCCGGCAGGGGCATCCTGCCCCAGCATCAGGTCCTCGGGCCTGACCCCGACCACGGCGCCGGGCGGCAGGCTGTCGGCCCAGCCGTTCGGCCCGGCATGGGCGGCCGGCATGAGATTCATCGGCGGCGCACCGATGAAGGCCGCCACGAAGGTCGTCGCCGGCTTCTGGTAGACCTCGAGCGGCGCGCCGATCTGTTCGACTTCGCCGCCGTTCATCACCACCAGGAGGTCGGCGAGCGTCATCGCCTCCAACTGGTCGTGGGTGACGTAGACCGCGGTGGTCTTGAGCCGGCGCTGCAGTTTGCGGATCTCGACGCGCATGGCGATGCGGAGTTTGGCGTCGAGATTGGACAGCGGCTCGTCGAACAGAAACACTTTTGGATGGCGCACGATGGCGCGGCCCATCGCCACGCGCTGGCGCTGGCCGCCGGACAACTGTTTCGGCTTGCGCGCCAACAGCGCCTCGATCTCGAGAATCTGCGCCGCTTCATGCACCCGCGCCTCGATCTCGGCCCTGGCAAGGCCGCGGTTGCGCAGGCCGTAGGCCATGTTGTTGTAGACGCTCATGTGCGGATAGAGCGCATAGTTCTGGAACACCATGGCGATGTCGCGCGCGGCCGGCTCGACGGCGTTGACGACGCGGCCGCCGATATCGACCTCGCCCGAGGTCACGGTTTCGAGCCCGGCGATCATCCGCAGCAGCGTGGACTTGCCGCAGCCGGAGGGGCCGACCAGCACGCAGAAGGCGCCGTCGGCGACCTTGAGGCTGACGCCCTTGATGGCCTCGACGCCGCCGGCATAGGTCTTGCGCACGTCGCGTAAGGTGACGTCAGCCATGGGTGTCCGCCCCTCCCGCCGCAGCGCCAAACGTCATTTCTCGGTCTCCACCAGCCCGCGCACGAACAGCTTTTGCATGACGACGACGACCGCGACCGGCGGCAGCATCGCCAGCACCGCGGTCGCCATCACCACCGGCCACTCGGTCAAGGCGTCGCTCGTGGTGATCATCTTGCGGATGCCGATCTGGATGGTCTGCATGTCGTCGCGGGTGGTGATCAGGAGCGGCCACAGATACTGGTTCCAGCCATAGATGAACAGGATCACGAACAGCGCCGCGATGTTGGTGCGCGACAACGGCAGCAGCGTATCCTTGAAGAAGCGCACGGGGCCGGCGCCGTCGATGCGCGAGGCTTCGAGCAATTCGTCCGGCACGGTCATGAAGAACTGCCGGAACAACAGCGTCGCGGTGGCCGAGGCGATCAGCGGCAGCGTCAGCCCGGAATAGCTGTCGAGCAGGTTCAGGTCGGCGGCGATCTTGTAGGTCGGATAGATGCGCACCTCGACCGGCAGCATCAATGTGATGAAGATCAGCCAGAACACCGCCATGCGGAAGCGGAAGCGGAAATAGACGATGGCGTAGGCCGACAGGATCGAGATCGCGATCTTGCCGACCGCGATCGCCATCGCCATCACGAACGAGTTGAACAGCATGGTGCCGACCGGCTCGCGGGTCGAGCCCGAGGTGCCGACGAACAGCGTCTTGTAGTAGGTCTCGAAAAAGAGGTCGCCCGGCAGCAGCGACATCTGGCCGTTGGCGATCGCCGCGTTGTCCTGGGTCGAGGCGACGAAGGCGAGGTAGACGGGAAACGCCACCAGCGCGATGCCGACCCACAGGATCAGGTGGGGAATGAGGTTTCCGAAGCGCCGGCGCTCAACCATCAGGAATTCTCTCTGAGTGGTCTATTCGTCATGCCCGGCCTTGTGCCGGGCATCCACGACTCTACAAAGGCGCGGCAGGGAAGACGTGGATGGCCGGGACGAGCCCGGCCATGACGCTGGAGGAGGGTGCGCTCGATCATCAGTACGTCACCTTGCGTTCGACGAAGCGGAACTGGATCGCGGTGAGCGCGATGACGATGGCCATCAGGATCACCGACTGCGCCGCCGAGCCGCCGAGATTGCCGCCGAGCAGGCCGTCGAGATAGACCTTGTAGACCAGCGTTTCGGTGGCCTTGGCCGGACCGCCGCGGGTCATGGTGTCGATGATGCCGAAGGTGTCGAAGAAGGCGTAGACCACGTTGATGACGATCAGGAAGAAGATCGTCGGCGACAGCAGCGGAAACACGATGGTCCAGAACCGGCGCACCGGGCGGGCGCCGTCGATCGCGGCGGCCTCGATCACGCTCGAGGGGATCGCCTGAAGCCCGGCGAGGAAGAACAGGAAATTGTAGGAAATCTGCTTCCACACCGAGGCGAGGATGACGAGCGCCGCCGCCTGATTGCCGTCCAGCAGCGGATTCCAGTCGAAGCCGAGATTGCGCAGGCCCTGCGCCAGCACGCCGAGCGAGGGGTTGAGCATGAACACCCACAGCACGCCGACCACCGGCGGCGCCACCGCGTAGGGCCAGATCATCAGCGTGCGGTAGGCGGTCGCGCCGCGCAACGGCTTGTCGGCCATCACCGCGAACAACAGCGCCAGCGACAGCGAGCACACCGCGATCGCCGCCGAGAACACGAAGGTGCGCACCACGGAGTTGAAGTAATCCGGGTCGCGCAGCAGGTCCTGATAGTTCTCGAACCAGATGAAGGTGGTGGACAGCCCGAAGGCGTCCTGCAGCAGGAACGACTGCCACACTGCCTGCGCCGCCGGCCAGTAGAAGAACACGAGCACGATCGCGACCTGCGGCGCGATCAGCAGCAGCGGCAACAGGCGGGACTGGAAGACGGCTTGCTTCTGCATGGATTCTTTTGATGTCATGCCCGGGCTTGACCCGGGCATCCATCATCTTCGCAAGATGGATTGCCGGATCAAGTCCGGCAATGACGCGTTGGGCACACGCTCAGCGCCCCTTCTTACTTCGCCACCGTGCGCTCGAACTGGCGCAGCATCTGGTTGCCGCGGCTGACGGCGGCGTCGAGCGCCTCCTTGGCGGTCTTCTTGCCCGCCAGCGCCTGCTCGATCTCTTCGGCCCACACCTCGCGGAGCTGCACCATGTTGCCGAGCCGCAAGCCGCGGGAGTTCTCGGTCGGCTCCTTGTTGGTCAGTTCCTTGAGCGGGGTTTCGAGATAGGGGTGCTCCTTGTAGAA
>QEVP01000048.1 GCA_003576765.1 Pseudomonadota bacterium
GCGCCGCCGATGATCGAGTTCTGCGGCGCGCCCTGCACATCGGGGTAGTAGGGCATCGGCGCGTTGGTCCAGTTGAACTTGGCCTGCTTGCTGACATTGCCGAAGAAGCCCGACGAGGTCAGGAAGATCGCGCATTCGCCGGAGGTGAAGCGGCCCTCGCCGGTGTTGGTGCGGCCGGAATAATCGTAGGTCTTGTCCTTCTGCAGCTCGATCAGGGTCTCCAGGTGCTTGACCTGCAACGGGCCGTTGAACTCAAGCACGGTGTCGAAGCCGTCGAGGCCGTTGGCCTTGCTGGCGAGCGGCAGGTTGTGCCAGGCCGAGAACTGCTCCAGATTGACCCATGTCACCCAGGCGTTGGAGAAGCCGCAGGTCGAATGACCGGCCGCCTTCAATTTCTTGGCATCCTCGAACACCTGCGGCCAGGTTTTCGGAATTTCATTGATGCCGGCTTTTTTCAGCGCGTCGAGGTTGATCCACATCACCGTGGACGACGAGTTGAACGGGAACGACAGCATCTCGCCCTTGGAGGTCGAGTAGTAGCCGGTGATGGTCGGGAGGTAGGCGGCGGGATCGAACTTTTCGCCGGCGTCCTTCATGAGTTGGAAGACCGGCTTCACGGCGCCCTTGGCGGCCATCATGGTCGCGGTGCCGACCTCGAACACCTGCAGAATGTGCGGGGCATTGCCGGCGCGGAAGGCGGCGATGCCGGCGTTCATGGTGTCGGCGTAGCCGCCCTTGTAGGTCGGTACCACCTTGTAGTCGCTTTGCGCGGCGTTGAACTCGTTGGCAAGCTTGACCACGACCTCGTTGTTGCCGCCGGTCATGGCGTGCCACCACTGGATTTCAGTGGCCGCCTGCGCGGGTGCCGCGAAGGCAAAACCTGCCGCCACCGCGGCCGCCAACCCCAATCGTTGAATCCCCATCAGTTCCTCCTGCTATGATCACCGCTTTCCGACCGCGGCGGGTTAGCAGCGCGGCATGACGCGTGCGTGACGGATGGTAGCGGGCGGGGCGCCGATTGGAAATGGGGTAATCGAGGGTGGGTCTTTAGCGCTTGCGGGTCGTCCCGCACACCACGCCCGAGGCTTTGAGCGTCGCGATCTCGTCGGGGCCGTAGCCGAACTCGCCGAGCACTTCTTCGGTGTGCTCGCCGAATTTCGGCGGCAGGAGGCGCAGGCTCGCCTTGGTGCGCTCGAACCGCACCGGCGAGGCGACGCCCTTGTACCAGTCCTTCTCGACGATATCGCCGCGATGCCGGACGTGATCGCTGGAGAGCGCCTTGTCGATGCCCTGCACAGGTCCGGCCGGCAGCCCGGCGGCGAGCAGGCGGCGGCACAGCGGCTCGCTGTCGTGGTCCTTCAACAGGCTTTCGAGTTCGGCGCGCAGCGCCTCGCGGTTGGCGACGCGGTCGCGGTTGCGGGCAAAGCGCGGATCGCTGCCAAGCTCCGGCTTGCCGAGTTCGCGACACAGCTTTCGGAAGCTGCCGTCGTTGCCGACCCCCATGAAGATGTCGCCGTCGCGGGCCTTGAACACCGAATACGGCACGAGGTTGGGGTGCTCGTTGCCGGTCAGCGCCGGCGGCTTGCCGGTGAAGAAGAAGTTGGCCGTGTGCGGGTGCATGATGGCAAGGCCGGTCTCGAACAGCGTGGTCTCGACGAATTGGCCGAGGCCGGAGCGGGCGCGTTCGGCCAGCGCCATCAGGATGCCGTTGGCGGCGTAGAGCCCGGTGGCGATGTCGACCAGCGCCACGCCGATCCGGGTCGGGCCGCTTTGCGGCGAGCCGGTCGCGGCCATCATCCCGGTCATCGCCTGGATGATGGCGTCGTAGCCCGGATGGCCGCCATGCGGGCCGTCGGCGCCGAAGCCGGAAATGCGGCAATGGATCAGGCGCGG
>QEVP01000013.1 GCA_003576765.1 Pseudomonadota bacterium
CCCATGCTTTGCCTCCTGCCTCGCAGCAGAAGTGTCAGGCATCTCTCCGAACCCTGTCAGGTATCTCTCAAGACCGAACAACAAGCCCGGCTATCCATCCCCCTCCCTTTTATCCCTCCCCCTTTCAGGGGAGGGGAGGGTGGGAGTAGATGGACCCGGGTCAAACCCCGCGTGTGACAAAAGCCCCGCTACGCGCTCAGCAACTTACGCAAGGCATAAAGCGCTTCCAGCGCCTCGCGCGGCGTCATCTCGTCGGGGTTGAGGGTGCGCAGCGCCTCCGCCAGCCGCTCGTGCGGGCCGGGCTCGTATTCCATGTTTGCCGGCTGCATGGCTGCGAACAGCGGCAGGTCGTCGGCCAAGGCTCGCGTGGTGGCGCTGCGGTCGGTCGCCTCCAGCTTGGCCAGCACCGCTTTCGCCCGCGCGATCACCCGCGGCGGCAGGCCGGCGAGTTTGGCCACCTGAATGCCGTAGGAGCGGTCGGCGGCGCCCGGCAGCACCTCGTGCAAAAACACCACGTCGCCGCGCCATTCCTTGACCCGCACGGTGGCGTTGAACAGCCGCGGCAGCCGCGCCGAGAGTGCGGTGAGTTCATGATAGTGCGTGGCGAACAGCCCGCGGCAGCGGTTGACCTCGTGCAGGTGCTCGATTGCCGCCCAGGCGATCGACAGCCCGTCGAAGGTCGCGGTGCCGCGTCCGATCTCGTCGAGGATCACCAGCGCCCGCTCGCCGGCCTGATTGAGGATGGCGGCGGTCTCGACCATCTCGACCATGAAGGTGGAGCGGCCGCGCGCGAGATCGTCGGCTGCGCCGACGCGCGAGAACAGCCGGTCCACCACGCCGATATGGGCGCGCGCCGCCGGCACGAAGCCGCCCATCTGCGCCAAGAGCGCGATCAGCGCGTTCTGGCGCAGGAAGGTCGATTTGCCGGCCATGTTCGGGCCGGTCAACAGCCAGATCCGGCCCGAGCACTGGCCGTCGCCCGGCGACAGGTCGCAGGCGTTGGCGATGAACGGCTCGCCGTTACGCTTAAGGGCCTGTTCGACCACCGGATGGCGGCCGCCTTCGATTGAAAAGGCCAGCGTGTCGTCCACCTGCGGCCGCACGTAAGCTTGTTCGACCGCGAGCGCGGCCAGCGCCAGCGTGACGTCGAGCCGGGCAAAGCCTTCGGCGGCGGCGTTGATGTCGTCGCCCGCCGCGACCGCCTGCGCGGCGAGCCGCGCGAAAATCTCCAGTTCGAGCGACAGCGCGCGCTCGGCGGCGTTGGCGATTTTCGTCGCGATCTCGCTCAGTTCGGCGGTGGTGAAGCGCACCTGCCCGGCGAGCGTCTGGCGATGGATGAAGGTTTCGCTGAACGGCGGCGCCAGGAGCCGTTCGCCGTGCTGGGCGGCAACCTCGATGAAGTAGCCGAGCACGTTGTTGTGTTTGATCTTGAGCGCCTTGATGCCGGTCTCGTCGGCATAGCGCGCCTGCATGCCGGCGATGACGCGGCGCGATTCGTCGCGCAGGCCACGCGCCTCGTCGAGCGACGCCTCGTAGCCGGTGCGGACGAACCCGCCGTCGCGCTTGATCAGCGGCAGTTGCTCGGCGAGCGCGCGCGACAATTCGTCGGCCAGCGCGCGGGAGGGGCGGGCCAGCGCCGTGAGCGCGGCGGCGATCTCCGCCGGCGGCTCGGTCATACCCGAAAGCCGCGCCAGCACGCGGTCGGCGGCTGCGATACCGTCGCAAAGGGCGGCGAGGTCGCGCGGCCCGCCGCGGTCGAGCGCGAGCCGCGCCAGCGCGCGAGCCATGTCGGGCGCCCCGCGCAGCATCGACCGCAGGTCGTCGCGCGCGGCAGTATCGTCCACGAACGCCGCCACCGCGTCGAGCCGCTGCGCGATGGCACCTGCGTCGGTCAGCGGTGCGGCGAGGCGCTGCGCCAGCAGCCGCGAGCCGGCCACCGTGACGGTGCGGTCGATGGCGTCGAGCAGCGAGCCGGCACGCTCGCCACCGAGCGTGCGCATCAGTTCGAGGTTGGCGCGTGTGGCCGCGTCGATCGCCATGGTGGCGCCGAGCGCCTCCCGCGCCGGCGGCGACAACGGCGGGCGCTGGCCGATCTGGGTGCGCTCGACGTAGGTGACGCAGGCCGCCGCCGCAGTCAGTTCGAGCCGGGTCAGCGCGCCGAACCCGTCGACGGTGGCGATGGCAAAATAGTCGCACAGCCGCCGCTCGGCGGTCGAGGCGTCGAATACGTCGCGCGCCTGCGGCGTCACCGCCGGCAGCGTGCGCAACAGGGCGCCGAGGTCGGCATCGCCATAGAGCGCGTCCGGCACGATGACTTCGCCGGGCACGATGCGGGCCAGTGTGGCGCTGAGCTCGCCCGCGCCGCACTCGGTGACCCGAAACTCCGCCGTCGAGATGTCGAGCCAGGCGAGCCCGAGCCGGTCGCCTCCCGCGCCGCCGCGGGCGCGCGCCAGCGCCAGCAGGTAGTTGTTGGCGCGGGCGTCGAGCAGCGTGTCCTCGGTCAGCGTGCCCGGCGTAACCAGCCGCACCACGTCGCGCCGCACCACGCTTTTGCCGCCGCGCTTCTTGGCCAGCGCCGGGTCTTCCATCTGCTCGCACACCGCGACCCGGTGGCCGAGCGCGATCAGGCGATGCAGATAGTCCTCGGCCTTCTCCACCGGCACGCCGCACATCGGGATGTCGAGGCCCTGATGCTTGCCGCGCTTGGTCAGCACGATGCCGAGCGCACGCGAGGCGGTCTCGGCATCCTCGAAGAACATCTCGTAAAAATCGCCCATGCGGTAGAACAACAGGAGGCCGGGGTTGGCGGCCTTGATCTCGAGGTACTGCTCCATCATCGGCGTGACGCGGTGGCTCGCGTCGTCGGGCGATGCGGCAGGATCAGGAGTAGGGGCGGGAGCGGCGGTCATGGCGCCGCACGCTATCAAATTATTGCGGGGGCAGGGGCGCGAGACACGGCGTTTTCCCCGGTTGCCGGCAAAGCCGCATGTCGGCCCTGCGCGGCCGGCGAGGGCAGCGAATTGACCTCGCCTGCCCGCCTTCTTAAAACCATTCCGGATTGCATTTCAGGCGGTCCGCAGCCGGCGGCGGTGCGACAAGGGAGAGAGTCGATGCGTGACGTTTTCATTTGTGACGCTGTCCGCACCCCGATCGGCCGCTTTGCCGGCGCGCTCGCCAAGGTGCGCACCGACGATCTCGCCGCCGTGCCGCTGAAAGCGCTGATGGCGCGCCATCCGAAGCTCGACTGGGCAGCGCTCGACGAGGTGTATCTCGGCTCCGCCAATCAGGCCGGCGAGGACAACCGCAATGTCGCGCGCATGGCGCTGCTGCTCGCCGGGCTGCCGGACAGCGTGCCGGCGCAGACGCTGAACCGGCTGTGCGCCTCCGGCCTCGACGCGGTCGGCGCCGCCGGCCGCGCGATCCGCGCCGGCGAGATCGACTTCGCCATCGCCGGCGGCGTGGAATCGATGACGCGGGCGCCGTTCGTGATGGGCAAGGCGCCGGCCGCCTTCGCCCGCACCGCGGAAATCTACGACACCACCATCGGCTGGCGCTTCGTCAACCCGGTGCTGAAGAAGCAGTACGGCATCGACTCGATGCCGGAGACCGGCGAGAACGTTGCCGAGGAGTTTCAGGTCTCGCGCGCCGATCAGGACGCCTTTGCGCTGCGCTCGCAACAGCGCGCGGCGGCGGCGATCGCGGCCGGCTTCTTCGAGGGCGAGATCACCCCTGTCACGGTGCCCGGCGGCAAGGCCGGCCCGGTCACGGTGGACAAGGACGAGCACCCGCGCCCCGACACCACGCTGGAAGCGTTGGCCAAGCTCAAGCCCATCGTGCGCGATCCCGGCACGGTGACGGCCGGCAACGCCTCCGGCGTCAACGACGGCGCGGCGGCGATGATCCTCGCCTCGGAAGCCGCGGTGAAGGCGCACGGCCTGACGCCGCGCGGAAAGCTGCTCGCTCTCGCCTCGGCCGGCGTGCCGCCGCGCATCATGGGCATGGGTCCGGTGCCGGCGACACGCAAGCTGATGCAGCGGCTCGGCCTTGCGATTACCGACTTCGACGTCATTGAACTGAACGAAGCCTTTGCCTCGCAGGGGCTGGCCTGCATGCGCCAGTTGGGCGTCGCCGACGATGCCGACTACGTCAACCCGCATGGCGGCGCCATCGCGCTCGGCCATCCGCTCGGCATGAGCGGCGCACGGCTGGCACTGACGGCGCTGCGCGCGCTGGAAACGCGCGGCGGCAAGCGGGCGCTCGCCACCATGTGCGTCGGCGTCGGCCAGGGCGTGGCGGCGGCGATCGAACGGTTGAACTGACGAACGTCCCACGCGACGGGCGGGAGGACACCATGGGCCTGATCTATCCGGTCGAGAGCAATGCGGCTCATCCCGCACGCAACTTTCCCGACTACAGAAGCACCGCCAAGCGCGCGCCGAAAAAGCCGCTGATCCTGATGCCGCACACGCTGTCGGAACTGACAGGCCCGGTCTACGGCCACGACGGCGTGGGCGACACCGACAACGATCTCACCGTCCAGCACCAAGGCGAGCCGATCGGCGAGCGCATCATCGTCCACGGTCATATCCGCGACGAGGATGGCCGCGGCGTGCCCGATACGCTTCTGGAAATCTGGCAGGCCAATTCCTGCGGCCGCTACGTCCACGTCCGTGACCAGCACCCGGCGCCGCTCGATCCGAACTTCACGGGCGCCGGCCGCGCCGTCACCGACGCCAGCGGTTACTACCGCTTCGTCACCATCAAGCCCGGCGCCTATCCGTGGGGCAATCACCCCAATGCGTGGCGGCCGGCGCACATCCACTTTTCGGTGTTCGGCTATTCCTTCGTGTCGCGCCTCGTCACGCAGATGTATTTTCCCGGCGATCCGCTGTTTCCGTTCGACCCGATCTTCAATTCGGTCACGGACGAGAAGGCGCGCGCGCGCATGATCTCCTCGTTCGATCTGGACAACACAAAACCCGAATGGGCGCTGTGCTTCCGCTTCGACATCACGTTGCGCGGCCGCAACGCCACCCCGATGGAGAATGCGTAGATGGCCAGCATCACGCCTTCGCAGACCGTCGGCCCGTTCTTTGCCTATGGCCTGACGCCGACCGGGCAATACCAGTGGCACGACACCTTCACCAATAGCCTGGTGACGGCGGATACCTCCGGCGAGCGCATCCGCATCGAGGGGCGCGTGCTCGACGGCGACGGCGTGCCGGTGCCGGACGCCATGCTGGAAATCTGGCAGGCCGACGCGCAAGGGCGCTTTGCCCATCCGCGCGACGCCCGCGCCGTGCAAAATACCTCGTTCAAGGGGTTCGGCCGCTGCGGTACCAGCGCCGACGGCGGCTTTTCATTCGAGACCATCAAGCCGGGCGCCGTGCCGGCGCCCAACGGCGCGCCGCAGGCGCCGCATATCCTGCTCGCGATTTTTGCGCGCGGCATGCTGTTGCATAATTTCACGCGCATCTATTTCGACGACGAGGCGCAAGCGAACGCTGCCGATTCCGTTCTGGCGCTGGTGCCGGCGGACCGCCGCGCCACGCTGATTGCGAAGCGCGAGACGGGCGGCAGCGGCGCGGTGTACCGCTTCGACGTGCATCTGCAGGGCGACGACGAGACGGTATTTTTCGAGATCTAGCGCCGGCGATGCGCGGTGAGCCGTATCCCGGATGCGATGCAGCGCAAGCCAAGCGAAGCGGTGCATCGCAGATCCGGGATCGTCACGGATGCCTGTCACGGTCCCGGCTCTGCGGCGCACCATTGCATGCTGCGCCGCGTCCGGGACACGCCTATCCTCACTCCATCGGGGCGGCGGGGGTGGGATGGCGCAGCGAGGCCCGCGTCGAGCCGAGCATCAGCGCGAGCGGAATGGCGCAGACGGTGATCAGCGCCACCAGTTCGAAATCCTGCGAGAAGGCGATGATCTGCGCCTGCGCCGACACGATCATGTCCATCAGCGCGCGGCCGGCATTGGTGTTGAGGTTGATGATGCCGGCGACGTCCGGCATTTTCAGCGCGTCGTTGAACGGGGTGACGTGCTCGACCAGCACGGCGTGGGCGTGACGGGCGTTCTGCGTCAGTTCGGCGACCATCACCGAGATGCCGATCGAGCTTGCGACGTTGCGCGCCAGCGTCAGCATCGCGGTGCCGTCGGTGCGCAGTTGCTCCGGCAGAGTCAGGAACGCCGCCGTGGTCAGCGGCACGAACACCAGGCCGAGACCGAACCCCTGGATGATGCTGTTGATGACGATGGTGCGCACCGGGATGTCGGCGGTCCACAGCGTCATGTCGTACAGCGTCACCGCGATCAGGCCGAGGCCGCAGATGATCAGCGTGCGCGCCTCGAAATGCCGCATCAGTCGCCCAACCAGCATCATCGCCACGAAGGTGCCGCTGCCGCGGGTGGCGAGCAGGAGGCCGGCGTCGAGGATCGGATAGCCGTAGGCGTTCTGGAACAAGAGCGAGCCGAGCGCCATGGTCGAGAACAGCACGATGCCGACCACCACCATGAACAGGCAGCCGGTGACGAAGTTGCGGTCCTTGAAGATCGCGAACTGCACGAACGGCCGCTCGGTGGTCAGCGAATGCGCGAAGAAATAATAGAACCCGACCGCGGCGACGATCAGCTCGGCGACGATTTCCGGCGACTCCAGCCAGCCGAGCTGTTCGCCGCGGTCGAGCGCAAGCTGTAGCGCGCCGATGCCCACCGCGAGCGCTGCAAAGCCGAACCAGTCGAAGCGCAGTTCGCGGTCCAGCCTGGTTTCGTCCATGAACACCATCAGGCCCGCCACGGTGATCGCGCCGAACGGCAGGTTGACGAAGAACACCCAGTGCCACGAATAGGTTTCGGTCAGCCAGGCGCCGAGCCACGGGCCCATGATCGGCCCCATCATCACGCCCATGCCCCAGATCGCCATCGCCTTGGCGCGCTCGTGCAGCGGATAGTTGTCGAGCATCGCCGCCTGCGACAGCGGCACCAGCGCCGCGCCGAACACGCCCTGCAGCAGCCGCGCGATCACGATCTGGGTGATGTCCTGCGACAGCCCGCACAGCACCGAGGCGGCGGTGAAGCCGCTGGCGCAGATCACGAACACGCGCTTGCGGCCGAAGCGGTTGGCGATCCAGCCGACCGGCGCGGTCATGATCGCCGCCGCCACGATGTAGGAGGTCAACACCCAGTTGACCTGCTCCTGCGAGGCCGACAGCGAACCTTGCATGTAGGGCAGCGCGACGTTGGCGATGGTCGTGTCGAGCGCCTGCATGATGGTGGCCGTCATGGCGCAGATCGTCACCATGTTGCGGCGCAGGCCAGGAACCGCTGAAGAGGCCGCGAAAGGGGCCGCGGCGTCGCTCATTGGGAGGCGTGCTCCGCGCTCGCCCGCGACAGCCCGAGCAATCCGGCCAGCGAGCGGCGATGGCCGGTATCGATCGAGACGTAGCTGCTCATGCCGGCCTTGAGCTTGCGCACCATCGGGTCATTCGCGTCGAAATAGATGCGCACCGGTACGCGCTGCACGATCTTGACGAAGTTGCCGGTAGCGTTCTGCGGCGGCAGGATCGCGAACTCCGCGCCGGTGCCGGGGCTGAGCGCGCCGACGGTGGCGTTGAAGACATGATCGGGAAAGGCGTCCACCGTCACCGTCACCGGCTGGCCGGGCGCGAGATAGGTGAAGTCGGATTCCTTGGGGTTGGCATCGACCCACGGCCGCGACAGATCGACGATGCTGAACACCGGCGTGCCGGCGGTGACGTAGCGGCCGATCTGGATGTTGCTGACCTGGGTGGCGACGCCGTTCATCGGCGCGGCAACGCGGGTATGGTCGAGGTCGCGTTGCGCCTGGTCGCGCGCGGCGGTGGCTTCGAGCCACGGCGGGAATTTTTCGAGCGGCAGGTCGGTCTCGCCGAGCAGGCGGTTGCGCACGCTGGCCTGCTGCTGGCGCAACTGTTCGAGCTGGTTGTCGGCGGCGACCAGCGCCGCCATGCTGGCGTCGAGGTCGAACTGAGAGCCGGTGCGCCCCTGAACCAGCGTGGTCTTGCGATCGACGTCGCGCTGGCGCAGGTCGACGGTCTTCTCGGCAAGCGCGATCAGCCGCGTCAGCGCCGCGTCGTTGGCCTTGAGGTTGGCGAGGTCGGTCGCCGCTTGCGCCACCTTGGCCTCGGCCTGCTGCAACGCCAGCCGGAACGGTACCGGATCGATCTCGAACATGGTGTCGCCGCGCGCGACCTCGGCGCCTTCCTGCACCACCACGCGCGCGATCTTGCCGGAGATGTCCGGCGTCACCAGCACCTTCTGCGCGCCGACATAGGCGTTGTCGGTGGTCACGTAGCGGCCGCCGGCGAGATAGAACGCCACGCCCGCGATCGCCACCGCGAGCGGCAACACCACCAGCAACAATACCCGGCGATGGCGCATAAGACGCGCCAGAAGTCCGGCGCGCGGCGCCGCCGCGGCATCGGTCCCCGTGCCCTCCTTCTTCTGCTCGGCGGGAAACTTCAGAACCGGATCAGCCATCGAGGCTTTCCTTCGCGTGAACGGTGAGTTGGGGGGCCTGGATCGCCCGCCGCACGTTGTCCTTGACGGTGTCGAGCAGTTTGACGAGCTTGCGTGCCTCGTCCGCCGGCATGTCGCCCAGCGCTACCTGCATGATCTCGTGGCGGCGTTCGGCGAGGCTCTCCAACACCGGCTGCGCCGCGGGCGTGAGGTAGAGGCGGTTGGCGCGTCGGTCGCAGGGATCGGGCCGCCGCTCGATCAGCCCGGCATCGCACAGCCGGTCGATCAGGCGCGTCAGCGAGATCGGCTGGATGTCGAGCAGTTCGGCAAGCTCGGCCTGCTTGAGCCCCTCGGCGCGCGACAGTTTCGACAGGACTGCCCATTGCGCCCGCGTGGTGCCGTAGCGCGAGGCTTCCTTGTCGACGTACTGGCGCACCAGCCGGTGCAGGTCGAACAGGGTGATGAGGAAGTCGGTTTGCGGGGATTCAGGCATGAAAACGCTCCTAAGCCTGCATATAATAAGCTAGCTTATAATCTGACGAGCGACGGTTCCGGAAAGCTGGCCTGCGTGAGGCGCATGGCGGGGAGCGGTGCGCCGCTCACGCCCATTCGACGCCGGCTTCGCCGGCGAGGTCGATCGAGCTTTTGACGCCGAGGTCGTCGAAATGCCGCTCGAGGAAGCGCCGCGCGGCGCGCTGGCCGGCCCGGTGCAGCAGCATCAGGAAGTCGTAGTCGGTCTTCAGCTTGCTGGTGCCGACCAGCCGCGCGCCGAGCGGGCCGAGATCGATGCGGTGGATGTTGAGCCGCCGGTACTCGCCCTCGCCGGTGCCGCGCGGCAGGCGGCCGTCGTCGATCAGGCGGGTGACGAAATCCATCGACCGCAGTTCGGAGATCAGCGCCGCGTTGAAGGTGATCTCGTTCAGCCGGTTGACGATCTCCGCCGAAGTCCGTGGCGTGGTGGCGCGCACCACCGGGTTGATCTGCACGACGATGACATCCTCGGCCTCGGTCGATTGCAGAAATGGAAAGATCGGCGGATTGCCCATGTAGCCGCCGTCCCAGTACGGCACGCCGTCAATCTCGACCGCACGGAATAAAAACGGCAGCGCCGCCGAGGCCATCACCGCATCGGCGGTGATCGCCTCGCGCGAGAACAGCGTCAGCCGCCCGGTGTGGACGTTGGTGGCGGCGATGTAGAGCGCGAGGTCGGCCTCGCGCACCGCGTCGAAGTCGACGAAGCGGGCGATCAGGTCCTTGAGCGGATTGATGTTGAGCGGGTTGAGATCGTAGGGCGAGAAGTAGCGCGCCATGGCTTCGAACCAGCCGCGGATCGGGCTTGCCGCGAACGGCATCAGCGAGAACAGCCGGTCGGCGACCGCGCGCTGCACCGGCGGCAGGTCGCCGCCGGCCGACGCCGCGCGCCAGAACGCGGCGAGCCGCTTGCGCGCCTCCTCCGGGCCGCCGCGGGCGAGCCCGTCCGCCACCATCACCGCATTGACGGCGCCGGCGGAGGCCCCGGAGATCCCGGTGATGGTCAGCCGTCCGTCGGCCAGAAGCTGATCGAGCACGCCCCAGGTGAAGGCGCCGTGCGCGCCGCCGCCCTGCAGCGCCAGATTGACCTTCCGGGTCGCGGTCGGAGACGATGCGGCCCCGGCGCGACGCCAATGGGTGAGGGTTTCGAGGTAGGAGCGCAGGTGGCTTGCCACGGTCGGCCTCGCTGGTGAGCCTCGATCAGCATGATCCCGAAACCGGGAACCGATTTTCGGATAGGATCATCCTCGAACGAACGGATAGGCGACGAGTCTGATTCAACGGCTGGATCAGCCTCTCAACTCTGGAGACGTCGGCATATGGCGCGGCAGGATGGAAATTGTGCAGCGCAATAGTGTCGCTATGATGAACGCCGCCAAAATGGTATGCCGTTGCATGGATCGCACCACCCCGTGCTTGAATGAGGCTCGGGCATGACGCCGCCGACATCATCTTTCCCGGAACCGGGCCACGACCACGCCCGCTGCGCGGCCGAGGCGATCGCGCATGCCGAACGCGCCTGCCTGGCGCGCGGCCAGCGCTTTACGCCGATCCGCCGCGAGGTGCTGGAGGCGCTGCTGGCGAGCCACCGCCCGCTCGGCGCCTACGAGATCATCGACAGGCTGGCTGAGACAACCGCGACGCGCCCGGCGCCGATCACGGTCTACCGTGCGCTCGATTTCCTCACCGCCAACGGCTTTGTGCATCGCATCGAGAGCCGCAACGCCTTTCTCGCCTGCTCGCACGATCACGATGCCTCGACCATCGTCGCGTTCCTGATCTGCGAGCGCTGCGGCGCGGTCGGCGAGATCGCGGCGGCGCCGATGGCCGAACGGCTGCATCAGGCGGCGCGCGCCACCGGCTTTACGCCGCGGCTGTCGGTGGTGGAGATCACCGGCACCTGCGACCACTGCCGGACCAAGGAGTAGAGCATGATCCCGAAAAGTGGGAACCGGTTTTCGGATAAGATCATGCTCAAACAAAACCCATAGTCCCCATAATTGAGAACCGGCTTTCGGACGTACCGGCCTGGCCGCCGGTCCTAGAGCGAACGCCCGCCGCTCGCAGGACATTGCCTTTCATGTCTCAGCCCTCCCCCGCGCGTCCGCTCGACGCCGCCGCCATCGCCCTCGTCGTGCTGCTGTGCCTGACCTGGGGCTTCAACCAGGTGGCGATCAAGCTGGTGCTGCCGGAAATCCCGCCGTTGACGCAGGCGGCGCTGCGCTCGCTCGGCGGGCTCGTCGTCGTGGCGATCATCGCCGCGATCCGCCGTGTGCCGCTGTGGTCGCGCGACGGCACGCTCAAGGCCGGCATTTTGATCGGGGTGATTTTCGGCTTCGAGTTCGTGCTGATGTATCTCGGCCTGGTGTGGACCACCGCCTCGCGCGCCGTCGTGTTCATCTACACCGCCCCGTTCTTCGTGGCGTTCGGCGCCAGCCGGCTCCTGGGGGAGCGGCTGACGCCGGTGCAGTGGGTCGGGCTGGCGCTGTCGTTCACTGCGGTGGTGCTGGCGATCGGCGCACCGCAGCCCGGCGTCGATGCCAAGGTGCTGCTCGGCGATCTCATGCTGCTCGGCACCGGCGCGCTGTGGGGAGCCTCCACCATCATCATCAAGGTCAGCCGGCTCAATCAGGTGTCGGCCGAAAAAGGACTATCTTATCAGCTCCTTATATCAGTCCCGATCCTTGGTATCGGAGCCCTTGTGGCCGGCGAGACGATGACCGCGGTTCCCGGCCCGATGGCGACCGGCCTGATGGTCTATCAGGCGGTCTGGGTGATCGGCGCGACGTTCCTCTTGTGGTTCGTGCTGGTCAAGGCGTACTCGGCCAGCAAATTGTCGGCGTTCACCTTTTTGACCCCTTTATTCGGCGTGGCGGCGGGTTATTTCATCCTCGACGAGCCGATCTCGATGGCGTTCGGGGTGGCGGCGCTGTTAGTGATCGTCGGCCTTTATCTGGTGAACCGTCCTGCGCCCGGTCCCGACTGACATGTCGCCCCAGGGTGCGGGCGTGGCCCGGTCCCCCCGTCGGTCCATTGAAGCATCGGTCCATTGAAGATTGTCACGAAAAGCTGATATTTGAAGCCCATGAACAAGCCTGAACAGCCGCCTTCCGATATCGCGGGGCCAAAGCCCCGGCATGTGACCACCCGCGTCATGGTCGGCGATATCGCCGTCGGCGGCGGTGCGCCGATCGTCGTGCAGTCGATGACCAACACCGACACCGCCGACGTCGCGGCGACCGTCGAGCAGGTGGCTGCGCTCTCCCGCGCCGGTTCCGAACTGGTGCGCATCACGGTGGATCGCGACGAGGCGGCTGCCGCTGTGCCGCACATTCGCGACGGCCTGCGCAAACGCGGCGTCACCGTGCCGCTGGTCGGCGACTTCCACTATATCGGCCACAAGCTTCTGGCCGACCATCCGGCCTGCGCCGAGGCACTCGACAAGTACCGCATCAATCCCGGCAATGTCGGCTTCAAGGACAAGCGCGACAAGCAGTTCTCCGACATCGTCGAGTTCGCGATTCGGTACGGCAAGCCGGTGCGCATCGGCGCCAACTGGGGTTCGCTCGATCAGGAGTTGCTGACGCACCTGATGGAGGAAAACGCAAAGCTCGCCGAGCCGCGCGACGCGCGCGCGGTGATGCGCGAGGCCATGGTGCAGTCGGCGCTGACCTCGGCGGCGCGCGCCGAGGAGATCGGCCTGCCGAAGAACCGCATCATCCTGTCCGCCAAGGTGTCCGCGGTGCAGGATCTGATCGCCGTCTATCGCGACCTCGCCGCGCGCTCCGACTACGCCATCCACCTCGGCCTCACCGAAGCCGGCATGGGCTCGAAAGGCATCGTCGCTTCCTCCGCCGCGCTCGGCATTTTGCTGCAGGACGGCATCGGCGACACCATCCGCATTTCGCTGACCCCGGAGCCGGGCGGCGACCGTACCCGCGAGGTGCAGGTCGGCCAGGAACTGCTGCAGACCATGGGGTTCCGCACCTTCGTGCCGCTGGTCGCGGCCTGCCCCGGCTGCGGCCGCACCACCTCGACCACCTTCCAGGAACTGGCGCGCAGCATCCAGGACTTCATTCGCGACGAGATGCCGGCATGGCGCACGCGCTATCCCGGCGTCGAGGGCCTCAACGTCGCGGTGATGGGCTGCATCGTCAACGGTCCCGGCGAGTCCAAGCACGCCGACATCGGCATCTCGCTGCCGGGCACGGGCGAGGCGCCGTCGGCGCCGGTGTTCGTCGATGGCAAGAAGTTCCGCACGCTGCGCGGGCCGACCATCGCCGCCGACTTCAAGGCGCTGGTGATCGACTATATCGAGCAGCGCTACGGCCAGAACGTCGGCCACACCACCGCCGCGGAGTAGCTGCCCGTCACGACGGCTCGGGAGAAGCCGCGGTGTCCCGGACGCGGTGCGGCGTGAATCGCGGTACCGCAGAGCCGGGACCGTCGCGGGCGCGGCTTTCGTTCATGGCGATCCCGGACCAGCGACGCGGCACGGCGTGCCGCGTCGCATCCGGGATGCGGACGCAGTGCGGCGCATGACAGCTCACGAGATGAGGCCGGCGGCGATGTTGATCGTCAGTGCCAACAGCGCGGTGTTGAATACGAACGACACGATGCCGTGCGCCGTCGCGGTGCGGCGGATCGCCTTGCTGGTGATGCCGACGTCCGACACCTGCGCCGTCATGCCGATGACGAACGAGAAATAGACGAAATCCCAGTAGTCCGGCCTGTCGTCGCCGGGAAATGCCAGCCCGCCGCCGCGCCTTTCGCTGTAGTAGTCGTGCGCGTAATGCAGCGCGAAGGTGGTGTGCACCACCGTCCACGACAGCGCGATGGTGGCGACAGCCAGTGCGACGCCGAAGCCGCCGCGATCGGGCTGGCCGAGTTCGAACACGATCGCGGCGATGCTGGCAAAGGCGCCGATCGCGGTGACGATCAGGATGAGGAAGCGGCCGTCGTCCTGCAAGGCCGCCTGCTGGCGGATGTGTCCGATGCCGCTGCGCAGCACGAAGGCGTAGACCAGCAAGAGATACAGTGCGGCGAAGACGTCCCACGCCATGAGAAGCCGCGTCACCGGCGACAGCGTGTCCGGCAGCAGCGCGTAGACGACGATACCGCAGGCAAGCGCGATGAAGGTGCGCGCGCGGGCGTAGACGATGCGCAGCGCCCATGGCCATTTTTGAAATCGAGCGAGATGCGGCGGGGGCTCGCTCATTATACCCGCCGCTAGTTCTTGCGCTCGGCGACGAAGCGGGCGGCGGCGCGCAGCACGTCGGCCCTGCCGCCGAAGCGGTCGAGCGCCTTGTCGCCTTGCGCCAGCAGATCGCGCACGCGCTGTCTTGCCCCCTCAACGCCGAGCTGGGTGACGAAGGTGGTCTTGCCGAGCGCGGCATCCTGCCCGGTCTCCTTGCCGAGCGTTGCCGCGTCGCCCTCGACGTCGAGCAGGTCGTCGGCGATCTGGAAGGCTTCGCCGAGCGCGCGGCCAAAAATGTCGAGCGCGCGATGGTCGTCGGCGCTGGCCTCGCCAAGGATCGCGCCGCTGATGCAGCCGAAGCGCAACAGCGCCCCGGTCTTCATCTGCTGCACGCGCGCGACATCGACCGGCCCGGTGTCGCCGAAGCGGCCTTCGCCGGCGAGATCGAGCATCTGGCCGCCAACCATGCCGCCGATGCCGGCGGCGCGCGCCAGCGCCCGCGTCAGGTTCAGCCGCACCGCGGGATCGCGATGGATCTCGTCGCGGGTGACGATATCGAAGGCGAGCGTCAACAGCCCGTCGCCGGCGAGGATGGCGGTGGCGTCGTCATAGACCTTGTGCAGCGTCGGGCGGCCGCGCCGCAGGTCGCTGTCGTCCATCGCCGGCAGGTCGTCGTGGATCAGCGAATAGCAATGGATGCATTCGAGCGCCGCGCCGGCGAGCAGCGCCGCCTTGCGATCGACGCCGAACACCGCCGCACTCTCGACGACCAGAAACGGGCGCAGCCGTTTGCCGCCGCCGAGCGAGGAATAGCGCATCGCCTCCATCACGCGCTTCGGCCGCGCGATCTCGTCCGGCAGCACCTCGTCGGACAGAAGCGCTGCGAGCAGCGTCTCGGTGTCGTCCGCCGTGGCGTCCAGGCGTTTGACGAAATCGGCGGGCGAAAGTCCGGCGGTCATATGCGAATAACTCCCATCAAAAAGAACGGCGACAATCGGTCATGGCGCGGCCTTCGTCAATTCCGGCCGCGGTCCGATTCCTTGCGGCGCCGGCTTGCGAATTCTGTTAGCTGGGAGGTCGGCCGGAGCGAAACGAAAGGGCAGGCTTGAAACGGATTATCCGCGTGGCGCTGGTCGCGGTGCTCATCGTCGTGGCGCTGCCCTACGTTTTGACGCCGCTCTACCGGGCCGGCCATCCGGTCTCCACCCTGATGCTGTGGCGCTGGGCGACTGGCGCCCCGGTGACGCGCGACTGGCGCGACCTCGACGTCATCGCAGCCGTGCTGCCGCGCACGGTGATCGCTGCCGAGGACGCAAAATTCTGCGCCCACAACGGCATCGACTGGGAGACGTTGCAGGAGGTGATCGAGGACGCGCAGGACGGCGAGCCGGCCCGTGGCGGCTCGACCATCACGCAGCAGCTCGCCAAGAATTTATTCCTGTGGGGCGGCCGAAGCTACGTCCGCAAGGCGCTGGAGTTGCCGCTGGCCTTGTGGATCGACGCTGTGCTGCCCAAGGGCCGTATCCTCGAACTCTATCTCAATGTCGCCGAGTGGGGGCCGGCCGGGCAGTTCGGGGCCGAGGCGGGGGCGCGGCATGCCTTCGGCAAGGCGGCCGCGCAGCTCACCGCCCATGAGGCGGCCCTGCTGGCGGCGATCCTGCCCAACCCGGTGGTGCGCAGCGCCAGCCGCCCCTCGCGCGGCGTGCGCCGGCGGGCCGGCATCTACATCGCCCGCGCCCGCGCCATCGATCTCGCCGCCTGCTCCGTGGCAAAGACCCGGTAGGTGCTCCGGCGTCAGCCGCCGCATCGCAATATTCGCTCTGGCCTCGTGCCGCGGCTTCCTTTATAAGCCCGGCCTTGAGACCGTTTCCGGCCGCGCGTTGGCGCGCGTGCCCGGCTGTCCGGATTCCGCTGGAACCCGACGGCCATCCCAACGACCCTGCGAAGGACACTCACCATGGCCGTTCCGAGAAAGAAAACGTCGCCGTCGCGGCGTGGCATGCGCCGCTCCGCCGATGCGCTGAAGAAGCCGACCTATGTCGAGGACAAGGATTCCGGCGAACTGCGCCGTCCGCACCACCTCGACCTCAAGACCGGCATGTACAAGGGTCGTCAGGTGCTCAAGGTGAAGAAGGACGACTGACGTCTCCGGCTGGCTCCGGCCCCGGTGCAGACAGGAGAAGACCAAGGCGATGTTCGGTTTTCCCCTTCTCCTGATCCCGCTCGCGATCTTCAACATCGTCATCTTCCTGTTCCAGGCATCGGCGGAGGTTTTCGCCGGCCCCGTATTCACTGTCGCGCTGATGTCCGGCGCGACATGGACGGTGACGTTTGGCGATATCCTGATCGGCGTCAGCCTGCTCCTGCTGTTGTGCGAGATCGTCAAGGTGGGGCGCGCGGGCGGCCGTTACCTCACCGACCACCTGCTGTCGCTGTTGGTGCTGGCGGCCGCGGTTGCCGAGTTCGTGTGGCTGGCGCCGTTCGGCACCTCGATTTTCCTCCTGCTGTGTGCGTTGGCGTTTGTCGATTTCGTCGCCGGGATTGCGTTGCATCGGCGGCGCGCGCGGGTCCCGGCGCCGGCCCCCGCCGCGATGCCTCCACAACCTTCGCCGCCTCCGCCTCCTCCCGCGCCCGTGCCAGCCCCGTCAGCCGCGCCGCGCATCGAACCGGCTCCGGCGCCTTCACCGCCGCCCCCACCCCCGGAGAGACCGGCGCCCGCCGCGCCTTCGGCAGACCCTGCCGTGGTGCCGCCGGCACAGGGAAGCGAGCCCTCGCTCGGCGCGCTGGTGCCGGGCGTTGCCGCCACCCCGCCGGCCGATACGCCCGCGCCGTCCGACCGGCCCGGGCCCGAAGAGCCGCCGCAGCGGTCCTGAACTCGTCACCATTTCCGGGCATGCTTCGTCCCCGACTTTGCGGGTTGCATATCGGGAACCCGCCGGTGTCTAATGGAACCTGGACGATGGCGTGAGTCGGCCTTCTTTTGCTTTCGTTCAGGAATATGGCGTAGCGTCCGGCTTAAATCATTCAACCGCCCGTTGGCTGGCATGGGCGCCGTTGTCTCATTCGGCTGAGTGCGAGGCGACCCGTTTGGCTTCCAGACCGCTTCCCCGCGCCAAGACTCTCGCCGCCGGCGTCCCGCCGGGCGCGGATGCGACGTTCGCGCCCCGCGACGCCATGACCGGCGAACTCGACCGCACCCAGCTCATCGCCGAACTCGAGGATACCATCGCCGGCACGCTGCGCTATCGCGGCGTCTGCACGTTCATGCTGCTTGGCATCAACCACCTGTCGCGCATCAACGACGCTTTCGGCTTTTCCGTCGCCGACGAGGTGATCTGCGAGGTGGCGCGCCGCATCCGTCCGCTGCTGCGCAACGGCGACATCCTCGGCCGCTTCTCCACCAACAAGTTCGGCGTCATCGTCAAGAATTGCGCCGGCGACGACATGATTCCCGTCGCGGAACGCTTCCTCGAGGCCATCCGCGACGCCGTGATGACGACGTCCTCCGGCCCGGTCGCGGCGACGATCTCGATCGGCGGCGTCAGTATCCCGCGCTATGCGCGCAGCGCCCGCGACGCCATCAACTGCGCGCAGGAGGCCCTCGATCTCGCCAAGCGCCGCAGTGCCGGCTCGTTCCTCGCCTGGAGCCCGGACACCGGGCGCGACTCGCTGCGGCGCATGAGCATCCGCGTCACCGAGGACATCATCGCCGCGCTCAACGCGCGCCGGGTGATGACGGCATTTGAGCCGGTGGTCTCGGCCACGACCCGCGTGCCGGCCTTTTACGAATGCCTGGTGCGGATGAAGCAGCCCGACGGGCAGCTCCTGATGGCCCCGGACATCGTGCCGGTGGCCGAGCGGGTCGGGCTGATCCGGCTGGTCGATCATCGCGTGCTCGAACTCGTGGTCGCGGAACTGGCCGCGGTGCCGGACATTCACCTCAGCCTCAACATTTCGCCCGACACCACCGGCGATCCGCAATGGCTCGCCGACGTCACGTTGCTGCTTGCGGCCTATCCCGGTGTCGCCGAGCGGCTGATCGTCGAGATCACCGAGACCCAGGCCCTCGACGATATCGAGGACGTCTGCACTTTCGTCAGGCGGCTCAAGGATCTCGGCAGCCGCATCGCCATCGACGACTTCGGCGCCGGCTACACTTCGTTCCGCAACCTGCGCCGGCTCGGCGTCGATATCGTCAAGATCGACGGGGCGTTCGTGCATAACCTCGTGCGGTCGGCCGACGACCGCGCCTTTGTGCAGACGCTGATCGACCTGGCGCGCCGGCTCGACATCACGACCGTGGCCGAATGGGTGCAGGACGAGCCGACGGCGGCGCTGCTGGCCGAGTGGGGCTGCGACTGTCTGCAGGGACGCCTGATCGGGCTTGCCTCGGCGGAGCCGCCGTGGCGCGCTGCTGCCGAACCGGATGTGGCGGAACGGCTGTCGCGGCCGTAAGCGTCGGCGGATCGCTTGCCTGACGACTTATTCCTTGTCCGGTGCCTTGTCGGGCTCGGCCGGCTTTGACATGCGGTCGAGGCGCTCCTGCATGTCTTTCATCTGGCGGCGCAATTCGTCGATGTTGTTGTCGGCGGGGGTGCCGGCGGCCGGCTCCTGCCCCTTCGGCGTCGTCTCGGTGCGCGGGGTGACGAACGGCTTGAACATCGAGAACGTGCGCTCGAACAGCTCCATGTTGCGGCGGACCTGTTCTTCCAGCGGCGCGAAGGCGCCGGCCCCGAACGCGCTGGTCATCTGCTTGCGGAACTTCTCCTGTTCCTGCGTCAGCATCTGGAGCGACTGTTCGAGATAGCGTGGCACCACCATCTGCATGCTGTCGCCGTAGAAGCGGATCAACTGGCGCAGGAAGGTGGTCGGCAACAGGTTCTGGCCGGCCTTGTTCTCCTGCTCGAAGATGATCTGGGCCAGCACCGAGCGGGTGATGTCGTCGCCGGTCTTGGCATCGTAGACGAGAAAGTCCTCCCCCTCCTTCACCATCGCCGCAAGGTCTTCCAGCGTCACATAGGTGCTGGTGCCGGTGTTGTAGAGCCGCCGGTTGGCGTATTTCTTGATCGTGGTGGGGGTATCCGATTTCGCCATGAACGCTCGCAGTCGGTGATCGGAAAGAGGGCCCACCCGCCGGCGGGCCGCTCCGGCCGCACAATGCAATGCAGCAAAGTAACCACTTTCGCGCCGGCTCGGCTACCGTTTTGTGCGGTTGCGGTCCGGGCCGGGAGCAGCCGGCCCAAATTTGGGCAGCGCAGCATTTTCCCTTGGACGGCGCCGCAAAATGTCTAGATTAACGGGGTCAGCTTTGGATGAAACCCCGCATCTGCCCGGCGAATGCCGCCCGGACCCGCAACTCCAGGAGACCGATATGTCCGATGATATCGTCATCGTCAGCGCCGCCCGCACCCCGGTTGGCAGCTTCAACGGCGCTTTCGCCAACATGCCCGCGCATCAACTCGGAGCCATCGCCATCAAGGCGGCGCTCGACCGGGCGGGCGTCGAGCCGGCGCAGGTCTCGGAAGTCATCATGGGTCAGATCCTGACCGCCGGGCAGGGTCAGAATCCGGCGCGGCAGGCGTCGATCGCCGCCGGCATCCCGGTCGAAAGCCCGGCGTGGGGCGTCAACCAGCTTTGCGGCTCGGGCCTGCGCTCGGTCGCGCTCGGCTATCAGGCGCTGCGCAACGGCGATTCGAGCGTCGTCGTGGTCGGGGGTCAGGAGTCGATGAGCATGGCGCCGCACGCCCAGCACTTGCGCAGCGGCGTCAAGATGGGGGCGTTCGAGCTTGTCGATACCATGATCAAGGACGGGCTGTGGGACGCCTTCAACGGCTACCACATGGGCAACACCGCCGAGAACGTGGCGCGGCAATACCAGATCACCCGCGAGCAGCAGGACGAGTTCGCGGTCGCTTCCCAGAACAAGGCCGAGGCCGCGCAGAAGGCCGGCCGCTTCAAGGATGAGATCGTGCCGGTCACGGTCAAGTCGCGCAAGGGCGATATCGTCGTCAGCGACGACGAGTATCCGCGCCATGGCGCCACGCTCGAGGCGATGACCAAGCTGCGCCCGGCTTTCGCCAAGGACGGTACGGTGACCGCCGGCAACGCCTCGGGCATCAACGACGGCGCGGCGGCGCTGGTGCTGATGACCGCGTCGCAAGCCGCGAAGGAAGGCAAGACGCCGATCGCCCGCATCGTGTCGTGGGCGCAGGCCGGCGTCGATCCGGCGATCATGGGCACCGGCCCTATTCCGTCATCGCGCGCAGCCCTCAAGAAAGCCGGCTGGTCGATCGACGATCTCGACCTGATCGAAGCCAACGAAGCGTTTGCCGCGCAGGCCAGCGCCGTCAACAAGGACCTCGGCTGGGATCCGGCGAAGGTCAACGTCAACGGCGGCGCCATCGCCATCGGCCATCCAATCGGCGCGTCCGGCGCGCGCGTCCTGGTGACGCTGCTGCACGAGATGCAGAAGCGCGACTCCAAGAAGGGTCTCGCGACGCTGTGCATCGGCGGCGGCATGGGTATCGCGATGTGCGTCGAGCGCAATTAACCGCACTGCACAACACTGATGTTGCAAACGCCCGGCGCTTGCGCCGGGTGTTTTTCTGCGCGGGAGATGTCGTTCGAACGACGGGCTTGCGGTTCTTGAAAATGGTCGGGATAATCTTCGCCCAAAAACTGCAATCTTCTGGAGAGGGACGGCAATGGCACGGGTCGCTTTGATTACGGGAGGAACGCGCGGCATCGGGGCGGCGATCAGCAAGGCGTTGAAAGCCGCCGGCTACAGTGTCGCCGCCAGCTATGCCGGCAACGACGCGGCGGCGGAGAAGTTCAAGGCCGAGACCGGCATCGCCGTGTACAAGTGGGACGTCAGTTCGTTCGACGCCTGCGCCGAGGGCGTGAAGAAAGTCGAAGCGGCGCTGGGACCGATCGATGTGCTGGTGAACAATGCCGGCATCACCCGAGACGGCGCCTTTCACAAAATGACGCTCGACCAGTGGAGCGCCGTCATCAACACCAACCTCGGATCATTGTTCAACATGACCCGGCAGGTGATCGAGGGCATGCGTGCGCGCAAGTTCGGCCGCATCATCAACATCTCGTCGATCAACGGTCAGAAGGGCCAGTTCGGCCAGGTCAACTACTCGGCGGCGAAGGCCGGCGAGATCGGCTTCACCAAGGCGTTGGCGCTCGAGAACGCCAAGGGCGGCATCACGGTGAACGCCATCTGCCCCGGCTACATCAACACCGAGATGGTGCAGGCGGTGCCCAAGGACGTGCTCGACAAGAACATCATCCCGCTGATCCCGGCTAATCGCCTCGGCGAGCCGGAGGAGATCGCCCGCGCGGTGGTGTTCCTCGCCGCCGACGAGGCCGGCTTCATCACCGGCTCGACGCTGTCGGTGAACGGCGGGCAGTATCTGCACTGAGGCGCTGTCGAGCGAAGCATGCCCTCGGGCTTGACCCGAGGGTTGAAACCGGTTCGCGTCAAGGAAACGCGACGAAATAAAACCTGGAGTCTTTCATCGTTCCTGTGAACGGTAAAGACTCCAGAGCGTACGGCTACGCGGTGCGCGCCAGCGCGCCGTCGATCATCCTGACGGCGTTGCCGAGCCCGTAGACGGCGACGAACGAGCCGAAGCGCGGCCCTTTCTCCTGGCCGAGCAGCACCTGATAGAGCATGTTGAACCAGTCGAGCGCCACGCCCGGCCGGCCGTCCTTGCCGCTCTTCTTGTGGTCGAGGAACGGCTCGCGGCGGCCGATCTCGTAGACCACATTCTGGATGTCCTCAGGCGTGGCCTCCTCCGGCAACTGCGACAGCGCGTCGCGCAGGTCGGAGAGCGCGGCGCGCTCGGCTTCGGTCGGGGCGCGGAAGCGCTTCGCCGGCGCCACGAAGTCGCGGTAGTAGTTGATGGCGTAGCCGACCAGTGCGTCGAGCTTCGGGTGGGTCGCGGGCGTCACGCCCGGCCGGTAGCGGCCGATGAAGCCCCACAGCGTTTCGGCATTCTCCGCGTTCGAGGACGACACCAGCGTCAACAGCAACTGAAACGTCACCGGCATGTCGGCCTTGGGCGGGTGGCCGGAATGGATGTGCCACACCGGGTTGACGAGTTGCTGCTTGAGGTCCTGCCGCGGATAGGCGTCGAGAAACTGCTGGTATTCGTCCATGTGCCGCGGGATGACGTCGAAGTACAGCCGCTTGGCCGCCTTCGGCTCGCGATACATGAACAGCGACAGCGATTCCTGCGAGGCGTAGCGCAGCCATTCGTCGATGGTCAGCCCGTTGCCCTTCGACTTGGAAATCTTCTGCCCCTTTTCGTCGAGGAACAGTTCGTAGTTGAAGCCGGCCGGCGGCGTGCCGCCGAGCGCGGTGCAGATCTTGCCCGACAGCTTCACCGAATCGATCAGGTCCTTGCCGGCCATCTCGTAATCGACGCCGAGCGCGACCCAGCGCATCGCCCAGTCCGGCTTCCATTGCAGCTTGCAGTGGCCGCCGGTGACCGGCACGGTGACGCGCTCGCCGCTCTCCGGATCGTCGTAGGACACCGTGCCGGCGGCCGCGTCGTGATCGACGATCGGCACCTGCAGCACCACGCCGGTGCGCGGGCAGATCGGCAGAAACGGCGAATAGCTGGCCGCGCGCTCCTCGCGCAACGACGGCAGCATGATCGCCATCACCTTGTCGAAGCGCGCCAGCATCTTCAGAAGCGTCGCGTCGAACCGGCCCGAGGTGTAGTAGGCGGTCGAGGACGCGAATTCGTAGTCGAACCCGAAAGCGTCGAGGAAGGCGCGCAGCCGTGCGTTGTTGTGCTCGCCGAAGCTCGGGTGGGTGCCGAACGGATCGGGGATTTTGGTCAGCGGCTTGCCGAGATGGCCCGCCAGCATGTCCTTGTTCGGCACGTTATCCGGCACCTTGCGCAGGCCGTCCATGTCGTCGGAGAAGGCCAGAAGCCGCGTCTTGATCTTGTCGTCGGTCAGCACACGGAACGCATGGCGCACCATGGTGGTGCGCGCCACTTCGCCGAAGGTGCCGATATGCGGCAGGCCGGACGGGCCGTAGCCGGTCTCGAACAGCACCTCGTCCTTCGGCGTCTTCTTCAGCCGTGCGACGAGCGCGCGCGCCTGCTCGAACGGCCAGGCCCCGGACTGTTCGGCAAGCCGGCGCAGTTCGTTCGCATCAGGCGGCATCTCATCGGACATTCGTAACCCTCGTGACGCTTGCAACTGCCTTGAATCGGGCTCGTTGCTCATCCTTTTATTTGAGCATGATCCTGTCCGAAAACCGGTTCCCGCTTTTCGGGATCATGCTCTAGAACGGATTGATCGAGAAATAGCGCAGCCACAGTTCGGTGTAGCGGCCTTTCTCCCACAGCCGGAACATCGCCCAGTTGATGGCCTGGCGCAAAAGGTCGTTGCCCTTGCGCACGCCGATGCCGACGCCCTCGCCGAAATAGCGGCTCTCGGTGAAGGGGCCGCCGGCGAAGGCGCAGCAGCTAGCGGAATCGGTGCCGTTCAGCCACAGCGCCAGCGCGATGCCGTCGCCGAAGATCAGATCGACGTCCTTGCTGCGCAAGCCGGCGCGCAGCGCCTCGTCGTTGGCGTAGCCGACGATCTCGGCGTCGGTGAACATGGCCTTCAGATAGGCTTCGTGCGCCGAGCCGGTGACGGCGCCGATCTTTTTGCCCTCGACCGTCTCCGGCTTGATCTCGGCCGCCGCCGTTTCGCGCAGCGCCACGAAGCGCGCCGGCACGCGGTAATAGGGGTCGGTGAAATCGAGGTGGGTGCGTATGGCCGGCGTTGCCGCGATCGAGGCGATCACGGCGTCGCCGCGGTTGGTCGCGACCGCATCCGCCAGCATCTCGAAGCGGCGCATCTGGATGGTGCAGGAGACCTTGATCTCCTCGCAGATCATGCGCGCGAAATCGACGTTGAAGCCGGCCGGATTGCCGTCGGGGCCGGTATAGTTGAACGGCGGGTAGTCGGTCTCGGTCAGAAAGCGGATCAGGGTGATGCGGGACAGGTCCGGGCGCTCGGGGTGGCGCCGCGGGTCCCAGAAGCCGGGCACGGCTTGCGTCGCCGCCGGCACCTTGATGGCTGGCGTTTGCGCCGCCGCCGGCGCGGCCGGGCCGGTCACGGCGAACGCCAGCGCCACGCCGAGCGCGGCCGCGATCCGCCGGCGTCGCCGAATGTTGAAGGCGGGAGCTATCTGTGGTTGCATAACGGCGTTCCGCGATTTTGGGCCTTATAGACCATTCGCGGCGGTGTGCGAGCGTGAAGTGGGCGGGCGTGGGGCGTGAGCAGGCAGCTGCCGAAAGTTGTACGCGGCCTGGAACCAGCAACGCCCGGTCGTGCGGCGGCAGCGATCCGCCGCGTTGCGGCAGGCTCGATGGGCCGTCCGGCCTACCGTCTCGCAGGGCGCCCGGCTTTGGCCCCGGCCGCGGCGCCCGACGCGGCCTCCGCGCCCGAACTCGATTGCCTGCGCGGCGTGCTGGCGGCGGCGGTGCTGCAGGCCGCGGCGCAACGCGGCACTGAGCTGGGCGTCGGTGCCGAGCGGGTGCTGATCGCCCGTGGCACGATCGACGAGCAAAGCTATCTGCGCCACCTCGCCCGCCATACCGGGCTGACGGTCGAGCGCTTCGACGGCGTGAGGCGCGCCGATTGTCCGCTCGGCGACGACGATCTCGTTCGTGCGGCGACGCACCGCATCCTGCCGGTGCGCCGTGCCGGCCGGCTCTCCTGGGTGATCGCCCCGCGCGGGACCGCCGCGCGCTATCTGGCGTCGCATTTTGCCAACCGGCGCGGCGGCCGAACCGGCATCAGTCTCGCCACGACAGCGGATTTCGACCGTTTTCTGATGGGGGAGGCGGGCCGCGCGATGACGCGGGCAGCCGTCGAGGGATTGCAGCGACGCTTTCCGGCGTTGTCGGCGGCGCCGTCGCGAGCGGTGCCGGCGCGATATGGGTCGCGCTGGCGGCGGCTGATGCGCGCGATGGCACTGGCGCTGCCGATCACGCTTGCGCCGGCGCTGCTGGCCGACGTGGCCGGATCGGCGATGGCGCTCGGGTTTCTGGCCTTTGCCGCCTTGCGGGTTGCGGCCGCCGCCGTGCCGGTGCCGCCCGCGGTCGCACCGCAACGCCTCGCAGAGCGCGACCTGCCGGTCTACAGCGTGATCGTCGCGCTTTACCGTGAGGCATCGTCGGTCGAGCCGCTGATCCGTGCACTCGAAGCGCTCGACTATCCGCGCGAAAAGCTCGACATCAAGATCGTCGTCGAGCCCGACGATCCCGAGACGCGCGATGCGCTGGCACGCGCGCGGGTTCGGCGCGGGGCGATGCCGCACCTTCAGCTCATCGTTGCGCCGCGCGGCGGTCCGCGCACCAAGCCGAAGGCGCTCGACTGCGCGCTGCCGTTCGTGCACGGCAGTTTTCTCGCGGTGTTCGACGCCGAGGATCTGCCCGATCCGGGCCAGCTTCGCGCCGCGCTCGATGCGTTCCGCCGCCATGACCGCGACGTCGCCTGCGCGCAGGCGAGCCTGTGTATCGACAACACGCAGGAGGGCTGGCTCGCGCGGATGTTCGGCGTCGAATATGCCGGACAGTTCGATGCCTTCCTGCCTGGCCTGGCGGCGTTCGGCCTGCCGCTGCCGCTCGGCGGTTCCTCCAACCATTTTCGCACCGAGGTGTTGCGCGAGGTCGGCGGCTGGGACCCCTATAACGTCACCGAGGATGCCGACCTCGGCATGCGGCTGTCGCGCTTCGGCTATCGCGCGGTGACGTTCGCCTCGACCACATACGAAGAGGCGCCGGTGCGCTTCGCGCCATGGCTGCGCCAGCGCACGCGCTGGATGAAAGGTTGGCTCAAGACCTGGGCCGTGCATATGCGCCAGCCCCGCCGGCTGTGGCGCGAGGCCGGCGCGAGCGGCTGGTTGACGCTGAACCTGCTGGTCGGTGGCAACGTGCTGACCGCGCTCGCCTACCCGCTGCTGCTCGGCGGCATCATGCTCGGGCTTGTCACCGTCGGCGGCTCGCCGGCCTTCGCGTTGCCGCAAGGCGGGCTGGCATCGTTGCACATTGCCGCCATTGCCGCCGGCTATGTCGCAACCGCCGTGGTCGGGCTGATCGGGCTCGCCCGGCGCGGGCGGCTTGCCGACGGCTGGGTTTTGCTGCTGACGCCGATCTACTGGCTGTGGCTGTCGTGCGCGGCCTGGCGTGCGCTGGCGCAGGTGCTGGGAGACCCTTACCGCTGGGAGAAGACCGATCATGGCTCGGCCCGGCGCGATACGACGCTGCGCGATGGCTTTTTCGAGCGCAGTGGAAACCGGCCTTCGCCGGGCCATAGCCGGCTCCGGCCTGGCGACGGCCGGTTCGTGTGAAGACAACGCTCTACAGATAGGTCTTCAGTTCGGCCGCGGCCTCTTCCGGCGTCCGCTTGAGGTCGAACGGTTTCACAAAATTGCCGTTGCGGTCCATCAGGTAGATCAGCGCGGTGTGATCCATGGTGTAGTCGCCGTCCTTCTGCGGGACCTTTTTGGCGTAGACCCGATAGCCTGTCAGCACCTGCGCGATCGCCTCGGGGCTGCCGGTCAGTCCCTTGAGATGCGGGTCGAAGCTCGACAGGTAGTCCTTCATCGCCGCCACCGTATCGCGTTCGGGATCGACCGAAATGAAATAGGCATTGACGCGGGCCGCGTCGGGGCCGAGTGCGCGCAGCACTTCCGACATCTCGAACAGCGAGGTGGGGCAGACGTCGGGACAGTGGGTGAAGCCGAAGAAGATCAGGCTCGGACGGCCTTGCAGGCTTTTTTCGGTGACGGGCTGGCCGGCGTTGTCGGTCAACTGGAACGGGCCGCCGATCGCCGCCGGCGCCGTGACGCTGCGGAACGTGCCGGTCAGGCTCAGCACCAGGATCAGCCCGACGATCAGGCTGAAGCCGAACGAGGCGGCGATAACGATCGAGCGATTGAGTTTCGCCGCCATGGGGGATCCTTCAGAGCGTTTTCAAGCGAAGTGGAAGCCGGTTCGCGTGAAGAAAACGCGTTAAAACAATAATCCAGAACGCGACGGCCCTTGCGCCGCGCGCTCCACATAGGACGGTCGCGCGCAGCCGGCAAGGCTCGCGCCCCTGCGGGGCGGTCACGTTGGGCTGATCGGACGGAGGACGGTGCGTCGTTACTCGCCGGCGGCAGCGTTGCGCGGCGGCGTCAGGCGGGCCTGCCTGTCGAGGGGGCAGGGGCGGTACAGGCGATCGAGGTCGCGACCGCTCAGGAAGATCATCTGCCGCCGCAAGCCGCCGTGGCGCGCGATCCAGCGCCGGATCGGAGCGGGATACATCGCCAGCAGAAGCCGCGTCGCCTCGGCGTTGGTCACCGGGCGGCCGTGCGCGCCCATGTCCCAGGCGGCGTGGAAGCCGAGCCGCGCGCGCGGCGTCACGCAGATGCGGTCGCGCGACACCGTGCCCAGCACCAGCGTGCAGGCGGAGGCGCACAGCCCGTCGATGATCACCGTGTCGCCTGACTGGCCCAGTTCTTCGAACCGGTCGAGGTAGGTGCCGATGCGGCCGCCGCGGTCGTCGGCAATCCGAGTGGCTGCTCCGGCGGCCGCGAGGCCGCCGCACAACAGCGCCATCGCCAGCAGACCGGTTGCAAGCCTCATCGCACGTCCTTTCGATTCGTCGCCAATAGCGTGTTGCAGAAGGTCGATGTTTGTCCAGATGGCGCGGCCCGTGCGCGCACGATTCATTTGCAGTGTTGCCGCGCGGATGCAGGCCGGTGGCCGGTTGCGATATTCGCTGTCGTGCAATTGTCATTGACCGTTGCGGATGCGCCGCGCTTCAATCGCCGGAACGCTCGGATGGAGTGAGACATGGCCGACGCCGATGTCATCGTGGTGGGGGCGGGATTGGCCGGGCTGGTCGCCGCGACCGAGATCGCCGACGCCGGGCGGCGGGTCGTCGTCGTTGATCAGGAGGGCGAGCAGAACCTCGGCGGCCAGGCGTTCTGGTCGTTCGGCGGTCTGTTCCTCGTCGATTCGCCCGAGCAGCGCCGGCTGCGCATCCACGATTCGCATGCGCTGGCGCTGAAGGACTGGATGGGCACCGCGGGCTTCGACCGCGCCGAGGACGCTTGGCCGCGGCGCTGGGCGGAGGCTTACGTCGCCTTCGCCGCCGGCGAGAAGCGGGCCTGGCTCCACGCCATGGGCGTGCGCTTCTTTCCGATTGTCGGCTGGGCGGAGCGCGGCGGCACCGACGCCATGGGCCACGGCAACTCGGTGCCGCGTTTCCACATCACCTGGGGAACGGGGCCGGGCCTGCTGGAGCCGTTCATCGCCCGTGCGCGCGCGGCGGAGGCCGCCGGCCGGCTGACGTTCCGCTTTCGCCACCGGGTCGATCGCCTGTCACGGACCGGCGGTGCGGTCGATGGCGTCAGCGGCGCCGTGCTGGCGCCCTCGCGCGCTGCGCGCGGGGAAGCATCCTCGCGCGAGGTGGTCGGTGACTTCGCGCTTGCCGCGCAGGCGGTGATCGTCGCCTCCGGCGGCATCGGCGGCAACCCGGAACTGGTGCGCCAGAACTGGCCGGAGCGGCTCGGCTCGCCGCCGCGGCGGATGATCTCCGGCGTTCCGGCTCATGTCGATGGCCGCATGATCGGCATCGCCGAGGCCGCCGGCGCGCGGCTGATCAACCGCGACCGCATGTGGCACTACGTCGAGGGCGTGGAGAATTTTGCGCCGATCTGGCCGAACCACGGCATCCGCATTCTGCCGGGGCCGTCCTCGCTGTGGTTCGACGCCACCGGCAAGCGGCTGCCGCCGCCGCTCTATCCCGGCACCGACACGCTCGGCCAGCTCGCCTACATCATGGCGACCGGCTACGACTATTCGTGGTTCATCCTGACGCAAAGCATCATCAAGAAGGAATTTGCGCTGTCAGGGTCCGAACAGAACCCGGATCTCACCGGCAAGAGCTGGCGTAAGACGCTGCGCCGCGCCACCAACAAGGGCGCGCCGGCGCCCGTCGAGGCGTTCAAAACGAAGGGTGCCGACTTCATCGTGCGCGACGATCTCGAAAACCTCGTCGCGGCGATGAACCGGTTGTCCGGCGACAATCTGCTGCAGCTCGACGAGATCCGCGCCCAGATCGAGGCACGCGACCGCGAGCTCGACAATCCCTTCGTCAAGGACATGCAGGTGATGGGCATCCACAACGCTCGCCGCTACATCGGCGACCGCCTGATCCGCACCGCAAAGCCCCATCGCATCCTCGATCCGGCGCACGGGCCGCTGATCGCGGTCAGGCTCAACATCCTGACCCGCAAGACGCTGGGCGGACTGGAAACCGACCTCGAAGCTCGCGTGTTCGGCGGCGACGGTGCCGTCATCCCCGGCCTTTATGCAGTCGGCGAGGCGGCCGGTTTCGGCGGTGGCGGCGTCCATGGTTACCGGGCGCTGGAGGGCACGTTCCTCGGCGGCTGCCTGTTCTCGGGGCGCAACGCCGGCCGTGCGGTGGCCAAGGCAATCAGTTAAGGCGGCTGGTTAGAGCGGCGGCTGACACGGCCGGAACCTTTTTGGCATTGCGTCATCCAATGACGTGTCGCAGTCTCCTTCACGAGGCCGTCATGAGTGTCGTCCCGCAACTCCGCCTTCCCGCTTCCCCGCTGTCGCTGAGCGAGGAGGCCGACCTCGTGCGCCGCGCCCGCGCGCGCGAGGCGAGCGCCGTCCGCGCCATCATCCAGGCCAATAACCGCCGGCTGTTCCGCATGGCGCGCAGCATTCTCAAGAACGACGCCGAGGCCGAGGACGTGGTGCAGGAGACCTATGTCCGGGCTTTCACCCACCTCGACGGCTTTCGCGGCGAGTCGAGCCTCGCCACCTGGCTGACCCGTATCGCCATGAACGAGGCGCTCGGCCGGCTGCGGCGGCAGCACCCAACCGTCGAATGGACGACGCTGGAGCCCGGCGCGCTCGAAGCGCAGGTCATCCAGTTTCCCCTCTCGACGCCACCTGAGGACCCCGAACGGACCATGGCGCAGCGTGAAATCCAGACTGTCGTCGAGCGTGCCATCGACGAACTGCCGGACGCTTTCCGCAGCGTGTTCATCGCCCGCGTGGTCGAGGGCTTGAGCACCGAGGAGACCGCGGAGGTGCTCGACCTCAAGCCGGAAACGGTGAAGACGCGGCTGTTTCGCGCCCGCGCGCTGTTGCGCGACAATGTCGAGAAGCGCATCGGCCCGGTGATGATGGAGGCGTTTCCGTTCGCCGGCAAACGCTGCGAGCGGTTGACCGAGGCCGTGCTCAAGCGGCTCGACCTCGCGTAAAGATTCGCGGAACCTTTCCGCGCCCCTCTCATCGAACCTCGTGCAAGACAACGACGCCGCGGTGCGAAGCGCACCGCTCGGCGCAAGGAGGTTCAAACATGTTGCTTCGATGGAATGCGGCGGCGATCGCTGCCGCGTGCATGATGGGTTGCGCCACGCTGGCGCAGGCCGCAGGCTCCGCACCGACCGATCCGCAGATCGCTCACATTGCCTACACCGCCGGCGCGCTCGATGTCGCCGTCGCCAGGCAGGCGTTGAAAAAGACCAGGAGCAAGGCGGTCAAGGCATTCGCCAACGACATGGTGCGCGACCATGAGGCGGTGAACAAGCAGGCGCTGGCGCTGGTCAAGAAGCTGAAAGTCACGCCGGAGGACAACGACACCAGCCGTGCGCTGACCAAGCAGATCAAGGACGAGCAGGCCAAGCTCGCCAAGCTCAAAGGCAAGGCGTTCGACAAGGCTTATATCGACCACGAGGTTGCCTTTCACAAGACCGTCAACGGCGCGCTGACCTCGACGCTGATCCCCTCGGCGCAGAACGCCGAGTTGAAATCGTTCCTGGAGACCGGCCTGAAGATCTTCCAGGGCCACGAGCAGCATGCCGAGCATGTCGCGGCGGACCTGAAGTAACCGGCACTGGCTTCGCCATGCCGCCGGAGCCTTAGTCCACCGGCGGCATGGGCGCTCCCGACAAGGACAGAACCATGTTCGCTTCGTTATTGCCGACGTGCCGGTCGTTGTGGCTGGCGTTGCCGCTGGCTGTCGGCCTTGCCGCGCCGGCCTTTGCCGAAACCATCACCGTCACCATCGAGAAGCTGACGTTCCAGCCCGCCGAGGTGAAGGCCAAAGTCGGCGACACCATCCAGTGGGTCAACAAGGACGTGCTGGCGCATAGCGCGACCGCGCGCGACAAGAGTTTTGACGTGATCCAGCCGCCGAAGAAAACGGTGTCGCAGACGCTGACCAGGGCCGGCAGCTTCGATTACTACTGCAAGTACCATCCCAACATGAAGGGACGGCTCACCGTGGCGCCATGACGCCGCCGGCCGGTGGTCCGCTCCGCAGGGTGCGGGACGTGTGGCCAACGCCGCGCGCAGCGTGTATCAGCAGGGCCGTCCATGAGAAGAGGATGGCTTTCAGCGTGACCCCGCCCGCAAAACCGCTGCTCGACGTGCTGTCAGGGGCGCGCCGCGTGCCGCCGCCGGTCTGGATGATGCGCCAGGCCGGACGCTATCTGCCGGAATACCGCGCCGTGCGCGAAAAGGCCGGCGGCTTTCTCGACCTTTGCTTCACCCCCGAACTGGCCGCGGAGGTGACGCTGCAACCGATCCGCCGGTTCGGCTTCGACGCCGCGATCATCTTTTCCGATATCCTGGTGGTGCCGCATGCGCTCGGCCGTGCGGTGCGCTTCGAGGCCGGCGAGGGGCCGCGGCTCGATCCGCTCGACACGGCGGAGCAGATCGCGGCGCTGCCGACGCGCGCCGATGCCGCCACCTTCGCGCCGGTCTACGAGGCATTGCGGCTGACCCGGGCGGCGCTCGATCCCGCCGTGACGCTGCTCGGTTTCTGCGGCGCGCCGTGGACGGTCGCGACCTACATGGTGGCGGGGCACGGCACGCCGGACCAGGCGCCGGCGCGGATGTTCGCCTATCGCGAGCCGCAGGCGTTTGCGGCGCTGATCGACCGGCTGACCGAGACCTCGATCGATTACCTCGCGGCACAGCTTCAGGCCGGCGCCGATGCCGTGCAGATCTTCGACACCTGGGCCGGCGTGCTGCCGCCGCGCGAGTTCGCGCGCTGGTGCGCAGCACCCGTCAGGCGCATCGTCGAAGGCGTGCGCGCAAAAGTGCCGGGCGCAAAAATCATCGGCTTTCCGCGCGGCGTCGGTGCGTTGCTCGGCGATTTTGTCGAACGAACCGGCGTCGATGCCGTCAGCATCGACTGGGCGGCGGAGCCCGCCTTTGTGCGTGAGCGGGTGCAGACCCGCGTCGCGGTGCAGGGCAATCTCGACCCGCTAGCGCTGATCGCCGGTGGCGACGCGCTCGACCGCGCGGTGGATGACGTCCTTGAGAATTTCGGCACCGGCCGGCTGATCTTCAATCTCGGCCACGGCATTCAGCCGCAGACGCCGATCGCCCATGTCGAGCGCATGCTGCGCCGGGTGCGGGGGTAGAGATCTGTCTTGAGCGGAGTCGTGTCGGCTTATGCCTTGCGGCTGACGCGGGGCGGGCCGGCATTGGCGTCGCGCATCACGTCGAGCGTGCGGAAATAGGCGCGCCGGCGCAGCATCACCTCTTCCGGAAACTGCCGGACTACCGCGCCCGAACGCTTGTCGATCACCTGATAGACCATCATCGCCGCGGCCTGATCCATGACCACCTGCCGGCCGAGCTGTTTGCCGGCCGTCTGCGTATCCATCCGGAGCGCGCTACCCGCATCGGGCGCGGTCACGCTGCGGCCCGGCGGCAACTGCGTCGGCACGTCGTCAGCGGCGGCCGGCGCGCGTGAGAGAGTGACGGCGGCGCCCGGCAGTCCCACAGGGGTGACATTGATGGTCGCGCTCATAGCGGCCTCCCGGATTCATCCGAGAAGAACCCCAGCCCCGCCCGTCGATCAAGATCGCCGGCCGCCCATGAACGTGCAGTTATGAAACGTGTTCAATCGCGCATTGCCGCGCGCGCCGCAGTTTGATTCAATTTGTTGCGCGGATGCGCCGCCGCTTACAGCGTGCGGCTGACGGCGAGCGGCGACAACTGGCGCGTGCTCGCGCCGGCGTGCTGGCCGCTCGCCGTATAGGTCTGCGGTACATGCTTGCGCTGCATTTCGCCGTTGACGCCGCGCACGATGCCCTCCGAGACGGCATGGGCGGTGGCAAGCACGGTCAGGTTGGCCTGGAGCAGGGCGCGGAACGTCTCGTGATGGCGCCGCAACGCGGTGAGCAGGTCCGGCGCGGTGCTCGCCAGCGCCGCCTCGGTGCCCTTCAGCCGCTCGACAGCCTGCATGTAGCGCTGCGACAGCGCCGTCTTGTCCTCCTGCAAGGCCATCGCCTCGACGACCTTGCCGTTGCGCACCAGCGCGGTCTCGCGCTCGACGATATCGAGCAGCGCGGTCATCGTGGCGATCAGGCTTTCGGCGAGCGGCTCGGCGGGGAGGGCGGCCGGCTGTTGCTGCATGTCCATCATGGTCGGTGCCTTGACCTTATTTGCCGGCGTTGTCCGCCTGCTGGAGGATGAGAGTGCGGAACACTTCGTCGGACACACCGACGCCGCCGGCTTTCGCAAAGTTCTTCGCATATTCATCGGTCAGCATCGAGCGCCACACGCCCGTCGCCTGGGTGTCGCCGAACGGCCCGTCGCCTTTCAGGCCGGTGGTCATCTGCGAGAACATCGTGTTGAGGAACATCGCCTCGAAATCCTGCGCGGTGGCGCGGGCTTTCTGCTGCGCCTGCGGCGAGACCTTGGTCAGCGCCGTTTCAAGCTGCGGGTCGGCCTTGTGCGTCAGCGCCGAGATCACGGTTCCGGCCACGCCGGCCGCCAGTCCAATGGCTGCGGGGATCATCACATCACCTCGATGTCGGCTTCGATGGCGCCCGCCGCCTTGATCGCCTGCAGAATCCCGATCAGGTCGCGCGGGCCGATGCCGAGGCTGTTCAGGCCATCGACGAGTTGTTGCAGCGATACGCCGTTCTTGACCACGGCGAGCTTCTTGCCGTCCTCCTGCACGCCGACGCGGGTGTTGGGCGTCACCACCGTCTGGCCGCGCGAGAGGGGATTGGGCTGGCTCACCTGCGGGCTTTCGGAGATCGTCACCGTCAGGTTGCCCTGCGCCACCGCCACCGTGGCGACGCGGACGTCGCGGCCCATGACGATGATGCCGGAGCGCTCGTCGATGACGATCTTGGCGGCGAGATCGGGCTCGACCTGCAGCTGCTCGATCTCGGTGAGCAGTGCCACGACGTTGCCCTTGAACTCCTTCGGCACCGAAAGCTGCACGGTGGAGGGATCGAGCGGTTCGGCGGTTCTGCTGCCGAGGTAGTCGTTGACAGCGGCGGCGATCCGTTTGGCGGTGGTGAAATCAGCGTTGCGCAGCGCCAGCCGGATGTTGGGCAGACGGTTCAGTGCGAACTCGATCTCGCGTTCGATGATGGCGCCGTTGGCGATGCGGCCGACGGTCGGCACGCCCCGGGTGATGCTGGCGGCGGCGCCCTCGGCCTGGAAGCCGCCGATGGCGAGCGAACCCTGCGCCACCGCGTAGACGTTGCCGTCGGCGCCGAGCAGCGGCGTCACCAATAGCGTGCCGCCTTGCAGGCTCTTGGCGTCGCCGAGCGCCGAGACGGTGACGTCCATCCGCGTCCCTTGCGTGCCGAACGCCGGCAGGTTGCCGGTGACCATCACGGCGGCGACGTTGCCGGTGCGGATGGTGGCGCCGCGGATGTTGACGCCCATGCGCTCCAGCATCGCCTGCAGCGACTGCTTGGTGAACGGGATGTTGTTGAGGGTGTCGCCGGTGCCGTTGAGGCCGACCACCAGGCCGTAGCCGATCAACTGGTTCTGGCGCACGCCCTCGATGTTGGCGAGGTCCTTGATGCGCGAGGTCGCCTGCGCCGCGGTCGCGACGAGCGTCAGGGCTGCGACCGCAGCCGCGGCCGTTCGCCACAGATGCGTAAAACGTCGCCCGGCCGCTGTGAAACTGGACATCCTCTGCTCCCCGCTGAGGCTGAACGCTTGGAGGGTGCCGCGCTCCCACACGGCATTGACCCGGCATTAACCATGCGAACGCCGTGCCAACCGGCGCATTTCCGTAAGCCGTTGAGAATGCTGCGGTCTACTGGCTGGAGCGAACGGCCGGGGCGGCGAGGCGCGGCAAATCCGGCAGCTCCGCCGGCAAAATCTGCCGGGCCGTTTACCGCCCGTTAACCATGACGACCCACTGTTCCCGCACCGTTCCCAAAGGCCGGCGCGGCCTGCCGGGCGCTCCATCGAGGGAGAGCACCATGCGGATTTACGGACCTCACGGCACCACGCCGGCAGCGGCGCCGGGCGCGAGCCGGCGCTCGGGCGGGGCGACGTTCACCCTGCCGGACATGACGGCGGCGCCCGACAGCAAGGCGACGCTGGCGCCGCGGGCGGCCGGCGGCATCGAGACGCTGCTGGCGCTGCAGGGCATCGGCGGCGAGGATGCGGCCGAGCGGCGCCGCCGCTCGGTGCGGCACGGCCGCAGCGCCCTCGATGCGCTCGACGACCTCAAGCTCGGCCTGTTGTCCGGGTCGCTCGACAGCGCCACCGTGTCGCGCCTGAAGACCGCCGCGACCGATCTCAAGGCCGCCTCCGGCGATCCCGGTCTCGATGCGGTGCTGGCCGAGATCGAGCTGCGCGTCGAGGTCGAACTGGCGAAAGCCGCGCGGTTCTAGATCACATCTTCGGTGGGCCCGCCGGTTCCGCCCGGATAACCGGGGCGCAGCCGGCGCCCCGATATTGTCTGTCACAACCCCAGGCTATATAAGCTGCGCGCGCGGCCGGAACCGCCGGCCCGCCTCACGCGGAGCATATGGTACGGCCTTGGAAAAACTGAAGAACTATCGGCCTTCCGAGAAAGAGCCGTTTATGAACGAGCGCCAGCGCGAGTATTTCCGCGCCAAGCTCCTTGCATGGAAAGAAGACATCCTGAGAGAGGCGAAGCTGACGCTGCAGCAGCTTCAGGAAGAAAACGTCAATCACCCTGACCTGGCCGATCGCGCATCGTCCGAGACCGATCGCGCCATCGAGCTTCGCGCCCGCGACCGTCAGCGCAAGCTGATCGCCAAGATCGACGCCGCCTTGCAGCGCATCGAGGACAACACCTACGGCTACTGCGAGGAAACCGGCGAGCCGATCTCGCTGAAGCGCCTCGAAGCGCGCCCCATCGCCACGCTGTCGGTCGAAGCGCAGGAGCGCCACGAACGCCGCGAGAAGGTCTATCGCGACGAGTAAGAGGGCCCTGACGTAAAACGGAAGCAGCCTCCGGCAGGGGAGCTACCGGAGGCTGCGTCGTGAACATCCGTGTGCGCCTTGAGTTCGCAACCCGGATGTGGGAGCTCGGGTCAGGCGGCGCGGAACGCCGCCGTCACGATCATGATGGCATCGCTCAGAACGGCAGCAGGATGTCGAGCACCTGCTGGCCGTAGCGCGGCTGCTGCACGTCGGTGATCTGGCCGCGGCCGCCGTAGGCGATGCGGGCCTGCGCGATCTTGCTGGAGTCGATGGTGTTGTCGCTCTGGATGTCTTCCGGCCGCACGATGCCGGCGACGATCAGTTCGCGCACCTCGAAATTGACACGCACTTCCTGCTTGCCTTCGACCACCAGATTGCCGTTGGGCAGCACCTGCGTCACCACCGCGGCGACGCTGGTCTGCAATGCTTCCTGGCGCTGCACCGAGCCCTTGCCTTCGCTGGCGGCGGTGGAATCGACGTCGAGGATGCTGCCCGGCACGGCCAGCGCCGCGCTGCCGGTCAATAGCTTGCTGCCGACGAAATCGTTGAGCGAGGAATCTTCCTTGTTGGTGCGGCTGCGCTGGGTCTGGTTGGCGATGTTGGCGCGGTCGGTGAAGTTCACCGTGACGGTGAGGATGTCGCCGACCTGATGGGCGCGCTGATCCTTGAAGAAGGCGCGCGAGCCGTTACGCCACAGCGAGTTCGGGCTGTACGAGGCGGCGATCGGCGCCGGCATCGGCATCTGCACCGGCTTGTAGCCCGGCTGTGCCGTCGGGTTCTCGATGGCCGTCAGCGCCGGCCGCTCGCCGATATTGGTGAGACGGTCGATCGAGGAGCAACCGCCGGCGCTGAAGCCGATGGCGATGAGCGCGGCGACAAGGGCGGGGCGGCGAAGGCTGGCGGATGCGGACATGGCGTTACTCGGCGTTGAGAAGGGCGGTGCGCGCGGCAGCCGGGATGAGGCGCGGCGCGGCGGGAGTGGCGGCGACCTGGCCGGTGCCGACGACGACGCCCTGCACCTCGCGCTTGGATTGCAGGTTGAGCACGGTGACGGTGTCGCCTTCGGTGCCGCTGTCCAGCGCCTTGGCGCGGATGGTGAGGGTGATGCCGGCGCTGTGGTACACCAGCGTCACGCTCTGGCCGCGCTGAACCAGGTCGGGCTTGGTGAGGTCCGCCATCCGCAGCACCGCGCCGGCGCGCAGGCTGCGTTTCATCTGCATGCCGACGGCGGGGGCGCGGTCGAGCGGGGCGGTGCCGACCTCGGCGCGCGGCCGGCGTTCGAGCGCGACGTCCGATGCCTTGAGGATATCGCCGCGCTCGATGTCGCGGGTCACGGTCGCGGTCTCGACCATTTCGACGGCGGCGCCGGTGAAGCGCAGCCGCGCCGGCACGGCGCCGGGGCTGCCTGCGATCTCGAGGCTGGCGTCGAAGCGACGGCGGGTGGCGTCGAAGCGCACGGTGGTGGCTTTGAGGCTGCCGTTGTAGCCGGCATCGAGCGTGATGGTGTCGGGCGCGCGGTCGAAGGTGACGGCGAGGTCGCGCGCATCGCCAATCCCGTGGCGCCCCGCCAGCGCCTGCGCGATCGCCGTTTCGATCTCGGCGCGGGTGACGAGGCGGGCGGCGCGAGTCACTTCGACTTCGCCGAGGTCGCGGGTGTCGAGGCCGACCACCTGATGGGCGCGCAGCGTCGCGACCACGTCGGCGACAGCGAGCCGGCCGGTGGTGCCGAGGTCGGGCGCGCGGTAGATGGCAATGGCGGCGGCCTCGCCGGCGTTCTCCACCATGTCGCCGATGCGGACCACCTCGCCCGAGACGGTGACGTGAGCGCGCAGCGTCGGTGCGGCGAACTGCGCATTTGCCGCAAGCGTGCCGGCGATGAGGCCGAGTGCGGCGAGGAGCGGGCGGATCATGGTGGACCCTTTCGATGAACGCATGGTCTGGTCGCAGAATCGGTGTTCGCTTTTCGGGCTCATGCGCTAGCGGAACAGGTTGGCGGTGGACTGCATCATCTGGTCGGCGGCGCTGATCACCTTGGCGTTCATCTCGTAAGCGCGCTGCGCGGCAATGAGGTCGGAGATTTCGGACACCACTTCCACGTTGGCCTGTTCGAGATTGCCCTGCTGCATGTCGCCAAAGCCATCGAGGTTGGCGACGCCGTCCTGCGGCGGGCCGGACGCCGGCGTCTCGGTGAACAGGTTGTCGCCGATCGGTTGCAACCCTGCCTTGTTGACGAAGCGCGTCAGCCCGATCTGGCCCAGCACGGTCGGCGTGGTCGAGCCGGGCACGTTGACCGACACCTGGCCTTGCGCGTTGATGGTGATGCCGGAGGCGTTTTGCGGAATGGTGATGGTCGGCTGCAACAGGTTGCCCTGCGCGTTGACGACGCGCCCCTGCGCGTCCATCTGGAACGAGCCGTCGCGGGTGTAGGTATAGGTGCCGTCCGGCATCTGGATCTTGAAGTAGCCTTCGCCGCGGATCGCGATATCGAGATCGTTGCCGGTCGGCGACAGCGTGCCTTGCGTCATCAGCCGCGGCGTGCCGACGGTCTTGACGCCGCCGCCGATATCGATGCCGACCGGCAGGATCGTGCCCTGGTCGGAGGCTTGCGCGCCGACGCGGCGGACATGCTGGTAGATCAGGTCCTGAAACGCCGCGCGCTGCTTCTTGTAGCCGGTGGTACGCAAGTTGGCGATGTTGTTGGAAATGACCTGAACGTTCAGCTCCTGAGCCGCCATTCCGGTCGCGGACGTATAAAGGGCGCGCATGGTCGGTCTCCTTTAAGCCGGCACGTCGGCCAGTCGTTCGATCGCCGAGCGGCGCAGGTCGCTCTGCTGTTGCAGCATGGTGGCGACCTGACCGTAGGCGCGGGTGACGCCGATCATCCGGCTCATCTCGGCCACCGCGTTGACGTTCGACTTCTCGATAAAACCCTGGCGCACCTGCGCCTTGGTGTCGGCCTGCGCCGTGACGCCGGGGCCGGCGGCGAACAGGTTGGCGCCTTCCTTCGTGAGCGCCTGCGCGTCGGCGAAGCCGACCAGGCGCAGCTTGCCGCGGATCGAGTCGGCCAGCGTGTTGTTGCCTTCGAGCACGGTGACGGTGCCGTCCGGGCTGATGGTGATGTCGCGGTCGGTCTGCTGGAACACGATCGGCCCGTTGGTGCCGAGCACCGGGTGGCCGGCGGCGGTGACGAGCTGGCCGCGCTCGTTGATCTGCAAGCCGCCGTCGCGGGTGTAGCGCTCGCCAGCCGGCGTCTGCACGGCAAGAAACGCGCCGCCATCGACGGCGACGTCGAGCGGATTGCCGGTCGGCTGCAACGGCCCTTGCGTGAAGTCGCGATAGGTGGCGCGGTCGTTGACGAAGCTGACGCGGCGGTCGCGGCCGACGAAATGCTCGTCGCGCGCCACCGGCATCAGATATTCCTCGAACAGCGACTTGTCGGCCTTGAAGCCGGTCGTGTTGACGTTGGCGACGTTGTTGGCGACGACGTCCAGCTCGCGCTGCAACATCATCTGCCGCGACAATCCGATGAGGAGGGCGTTCTCCATCGGTGGTTCTCCCCTGATGAGGCGCCGCCCGGCTCTCCCAAGCCTGAAGGCGCTTCGCGAGCCTGACCGGTTCTCCCAAACCGGAGGGGCTCGCCGATCTCTCAAGCGAGGACCGTGCCAACTTATGTTTTCTATAATTTTCAATATCTTGGCCGATTTACCGGGGGCGCCGCTGCCCGGCAGAAAGGAATTGTTGACCATGATTGCCCGGCAATTTTTTCCCAGTCGAACGACCGTGGAAAGGTTCCGTTAACCATTGCGGCCCTAGCGTCGCCGGACTGAGGGCGCAGGTTGCGCCGGGGGCATCGTATCGCGTCATAACGCCTGTTCGGCCGCATCCCTGCCCGTCCTGTTGTTCAGGCGGAGCACGCGATGGCAGACAACGACCAGACCGACGAGGGTGCGGCGGACGCTGCGGCCGCGGGCGACGCGCAACCTAAGAAGAAGTCGCGGCGCTGGCTTTTGATCGCGCTCGCCGCGGTGGTGCTCGCCGCGGCCGGTGGCGGCGGATACGTTTTTCTGTTCAAGCATGGCGGCGAGCAGCACGCCAAGGCCAAGCCGGTGCCGCCGCCGGTGTTCGTCGAGGTGCCGGAGGTGCTGGTCAACCTCGCCGGCGCGGCCGGCGAGCGGGTGCAGTACCTCAAGGTCAAAGCCGTGCTGGAAGTGAAGGACGCGCCGCAAGGCGAAAAGGTCAAGCCGGTGCTGCCGCGCATCGTCGATCTGTTCCAGACCTACTTGCGCGAACTGCGCCCCTCCGACCTGCACGGCTCGATGGGCCTGTTCCGGCTCAAGGAGGAATTGACGCGCCGCGTCAACGCCGCGACCGCGCCGGGCGAGGTCTCCGCCGTCCTGTTCAAGGAAGTGGTCATTCAGTGAGGCAACGGGTGTCGCATCATGCCGTCGGATGAACCTGTCGATCAGGACGCCATTGCCGCCGAGTGGGAAGCCTCGCTCGGGGCCGACGGCGCCGAGAGCGCTGCCGCGGACGATTCCGAGAACGAACTGACCGAGACCATGGCCCAGCAATGGGCGGCGATGGTCGAGGGCGTCGGCAACTCTCCGGTCGCCAACGGCGAGCGGGTGCTGTCGCAGGAGGAAATCGACAACCTGCTCGGCTTCAGCGTCGGCGAGGTCAATCTCGAGGACCATTCCGGCATCCGTGCCATCATCGATTCGGCGATGGTGTCGTACGAGCGGCTGCCGATGCTGGAGATCGTGTTCGACCGCCTGGTCCGGCTGTTGACCACGTCGTTGCGCAACTTCACCTCCGACAATGTCGAAGTGTCGCTCGATCGCATCACGTCGGTCCGCTTCGGCGACTACATGAACTCGATTCCGCTGCCGGCGGTGCTGTCGGTGTTCAAGGCCGAGGAGTGGGAGAATTTTGGGCTCGCCACCGTCGATTCCAGCCTGATCTATTCGATGATCGATGTGCTGCTCGGCGGCCGGCGCGGCGCCGCGGCGCTGCGTATCGAGGGCCGGCCGTACACCACGATCGAGACCAACCTGGTCAAGCGCCTGATCGAGGTGGTGCTGTCCGACACCGAGCAGGCGTTCCGGCCGCTGTCGCAGGTGACGCTGACCATCGACCGGCTGGAGACCAACCCGCGCTTTGCCGCGATCTCGCGCCCGGCCCATGCCGCGATCCTGGTGCGACTGCGGGTCGACATGGAGGACCGCGGCGGCAACGTCGAACTGCTGTTGCCCTACGCGACCATCGAACCGATCCGCAACGTGCTGTTGCAGATGTTCATGGGCGAGAAATTCGGCCGCGATCCGATCTGGGAAAGCCATCTCGCCACCGAGATCGCCAACGCCCGGATCGCGGTCGATGCGCTGCTCTACGAATCCCACATTCCGCTGCGGCAACTGATGGATCTCAAGGTCGGCGACACGCTGCCGCTCGGGCTGCGGCCCGACGCGCCGGTCACGGTGCGCTGCGGCCGCGTCACGCTGACGGAAGGCCGCATGGGCCGGGTCGGCGACCGCGTCGCCATTCGCGTCACCCGGCCGTTGCGCAAACCGACCACGACCTACGCGATGTTCGAGCGGGCGGACGAGCAAACCAAGATGATGGAGGCACAATGAACCCGATTGTCGGACTGGCGGTCGAGGGGGTCGTTGCAGTGCTGCTGGTTGCGACCATCGGCTACTGCACCGTGCTCAACAGGCGGCTCAAGCGGCTCAAGGCCGACGAGCATTCGCTCAAGGCGACGATCGCCGAGCTGATCACCGCGACCGAGATTGCCGAGCGCGCCATCGGCGGGCTGAAGCTCACGGTGCGCGACTGCAACGAGAACCTCGGCAGCCAGATGGCCGCCGCCGTGGAGATGACCGAGCGCTTGCAGACGCAGATCGATCTCGGCAACGACGTGGTGCGGCGCGTGGCGCGCATCGCGCAGGTCGGGCGCGGCGCGCCGACCCCTGCCGGCGTGGCCGGGTCGGCCGGCGCGGAGCTTGCCACAGCCGCGCCGGAGCGGCCGAAGTCGGTCGCCGCCCGCACCCTTGCCGAGGCCGCGCAAGCCTTTGTCGCCCGCAAGAAGGCCGCCGGTCTCGCCGCATGAGCGCGTTGCGCGACATCCGGGTGCTGCCGGTGGTGTTGGCCGCCGTGGCCGGCCTTGCCGTGCTGAAGGTCGCCGGGCTGGTGGTCGACGGCAGTTATGTGCTTGGCGCCAACGCCGGGCCGCAGCCGCTGTCGTGGGCGCAGGAAAACCTCAACTACCCCTCGTCGCGCAACCGCGTCGATGCTGCCGAGGTAACCGGTTCGGTCGAGGCCAAGCCCAAGCCGGAGCCGAAGGAGGCGCCGCCCGCCGCCGCGCCGCCGGAGACCGTGGCGCCGGCGCCCGAGGCCGGTCCGTCGCCCGCCGAGCGTGCCGTGCTCGAACGCTTGCAGGAGCGCCGGCAGGAGCTTGACGCCCGCGCCCGCGAGATGGACATCCGCGAAAATCTGCTGAAGGCGGCCGAACAGCGCATCGAGGCGCGCGTCGGCGAGGTCAAGGCGATCGAGAGCCGGATCGCCGCCGCCAAATCGCAGCAGGCGGCGGAGGAAGACGCCCGCTTCAAGGCCATCGTCACCATGTACGAAGGCATGAAGCCGAAGGACGCCGCGCGCATCTTCGACCGGCTCGACATGCCGGTGCTCATTGAAGTCGCCTCGAAAATCGCACCCCGCAAGATGGCCGACATTCTCGGCGTGATGCAGCCGGCGGCAGCCGAGCGGCTGACCGTGGAACTGGCGCGCCGCGCCGGCGCCGACAGCGGCGCCTCGATCGCGAGCCTGCCCAAGATCGAGGGCCAGCCGACGCCGCAGAGCGGTCACTGACGTTGTTATTTTTGTTCGGGCGCGCCCGCCCTTTGCCAGACGATATCCGTCTGGGTGGCGATGCCGCGCAATTCGCTGAGCGACAGCACCATAAGCCGGCCGTCGCCGGCAAGCCGGTGTGGGACGAAGCCGGCGGCGGCAAGATTCTCCAGCATGGCATCGAGCGGCGCCCGGTCGTTACCGGCAAGCTCCGGCGAATATTCGGTCACGACGGCCGCGGTCCGGCGCAGCGCAGCGCCGGCGCCGGCGATCACCGCCGGCTCAAACCCCTCGACGTCGATCTTGATCAGCGCGATGGGGGCGTCGGCAAGGCCGAGCTGCGTGAGCGCGCCATCGAGGTCGATCACCGGCACGCGGCGCGACCCGTGGCCATGATCGGTGGCGAGCGAATGGCGGCCCTGATTCGAGGCTTTATAACGGTACAGCGTGGCGATGCCGCTCTGCGCCCCGACCGCTGAGGCGAGCACGATGGCATTGTCGATGGCATTGTCGGCGAGGTTGCGCGCCAACAGCCAGGCATTGAGCGCGTCCGGCTCGAAGGCGACGGCTTGCGTGACGGCGGGGCAGCGCGCGGCGTGCACCGTGTGCCAGCCGATATTGGCGCCGACGTCGATGAACAGCCCGGGCGCCGTCCGCCGCAGGTGGCCGTCGATCCACGTCGTCAGCGCCGGCTCGTAGCGGCCGTATTTGGCGATGTGGCGGCCGACCGCATCACGCGGCTGCACCCAGAAACGCAAGCCCGATGCGCGGGCCCGCGTCCGGAATGCGGGACGCCAGGGCATGATCAGCGCGGCAAGGTATTTTGCCAGGCGTGGCGGGGACGGCAGGCGGGCGATTCGCAGCGGCACGGCGGCTCTCGGTGTCGCCGCGGCGCGCGGCATAGTTAATCGACCCTTAACGACTGTCGTGGCCTAGTGCGAGAGCTAGTTAAGAGATCGCCGCCCGCCGGGCAAGACGCATATTCGGACGGCGTCGGCCGTGCCGGCCGCAGACGACTAAAACACGATGCGGCCCGTTAACGGGCCGGCAAACCGCGATGACTACAGCCGAAGGGGTCGGGGTGCGCCGCCGGTGATGTCCACGCTGAACACAGTGCGACGATGAGGCATGTCCTTGCCATCGGATGCTGGCCGGGGTCGCGCATCTGTGCGCGGGTGATCGTCTGCTGTCTCGCGGCGTTTGCCTACGTCACCGCCGCCGTGGCCGAGCCGGTCAAGGGCGAGGCGCAGTTCGCCGCCGCGAACGGCTACGCGCGGCTGGTGCTGACGCTGGCGGAGGACGTCGGATCGGACGTCGCGGTGGCCGGCTCCGTCCTTGTCGTCAGCTTCAAGAAACCGGTCGATATCGCCGTCGATAGTCTTGGCGCCGCCGTGCCGGATTACGTCGGTGCCGCCCGGCGCGACCCGGACGGCATGGCGATCCGCTTTGCGCTGGCGCGCAAGGTCAAGGTCAACACCATGACCGCCGGCGAGCGCATCTTCATCGATCTGTTGCCGGAGAGTTGGGCCGGACCGCCGCCGGCGCTGCCGCAGGAGGTGGTGCGCGAACTGGCCGAGCGGGCGCGCGCCGCCGAAGAGGCGCTGCGCCAGCTTCGCTTCGTCGAGGAGACGAAGAAGAAAAAGCCGGTGCGCGTGCGCGCCTCGATGCAGCCGACCTTCGTGCGCTTCACCTTCGAACTGCCGGGCCGCATGGGCGTCTCCACCTCGCTCAACGAGGGGCGCTACGCGGTGGTGTTCGAGACCGCGATGACCTTCGACCTCACCGATGCGCGCAACGTCGCGCCGGCTCAGGTCGCGGCGATCGAGCAGAAGATTGATGGTGGCTCCTCGGCCGTGACTTTCAGGCTGGTCGGCGACGTCGATGTCCGCTCCTTCCGCGAAGACGGCAACTATGTCGTCGATGTCACCTTTGACCATGCGGCGCCGCCGGCGCCGGCCGCCGCCATTGCCGCGCTGGCGCAGCCTCAGGCCGAAGCCGCCCCCGTCAAGCAGCCGCCGGCACCGCCGAAGGCGACGGCGCCGGTTGAACCGGCTCCCGTGCCGAAGGCGGCCGTGCCACCGCAGGTCGTCCCGCCCGTCGCCGCAAAGCCCGAGACGGTGGCGGCGGAGCCTGCGCCGCCTGCGCCCGCCGCAATGTCCCGGCCCGCGCCCGGCGTCAGCGTCGCCCGTGACGGCGAGGGCTGGCATCTGCGCTTTGCGTTTGCCGAGCCGACCGCGGCGGCGGCGTTTCGCCGTGGCGACATGCTGTGGCTGGTGTTCGACCGGCGTGCAGCAATCGGTCTCGAGGCGATCCGCCGCGACGCGGCGCCGGTGGTGTCGGCGGCGATGTCGTCCACCACCGAGGATGCGGCGGCGCAGGTCGTCCGCTTGCGGCTGGCCCGCTCGCAACTGGCTTCGTTCACCGCCGACGGTGCGGCATGGACGCTGACGCTGGGCGATGCCCGCGTCGCGCCTTCGCAGCCGCTTGCGGCGGTCCGCCATCTCACCGATCCGACGCGCGCCAACGTCATGGTGCGGCTGTCCGCGCCCGGCCCGGTGCGACGCCTGGTCGATCCTGACAACGGCGAGATGCTGGTCGTGGTCACGGCGCCGGCGCCGGCGCGCGGCGTCGTCAGGGCGCAGCACTTCATCGAGTTTGCGCTGTTGGAAACCATTCACGGCGTTGCGGTACAGCCGCTCGCCGACGACGTGGCGGTGACGGCGGAGGCCGATGGCGTGGCCATCAGCCGCCCGGGCGGCCTGACCGTATCGCCGGCGGTTGCCACGCCGGAGCGGGCTTCGGCGGCACGGCCGGCGCTGTTCGATCTGCAAGGCTGGCAGGACGACCGCGCGGCGGCATTCATCGCGCGCCGCGACGCGCTGATCGGCGCGCTGGCGCAGGCCGAAGCCCCCAAGCGCCTGTCGGCGCGCCTCGTGCTCGCCCGCTTCTATATCGCGCGCGACCTGTACCTCGAAGCCAAGGGCGTGCTCGATCTCGCGCTCGCCGGCGCCCAGCCCGGCACCGAAGACGCGACCGCGCTGGCGCTGCGCGGCGTCGCCAACATCCTGGCGCGGCGGCCGGCGCAGGGTCTGCGCGATCTTGCCAGCCCCGCGCTCGGCGGTGGCCGCGATTTCGAGCTGTGGAAGGCGCTGGCGTTCGCTGAGCAGGGCAAATGGGCCGAGGCACGCGAGAAGTTCAAGAACGCCGAGTTCGCCATCACCGCCTTGCCAGTGGATCTGCAACGCATCGCGCTGACGCAGGCGATGCGCTCGGCGCTGGAGGTCAGGGATTATGCCGGCGCCGCCACCCGCTCCGGCGATCTCGACAGCATCGGCCTCACCGAGCGCGACCAGCCGGCGGTTGCCGTGCTGCGGGGGCGCCTGGCCGAGGCGCTCGGGCGTGAGGACGAGGCGCTGCATCACTACGCGCTGGCCGTGGCGAGCGCGGATCGGCCTGCCGCCACCGAAGCGCGGCTGTTGACGCTGGCCCTGCGCGAGCGTCGCGGCGAGGTCGCGCCCGAGGAGGCGCTGGCCGAACTCGAAACCCTGTCGGTCCTGTGGCGCGGCGATGCCATCGAGGTACGCACGCTGTCGATGCTGGTGAAGCACTATGCGCGCGCCGGCCGCTATCGCGACGTGCTGGCGGCGGCCCGCGCCGCGACACGGCTCGCGCCGGACTCTCCGCTGTCGCGCGCCATGCAGGACGACGCCGCGGTGCTGTTCGCCGAGTTGTTCCGTGGCAGCAAGGGCGACGACCTGCCCCCTGTGCAGGCGCTGGCGCTGTTCTACGAGTTTCAGGACCTGACGCCGATCGGCCGGCGCGGCGACGAAATCATCCGCAAGCTCGCCGACCGTCTGGTTGCGGTCGATCTGCTCGATCAGGCTGGCGAACTGTTGCAGTACCAGATCGATCACCGGCTGGAAGGTGCCGCGCGGGCGCAGGTCGCGGCACGGCTCGCGATGATCCACCTGATGAACCGCAAGCCCGATCGCGCCATTGCCGTGCTGCAAGCCACCCGCGTCGGCGACCTGGCCGGCGAGTTGCGCGAGCAGCGCATCCTGCTCGAGGCGCGCGCGCAGAGCGATATCGGCCGCCACGAATTTGCGCTCGACCTGATCTCCAACGTGGAGGGGCGCGAGGCGGTGCGGCTGCGCTCGGATATCTACTGGGCGGCGCGACGCTGGCGCGAGGCGGCCGAGCAGATCGAGCTGTTGTACGGCGAGCGCTGGCGCGATCCCGCCGCGCTCTTGCCCGACGAGAAAGCCGACATCCTGCGCGCGGCGGTCGGCTACGCGCTGGCGCAGGATTCGCTGGGCGCCGGCCGCTTTAAGGACAAATATGCCGCGAAGATGAGCGGCCCGGACGACCGCGCCGCCTTCGAGGTGGCGATGAAGCCGGCCTCGGGCAGCGTCGCGGCGTTCTCGCAACTCGCCAAGATGGCGGCCTCGGTCGATACCATCAACGGCTTCCTGCGCGACATGAGGACCCGCTTCGCCGATACGCTGGCGCAGGCGCGGCCGCCGCGCGAGAACCTCGCCGCCGATCCCGCGCCGACCGGCGCGCTGCCGCGCATCGTCGGTGCGAGGCGCGCCGAAGGCGCGCGCTGAAAGTGTTCGTCACCCGCCGCCGTAACTCTGCACCAGGCTGCCGGCGACCAGCGACCAGCCGTCCACCAGCACGAAGAAGATCAGCTTGAACGGCAGCGACACCACCACCGGCGGCAGCATCATCATGCCCATCGACATCAGGACCGAGGCGACCACGAGGTCGATGATCAGGAACGGCAGGAACAAGAGGAAGCCGATCTCGAAGGCGCGCTTCAATTCGGAAATCATGAAGGCCGGCACCAAAATGCGCAGCGACATTTCGGCCGGCGTCGCCGGCGGCGGCTCGCCGGACAGGTCCATGAACAGCTTGACGTCCTTCTCGCGCACGTTCTTCTGCATGAACTCGCGCAGCGGGCCGGACGCGCGGGTGAAGGCGTCCTCGACGCTGATTTCGTTGGCCACCAGCGGGCGGATGCCGTCGTCGTAGGATTTTTGCAGCACCGGCCCCATCACGAACGCGGTGAGGAATAGCGCCAGCGCGATGATGACGGAGTTGGGCGGCGCGGTCGCGGTGCCGAGTGCGGTGCGCAACAGCGACAGCACCACCACGATGCGCGTGAACGACGTCATCATGATCAGGATCGACGGCGCGATCGATAGCACCGTCAGCAGCGCGATGAGCTGGATCGCGCGCTCGGTGACGCCGGCGCCCTGACCGAAATTGATGCTGATGTCCTGCGCCAGCGCCGCGCCGGCGGGGAGGCCGGCGGCTGTTGCGATCAGGAAAAGAAGGACGACTCTACGCGGATGGCCGGCCGGCCTCACGAAGGCGATCTCATGAAGGCGATTTGGGGCGGCCGAGCAGGCTCGCCATTTCTTCTTCGAGGTTCTCGAAGGCGCCCTTGGACGGTGCCGGCTTGGCTGCGTCGGCGGCCGGCGCGGGCTGTGTCGGCGTCTCGCTCGGGAGCGCCGCGCCGCCGGGGCGCCGCAGCGCGGCTTCGAGCCGCTGCGCCATCTCGGCAAGGTTCTCCTCGGCGGCTTGCGCCGGTGCGCCCGGCCGGATCTCAGGCTCGGCAGCAGGGGCGTGCGGCGGCTCGGCGGCCCGGGGCGGGGTGCGCGGGATCGGCCGCATCGGCGGCGGCTCGCGCAAGGGCGCGCGCGGCTCAAGCCGGGGTTCAGCCCGAGGTTCGGCCCGAGGCTCGATCCGAGGTTCGGGACGGGTGCGCGGCTCGGGCGCAAAACCGGCGAGAGGGTCGGCGGGCCGGCGTTCGGCGGGCGGGCGGCGGCTATCCTGGGGCAGGGCCGCACGCGGCGGACGCGGCGGCAATTCGGGCGCGAGCGGTTCGTCGTGGTCGGACGGCAGGTCGTCGTCGCTGTCGGGGAACGGGGCGGGCCGCGGCGGCAGGTCGCCCAGCGCCGGGCGGGGCGCGGCCGGTTCGCGGGACGCGGCGGCACGCACGATATTGGGCTCGACCACGATGTCGGTCGGGCCGCCGATCATCAAAAGATGCTCGACATTGTCGCGCCGCACCAGCACCAGCCGGCGGCGGCCATCGACGGCGGCGGCGTCGATCACCGCCAGCCGCGGCATTCGCCCGCGCGCGCCGTTGCCGCCCAGCCGGTTGCCGGCAAAGCGCCGGATCAGCCATGTGACCAGTCCGATCAACGCCAGAACGATCACGAATGCGACGATGAAGGTCACTGGTGTCTGCATGTCCATCCCCCGCCTCACTGTCCCTGCGGTCGGGGCCCCCGATTCGCGCCACCGATCCCTGTGAATACAGCAAACGTCAGGTGAAGCGTAATGTTCTGTCGTCCCTGTTGACAGCCTGCCTGTGTCATTTTCCGGGCCATCCGGTCATTTTAACCCATCGTTAACCATACGGGCGGCAAATTCTGCCTACCTGCCGGTGTGGCGGTCCGGGGTCGGTCCGGGCGACACCACGGCGGCAGGACTGAAGCCGTTGGAGGCGACCATGGCGATCACCGATCTGCCCGTCCTGACCGCACTGCGCACCCGGATGCAGTGGCATCAGGAGCGCCAGCGGGTGCTGGCGGAGAACGTCGCCAATTCAGACACGCCGGGGTTCCAGCCGCGCGACCTCGTCGAGCCGGCGATCGGCAAAAGCGGCGCGGCCGGCGGTTTTGCCGCGCTGCCGATGCTGCGCACCAGCGCAACGCATCTCGCCCCGGCCGGTGGCACCGCGCGCTTCGCGGAGGACCGCAAGGGCGGTTTCGAGACACGGCCCGCCGGCAACGCCGTCAACCTCGAGGACGAGATGCTCAAGGCGTCCGCCAACCAGATGGATTTCGCCGCGGCCACGACGCTCTACAGCCGCAGCCTCGGCCTCATCAAGACCGCGATCGGCAAGCGCTAAACCTTCACGCAGGAGACGGCCGATGGCCGAGCATGGCATGGACTTCATCCGCTCGATGAGCATCGCGACCTCAGGTCTGCGCGCGCAGGCCGGGCGCATGCGGGTGATCTCGGAAAACATCGCCAATGCCGACTCCACGGCGCAGACGCCGGGCGGCGACCCCTATCGCCGCAAGGTGCCGACCTTCACCTCGGCGCTCGACCGCGCGCTCGACGCCCGCGTGGTCGCGCTCGGCCGCATCAGGCCCGACACCTCGGCCTTCACGGTGCGTCACGAACCAGGCAATCCGGCCGCCGATCCGGCCGGCAATGTCAAATATCCCAACGTCAATCCGCTGATCGAAATGACCGACCTGCGCGACGCGCAGCGGTCCTACGAGGCCAACCTCAACATCATCACCGCGACGCGCCGGATGATCCAGCGCACGCTCGACATTCTCAGGGCCTGACGCAGGAGTTTTCGCATGGCAACGCCTTCGGCCGCCGCGGCGGCCTATTCCAGTCTTTCCAGCCTGCTCAATGCCGGCAAGGGTGCGGCCGGTGCCGGCAAGGTGGCGGAGGCAAGCGGCCCCTCGTTCGGCGCGCTGGTCAAGGAAGCGATGGGCAGCGTGCTGGAAGCCGGCCAGCGCTCGGACAGCCAGACCATGGCGATGGCGCAGGGCAAGGCCAACATCATGGACGTCGTCACCGCCGTCTCCGAAACCGACGTCGCGGTGTCGACGCTGGTGTCGGTGCGCGACCGCGTCATCCAGTCTTACGAAGACATCATGCGGATGCCGATTTGAAATAGGCAGGGCACGATCATGAACGGTGCAGAAATCCTCGACGTGGCGCGCGACGCGATCTGGACCATCGTGCTGGTGTCGTCGCCTTTGATGCTGGTCGGGCTGGTGGTCGGCGTCGCCATCTCGCTGGTGCAGGCGCTGACCCAGATCCAGGAGATGACGCTGGCCTTCGTGCCGAAAATTCTCGCCATCTTCATCACGCTGATGGTGGCGCTGCCGTTCATGGCCGACGCGCTGCACAGCCACATGATGCGGATCACGTCGCGAATCATCGGCGGATAGCGCATGATGGACGCTGCCTTCGGGCCCGCCGCCTGCCGCACCGCCGCGCCGGGCGCCGCAGCACAGGGACGCGATGCAGGTCGATATCTCGCTGTTGCCGGCGCTGGCCGTATCCTTCGTGCTGATGTTCGCCCGCATCGGCGCGATGGTGATGCTGCTGCCGGGGCTTGGCGAAGTCTCGATCCCGGTGCGGGTCAAGCTCGGCATCGCCTTGATGCTGACGCTGATCATCATGCCGCTGCATCGCGCCGCCTATCAGGTCGACGTGCAGTCGTCGCTGGCGCCGTTGATGGTGATGATGGTGCAGGAGATCGTGATCGGCGTGGTGCTCGGCGCCACGGCGCGGATCACGCTGGCGGCGTTGCAGGTCGCGGGCTCGGTGGTGGCGCAGCAGCTCGGACTCGGCTTCGTCACGGCGGTCGATCCGACGCAAGGCCAGCAGGGTGCGCTGCTCGGCAACTTCCTCACCATCCTCGGGCTGACGCTGTTGTTCGCCACCGATACCCACCATCTGGTGATCGCAGCGCTCAACGAAAGCTATCGCATCTTCGCGCCGGGCGAACTGATCGCGACCGGCGACGTCGCGCAGCTTGCGGTGCGCACCTTCGCGACCGCCTTCAAGATCGGCATCCAGCTCTCGGCGCCGTTTCTGGTGTTCGGTCTGGTCTTCAACATCGGGCTCGGCGTGCTGGCGCGGCTGATGCCGCAGATGCAGGTGTACTTCATCGGCATCCCGCTCTCGATCCTGGCCGGCTTCCTGATCCTTGCCGCGGTGATCGCGGCGATGATGGGCACCTTCATCGACTATCTGGTCGGCGTGCTGCACGAACTGACGCCGCGCTAGCGTCCTCTGCCCTGGTGGGGTGTCCCGGGCGCGGTGCAGCGTGCAACGCTGCTCCGCAGACCCGGGACCGCCGCAAGCGCAGGAATTGGGACGGCCCCGGATCGGCAGCGCGGCATTTCATGCCGCACCGCGTCCGGGGCACCCTCGAAAGCGGGACTGCCTCTCGGCTTCCTTTTTCTTCCCGGCGAGCGGGAAGAGGGGAAAATGAGGCCGCGCGCTGATGGCCGAGGACAACGACTCCTCCGACAAAACCGAAGACCCGACCCAAAAACGGCTCGACGATGCCCACGAGCGCGGCGACGTCGCCAAGAGCCAGGAGGTCAACACCTGGTTCATGATCGCCGGCGGCACGCTGGTGCTGTCGTCGTTCGGCGCCTCGGCCGGGCAGGGCATTCTGGCCCCGTTGCGCAACCTGATCGCCAACGCCGCGGTGATCCCGACCGATGGCGCGAGCCTGATCGCGCTGACCGGGCAGATCGGCCTGGCGCTGCTCGCCGCCCTTGGCGTGCCGTTCCTGCTGCTGATGCTGGCGGCGGCGGCCGGCAACATGGTGCAGCACCGGCCGGTGCTGTCGGCGGAGGCGCTCAAGCCGAAGCTCAGCAAGCTGTCGCCGCTCGCCGGCGCCAAGCGCGTGTTCGGCAAACAGGCCGCAGCCAACTTCGCCAAGGGCGTGTTCAAGATCATCCTGCTCGGCGCGGTGATGCTGGCGATCCTGTGGCCGCAGCGCAACCGCCTGGAGCCGATGGTGCGGCAGGATCCCGCGGCGCTGCTCGGCGAGACCACCAGCCTGACCTTGCAACTGCTCGGCGCGGCGGTGGCGCTGCTGGCGGTAGTGGCGATCGCCGATTTCCTGTTCCAGTACCGGCAGTGGTTCCAGAAGCAGAAGATGTCGATGCAGGAGATGAAGGAGGAGTTCAAGCAGTCGGAGGGCGACCCGCACATCAAGGCGCGCATCCGCCAGTTGCGCATGGCGCGGATGCGCAAGCGGATGATGGCGGCGGTGCCGCAGGCCTCCGTCGTCATCACCAACCCGACGCACTTCGCGGTGGCGCTGAAATACGAGCGCGGCATGAGCGCGCCGGTCTGCGTCGCCAAGGGCACCGACCTGATCGCCTTCAAGATCCGCGAGGTGGCGGCGGCGCACGATATCCCCATCGTCGAGAACGTGCCGCTGGCGCGGGCGCTGCACGCGGCGATCGATGTCGACGAGGAAATTCCGGTCGAGCACTACCACGCCGTCGCCGAGGTGATCGGCTTCGTGATGCGGCTGAAGCGGGGGTTTGCTTCGTGAGGATGGAGGCCCGGTTCCCGCAGGTTGCGCTTGCGTCAGGTGGGGCGATTCAGGCACTCAAGGGGCGGGCGCGCGTGAGCGCGCCCTGCGAGGCGATGGAGCCCGGCTTGCCGGGACAGGCCGCACAACGGCGCGCGGTGCAGGGATGACCGATCAGGCCCAAAATCCTTCCGCCATGACTCCCTCCGCCATGACCGGACCGGCGGTCACCGAGCGCTTTGCCGCCGACGGCGCAAGGCGCGGCGGCAGCATCGTGCTGGTGCTGGCGGTGGCCGGCGTGGTGGTGGCCGCCGCGGTGGCGCTGATGACGCTCGGCCGTTCCCATGCCCAGCCCTATATTCTCGGCCTGCTGGCGGTGCTCGCCACCGTCGGCCTGTTCATGCTGTTCGCGGTCGCCGCCGGCATTTTGCGCTTCGCCGACCGCAAGGCCGACGATCCCGTGTTGCGGCCGCTCGCCGATCACGCCGCCGACGCGCTGGCGGTGACCGACGCGCGCGGCCACGTCGTCTATGCCAATGCCGCCTATCTGGCGCTGACCGGCGCGACAGCAGCCGCCGACGCCCGCCCCGTCGAGCGGGTGTTCATCGGCAATCCGGACGTGTCGGAAGCCGTGTTCCGCCTGCTCAAGGCGGCGCGCGAGGGCAAGCGGCAGCAGGAGGAGGTGCGGCTCGCCGGCAGCGACGGGCTGCCCGCGCGCTGGCTGCGCCTTAAGGTGCGTCCGCTCGGCGAGACGGGGCGCGAGGCGCGCAGCAACGTGTGGTCCATCTCCGACATCACCCGCGACCGTGCCCAGCAGGAGGACGTGTTCCAGGAGTTGCAGCACGCCATCGAGTATCTCGATCATGCGCCGTGCGGCTTTTTCTCGGCCGATGCTTCCGGCGCGCTGGTCTATGTCAACGCCACGCTCGCGGGCTGGCTCAACCACGATCTGGCCGAGATCGGCTCGGGCGGGCTGAAGCTCGCCGACATCGTCGCCGGCGACGGGGCTGCGCTGATCACGTCGGTCCAGCCTGCGCCCGGCGAGGTCAAAACCGAGGTGGTGGACGTCGATCTGCGCATGCGCGGCGGCAAGACCATGCCGGCGCGGCTCTACCACAAGCTCGCCTTCGGCGCCGACGGCCGCCCCGGCGCGTCGCGCACGCTGGTCATCAGCCGCGCCCGCGACGAGGGCGCCGACCTGCAGCGCGCCGCCGAAGTGCGCTTCATGCGTTTCTTCGACCACACCCCGATGGCCATTGCCACGGTGGACCGCGACGGCCGCGTCGTGCGCGCCAACGCCCGCTTTGCCAAACTGGCGCAGAGCCTCGCGCCGGCGGCCGCGAACCCGGCCTCGATTCTCGATGCGGTCTCGGCCCGCGACCGCGACACCCTTAAGGGGGCCATCGCCAGCGCTGCTGAAGGGCAGGGCGACATCGCTCCGGTCGAGGCGATGCTCGACGGCGCCAAGGAGCGCTGGGGTCTGTTCTACGTCACCGGCGTCGGCGAGCAGGGCGATGCCGAGGCGGCCATCGTCTACCTGCTGGAGATCACGGAGAAGCGCTCGCTGGAGAACCAGTTCGCGCAGTCGCAGAAGATGCAGGCGGTGGGGCAGCTCGCCGGCGGCATCGCCCACGACTTCAACAACGTGCTCTCGGCCATCATGATGGCCAACGATTTCCTGCTGAACGCCCACAAGCCGACCGACCCCTCGTTCCAGGACATCATGCAGATCAAGCAGAACGCCACGCGCGCCGCCACGTTGGTGCGGCAGTTGCTCGCGTTCTCGCGCCGCCAGACCATGCGGCCGCAGGTGCTCGACCTCGGCGATGCGCTGTCCGACCTCACCATGCTGCTGCGCCGGCTGATCGGCGAGAAGGTCAAGCTCGACGTCGTGCATAGCCGCGACCTGTGGCCGGTCAAGGTCGACGTCTCGCAGTTCGAGCAGGTCATCGTCAATCTGGCCGTCAATGCCCGCGACGCGATGTCGGACGGCGGCAGGTTGACGGTGAAGACCGCCAATGTGCCGGCCGACGAGGCGGGGCGGCTCGCGCATCAGGGTCTGCCGGCCGCCGATTTTGTCCGCATCGACGTGATCGACACCGGCACCGGCATGCCGCCCGATGTCGTCGACAAGATTTTCGAGCCGTTTTTCTCGACCAAGGAGGTCGGGAAGGGCACCGGGCTTGGGCTCTCGACGGTCTACGGCATCGTCAAGCAGACCGACGGCTTCATCTATGTGGATTCGAATCCGGGCGAGGGCACCGCGTTTCACATCTTCCTGCCGCGCCACGTCGCGCCTGCAATCCCGGCCACTCCCGAGCCTGCGCCCGAGGTGTCGCCGGCATCCGCCGAGCCCTCGGCTTCGCCGGCGCGCTCGCGCGATCTCACCGGGCAGGGCACCATCCTGCTGGTCGAGGACGAGGAGGGCCTGCGCGCGCTCAACGCCCGCGGCCTGCGCTCGCGCGGCTACAACGTGATCGAGGCCGCCAACGGCATCGAGGCGCTGGAGGTGCTGGAGGATCAGGACGGGGCCATCGATCTCGTCGTCTCCGACGTGGTGATGCCAGAGATGGACGGCCCGACGATGCTGGCCGCCATGCGCAAGCGCAATCCCGACCTGAGGATCATCTTCGTCTCCGGTTATGCCGAGGATGCGTTCGAGAAGAGCCTGCCGGACAACGAGCAGTTCGCCTTCCTGCCAAAACCCTTCACGCTGAGCCAGCTTGTCGAGGCCGTGAAGGAGACCATGGGTGCCGGGCAGACGGCTTGAGTGTCCCAGAATCGTCCGCGACGCCGCGCCGCAGCCATAGTCCGCGCCGCCATCTTTTCATTATTGCGCCGCGTCGCCATTTTAGGCGCGCTGGTCCCGCATTGGGGCGGGAGTTGAAGGAGTGCCCATGTTCTTGAGGAACCGCCTGCGCACGTTCGGCCTGCTGGCCGTCGTGCTGTCCCTTGCGCTGCCGGTGATGCTGGCCTTGTCGTCGGCCGCCGATGCGCGCGCCGGCCGTGGCGGTTCGTTCGGGTCGCGCGGCAGCCGTACCTTCGCGCCGCCCCCGGTCACGCAGACGGCGCCCAAGGCGACGCAGCCGATGCAGCGCACCATCACCCAGCCCGGCGCACCCGGTGCTGCCGCTGCCGCGCCGGCCGCCGCCGCCAAGAGCGGGGCGTTTGGCGGCGCGCGCGGCCTGATCGGTGGGCTCGCGGCCGGCTTCCTCGGCGCCGGCTTGCTCGGCATGCTGTTCGGCAACGGCTTCCTCGCCGGCCTCGGTTCGTTCGCCGCGCTGCTCGGCTTCATTGCGCAGATCCTGCTGGTGGTGATCGTGGTGCGGCTGGCGCTCAACTGGTGGCGCAACCGCAACGCCGCTCCGGCGGCCGGCCCGGCCGGCGCGCCGATGAATTTCGATGCTTCGTCCGGTGCGGCACCCGCAGCGCGTGGCGGCCTTGGCGGTGGTCTTGGCGGCATCCCGGGCGGATTCGGCGCGGCGGCGACACGGACCGCGCCGCTGGAGATCGCGCCCGAGGACTACGACGCCTTCGAGCGCCTGCTCGGCGAGGTGCAGGAGGCGTGGTCGAACGAGGACATGGAGCGGCTGCAAAAACTCACCACGCCGGAAATGGCGTCGTACTTCGCCCATGACCTCGCGGAGAACAAGGAGAAGGGCGTCGTCAACCGCATCAGCGAGGTCAAGCTGCTGCAGGGCGATCTGGCCGAAGCCTGGCGCGAAGGGGTGGACGACTATGCCACCGTCGCCATGCGTTTTTCGCTGATCGACAAGACCTTCACGCGCGGCGACAACCGCCTCGTCGAGGGCGGCGATGCGCCGGTCGAGGCCACCGAAGTGTGGACCTTCCTGCGCCCGCGTGGCGGCAACTGGGAATTGGCCGCGATCCAGCAGGCCTGACGCTATGAGGCGCGCGAGGCAGCTTGCGCGTTGCCCGGATGGACAATCGGGGGCGCGGCGGATCATCCGCCGCGCCCCTTGTCGTTTCAGAGGGCGCTTGCGTGGCGGAACCGTTTCTGTGCTGCGACGTCAAACCGGGGCGGCGCCTGTCGTGGCGGGATGCGGCCTGAGGCGCGGCGGCCGCATGACATGGCTTGGAAGTGAACCCAACGGAGGAAACGATGACGATCCTGTCCACGACGGCGTTGCGCCTCTGCCTTTGTCTTTGCCTTGGCTCGGTAGTGGCCGGCGCGCTCCTTGCGGGCGTCGGGACCGCTTCGGCGCAACCGGCCGCCATGAGCTTCTTCGTCACCAGCCAGGGCATCGGCAACGGCGGCAACCTCGGCGGTCTCGCCGGCGCCGACAATCACTGCCAGACGCTGGCGCAGGCCGCCGGCGTCGGCAGCAGGACGTGGCGCGCCTACCTTTCGACGCAAGGAACTGACGGCCAGCTCGCCGTCAACGCCCGCGACCGCATCGGTCCCGGGCCGTGGGTCAACGCCAAGGGCGAGACCATCGCCAAGGATGTCGCCGACCTGCACGGCGACAACAAGCTCACCAAGCAGACCGCACTCAGCGAGAAAGGCGAGGTCATCAACGGGCGCGGCGACACGCCGAACCGGCACGACATTCTGACCGGCTCGCAGCCTGACGGCACCGCATTTCCGCCCGGCGAGGATCGCACCTGCCGGAACTGGACCAGCAGCATGCAGGGCGCGGCCATGGTCGGCCATTCCGACCGCACGGGGCTCGACGAGCAGCCGCCGGCGAAGTCGTGGAATTCGTCGCATCCCTCGCGCGGGCCGGATGGCGGCTGCTCGCAGGCCGACCTGCGCACCACCGGTGGCGACGGCCTGCTGTACTGCTTCGCGACCAACTAGCGCGTTTGCTGTACTGCTTCGCGACCAACTAGCGCGTTGCCCGGCTGCGGCGCATCATGCCGGCATCGCCCCGCAGCGTGTGCAGGGGTCATGGCACGGGGACGTGAAGCCGATGCGCTATCAGCTCTATTACTGGCCGAGCATTCAGGGCCGCGGCGAGTTCGTCCGCCTCGCGCTGGAGGAGGCGGGCGCCGATTACGACGACGTTGCACGCAGCTCAGGCGGCACCGCCGCCATGATGGCGATGATGGACGGCGGGCAAGGCGCGACGCCGCCGTTCGCGCCGCCGTTCCTTAAGGCGGGAAAGCTGGTGATCGGCCAGACCGCCAACATCCTGTTCTATCTCGGGCCGCGCCACGCCCTGGCGCCGCGGGCCGAGGACAAGCGGCTGTGGCTGCACCAGTTGCAACTCACCATCGCCGATTTCGTGCAGGAAGCGCACGACACCCACCATCCGCTC
>QEVP01000049.1 GCA_003576765.1 Pseudomonadota bacterium
AGGCGCTGCATGCCGGCGGCGATGGCGCCGCTGGAGACCAGCAGCACCTCGCGGCCATCCTCGCGCAGGCGGGCGATCTGCCGCGCCAGCTCGCCGAGGTAGTCGATGGCCAGGCCGGTGCCGTTATTGGTGACCAGCGCACTGCCGACCTTGACCACCAGCCGGCGGGCTTGGCTAATTTTCTGTCTCGTCATGATCCTGCAGGTCGGCCTTCAGGCCGACATCGGCGTTCGTTATCGGGCTGAAGCCCGACCTACGTTTCTCTTCTTCAATGTGCTCCATGATAGCGAAAGTCAGCTCGCGGCACCCGGCGCCGTTGATGGCGGAGATGGCGAAATGTCGTTCGACCGGGCCGTAGCCGGCGAGCACGGCGGCGAGGCGCGCCTCGCGCTCCTCCTCCGGCAGCAGGTCGAGCTTGTTGGCGACCAGCCAGCGCGGCTTTTCATACAGCGCCGGATCGTATTTCTTCAGCTCATCCAGAATGGCGCGGGCATCGTGCACGGGATCGGCGCCCGGATCGAAGGGGGCGATGTCCACGATGTGCAGCAACAGATGGGTGCGCTGCAGGTGGCGCAGGAACTGGTGGCCGAGGCCGGCGCCCTCGGCTGCACCCTCGATGAGGCCGGGGATGTCGGCGACGACGAAGCTGCGGTTGGCATCGACGCGCACGACGCCGAGGTTCGGGTGCAGGGTCGTGAACGGATAGTCGGCGACCTTCGGCCGTGCCGATGAAACGGCACGGATGAAGGTGGACTTTCCTGCGTTGGGCAGGCCCAGCAGGCCGACATCGGCCAGCACCTTGAGTTCCAGCTTGAGGTCGCGCCGCTCGCCCGGTGTGCCCGGCGTGCATTGTTTCGGTGCGCGGTTGGTGCTCGACTTGAAGTGGATGTTGCCGAGGCCACCCTGGCCGCCCTGGGCGATGAGGGCGCGCATGCCGTCATGGTCGAGGTCGGCGATCGTCTCACCCGTTTCGAGGTCGCTGATGACCGTGCCGACCGGCATGCGCAGAAGCAGATCCTCGCCGCCGCGGCCGTAGCAATCCGAGCTCATGCCGTTCTCGCCGCGCTCGGCGCGGAAGATGCGGGTGTAGCGGAAATCGATGAGCGTGTTGAGGTTGCGGTCGGCGACGGCATAGATGCTGCCGCCGCGGCCGCCGTCTCCGCCCGAGGGCCCGCCCTTCGGCACGTATTTTTCGCGCCGGAAGGTGGCCGCGCCATTGCCGCCGTCGCCGGCAATGACCTCGATCTTGGCTTCGTCGAAGAATTTCATGAGCGCTGAAAAATAAAAAAGCCCTGCCGCGACGGCAGGGCTTTTTGTCGCGGCGACCGGGTTGCTGCTTAGGCGGCCGGGACGATGTTCACGGTCTTGCGCCTCTCGGCGCCCTTGACCGTGAATTCGACCGTGCCGGTGACCTTGGCGAACAGCGTGTGGTCGCGGCCCATGCCGACGTTGTCGCCGGCGTGGAATTGGGTGCCGCGCTGGCGCACGATGATGCTGCCGGCGTTGATCAGCATGCCGCCATAGCGCTTCACGCCGAGGCGCTTGGATTGCGAGTCGCGGCCGTTGCGCGAGCTGCCGCCTGCTTTTTTATGTGCCATGTGTCTGCTCCTTGCTTACGCC
>QEVP01000042.1 GCA_003576765.1 Pseudomonadota bacterium
ATGACAAAGCAGGCAGCGCAACAGCCAACCTTCAGGGGGTCAATTTTGGACGCCGATCCCCCGGCTTACGGGGTCAATATTGCAGGCCGAATAACACTCCGACGGCACGAGTGTCCCCGGTGTCAAGCTCGACGTGATCCGTTACGACGAGTCGATCGTCTTCGAGACCAGCTTCGGGACAGATTCGGCTGTCAGCTTCCCGGTGCCGGAAGGTGAGTTCTACATCCTGTTCGATGCCGGTGCGGGTCACTCGTTCGATGTCGATTACAAAGATATTCAGTAAGGCCAGCCATGAATGCCGCCGTATCGCCGCCGATCCGGATTGCCCCGCCTATCGCGCCGACCTCGGCATTGTACCGGTCAGGCGATTTGGATGGTGCGCTGCATGCGTTGTGCAACGCTTGCGCGGTGGGTGATGGCGATGATCGTGGTTGCGGCGTAGGCGGCAAGCAGCGCGTCGAGCACGCGTGCCTCGGTCGCCGCATCGAGCGACGACGTGCTCTCGTCGAGGACCAGGATATCCGGCGCAAGCAGCAGGGCGCGGACGATGCCAAGTCGCTGCTTCTGCCCGGCTGAAAGGTCGATGCCGCCCTGGCCGAGCAGCGTGTCGTAGCCTTGCGGCAGCGCCATGATTTCGGCATCGAGGTTGGCGATCCTGGCCGCCTCGCGCACCTTCGCCGCATCGACGGCGCACAGGCCGATGGTCATGTTCTCGGTCACGGTGCCGGTAAAGATATCGATCTCGTGCGGCACCACGACGATGTGGCGCCGCAACTGCCCGAGCGGAATCGCGGCAATGGGCCGGCCGCCGAGCGTGAGGGTGCCGCCATCCGGCCGTCGCGCGCCGAACAGCAGGCTCGCCAGCGTGCTCTTGCCGATGCCGCTCGGCCCCATCACCGCCACCTTCTCGCCGGGCGCCAGCGTGAACGACAGGCCGTGCAGCACCGGCCGGCTCGTCGGGTCGTAGCGGAAGCTGAGGCTGGATGCGGCGAGCGTCGCGGGTCCTGTCCGCGCTGCCGGTGCTGGACCCGCGAGCGCCTCGTGCGGGCCGGCGGCGAGGTCGCCGAGCCGCGCGACCGAGATCGTCATGGCCTGAAAATCGTCGAAGGTTTTGACCAGTCCGAGCACCGGCACCGACAGCGAACTGCCGACGGAGAGAAACAGCACGAAATCGCCGATGCTCATGCCGTCATGGATCACCTCCAGCCCGCCGAACAGGGCGATTGCCGCGGTGATCAGGCCGCTGGCCAGCCGGCCGATGGCATCGAGCGCGGCCGAGAGCCGGACCACGGCGATATGGGCGTCGAGGTCACGGTTGAGCCGTTCGCTGAAGCGGCGCTCGGCAAAGCCATGGGCGGAATTGAAGCGCAGCGTTGCGGCATAGGCGATGGCCTCGACGAGATGCGCCCAGTAATAACTGCGAGCGGTGAACCACCTTGCCTCGCGGCTGCGCAGAGCGCGGGCGAGCGCCACATGCACCGCCGCAAGCATCGCCACGATAGCGATGACTATCGTACCGACCGCAGGATTGACGACCAGCATCGCCGCCGCCAGCACGGCGATGGTGCCGAGCCCCAGCGCCAGTTCGAGCAGACCCTCGGTCGCGCCCTGCGTCAGCCGTTCGACCTCTTCGAAGGTCCGCCCGAGCAACCCCTGGTCACGAACTTCCTTGCGGTCTGCCGGCAGCCGCAGCACGGTGGCGAAGGCCGGCTCGAGCACGGCGCGGCGCATGTCGAGCCCGGCGATGGCGGCGAGCAGGCGGCGGGCGAAGGCCGTGCCTGCGTCGGTCAGCGCGGCGGCGGCCAGCGTTGCGCCGATGGCGGCGACTGCGACGGCGTCGTGAGCCGGAAACGCTTCATCGATCAGATAGGCCAGTAGGGCAGGTGGCACCAGCGCCAGCGCGCTCAAGGCCAGCGCCGCGACCAGTGCCGGCACCATGCGGCGGCGCTGCGCCCAGCCGAGCCGGAGCAGCACGCGCAGCAAGGCGCGGATGTGGCCACGCCCTGCCGGATCGAACAATTGCGCAAGCCAGGCGACCGCGGGGTCGGCCGCACGGTCTGCGCTCATGGCTGCTGTAAGAGGTTGGCCATGGCGTCGGCCATCGGCGCGCCGGTCGCAAGCTCGATCCAGTACCACTGACCGTTCGGGTTGAGTTCGAGAAAGACATAGTCGCCTTGCGGCGTCACGATCAGGTCGAAGGCGCCGAAGCGCAGGCCGCATTGCTTGAGGTAGCTGCGCAGCGCCGTGTCGATGGCCGGCGGCAGCGCCACGATACGGTGCGGCAGCTTGATGGTGTCGACCGCGCGCCAGTCCTGCTCGGCGCCGGCCACGCCCTGGCTGTCGATCCGACAGCAGAACAACTCCTCGCCGATGATTGTGACGCGCAACTCGTGATCCTTGGCGATCGCCTCCTGCAGATAGGTCGGGCACAGGCTGATCGACTGTTTCAGCGCGGCGAATTCGCTGGGCGGCACCGGCCGCGTATAGGCGACGTGGTGCTCGCCCTCGATGTAGTGACTGCCCATCAGCATCGGCTTGCAGATCACTCCGTCCGGGCAGGTTGCGAAGAAGGCTTCGGCCTCTGTCGGATCGTTGGTGATGATCGAGCGGGGCACGCTGAGGCCGACGCTCCGCGCCAGCCGCAATTGCGGAAATTTGCGCTGGTGGCGGCGGTTGTCGTCAGGATTGTTGATCCACGGCACGCGGGCATCCATCGGCAAAAAGCCCATCAATTCGCGCATCTCGTCGCGGATGTAGTTGACGACGCCCTCGTCGTGAACGCCGGGCGGCGGCAGCGACGGCTCGGGCTTGCGCATCCATACCGAACGCACCTCGTGGGGAAACACGCAAGACCGTCCCCATTTGTCGGCGATCCGGATCGTGCCGGTCGGCTCGTCGGTCATGGCGAGCCGATACTCCTCGTGAAAATGGTCGGTGTTGAGCCGGAAGCACGGTACGCCGCGCTTCTCCAGTCGCTCCAGCACGGCATCGACGTGAGGATCGAGCTTGGTCGAGATCATCAGAACGCTTTTGGGCGCGGGCATGGTGGGTCCGATACGATGCCTTGAGGGGTCAACGAAAAGGGCCGACCCACGGGGCCGACCCTTCCGCAACTAAAAATCGTCCGGCGCAGGCAAATCAGTTGCCAAGCACATCCGACGACAGATCGGAGTCCGAGGTGCGGCCCGAGGTCGAGGTGACGTTGCGCGAGGTGGAAGACTTGTGGAACAGGAGCGTGCCGCGCCAGGTCTGGGTCACCGGATCGTAGTAGCCGAGTTCGTCGTCCTCATACTGCTCAAGCGCATAGGGCTTGGAGTTGGCAAGAACGAAAGGCAGCGGCTTCGCGTTCTGCGGAGTATTGAGATGCATCGGTTGTATCCTTGATAAGGGGTTCGAAAGGGAGATTCTCGAACCCCGGATTTTTAGGCGGGCTGCGGAAAGCCGGGCAACCCCCTGTTCGGGGGATGGCAGCCAAGGCCGGGCCGTTATTCCGGCGGGTTTGCGTCAACCCCCTGCTTTGAGGGATGGGCGGGGATGGCGCGACAATGCTTACCATCCGCCGCACACTGATTCCGGGCGGGATAGCGACATGACGACGAAACTGCGTGGCCGGCTTGAATCCGCATCTGTGGTGCTGGCGTTGATTGCCGCCGGCGTCGGTCCGGTATCGGCTTCGCCGGCCGGAACGGACCTTGCGCCGCGGCGGATGGAGATCGCGCTGCGCTTCGAGCCGGTTCCGCAGAACCCGCAATTCAAGGGCGGCAGCGGCCGAATGGTCATCGACCTCAGCGGCAGCCGCTGCACGGAGTACAAACTCCATCGCTCCACCGTCGCAAAACTGCAGTTCGAGGGCGGCACCATCAACCTCGTGTCCGAAGCGACGATCACCGAGAATGGCGAGGGCACCCAGCTCGCCTTTGCCATCACCGACCGCGTCAACGGGGAGGTGAAGCGTCAGGAGGCGGTGGTGGCGCGAAAGACGCCGGATGGCATCGTGCTCACCTCGCGCAAGCTGCCCGGCGGCTCGATGCAATTGCCCAAGGGGATCGTATTGCCGATCCATCATGAGCGGATGGCGGATGCCGCGCTTGCGGACAAGCGCAAGTCGCTCGCCGTCAAGATCTACAACCCGGAAGATACGCTCACCAGCATCGACCAGATCGTCTATACGTTTGGCGCCGAAGCGACCGGTTCGCTGCGCAAGGGCCATCCCGCGGAGCAGATCATGGGGAATGCGCCGCGTTATCAGGTCGAAATGCTGCGTAAGGACAAGGCTGGGAAATTTCGCGTTCGCGAAAAACTGGTGCGCTTCGCCAACGGCGTGTTCACCACCTCGGACGCGCTGTTCGATAATATGCGTATCAGGGCCAGCCTGACCGGGCTCAAGCTGCCGCCGCAACCGCTATGCCGGCAATAGGCCGGACCGGGCCCCGAAGCACCACATTCTCCCCGGTCCCGCCGAACCAGATCTCGGCCAGCATCAGGAGCGCCAGCAGCGCCACTGCCAGCAGCCCGACGAGGCAGGCACAGTACCAGACCATCGTGATCCAGTACGCCACCGGCCGCTCGGCGCGCACCGTTACGCTGAACTTCGACGGAAAGACGCCGGTCCGCCATCCGTCTGATACGAGTTTCGCCGTTATGGCGCCGAGGCTTGCAGTCAGCAAAAGCGCCAGCGTCGGTGCGAAGCCGGGCCACGTGACGGCGTAGGTGAGCGCGCCATAAAGCGCCAGACCGAGCGCGCCGCAGAGCAACGCCGTGCGAAGGATGCGGCCTGGAATGTCGCTCATGACGGCGATCCCGGTGGAGGGGCGAGAACTGCCGTCGTCATGATGACGGAGGCCGGCACGCCGGACGCCCCGCCAGCAGACGGTCGATCGGCGCCCAATCGTCGGTGAGGGTGAGCGCGCAGGCGTGCGGCCAACGGGCTTTTGCCGCCGTGAGATCGATGCGACGCCACCTCACGTCCTGCGCGCGAGGCGTGCCTCCGGCATCCAGCACCGTCGCGGCGACCGTCATCTCGGCCGGGCGCAGCGCGCGCGCCGGATTTGTCCATGCGGCGACGACGACATTGGTGGTGCCGCTATGCGGTGGACCGGCGACCCACAGATCGACCGCGGGGAACACGGTCGCGAGCGTCGTTGCGATACTCAATGCCAACAGCGGCGGATCGGCGCGATCGATGATGTTCGAGAGATAAACGCCGTTCCACGATAGCCGTGCCGCGACTTCGCGGGCGAACTCGGCGGTGACGAGGTGCGGCGGCACGCTGCGCGTGCGATAGGCATCCATCAGGGCCGCGTCGTAAGTCGGGCGGCGGGGCATGCTGCGCAGCACGGCGCGGCCGTCGCCGACGATGGTGCGAAGGGTGGGGCTTTGCCCGGCCCACATCAGGTCGCGGGCGAGGCGGGCCACCTCGGCGTCAAGTTCGATGACCTCGGTGGCAACGGGGGGTGTTGCGCTGGCCCAGGTGCGCGGCAGCGTCGCGCCGCCGCCGCCGATCACCAGCGCGCGTGGTTCTTGCGCGGCCGCGAAGGCCGCTTGCGCGAGGCGGTCGGTCAGCGCGGCATAGCCGAGGTGCAGCCGATCGGGCCGGTCGCGGTCGGAGGCGCTGTGAACGCCCTCGTCGAGCACCATGAAGCGGAGCAGATCCGCGCCGCCGAGTGGCTTGTCGAACAGGCGGATGCAGGTGTAGCGCGTTTCCAGAAGGCAGCGGTTGTCGCCGAACATGGGCAGGATGCCTATCGCCGCCACCACCGCGCCATAGATCGGCACGACGACCGCCGGACGTCGTGCCGGCAGGGCGATGGCACCCAGCACCAGCCACAGGCCGCCCGACATGTGGGCGAGGCCGGCCGCACCGATGCGTTCGAGCAGCGCGAAGCCGGCAGCCGTGGTGCCGGCCACACTGCCGGCGGCGGATGCCGCATAGATCGCGCCGACCATGCGCGGTAGTTGCAGGTGGGGCGTCGCGGCGGCGATGCGCAGTACCAGCGGCGCGACGAAGCCGGCGGCAACGCTCGGCGGGCAGGCCAGCAGCGCGATTGCGACCGTTGCCCCCGACCCGAAGCCATCGTCTCCGGCGAACGCTGCCGCCGCCGTGCCGGTCAGCGTGGGCATCAGCAGGGTGGCGAGGCCAGCCGCCAGCCATGCCGCGGCGAGCCAGCCGCGCAACGTCGGGGTGCTCGCTGTGGTGCCACCCGCAATTCCCCCCAGCACATGGCCAGCGGTCAGCCCGAGCAGCACGCTGGCGATCGCCGCCGACCATGGCAGCAGGGACTGCCCGACATAGGGCGCGCCGAGCCGGACAATGGCGATCTCGACCGCAAGCGATGAGGCGGCGGATAGGAACGCCGCGAGCGGCAGCAGAATCCGGATCATGCCGGCGCCATACGGCGGCGCCCGGCTGCGGCCAGCGCAATCAGCACGCCGTTGGCGGAGCCGATGGCGGCGATGGCAAAGACCGTCCCCTGAACGCCCAGCGCGTCGAGCAGCCACCACAATGCGCCCAGCACGCCGAGAACGCTGCCCGCGGCGCCGGCGCCATAGACCAGGCCGGCCACGCTGCCGCGCCGTGCGATTGCCAGCGCAGCCGTCATCAGCAGGGGATTGGCGAGTCCGAAGAAAAAGCCGGCGGGGATACAGGGCAGGGCGGCGAATGCCACGACCCGCAGCGGCTCCGTCGGCGCAACGGCAAGGACAAGGGCGTCCCACCTCGGCATGACCGCCGGCACCGCGGCGACCGAGGCGCTTGCGAGGCAGAGAGCGGCGGCGGCCGCGAGCTGCATCGGACGCGGATCGGCGCGCGCGGCGAGCCGGCCGCCGGTCCGGTTGCCGAGTGCCAGCGCCAGAAGGAACGCGGCAATGATCGCCGTCCACGTATCAGTGGACATGCCGGCATAGGGGGCAACGACGCGCGCCATAGCTATCTCGAAGGCGAGCGCGCAGAATGCCGTCAACCCTTCCGCAAAAATGATAATCGGCAGCATCGAATAACGTTCGACAAATCCGGATGGATCGCCAATATGCCGGCCCGAACAAGGTCGTCGTACCCCTTGTTCTTGGGGGGAACGGGGCGACGGGCCGATGATCCACTGGCTTCCGAACCGCATCATGCAGGGCGCGGCGTTTGTCTGCGCCGGCGCGAGCATCGCCCTGTTCTGGCTGGTGCTGAGCCAGCCATGGCTCGGGATGACGCTCGCCGTGACCCCCGAGGGCCGGATGGTGGGTATCGTCGCGATCGATCCCGACGGGCCGGCGCGAGGGGTGCCGGTTCCGTCCGACCTCGTGGCGCTGGAGCCGGTCGGCGAACCGGCAAGGCGCATCGACCTGACGGCGACCGATCTTCTCGAAGAGCCGGACGTGCTCGACACCTACGAAATGGCGAGGCGCTTCATGCAGCGGCAGACGGCGCTGGCGCTTCTGCTGCGGCTCGATCAGGTCATGCTGCGGGTCCAGTCCGGCGATCGGGCGACCGAGGTCGTGGTGACACCGTCACGCAGGCCGCTTGGCGATCTGCCATCGTCATTCTGGGTGCAGTTCATCACCGGTGCCGGCTCGCTGCTGCTCGGCGCTTGGGTGCTGGCATTGCGGCCTCGCGATCTGCCCACACGATTGTTCGCCGTGGCGGGCGCCATGATCCTGGTGTCGGCCTACAGCGCCGCCGTCTATTCGTCGCGGGAGCTGGCGATCGACGGCGCTGTCATTCGAGCGATGAGCGCCCTCAACCATATCGGTGCGCTCGGGTTCGGGGTGGCGATGATCTCGCTGTTCCTGCTCTATCCACGCCGGCTGGTGCAGCCGCGCGTGCTGCTGATCCTGCCGGTGATGACGGTGCTCTGGCTCACCGCGGATATCCTGCAGCTGCCGCAGTATCAGGCGCTCGGTGCGCAGCTTCCCGTCCTCATCTACATGGTGGCGCTGGTTGTCGCCATTGCAGTGCAGTGGTTTGTCAACCGGAACGATCCACGCGGCCGTGCCGCGCTACGCTGGCTGGGGCTGTCGGTCATCGTCGGGGCCGGTGCCTTCGTCGTCCTGATCATTGCGCCCATCCTGGTCGATGCGTCGCCGGCGATGAAGCAGGGGCATGCCTTCGGTTTTTTCCTTCTGATCTACGCCGGACTGGCTCTCGGTGTCAGCCGCTATCGTCTGTTCGATCTCGATGAATGGTCGTTCCGCGTGATGTTCTACACCGCGGGCGTCGTGCTGCTGCTGGCGATCGATGCCGTGCTGATCTATGTCGTGCATTTGCAGCACGGCGTCTCGTTCAGCATTTCACTTCTCGCTGTGGCGTTCATCTATCTTCCCGCGCGCGACATGCTGCGCAGGTGGCTGCAGGCGCATAACCGGATCGAAAGTCACGAACTGTTTCGCGCGGTGGTCGATGTCACGTTCGCATCGTCGGCACAGGAGCGCTCCGAGCGCTGGCGCGATCTGTTGCAGCGCCTGTTCGATCCGCTGGTCGTGAAGCCGCTCGACGATGCGGTGACCGAGACGGAGATCGGACAGGAAGGGCTCGAGGTGCGGTTGCCGGCGGTGGCTGATACGCCGGCGCTGCTGCTGCGCTATCCCTGGCGCGGCCAGCGGCTGTTCAGCAGTCAGCATCGCGATCTGGCGCAGGAACTGGTGCGCCTGATGAGCTATGTCGAGCACAGCCGCGATGCCTATGAGCGCGGCAGCGTCGAGGAGCGTCGCCGCATCGCCCGCGATCTCCACGACGATGTCGGCGCGCGCTTGTTGTCGGGCCTGTACAAGACCGACGTCGCAGACACGCATCGCGTCCTGCGCGATGCGCTGGCGGACATCCGCACCATCGTCAGCGGCCTGTCGTCCGATCAATTGCCGCTTGCGCAGATCGTCGCTACGTTGCGGCACGAAACCGGCGAGCGGCTCGCGGCTGCCGGCATCGAACTCAGCTGGCCGCTGTCCGGCGCCGATGAGAATACGGAGCTGCTCGATTATCGCATTTACCGTGGCTTGGTCTCGGCCCATCGCGAAGTCGTCAGCAACATCATCCGCCACGCGCAGGCACGCCGTGTCGAGATTATCGTTGTCTGCGGCGGCGAGGTGCTGACGATCAGGATTGCGGACGATGGCATCGGCATCGATCTGGCCCGAACGCCGGAAGGCGGCAGCGGCCTACGTGGCATGATCCGGCGCCTCAATGACCTCGGCGGTTCGTTTTCGTTAGTGCCGGCTCCTTCCGGCTGTGTTGTCGAAATCCGTATCCCGCTGGCAATCGGAGGGCCGGCCGCGCCCGCGATGCCCCACGTTCAAGGGGTGCCGGAGGGCCGCCCTCAGGCATACAGTCAGCCTGCCGACGCGGCGCGACAGGTATTCGACAGGTCATGAGTTGAGCCGATGGCATCTCTTTCCTCACCGTCCGCACCGAGGCGTCGCGGCCTGATCGTCGAGGATCAGGCCGATACGCGCGACTGGCTGGTACGGATGCTGGGCATCGCGTTCGAGGGAATCGCGATCAGCGAGGCGCCGACGCGGCGGGCGGCGTTCGACTGGATCCGGTCACAGCCACGTATGGTAACGGGCGATGCGACACCGCGCGATATCGCGTTGATCGATCTTGGCTTGCCGGACGGCTCCGGTATCGACCTGATCCGCCTCCTTGCCAACGATTATCCGCATGTGCTGCCGGTGGTCACCACCATCTACGACGACGACGAGCACCTGTTCGACGCGATCGCTGCCGGCGCCAAGGGTTATCTGCTCAAGGACCAGCATGCCGATACGTTCGTCAGCTATCTACACCGGATCGAGGTCGGCGAGCCGCCACTGTCGCCGTCCATCGCCCAGCGGATGCTTTTGCATTTCTCGCGGCCACGCGGCGAAGCGGACCTCACGGAGAACGTCGCGTTGACGGCGCGTGAACTCGATGTGCTGCGGCTACTTGGCCGGGGCCTGCGGGTCGCGGAGGCCGCGCGTGTGCTTGGGCTGACGCCCCATACGGTGACGGGTTACGTCAAGGCCGTCTACCGCAAGCTCAACATCTCCTCCCGCGCCGAGGCGGCTGTCGAGGCCGTACGGCGCGGGCTCGTCTAGATCAGGGGAGGGGCGCCTGCTTTCTCGCCGCCGAGAAACTGGTCGGCGCGCCGGTAAGCCGACGCTTCAGCACCACCAGAAACGCCTCGCTTGCCGGCAACAGCGTTCGCTGCTTTTTTCGGATCACGACGATTGGCCTCGTGAAATCCCGGCCGGCGATCGGTCGCGACTTCACGCGTCCGGACGGTTTCGCTTCGACCGCGGCTGACGGAAGCAGAGCCACACCGAGGCGTGCCCGCACCATGCCGACGGCCGTCGCCATGTAAGTCGCCTCGATGGCCGGCTTGGCGACGATGTTTTCCGAACGAAACGCGTGATTGATGACCCGGCGGACGGTGCTTTCCTCGTCCATCAGGATCAGCGGATACTGCTGATGGGCTTCAGCATCGGCGTGCTGGTCGCGGCGCTGTTGACGATCTTTGCGATCAACACCCGGATCGGCAACGATTTCCTCGAAACCATGACGGCGATGTTCAATCCGCTGCCGGCGATCGCGCT
>QEVP01000014.1 GCA_003576765.1 Pseudomonadota bacterium
ACCCCGTTCCGTCATGGCCGGGCTTGTCCCGGCCATCCACGTCTTTCTTCGCTGAAATTTCAAAGACGTGGATGCCCGGCATAAAGCCGGGCATGACGGTCGCTGATTCCGTGAAAAGCAAAAATGCTCTAGTGAGGGCGTGGCAAGGAGCCGCCATGATTCGCTTCAATCACGTCGCCGTTCTCTATGGAGGCTGGTCATCGGAACGCGAGGTGTCGCTGCGCTCGGGCGAGGCGTGCGCCAGGGCGCTGGAGCGGCGTGGCTACCGCGTCACCCGTGTCGATGTCGGGCGCAATATCGCCAGCGTGCTGGCGGCGCTCAAGCCCGATGCCGTGCTGGTGATGCTGCACGGCCGCCCCGGCGAGGACGGCACCATCCAGGGCGTGCTGGAGACGCTCGGCATCCCCTATAGCCATTCCGGCGTGCTGGCCTCGGCGCTCGCCATGCAGAAGGACGTGGCCAAGACGGTGCTGGCCGCGGCCGGCATCCCGGTGCCGAAGGGCATGACCCTGCCGCGCGCCGAAGTGGCGAAGGCGCACGTCATGGAGCGCCCTTACGTCATCAAGCCGGTGGCCGACGGCTCCAGCGTCGGCGTGTTTATCGTCACCGAGGAGCACGCTCATCCGCCGCAGGAATTGTTCCGCGACGACTGGACCCATGGCGAACACGTTCTGGTTGAAAAATACATCGCCGGCAAGGAACTGACCTGCGCAGTGTTTGACGACGAGGCGCTGGGCGTGATCGAGATCGTGCCCGTCGTGCGGTTCTACGACTACGAGGCAAAGTATTCTCCGGGCGCATCAAAACACATCCTGCCCGCACCGGTTTTACCATTTGTTTACCAGGAGGCACGAAGGTTAACGCTGGCGGCGCATCGAGCGCTTGGCTGCCGGGGCGTGAGCCGTGCGGATTTCCGTTACGACGATCGCATCGAGGGAACAGGCGGGCTCGTCTGCCTCGAAGTGAACACCCAACCCGGCATGACCGAGACGTCCCTTGTGCCAGAGCTCGCGGCGCATGCGGGCATCAGCTTTGACGAGCTCGTGCAATGGATGGTGGAAGACGCCTCGCTGAATCGCTGAGAGACGTGAGGCTCAGGTCCGGTATGGCAGCCGGTGCGGCGCGCAGTGCGGCCGCGCTGGTGGCGCAGGCGTTTCGCCGGCCGCCGGCGCTTGCGCGTCCGGCGCGGCATGACCACCCAGGTCGCATCGTCGCCCTGGTCGAGCGCTACGCGCCGCGCCGCGCCGTATTGACCATGACGCTGGTTCTGGTGTGCGGGAGCGCCGCGTTCGGCGTCGTCAAGGGCGGCCACCTCGATGAAGTGACCGCGGCGCTGAGCGATGCCCGTAACGCCGCCGCCAATGTCGCCGGCTTCCGCATCGCCTCGGTCGCCATCGACGGCAGCAGGCAATTGTCGCATGACGAAATTCTCGCGATCGGCGGCGTCAACGGTCGTTCCTCGCTGTTGTTCCTCGACGCCGCGACGGTGCGCGACCGGCTCAAGGCCAACCCGTGGATCGCCGATGCGACCGTGCTCAAACTTTATCCCGGCCATCTGCGCATCGACGTCACCGAGCGCAAGGCGTTCGCGCTGTGGCAGCGTGACGGCCAACTCGCCGTGATCGCCGACGACGGTGCGGTGCTCGATTCCTATGTAACGCGGCGCTTCGCTTCGCTGCCGTTGGTGGTCGGTCACGGCGCCGAAACCCACGCCCGCGATTTCCTCGCTCTCGTTGCGCGCTATCCGACGCTCAAGCCGCGGGTCAAGGCCGCGGTCTATGTCGGCGAGCGGCGCTGGAATCTGCGGCTCGATAACGGGCTCGATATCCGTCTGCCCGAACACGACGTCAGCCGCGCGCTCGACAAGCTGGCGCGGCTCGAACGCGACCAGCACCTGTTCTCGCGCGACGTCACGGTGGTCGATCTGCGGCTGTCCGACCGGGTCACCGTGCGGTTGTCGGAGGAGGCGGCCAAGGCGCGCGTGGATGCGCTCGACAAGGACAAGAAAGCCAAACGCAAGGCGGGCAACGCATGACCGCACTCGATCGCGGCCAGACCCCGAAGACGCGCCCGACGCCGCACAACCGTACGGCGCTGGTGGCCGCGCTCGACATCGGCACCAGCAAGATTGCCTGCATGATCGCCCGGCTCAGGCCCTGCCCGCCGAGCGAGGCGCTGCACGGCCGCAGCCATGCGGTCGAATTGATCGGCTACAGCCAGATCCGTTCGCGCGGCGTCAAGGCCGGCGCGGTGATCGATCTTGCCGAGTGCGAGCAGGCGGTGCGGCAGGCGGTGGCAGCGGCCGAGAAGATGGCCAAGGTGCAGGTCGAATCGGTGCTGGTCTCGGTCTCGGCCGGGCGGCTCAACGGCCAGCTCATCGAGGTCGCGACCGAAATCCGCGGCGGCGCTGTGACGGCGGAAGATGCCAGCCGCCTGACTTCGACCGGCATGCACCATGCGACCGGTGCCGGCCGCACCGTGCTGCACGCCTTGCCGGTCGGCTACGCGCTCGATGGCGTCAGCGGCATTCGCGATCCGCGCGGCATGCTGGCGCGCTCGTTCGGCGTCGATATGAACGTGGTCACGGCGGATGCGACGGTGGCCAAGAACCTGATGCTCGCGGTCGAGCGCTGCCACCTCAACGTCGAGGCGATGGCGGCGGCGCCCTACGTCGCCTCGCTGTCGGTCTTGACCGGCGACGAGGCCGATATCGGTGCCGCGGTGATCGAGATGGGCGCCGGCACCACCACGCTCGCGGTCGTTTCCGGCGGCCGCTTCGTGCATGCCAGCGGCTTTGCCGTCGGCGGCCAGCACATCACCATGGATCTCGCGCGCGGGCTTGGTGCCTGCATCGCCGATGCCGAGCGCATCAAGACGCTGTACGGCAGCGTGCTGACCGGCGGCCTCGATTCGCGCGAACTGATGAGCGTGCCGATTGCCGGCGACGACGGCGACCAGGAAGAGGTCGTCTCCCGCGCCACCATCGCCAACATCATCCGCCAGCGCGCCGAGGAAATCTTCGAGATGGTGCGCGACCGGCTGGCCGAATCGCCGTTCGCCGCCGCGCCGCGCGCGCGCGTGGTGCTGTCGGGGGGCGCTGCGCAGTTGAACGGCATGCCGGAACTGGCGAGCCGCATTCTCAACCGTCCGGTACGGCTTGGCCGTCCGCTCGGCTTCGGCCGGCTGCCGCACGAGGCCAAGGGGCCGTCGTTCGCGGTGCCCGCCGGCCTGCTCGTCTATCCGCAGTTCGCGCATCTGGAACACGTCGAACCGCGCCATGCCCGGCAACTGCGGACCGGAACGGACGGTTATTTCGGAAAGGTCGGACGATGGCTGCGCGAGGGCTTCTGACGATCATGGACCACCCATCAAACCCGGCCCGCGCACAGAGCGGCAAACAGCACGCCTAATCGAGAGGACACGAGAGGCACACCATGGCGATCAATCTCAACATTCCCGACATCAGCGAGCTGAAGCCGCGTATCACCGTGTTCGGCGTCGGCGGCGCCGGCGGCAATGCCGTCAACAACATGATCACCGCCGGCCTCGCCGGGGTGGACTTCGTCGTCGCCAACACCGACGCGCAGGCGCTGACCCTGTCCAAGGCCGAGCGCATCATCCAGATGGGCACGCAGGTCACGCAAGGGCTCGGCGCCGGCTCGCAGCCGGACGTCGGTGCGGCCGCCGCCGAAGAAGTGATCGACGAGATTCGCGACCATCTGTCCGGCGCCAACATGGTGTTCGTCACCGCCGGCATGGGTGGTGGCACCGGCACGGGCGCGGCCCCGGTGATCGCCAAGGCGGCGCGCGAGATGGGCATCCTCACCGTCGGCGTGGTGACAAAGCCGTTCCACTTCGAGGGTCAGCGCCGCATGCGCACCGCGGAAGCGGGCATCGCCGAGCTGCACAAGGTGGTTGATACCCTTCTGATCATCCCCAATCAGAATCTGTTCCGGGTCGCCAACGAGAAGACCACCTTCGCCGACGCCTTCGCGATGGCCGATCAGGTGCTCTATTCGGGCGTCGCCTGCATCACCGACCTGATGGTCAAGGAAGGCCTGATCAATCTCGACTTCGCCGACGTCCGCGCCGTGATGCGCGAGATGGGCAAGGCGATGATGGGCACGGGCGAGGCGAGCGGCGAGAAGCGGGCGCTGACGGCGGCGGAAGCCGCCATCGCCAATCCGCTGATCGACGATTCGTCGATGAAGGGCGCGCGCGGCCTGTTGATCTCGATCACCGGCGGCAAGGACCTCACTTTGTTCGAGGTGGACGAAGCCGCCACCCGCATCCGCGAGGAGGTCGATGCCGACGCCAACATCATCGTCGGCGCGACCTTCGAGGAATCGCTCGATGGTCTGATCCGCGTCTCGGTGGTTGCGACCGGCATCGATCAGGGCGCCACCGCCAAGCTGACCGGCACGCCGCCGGCCGCGGCTGCGCATCCGCCGCGCGTCGAGCACCGTGCGCCCGACACCGCCACGCATCGGCATGAGGCTCCGCCGCCGCGTCATGTTGCGGCGCCGATTGCCGCTGCGCCGGCGCCTGCGCCGGCCGCGCCGCAACCGCCGCGCCAGCCTGCGCCCAACCGGGTGGAACGCGATGCGCTGGCGGCCATCGCCGCCGCCGTCGCCCCGGCCGAGCCGGCCCCGATCGAGCCGGTTGCGCCGGCCTCCTATGGCGACGTCACCGTGCGGCCGATCGCGCGCGAGCCGTCGCTGTTCGCCGAGCCCAAGGTGGCCCCGGTCGAGATGCGCGAGGAAGCGCCGCCTTCGGCTTTCATTCCGCCGGCGGCCGAGCGGGCGCCGGTCCGCGCGCCGCGCATGCCGAATTTCGAGGACCTGCCGATGCCGGCTCAGGCCGAGATCCGCCAGGCGCGCGGTGAAATGGAACAGGAGCATCCGCAAAAGACCCGGCTGTCGCTGTTGCAGCGGCTTGCCAATGTCGGCCTTGGCCGCCGCGACGAGGCGACCGAGCCGCCGATTGCCGCCCGCGCCTCCGGCCCAGCCATGGAGCGGATGCCGCCGCTGCAGCAGCGCCGGCCGCAGCGCAGCGTCGCCGAGCAGATGGCGGCCAACGAGCCGGTCTCGGAATATGCCCGCCGGCCGGCGCCGCAGGGCCTCGACCCGCATGGTCGCCCAGCCCCCGTGGCCCCGGCGCCACAGGGCGACGATCATCTCGATATTCCTGCGTTCCTGCGCCGGCAGGCGAATTGATCGCGCGTTAACAATCGACGCGCCAACGACCGATCCCGGCCCTTGCGGCCGGGATTTTTCTGACCATCGTTCAAATTCGAACGGTTTTGTTAAGAGACGGGTATCCTTGGGTTTTTTGGTAGCGCGGGAGTGTTTTCCCCAGCCGGCGGGTTGCCGTCGGCCGGCCGATCATGGTTAACAGGCGGCATCAATACGGCGCCTTTGGGGTAACATTCCGTAAAAAAGCGTGAGTTGGCGCCCTTCGGGGCAGCCTCTATGGTGAGCGCCGACTCAAGGGGACATCCGAGCCGAACGGCGCCTCCCCGGCGTAACCGGCCCCCTCGGATGGTAGTCAGCAGGTAGACATCGCATGAAATCAAGCCGGCAAACGACGCTGCGGTCCGACGTGACGGTCACCGGTATCGGCGTCCATTCCGGCAAGACGGTCGGCCTGACGCTTCGCCCCGGCGCCATCGACAGCGGTTTCGTCGTGATCCGCAGCGGGCTTGACGGCGGCGACCGCAAGCTGCACGCGAACCATGAGACGGTCACCGCCACCGCCTTTGCCACCGTGCTGGGCGACGCCGGCGGCCCGCTGGTCTCTACTGCCGAACACATCCTTGCCGCGCTGCGCGGCCTTGGCATCGACAATGCGGTGATCGAGGTCGACGGCCCCGAGGTGCCGATCATGGACGGCTCCGCGGCGCCCTTCGTCGCCGCCATCGATCGCGCCGGCATCGTGCGGCAGAGCGCCGCCCGCCGCTTCATCGAGGTGCTGAAGCCGGTCCACGTCAAGAACGGCGAATCGTTCGGCGAACTGCGCCCCTATGCCGGCGGTTTCCGCGCCGAGGTCGAGATCGATTTCGCCAACGCCGTGATCGGTCGCCAGAGCTACGTCTTCGACCTTACGCCGGAAGCGTTCCGCCGCGACATCTGCCGCGCCCGCACCTTCGGCCGCATGTGCGACGTCGCCAACCTGTGGAGCGCCGGCTATGCGCTCGGCGCCTCGCTGCAAAATTCCGTGGTGGTGGACGAGACCCGCGTGCTCAACGCCGAGGGTCTGCGCTATGCCGACGAGTGCGTGCGCCACAAGGTGCTCGACGTGATCGGCGACCTGGCGCTGGCCGGGCTGCCGCTTATCGGCCTCTACCGCTCGATCCGCGGCGGCCACAAGCTCAACCACGCGGTGCTCTCCGCGCTGATGGCCGACCGCAGCGCGTGGCGGGTGGTCGAGGAGCCGGCTCAGGCGCCGGCGCGTCGCCGGGCTCGCGCCGGCCTCGAAGTCGGTGGCATGGTCGGCGGCATGATCGCCCCGGCCTTCGGCCCGGACGTGTCCTGACCGGCCTCGCCGGATCGGCAATCGCTCACGTTTCGCCGGCACCACAGGCCGCCATGGACGCCTTAATCCGGGCGGATTGTCCTCATACGCGGTTGGTCCCAATGCTTTTTTCAGCTACACAGCCGGCGCGCGGAAACGCCCGGCATGGGTGAGGGAAGCCGTTGCGCCAAGGTATCGCGAACCGGGCGCAGCCAAACCTTGAAAACCGGCCGCGCGGGCGACGAGTTTCCGAACCAATGGCGGAAGAGCGAATGACACGCAGCCAGAACCAGTTCCCGGCAGTGCTCGTGCGGCGGTATGGCCGGGCCTTGCGCCTTGCCGCGACGCTGGCCGCGGTGGCGGTGCCGCTCGCCGGCTGCAGCGGCACCAGCGATTTTCTGGAAAAATTCTCCTTCAACAAGGAAGAAGCCTTCGTCGATGAGCCGGCCGAAAAGCTCTACAACCAGGGCCTCTACTTGCTGAACGAGAAGAGCGACCCGCGCCAGGCCTCCAAGAAGTTCGAGGAAGTCGATCGCCAGCACCCCTATTCCGACTGGGCGCGCAAGTCGCTTCTGATGTCGGCCTACGCGTTCTACCAGAGCGGCGACTACGATAGCTGCATCGGCGCGGCGAGCCGCTACGTCACGCTGCACCCCGGCAGCCCCGACGCCGCCTACGCGCAGTACCTGATCGCCTCGTCCTATTACGACCAGATCCCCGACGTCTCCCGCGACCAGGCCCGCACCGACCGGGCGATGTCGGCGCTGGAGGAAGTGATCCGCAAGTATCCGACCTCGGAATATGCGACCACCGCCAAGCGCAAGCTCGAAGGCGCCCGCGACCAGCTCGCCGGCAAGGAGATGCAGGTCGGGCGCTACTACATGGACCGGCGCGACTACACCGCCGGCATCAACCGCTTCAAGACCGTGGTGACGCGTTACCAGACCACCCGCCATGTCGAGGAAGCGCTGTACCGGCTGACCGAAGCCTACATGTCGCTCGGCATCGTCGGCGAGGCGCAGACCGCTGCCGCCATCCTTGGCCACAACTTTCCGGACAGCCGCTGGTACAAGGACGCCTATAATCTTGTAAAATCCGGCGGGCTTGAGCCGGTTGAGAACAAGGGATCGTGGATCAGCCGCGCGTTCAAGAAGATCGGCCTCGGGTAGGATCACGCTTCCATGCTGGCGCGCCTGTCGATCCGCGACATCGTCCTGATCGAGCGGCTTGATATCGACTTCAGTTCCGGCCTCGCGGTGCTGACCGGCGAGACCGGCGCCGGCAAATCCATTCTGCTCGATGCCTTCGCGCTGGCGCTCGGCGGGCGTGGCGATGCCGATCTGGTGCGTCACGGCGCCGACCACGGCCAGGTGACGGCGGTGTTCGAGGTGCCGCGCGCGCACCCGTCGTTCGCGCTGCTCACCGACAACGGCCTCGACGCCACCGGCGAGATGATTCTGCGCCGGGTGCAGTTTGCCGATGGCCGCTCGCGCGCCTTCATCAATGACCAATCGGTCAGCGTGCAGACGCTGAAGGCGGTCGGCGCGGCGCTGGTGGAAATCCATGGCCAGCACGACGAGCGGGCGCTGGTCGATGCCGCGACCCATCGCCGGCTGCTCGACGCGTTCGGCGGGCTCGACCGCGAGGTGGCGGCGCTCGACGCGTTGTGGGCGGCGCGGCGCGCCGCACGCGCTGCGCTCGAGGCGCACCGCGAGGGCATGGAGAAAGCGGCGCGCGATGCCGACTATCTGCGCCATGCCAGCGACGAACTGCGCAAGCTCAGGCCCGAGCCGGGCGAGGAGACGGCGCTGGCCGAGCGCCGCACCGCGATGATGGCCGGCGAGAAGATTTCGGCCGACCTGCGCGAGGCGCGGGATGCGGTCAGCGGCCCGCATGCGCCGGTCGTGGCGCTCGCGGGCGCGGTGCGCCGGCTGGAGCGCCGCGCGACAAGCGCACCCGCGCTGGTCGAGCCGGCGGTGCGCGCCATCGATGCCGCCATCAACGCACTCGAGGAGGCTGACCAGCACCTCAACGCCGCCTTGGCGGCGGCGGATTTCGATCCGCTGGAGCTGGAGCGCATCGAGGAGCGGCTGTTCGCCTTGCGCGCCGCCGCCCGCAAATACGCAAGCCCGGTGGACGATCTCGCGGCGCTGGCCGAGCGCTTCGCGGCCGAGGTGGCGCTGATCGACGCCGGCCACGAGCAGTTGGCCGGACTGGAGCAGGCGGCGGCGGACGCCGACCGCGCTTTCGCGCAGGCCGCCGAAAAACTGTCGGCGGCGCGCAAAAAGGCGGCGGCCAGACTCGACAAGGCGGTCAATGCCGAGCTTGCGCCGCTCAAGCTCGAACGTGCGAAATTTTCCACGCAGATCGACGCCGATGCGGCGGCACCGGGGCCGCAGGGCATCGACCGCGTCGCCTTCTGGGTGCAGACCAATCCCGGCACGCGGCCGGGGCCGCTGATGAAGGTCGCCTCCGGCGGCGAACTGTCGCGCTTCCTGCTGGCGCTCAAGGTGGTGCTGTCGGATCGCGGCTCGGCGCCGACGCTGGTGTTCGACGAGATCGACACCGGTGTCGGTGGTGCGGTGGCCGATGCCATCGGCGCGCGGCTGGCGCGGCTTGCTGCAAAAGTGCAGGTGATGGCGGTGACGCACGCCCCGCAGGTGGCGGCGCGCGCCGATCAGCATCTGTTGATCTCCAAGGATGCGCTCGACAAGGGCAAGCGGGTGGCGACGCGCGTGGCGGCACTTGCCAACGATCACCGCCGCGAGGAAATCGCCCGCATGCTGGCCGGCGCGGAGATCACCAAGGAAGCGCGTGCCGCCGCCGAGCGGCTGTTGCGCGGCGCAGAGATGTAAAACGTGTTCCTGCCGTCACCCGCGGGCTTGACCCGTGGGTCCCCCCTCCCTTTATCCCTCCCCCGCAAGCGGGGGAGGGTAGGGTGGGGGATGGATGGCCGGGACGAAAGGGCGTTCACGCCCGTCTTCGACAGGCTATGCCCGGCCGTGACGTCAGGCAGAGAAGCGCTCCAGGTACCGATGGCGAAACGCGCAAAACCTCTTACCCCCGTCGATGAGTTGACCAAGGCGCAGGCCAGGGTCGAACTGACGCGCCTTGCGCTCGAGATCGAGGGCCACGACGCCCGTTATTACCAGCACGATGCGCCGACCATCTCGGATGCGGCGTATGATGCGCTGCGCCGCCGCGTCGAGGACATCGAGGCGCGCTTTCCGGATCTCGTCGCGGCGGAATCCCCGACGCAGCGGGTCGGCGCGCAGCCCTCGGGGCGCTTTGCAAAAGTGCGCCACGCCGTGCCGATGCTGTCGCTCGGCAACGCCTTTGCGGATGCCGATGTCACCGAGTTCGTGGCGCGCGTGCGGCGCTTCCTGCGGCTCGACGACGGCGAGTTTCCGATCATCGTCGCCGAGCCGAAGATCGACGGGCTGTCGCTGACGCTGCGCTATGAACACGGCGAACTCGTCACCGGCGCGACGCGCGGCGACGGTTTCGAGGGCGAGGACGTCACCGCCAACGTGCGCACGGTGAAGGATATTCCGCACAAGCTGAAGGGCCGCGACGTGCCCGCGGTGTGCGAGGTGCGCGGCGAGGTCTACATGCTGCGCGAGGATTTTCTCGCGCTCAACAGGAAGCAGGCGGCGGCCGGCGACACGGTGTTCGCCAATCCGCGCAACTCGGCCGCCGGCTCCTTGCGGCAGAAGGATGCCGGCATCACGGCGGCGCGCCCGCTGAAATTCTTCGCCTATGCGTGGGGCGAGATGAGCGCGCTGCCCGCCGATACGCAGTTCGAGATGGTCAATTGGCTCGGGCACGCGGGGTTCGTGGTCAATCCGCTGATGACGCTCTGCCACAGCGTCGAGGACGTGATGAACTACTATCGCGGCATCGAGACACAGCGCGCCACGCTGGGCTACGATATCGACGGCGTGGTCTACAAGGTCAACCGGCTCGACTGGCAGGAGCGGCTCGGCTTCGTGTCGCGCAGCCCGCGCTGGGCCATCGCGCACAAGTTCGCCGCCGAGCGGGCGACCACCGTTCTCAACGCCATCGACATCCAGGTCGGGCGCACCGGGGCGCTGACGCCGGTGGCCAAGCTCGCTCCCGTCACCGTCGGCGGGGTGGTGGTGCAGAACGCCACGCTGCACAACGAGGACGAGATCGCGCGCAAGGATATCCGCATCGGCGATACGGTGACGATCCAGCGCGCCGGCGATGTCATCCCGCAGGTGGTCGGCGTCGTCCTCGACAAGCGGCCGAAGGGCGCCGAGCCTTACCGGTTTCCGACGACCTGCCCGGCCTGCGGCAGCCATGCCGTGCGCGAGGAGGGCGAGGCGGTGCGCCGCTGCACCAACACCTTGAGCTGCCCGGCACAAGCGGTGGAGCGGCTCAAGCATTTCGTCTCGCGCAACGCCTTCGACATCGAGGGGCTGGGCGAAAAGCAGGTCGCGGCGTTCTTCGATGAGGGGCTGGTGCGCGCGCCGGCCGACATCTTCACGCTCAAGGCGCGCGATGGAAAGAAAGGCCCGCCGCTGGCCGAGCGCGAGGGCTGGGGCGCGACCTCGGCGAACAACCTGTTCAACGCCATCGACGAGCGGCGCCATATCGCGCTGCACCGCGCGATCTTTGCCCTCGGCATCCGCCATGTCGGCGAGGGCAACGCGAAACTGCTGGCGCGCCACTATGGCAGCATGGATGCGTTTCGTGCCGCGATGGGGGAGGCCGCGGCCGGTCGCAGCCCGGAGGGCAACGCGTCGGAAGCCTATGCCGATCTCAATGCCATCGAGGGCGTCGGCAAGGTGGTCGCCGATGCCATTGTCGAGTTCTTCGCCGAGCCGCGCAGCGTGCGTGCGCTCGACGATCTATTGGCCGAGATCACCGTCGAGGATGCCGAGCGGATCAAGACCGACACGGCGGTCGCCGGCAAGACGGTGGTGTTCACCGGCGCGCTGACGCGCTTCAGCCGCGACGAGGCCAAGGCGTCGGCCGAGCGGTTGGGGGCCAAGGTCGCGGGCTCGGTGTCGTCGAAGACCGACTATGTGGTGGCGGGCGAGGCGGCCGGCTCGAAGCTCGACAAGGCACGCGCGCTCGGCGTGACGGTGCTGAGCGAGGACGAGTGGCTTAAGCTGATAGATTCGAAGTAATCCATTTGTCATGGCCGGGCTTCGTCCCGGCCATCCACGTCTTTGAACGATCCCTTCCTTTATCCCTCCCCCTGCAAGGGGAAGGGTAGGGTGGGGGTTGGATGCGCGGATCAAGTCCGCGCATGACCAACCACACGGGCCGGCGCTATCCCTTGAACCCGCCCTCAGTGAGGAACGCTTCTTCCTCCGGCGTGGTGGCGCGGCCGAGCACCGCGTTGCGGTGGGGAAAGCGGCCGAAACGCTTGATGATGTCGAGATGCAGATCGGCCCATTTCAGGCTTTCGGCATCGCCCATCGCACGGAACAGCGCGACGCTGCGCTCCTGATCGGCCATCTCCTCCGAATGTTCGAACGGCAGATACATGAAGGCACGCAAGGCCGGCTCGATGCGCTGATCGACGCCCTTGGCGATGGCGCGTCCCGCGACCGCGCGGGCCTGTTCATCGGCCGAGAAGGCGCGCGCATCGTTGCGGAACATGTTGCGCGAGAACTGGTCGAGCACCAGGATCAGCGCCAGCGCGCCCTCGTCGCTGTCCTCCCATGACGCGAGCCGCCCGTCGCGCGCCGCCTCCCACACGCCGAGAAAGCGCCGCCGCAACTCGGCGTCGAACCCGTCGTCCTTGGCGTACCACTGCGCCGGTCCGGCCTCGCGCCAGAACGCAATGATCTCCGCCGGCGCGACGTCCGTCGCCGCCGCCATCAGGCAACCCTCTGCTGCGGCGTCTCGTCACGCAGCTCGCGGCGCAAAATCTTGCCGACGTTGCTCTTGGGCAGGTCGCTGCGGAACTCGATGTGCTTGGGCACCTTGTAGTTGGTGAGCTCGGTGGCAGCGAAGGCGATGATGTCCTGCGCGGTGACGTTGGGATCTTTCTTCACCACGAACGCCTTCACCGCCTCGGTCGATTTCTCGTCGGGGATGCCGATCACCGCGCATTCCAGCACGCCGGGATGGCTTGCGATCACTTCCTCGACCTCGTTGGGATAGACGTTGAAGCCCGAAACAAGGATCATGTCCTTCTTGCGATCGACGATCTTGATATAGCCGTTCTCGTCCATGATGCCGATGTCGCCGGTGCGGAAGTAGCCGTCCGGCGTCATCACCTTGGCGGTCTCGTCCGGCCTGTTCCAGTAGCCGGCCATCACCTGCGGCCCCTTGGCGCAGATTTCGCCGGGCTGGCCGAGCGGTAGTTCGTTGTTGTCGTCGTCGCGGATCGAAATCCAGGTCGAAGGCACCGGCAGGCCGATCGAGCCGGTATAGCGGTCGGTGTCGGCCGGGTTGCAGGTCAAGACCGGCGAGGTCTCCGACAGGCCGTAGCCTTCCGACAGCGCGGTGCCCGTCGCCTTCAGCCAGGCGTCGGCCACCGGCTTCTGCACCGCCATGCCGCCGCCGAACGACACTTTGAGCTTGGAGAAGTCGATCTTGCCGAAGTCGGGGTGATGCACCAGCGCGTTGTAGAGCGTGTTGACCGCCGGGAAGCTGTTGACCTGGTACTTCTGCAATTCCTTGATGAAGCCGGGAATGTCGCGCGGGTTGGGGATCAAGAGGTTGACGCCGCCGGTGCGCACGCCGAGCAGGAAGCACGCGGTCAGCGCGAAGATGTGGTAGAGCGGCAGCGCGCAGACGATCATCAGTTGATCGACCGTCGGCGGCTTCTTCAGCGCCGGTTGCAGCCAGGCGTCGTTCTGCAGCATGTTGGCGACGATGTTGCGGTGGATCAGCGTCGCGCCCTTGGAGACGCCGGTGGTGCCGCCGGTGTATTGCAGGAACGCGACGTCGTCCGGCCCGAGCGTGGGCTTTGCCAGCGTCATGCGGCGCCCGGCAGCGATCGCGTCGTTGAAGGCGACCGCGCCCGGCAGCGAGAACGCCGGCACCAGCTTCTTGACGCGGCGCACGACGAAATTGACGATCAACCCCTTGAAGCCCAAGAGGTCGCCCATGGTGCCGAGCACGACGTGCTTGACGCTGGTTCTGGCGATCACCTTCTGCAGCGTCGCGGCGAAATTCTCCAGGATGATGATGGCTTCGGCGCCGGAATCGGTGAGCTGGTGCTCCAGTTCGCGCGGCGTATACAGTGGGTTGACGTTGACCACCGTGTAGCCGGCGCGCAGGACGGCGGCGCTGGCGATCGGGTATTGCAGCACGTTCGGCATCATGATGGCGACGCGCGCGCCCTTTTTCAGGCCCTTGCTCTGCAGCCAGGCGCCGAGCGCCACCGACATCTCGTCAAGCTCGCCGTAGGTGATGGCCTTGTCCATGCAGATGAAGGCCTTGCGGTCGCGAAACTTGGCGAAGCTCTCCTCGAGCAGATCCACCAGCGAGGCGTATTGCGTCGGGTCGATGTCGTGCGGCACGCCCGCCGGGTAGTGCTTCAGCCAGATCCGCTCCATGTCGTCCTCCAGATGCCTCCACGCGAAGGCGGCTTTCGCGAAGTATCGAGCGAACGACGGCGCGAAGCAAGTTGCGCGGCCGCCGTCGGCAGGAGGGAGGAGGGGGACGTCAGGGACGCTTGCCGGCGTCGTCGCCCGTCGTCGCCGGCTTTGCGGCGGTCTTGGGCGCGCCCGGGTGGGCGGAAGCGGTCTTGGGTTTCGGGGCGGGTTTCGCGGCTGCAGCCTTCGGTGCCGCGGCCTTCGGCGCTGCCGGCTTGGCGTCCTTGTCCTTGGTCGCGGCCGCGCCATTGTGTCGCGGCGCCGCCGGCTTTGCCGCGCGGGTATCGATGGTCGCCGTCACCTTCGCCTTGTCGGCGGCTTTGTCGCTGTCGCCGGGCTTGTGCTTGGCGGCGTGCTTGCGCTTGGCCTGGCGCGCGGCGCGTGCCTGCGCGATCTGGGCGTCCTGGCGCCGCGCTTCCTCTTCGGCCACGGCGATCAGCGCCGCGCCGGTGCGCGCCGGCCCGGTGTAGACGATGACCGGCTCGGCGGGCGCCGCGGGCATCGCCAGCAACTCGGCGGGCTTGGGACCGGCGGTTGGCTGAAAGCCGGCGGCGAACAGCCGGAAGCCGTTGTCCTCGCCGCCCGCGACCTCATCCTCGTTCTCCGCCGCCGGGCGCTTGCGCTTGGGCCCGCAGACCTCGTCGCGCAGGTTGGGCGGCGCGGCCGCGATCGGCGCCAATCCCTCGACCGTGCCGAGCGCCGGGCGCAGCCACGACAGCGTGCCGCTGCCAAAACCGCGGTCGAGCAGTTCGGCCGCCTTGATGGTGCGTTCGCGCGAGGAGGCCGCGCCAAGCACCACCGCGATCAGCCGGCGGCCGTCGCGCGTCGCCGAGGCCACGAGGTTGAAACCGGAGGCGCAGATGAAGCCGGTCTTCATGCCGTCGGCGCCGGGATAGCGCCCGATCAGCCGGTTGAAGTTTTGCGTCACGCGGCGCCCGAACTTGATCGCCGGGATGTGGACGAAATATTCGTAGTCCGGCAGGTCGCGCATGATCGCGCGGGCGAGGATGCCCATGTCGCGCGCCGAGACCACCTGACCGTCGGCCGGCAGCCCGTTGGGATTGACGAAGTGCGACTGCGTCATGCCGAGGCGCTGCGCGGTGTCGTTCATCAGCGCCGAGAAGCCGTCGATCGAGCCGCCGACGCCTTCCGCCAGCACCACCGCCATGTCGTTGGCGGACTTCACCATCATCATCTTCAGCGCGTTATCGACGGTAAGCTGGGTGCCCGGCGCAAATCCCATCTTGGACGGCTGCTGCGCGGCGGCGGTCGGCGATACCGTGAGCAGCGTATCGAGCGCGATGCGCTTGTCCTTGACCGCCTGCAGCGTGACGTAGGCCGTCATCAGCTTGGTCAGCGAGGCCGGATACCAGGGATAGGTGGCGTTGTCGGCCTGCAGCACCTTGCCGGTGTCCGCTTCGATCAGAAGCAGCGCCTCGGCCTGCGCATCGCGCGGCTGAAGGGCTGTGGCAAGCGTCACCGCAGCGGCGGCAGCGATGGTCAACAGAAAGGTGCGGCGGAAGGTCGGAACAAAAGACACCAGCGGATTCCGTTTTGCTTTGCGGCCGTCAGGTCAGCGCGGATGGTCAACGCGGGAGCGCGGAACGTCGGACTTTAAGGCGCCTCGTTGCCGGAGCAACGCAACCGCCAACCAGCGACCCCGGAGGTGATGCGGCAACATACACTGCGTGGCGCGGCGCGAACAGGGGGCGCGGACCAATGCGGCGAATGCGTTGCGGCCGCATTTCGGCCGCATTTGCTTAAGGTGGCGCTATGTCCGCCTGCACCATGAACTGCGCCCGCGCGAGTTGCCCGAAGTGGCCGCCCTGCGCCACCAGATCGTCGAAGGTGCCGCTTTCGATGATGCGGCCGTCGTCGAACACCAGAATGCGCGTGGCGTTGCGGATGGTGGAGAGGCGGTGGGCGATGACGAAGGTGGTGCGGCCCTTCATCACCTCATCGAGCGCCGCGTTGACCTTGGCCTCGGTCACGGCATCGAGCGCGGAGGTCGCCTCGTCGAGGATCAGGATCGGCGGGTCCTTCAACAGCGCGCGGGCGATCGACAGCCGCTGGCGTTCGCCGCCCGACAGCATGCGGCCGCGCTCGCCGGCGTGGGTCTCGAATTTGTCGCTGCCGCGCTCGATGAACTCCAGCGCCTGTGCGCGCTCGGTGGCGACGCGCATTTCCGCCTCGGTGGCGTCGGGCTTGCCGACGCGCAGGTTGTCGGCGATCGAGCGGTTGAACAGCAGCGCCTCCTGAAACACCACGCCGATGTTCCGGCGCAGCGAGGCCAGCGTCAGGCTGCGGACGTCCATGCCGTCTATTTTGACGACGCCCGACTGCGGATCGAAGGCGCGGTGCAACAGGGCGATGGCGGTGGACTTGCCCGCGCCGGTCGGCCCGACCAGCGCGACGGTTTCGCCCGGCAGCGCGGTGAAGGAGAGGTCGGCGACGGCGGGGCGCTTGCCGTCGTAGGAGAACGAGACGTCCTTGAACTCGACCAGTCCCTTGAGGCGCCCGGCATCGATGGCACCGGGGCGGTCGCGCACCGCGGGCACGGCGTCGAGCACGTCGAAAAATTCCTGCAGCCGCGGCGCTTCCATGAACACGCTGTTGATGAAGGCGACGACCTGTTCGAGCTTCTGGATCAACAGCGTTGCGAAGGACACGAACATCACGATCTCGCCGACCGTGGTGAGGCCCTCTCCGTGCAGATAGATGCCGACGGTGAAGATCGCCAGCACCGTGATGGTGGTGGAGGCGCGCGTCATCACCGTGACCAGCGCCCACCATGACAGGACCGGCATCTGCGCCGCGAGCAGCTTGTCGGCGACGCCGCGCAGGCCCGCCACCTCGGCCTCGACGCGCACGAAACTCTGCACCAGCGCCACGTTGCCGAGCGCGTCGGAGGCGCGCGCGGAGAGGTCGCTGTAGTGCGCCTCGACCTCGCTCTGCAAGCCGTAGGTCTTGCGCACCACCATGGTGGTCAGCGCGGTGAACACGATGCATAGCGCGAACAACAACAGCGCCAGCCGCCAGTTGATGGCGAAGGCGAGCGGCAGCAGCACCACCAGTGAGACGATGGCCGCGAAATGCTCGCGGAAGAAGCCAAGCCACAGCCGCCACAGCGCGTCGGTGCCTTGCAGCATGACCTTCATCAGCCGCCCCGAATGGGTGCCGGTGTGGAAGGTCAGCGGCAGTTGCAGGATGTGCTCGAAATAGCCGGTCAGCACCGCCTGGCGCTGGCGATGGGCGAGGCGGTCGGCGTTGAGCGCCACCACGGCGCCGCAGAGAATCGTGAACAGCCCGAACGCCACCCAGGCGGCGAGCAGAGGCCACGGCGAGCCGGTCTCCCACCATGCCGTCGTCGCCCGCGTCGTCGGCGTGCCGGACAGGACGTCGATGATGCGGCCGAACAGCACCGGCTCGGCGAACTGCGCGGCGGCCAGCGCAAGGTTGGCGCCGGCCAAAAGCCAGCCGAGCCGCGCCTCGTGTCCGAGCAGGCCGAGCACGCGGGTGTAGAGGCGGATCAGCGACATGGCAGTCCTCGGGAGCCGGTCCGGCCCTTGGCGTCACACGCAGGCTTGGCCCGCGTGTCCATCTTTTCAGGAAGGATGGATTGCCGGGTCAAGCCCGGCAATGACGTTCTCATTGGAAGGTCAATCCCTTTAGTCGAGCCGCCGGCTGTCGGGCAGCGGCAGGAAGGAGGCGTCGAAGATGTCGGCCAGCGCCGGTTTGGCGCGTAGCTTGAGACCTTCGGACAGTTGGTCGAGGGCAAGCGAGAAGCGCTGCGGGTCGATGCCGCCGAGGCCGTTGCGGCGCACCTCGTCGGTGAGGATGTCGTCGCGAATGATGGCGTTGAGCCGGGTCAGCTCGATGGCGCGGTTGGCGCCATTCATCCGCGCCAGCAGGTCGGCGATGCCGCCGGCCGGGTCCTTGAGCGTCATGCGCAGCGCGACGTTGAACGCGCGCAGGAAGCCGCGCACCGCCTCCGGCTGCTCGGCGGCGAATTTCGGGCTGACGACGATGGCGAGGCCGTAGGCGGCAACGCCGTAGTCGGCGTAGCGGAAGACGGCGAGGTCGCCGGCCGGAATGCCGTGGTCCCGGAGGTTGATCGGTGCCAGCCAGGCGAGGCCGGTGACGGCATCGAGCTGGCCGGCGGACAGCATCGGCTCGCGCACCGCCGCGCCGATGCGTTGCAGCCGTACCTTGCCGTCATCCTCGTCGGCGAGGCCGTTGAGACGGGCGAGCGCCGGCCAGAACGCGATCGCCGGCTCGTTCTCGACGAAGCCCAGCGTCTTGCCGGCGAGGTCGGAGAGGCTGCGGATGCCGCGGCTGCGCCGGGCGACGATGGCGTAGCCCGCGGCGTTGGTCATCACGTAGACCGCCTTGAGCGCGGCGGCGTCGGGCCGGTCGCGGTACTGGATCAGCGCGTTGATGTCGGCCAGCGCCATGTCGGCGTCGCCGGCGGCAAGCCGCGCGAACACGTCGCGGTTGCCGCCCGTGGCGCCGTTGCCGGGGACGATGGTGACGCTCAGGTCCTCGGCGGCAAAGGTGGCCCGGCTTGCCACGGCGAGCGGCGTGGCCATCGCGTCGATCGGGCGGTCGAGCAGGAGGCGGATCGCGGCCGCGGCATGGGCGTCCGCCACCATGGCCGCTGTGGCCAGCGCCAGTGCCAGCACGACGGCGCCGGCCGCGGTGATCCGCCGGCGCGGCGTCCGTCTCGTGGTGTTCGATTGGCCCGGCATCAGGGCGATCACGGCGGCCTCCGACAACGCGCACCCGGCATACGCATATATGGCGGCTATCCCGGCCATGCCTGTCTCTCGTTCAAACCGCGCAGCATTGCAAATGGCAAGTGAATGGCAGGTGATTGTGGTGCGGCTGCCGCGCCCGTACACTGGAACCGGCGCGGCAACGCCGGCGTTATGATTATCGGAACGGCGGCCATCGCCTCAGGGAGGTAGGGGAATGTCGCAACGCGCAGGAAAAGGTTCAGCCCGTCGCGCCGCCATCGCCGGTGCGGTCGCAGGGTTGGCGCTGATGATGCTGGCGGCGCCCGCCGCGGCCTCGGGCCAGACGGCGGTGCCGGCGGCGTCGGCCGACCGGGCCGCGTCCACGGCGCAGTTGACCGACGTCAGCGCCGCCAAGCGCAAGCGCCGCGCGGTGCGGCGCAGCCACGGCTCGTCCGCCGCCGGCATGGCGTTCATGGGGATGGCGATGGGCATGATCGGCACGGCGATCGCCGAGTCGCAGCGCCGCGACTATTACGACTATTACTACGGCCGCCCGGCCTATTATGGCCCGCGCTATTACCGCGCCCCCGACTACGGCTACTACGGCGGGGCCTATCAGCCCCGGCGCTATTATTATCGCCGCTACTGAGCGCCGGCAGGCACTGAGAGGCCGTTAACACGCTCGCCATGGATTTCCGCTAGCGTCCCCGGCATGAGTGATTCGCTCGAGCGGCTTTATCTGGCGGTTCAGGCGGCGCAGCATCTCGATCCCGAGGTCTCGCGCACCGCGCGGCTGCTCAGTCGCGGCCCCGCCAAGGCGGCCAAGAAAATGGCCGAAGAGGCCATTGAGGTGGTGCTCGACGCGGTCGGCGGCGACGCCGAGGCGGTGGTGCGCGAAAGCGCCGACCTGCTCTACAACCTCGCGGTGCTGTGGGTGGCCGTCGGCGTCAAGCCGCAGGAGGTCTGGGCCGAGATGGAACGCCGCGAAACCCTGCTCGGCATCGCCGAAAAGCTGCCGAAGGCCGCAACGCCGGCCTTGCGCCGGCCGCTGCCAGCCGAGGCCGGGCGGCCAATCGTCGCGCTGGACAGCCGGCGCCGACGCAAGCATAGCTAAAGCGTGATCCCGAAAAAGCCTTCCCTCGGGCTTGACCCGAGGGCGGGAGCCGGTTTTCGGACAAGATCATGCGCCACTAACGCCAATGAGAGGTCGCCCGTTGGCTCTGGTCCGACGTCCTTGACGTCAGAGCTTGGCACCTCCGCCTGCGCGCGCCCCTGCGCGTGGAACCTGCTGGATTTTCCTGAACCGCCATGCTGAGACGACTCTACGACTGGTGCATCGCCGCCGCCGACAAGCCGCATGCGCTGTGGATCGTCGCGCTGATCTCGTTCGCGGAAAGCTCGTTCTTTCCGATCCCGCCCGACGTCATGCTGATCCCGATGTCGCTGGCGCGGCCGAAGAAGGCGTGGCTCTACGCCCTGGTCTGCACGGTGACGTCGGTGGCCGGCGGCGTGGTCGGCTATGCCATCGGCGCGCTGCTCTACGATTCCGTCGGGCAATGGCTGATCGGGCTGTATGGCTACGGCGACCAGGTCGAGACGTTCCGCGCCGCTTACGCCGAATACGGCGCATGGATCATCGTGCTCAAGGGGCTGACGCCGATCCCCTACAAGGTGGTGACCATCACCTCGGGCTTCGCCGACTATAACCTCTGGCTGTTCATCCTGTTCTCCATCATCGCCCGTGGCGGCCGCTTCTTCATCGTCGCGGTGCTGCTGACGCTCTATGGCGACGTCATCCGCGCCCAGATCGAAAAGCGCCTCGGCTTCTGGGTGACGGTCGGCGCCGTGCTGCTGGTCGGCGGCTTCGTTCTCGTCGGCGGCCTGTTCTGAGGCGTTCCCTTTCGCGACGGTGGCCCGCGCGATAGGCTGACGGAATGAGCGTGCGCACGGGCAGAGCGGTGGCCGGATGGCTGTGGGCGGTGGCCGTCGCCGCAGCCCCGGTTGCGCTGGCCCCCGCGCAAGGATCGGCACAGGCACAGGCACAGGCACCGGCGCCGGTGCCGCCGGTCGAGAGCGTCCCGGCGCCGCAGGCGCCATCGCCTCCGCCCGCCCCGCCGCCGCGCGGGCTGTTCGGCGATCTCGACAAGCTGTTCGAGGCGCCCGCCCCGGTGTGGTCGCCGCCGCCGCTGAAGTCGCCGGCGGAGGTCATCGAGGATTTCAACGCGCGTGCCAAAGACGCCGGCGCCGGCCTGCCCGAGCTTCGCCGCGCGACGGTCGCGACCGGCCGGGCGATCTGCCCCGTATCCGCCAACGGCGCGCCGGACTGTCAGGCGGCGGCCGAGCGGCTGTGCCGCGACAAGGGATTCAAGGACGGCAAGAGCATGGATGTCGAAGCCGCCCAGGTGTGCTCGGCGCGTGCGCTGTTGACGAACCGGACCGACGATCCGGGCGCTTGCCGGATGGAAAATTACGTCACCCGCGCGATGTGCCAATAGAGCGTTTTCGAGCGAAGTGGATACCGGTTCGCGTGAAGAAAACGCGACAAAGGAACAACTAGAACCCTGCTTCTCATTCTATCAGAAGCGGAGCTCTGGCGCCGCGGCACGAGCCGGTTGCGGCAGGCCCGCGGCATCTGGCATCGTCGTCAGGTGTTCTGCTCAAGTGTTCTGCTCAAGTCTCCCGCCCGCCGGTCAATTCCGCCGCAAGGACAATTCAAGAGGACGTTTCCGCATGTCGATGCCGGCTTTGTTCAAGAACCGCCTGAGGATCCCGGTGATCGGCTCGCCCATGTTCATCGTCTCGGTGCCGGATCTCGTGATCGCGCAATGCAAGGCGGGTATCGTCGGGGCGTTTCCGGCGCTCAATGCCCGCCCGCCGGCGCTGCTCGACGAGTGGCTCGCGCGCATCAAGGAGGAGCTGGCGGCGCATGACAAGGCACATCCCGAGCGGCCGTCGGCGCCGTTCGCCGTCAACCAGATCGTGCACCGCTCCAACAACCGGCTCGAACACGACCTTGCGCTGTGCGAGAAGCACAAGGTGCCGATGCTGATCACCTCGCTCGGCGCGCGCGAGGACCTGAACCAGGCCGCGCACGGCTGGGGCGCGCTGGTGTTCCACGACGTCATCAATCAGAAGTTCGCGCACAAGGCGGTGGAGAAGGGCGCCGACGGGCTGATCCTCGTCGCCGCCGGCGCCGGCGGCCATGCCGGCACGCTGTCGCCGTTCGCGTTCGTGGCCGAGACGCGGGCCTGGTTCGACGGTCCCCTTGCGCTGTCGGGCGCCATCGGCACCGGCCGCGCCATCCGCGCCGCGCGCGTGCTCGGCGCCGACTTCGCCTATATCGGCTCGGCCTTCATCGCGACCGAGGAAGCCAACGCGGTCGATCGTTACAAGCAGATGGTGGCGGCCTCCGGCGCTGAGGATATCGTCTACTCGGACCTGTTCACCGGCGTGCACGGCAATTACCTCAAGCCCTCGATCGCCGCCGCCGGGATGGACCCCGACAACCTGCCGCAGTCCGATCCGAGCCAGATGAATTTCGGCACCGACGACAGCGGCGAGCGGCACAAGCCGAAGGCGTGGAAGGAAATCTGGGGCTCAGGGCAGGGCATCGGCAGCGTCAGCCGCGTCGTTCCGGCGGCCGAACTGATCGCCCGTCTTGCGGCGGAATACGACGCCGCCGTCGACCCGCCATTGTGACGGCCCCGGTGAGCGATCCCGTGGCCGCGCCGGCCGACTACGTGTTCCGCGTCGAAGGCGACACCGCCATCACCACGCCGCATGCGGCGGGGCCATGGGACGCCACCATGCAGCACGGCGGCGCGCCGGCCGCGCTCGTCACCTGGGTGGCGGAGCGGATGCCGGCGCCGGTGCCGATGCGGGTGGCGCGGCTGACGCTGAGCCTGATGCGGCCGGTGCCGGTCGCCCCGCTCGCGATCGAGCGCGAGGTGCTGCGTCAGGGCCGCAAGATTCAGCTCTGCGGCGTGCGGCTTTCGGCCGGCGGCAAGGAGGTGGTGCGGGCCGAGGTGCTCAAGATTCGCTCCGAGCGCCAATCCTTGCCGGACGACGTGGCGGATGTGGCCATCGACGTGCCGCTGCCGGAGGCGTGCGCCAAGCTCGACCCCAAGGTGATGCACCCGTTCACCGCCGGGCTCGAGGTGCGTGGCGCCCGCAGTCACCTGCTCCAGCCGCGCAGCGGCCCGGCCTGGTTCCGCGTCGAGCGCCCGCTGATCGCCGGCGAGTCCGTGTCGCAGGCGATGCGGGCGGCCGTGACGGCGGATTTCTGCAACACGTCCTCGCCGCTCGATTTTCGTGACTGGCGTTTCATGAACGCCGATCTCACCATCAGCATGGCCCGCGAGCCGGTCGGCGACTGGGTGCTGCTCAACGCCGAAACGTGGATCGGCACGGATGGCGCCGGTATTGCGGTGGGCCGGCTCGGCGACCGGCAGGGCTATTTCGGCCGGGCCGCGCAAACCCTCGTCGTCGAGCCGCGCTGAAACGCCCTCATGCGGTCACAAAGACTTAACCAATAGGCCACACAACAAGGTGACTGTTTGGTGAATCCATCCGAGGACGACCGGCCATGAGCGACGACGCGCGCGACCCCTCTCCCGACAACGGTACCAATGATGAGGCCAAAGCGGCCGTGACGCCGCGCGAGCCGACCGAGATCGTGGTGTATCGTGGCGGCGCCGATGCCGGTGCCGGCGGGGGCGCCGGCTGGCATGCCGCGCGGGACGGTTTTGGTCCGACGCCGGAGCCGCGGCGCGGCTGGGGCGGCCGGGTAGCCGCGCTGGTGGCGGTGGCGGCCCTGATCGGCGCGGTCGGCGGTTCGCTGGCCGCCACGACGTTCGGAAGTGCGCTATCGTCGGAGACGACTAAGGTTCAGGTGACGGCTCAGGCCGCCTCCGCCGACGAGTTGAAGAGCGCGCGCGAGGCCATCGCCCGGCTCGAGAAGGAATTGGCGGGCGTGAAGGCCGACGCCGAGAAAACCGCGAAGGCGCGCACGGCCCAGTTCGGCAAGCTCGGCGAGCGCCTCGACAAGGCCGAGAAGGCGCAGGACGAGCAGGCGGCGAAACTCGCAAAACTCGTCGAGGCGCAGGATAAGGATCGCAAGACCGCAGCTGCCGCCGCCGACGTCACCGGCTCGGTGCCGAAACCGGCCGCCGCGCGCGAGCCCGACCGGCCGCAGGTGGTTGCCGGCTGGCGGCTCAACCGCATCGTGCCCGGCGGCGCGGAGGTCGAGTCCGGCGGTGTGCGCTATGCGGTCTACCCCGGCGATCCGCTGCCGGGCGTCGGCACCGTTGCCGGCCTCAAGCGCGGCGAGGACGGCCGCTGGGCGGTGGTCACGTCCAAGGGCCTGATCGTCGGGCGGTGAGGCCCATCAAGGATGAACGGGGCATAATTGTGCCCCGTCATGGCCGGACTTGTTCCGGCCATCCACGTCTTGCCTGACGAATTGCCGTAAAGACGTGGATGCCCGCGACATAGGCGTTCGACGGAACGCCGTTCTTTGAACGGCTATGCGCGGGCATGACGGCGAAAGTTGTCTCTTCAAATTAACTCGACCGGATCGTGCTAGCAGTCTCGGGTTTGTATATCACCGCGCGCCTCTCACAGCCATGGCGCGATGCGATCCAGCGCGATCAATTCCTCGGTTTCGACGCGCGGCCGCACCACCGCGTAGTCCGCGCCGTTGACCAGCACCTCCGGTACCAGCGGGCGGGTGTTGTAGGTGCCGGCCTGCACCGCGCCATAGGCGCCGGCGGTCATGATGGCCATGAGGTCGCCGGCGGCCGGCTCCGGCAGCGCGCGGTCGAGCGCGAGATAGTCGCCCGTCTCGCACACCGGCCCGACCACGTCGGCGGTGATGCGGCGCGCGCCAGTGTCGCGCACCGGCAGGATGTCATGATGCGCCTCGTACAGCGTCGGGCGGATCAGGTCGTTCATCGCCGCGTCGATCACCACGAAGGTCTTTGCTTCGCCGCGCTTCACGTAGATCACGCGCGCGACCAGAATCCCGGCATTGCCGACGATCATCCGCCCCGGCTCGAACAACAGCGTGCAGTCGAGATCGCGCACCGCCTCTTTGACGATGGCCGCATAGGCTTGCGGCTCGGGCGGCGCGCCGCGGTCGGCGTGGTAGGGAATGCCGAGGCCGCCGCCGAAATCGATGTGGTCGATGGCATGGCCATCGGCGCGCAAGGTTCGCACGAACGAAGCGAGCCGCGCGAAGGCGTCGGCCATCGGCGCGAGATCGGTGATCTGGCTGCCGATGTGCATGTCCACGCCGGTCACGTCGATGCCGGGCAGCTTTGCCGCGCGGGCATAGACGGCGCGCGCCCGCGACAGCGGAATGCCGAACTTATTCTCGGCCTTGCCGGTGGCGATCTTGGCATGCGTCCTGGCATCGACATCGGGATTGACGCGCACGGAAATACGCGCGCGGCGCCCCGTCTCGGTCGCGAGCCGCGACAACAATTCAAGCTCCGGCTCGGACTCGATGTTGAGGCACAAAATGTCCTCGGCCAGCGCCAGCCGCAATTCGTCGGCGGTCTTGCCGACGCCGGAGAACACGATTCGTTCAGGCGGGATGCCGGCGGCCAGCGCGCGCTTCAGTTCGCCACCCGACACCACGTCGGCGCCGGCGCCGAGGCGCGCCAGCGTGCGCAGCACCGACTGGTTCGAATTGGCCTTCATGGCGTAGCAGACCAGCGCCTTCACATCGGCGAAGGCGTCGCTGAACACGCGGTAGTGCCGCGTCAGCGTTGCGGTCGAATAGCAGTAGAACGGCGTGCCGACGGCGCCCGCCAACTCCGGCAGGCTGACGTCCTCGGCGTGCAGCACGCCGTCGCGATAGGCGAAATGGTGCATGGCGTGGGCTCAGTCCAGGAGCGGATCGAGCACGAAGGCTTTCTTGCCGGCGCGCGCCGGGGGCAGCGCCGTTTCCTCGTCGGAGGAGCCGAAAAGAGCACGCCCCTGCACTTCGGCCGAGTTGGACCGCGGCTCGACGGTCTGCGCCTCGGGCTGGCCGGCGGCGGTTGGCGGCGGATCGAGCCCGGCCTTGCGGCCGCAGCCGGCGAGCGCGAGGCCCGCGGCAATCAGCGTCGCCATGGCGATGGCGCGGCGGGTGGGACGGAGCATGGTGGTCACGACGGTTCCCCGGATTGGCGCCACCCTATAGAAGCCGCTCGCGATTTGCGAGCCCTCTCGTCCCGTCCGGCAAAACTTCATTGACGCTGTTGCTCTTTTTCCAGCCGCTTGAGCCAGGCCCGCGCCTGCGTCCGCACGTTGCGCGGCGCCGTGCCCCCAAGGCTCGCCCGGCTCTTGACCGACGCCTCGACCGACAGCACGTCGAACACGCTGTCCGTGATGCGCGGTTCCACCGCCTGCATGGCGGCGAGCGGCAGCTTGTGCAGGGCGAGGCCGTCCGCGGCCGCGGCGGCGACGATGCGGCCGGTGACGTGGTGCGCCTCGCGGAACGGCATTTGCAGCGTCCGCACCAGCCAGTCGGCGAGATCGGTCGCGGTGGCGTAGCCATCGCCGGCGGCGGCCTTCATGCGCTTTTTGTCGGGGGTGAGGTCGGCCACCATGCCGGCCATCGCCCGCACCGCCAGCATCAGGGCGGCAAGCGCGGCCATCGCCCCTTCCTTGTCCTCCTGCATGTCCTTCTGGTAGGCGAGCGGCAGCCCCTTCATCACGATCAAGAGCGCGTTGAGCGCGCCGATGATGCGCCCGGTCTTGGCGCGCACCAGTTCGGCGGCATCGGGGTTACGCTTCTGCGGCATGATCGAGGAGCCGGTGGTGAACTTGTCGGAGAGCCGCACCAGGCCGGTCAGCGGCGAGGTCCAGATCACGATCTCCTCGGCGAGCCGCGACAGGTGCACCGCGGCGATCGCCGCCGCCGACAGCGTTTCGAGTACGAAATCGCGGTCGGACACCGCGTCGAGCGAATTGGCCATCGGCCGCGCGAAGCCGAGCGCTTTCGCCGTGGCCTCGCGGTCGATCGGAAACGAGGTGCCGGCCAGCGCCGCCGCACCCAGCGGGCTCTCGTTGAGGCGCCCGCGCGCGTCGGCAAAGCGGCCGCGGTCGCGCGCCGCCATCTCGACATAGGCCATCAGGTGATGGCCGAAGGTGACGGGCTGCGCGGTCTGCAGATGGGTGAAGCCCGGCATCACGGTGTCGGCGTGCTCGAGCGCGCGGGTCGCCAGCGCCCGCTGGAAATCGGCGAACGCGGCGTCGAGCGCATCGATCTCGTCGCGCACGTAGAGGCGGAAGTCGGTTGCGACCTGATCGTTGCGCGAGCGCGCGGTATGCAGCCGCCCCGCGGCCTTGCCGATCAGTTCGGCCAGGCGGCTTTCCACGTTCATGTGGATGTCTTCGAGCGCGCGCTTGAAGGTGAATTTTCCGTCCACGATCTCTGACAAAATCGTGTCTAGACCCTGCGCAATGTTTTTTGCATCGTCCGGCGCGATGATGCCCTGAGCGGCCAGCATGGCGGCGTGAGCCTTCGAGGCGGCGATGTCCTGTGCGAACAGGTGGCGATCGACGTCGATCGAGACGTTGATGTCCTCCATGATCGCGGCGGGGCTATCCGAGAATCGCCCGCCCCACATTGTGTTGCTCATGTCCGCCCGCCTGAACCCTCGTGCCCGATGCCGGCCCGCGCCGCTCCCGGGATTTCGTCTGGAGCCACGTCCGAGATCATGACCGACCCGACCCCCGCCCCGAAGCGCCCCGTGCGCCCGCGCCGGCTGGCGCTCGTCGCTGTTGCCGTGCTGGCGGGGGCGATCCTCGGCTACGCCGGGGTATACGGGATCGGCGGGCTGATGCGCAATGCGGGCGGCGACCCGGCATGCCGGCCGGCGGTGGCGCTGGCCAGCCGGATCGCGCCGCTGGCCAAGGGCGAGGTCGCCGCCGTCACCATGGCGACAAAACCACTGCGGCTGCCGGACCTCGCCTTCGCCGACGCCGCAGGCGAGCCCAAAAAGCTTTCCGACTGGCGCGGCCGCACCGTGCTCGTCAACCTGTGGGCGACCTGGTGCGTGCCCTGCCGCAAGGAGATGCCGGCGCTCGACGGCTTGCAGGCAAAGCTCGGCTCGCAGGATTTCGAGGTGGTGGCGGTCAACATCGACACCCGCGATCTCGACAAGCCGTCGGCGTTCTACAGGGAGGCGGGCCTGAACCGCCTCGCTTTCTTCAGCGACAGCAAGGCCAAGGTGTTCCAGGATCTCAAGGCAATCGGCCGGGCGCTCGGCATGCCGACCACGGTGCTGGTGGACGGCGACGGCTGCGAGATCGCCAGCCTCGCCGGCCCTGCGGAATGGGCGAGCGAGGATGCGGTGCGCCTGATTTCGGCCGCGCTTGCCAAATAGCCGGCAGGCGCGCGGGATGACGCCGGCTGTGTAGGATCAGGCGGTGACGTCGAGGGCGCCGCCGATGCCGGGCCTCGTCGCTCGTAGCGTGGGTGGATTAAAAAATCGCATCGCGGGATCGCCCGTGCCCGCGCCGTTCAGTCCGGACATGCCTGCTTGTTCTGCGGCAAAAAGGCTTCGGCCGCGGCAATGGCCTTGACCGGCGCGTAGAGATCCCACGCGGCCTTGCTCTCGGAGGGCTTCTTCACGCGGTACAGCATCAGGTCGTAGAGCACGCGGCCGTCGCCGCGGACGGTTGCCGGCTTGCCGAAGTAATCGACCGGCATCTTGCGCATCTCGCGGTTGACCGCCACCGCCTCGTCGGTGCCGGCGGCCTCGACCGCGCGCAAATAGTGCAGCACCGCGGTATAGATCTCGGCCTGGTTCTTCGAAGGCATGGCGTTGCGCTTGTCGAAGAAGCGTTTTGCGAAGGCGCGCGCCTTGTCGTTCTGGTCCCAGTAGAAGCCGCTGGTGACGGCGATGTTCTGCGCCGATTCCAGGCCGAGCGCGTGGATGTCGTTGATGTAGACGAGGAAGGCGATCAGCGACTGCTTGCCGTCCAGCCCGATGCGGAATTCGTGCGCCTGCTTGATGGCGCTGACGAGGTCGTTGCCGACGCTGGCCAGCCCGATCCGCTCGGCGTCGGACGCCTGCGCCTTCAGCAGGAGGGAGGCGAAATCGACATTGCCGACCGGGTGTTTCGAGAAGCCCACCACCTTGCCGCCGCCGGCCTCGATCACCTCGGTGGCGTCGCGCTGCAAGGCGGCGCCGAAGGCGATATCGACCGTGATGAAGTACCAGCTCTTGCCGCCCTCGGCCATGATCGCCCTGGCGGTGCCGGCGGCGAGCGCGTGGCTGTCGTCGGCCCAATGGGTCGAGGTCGGCGAGCAGGTTTTCGAGGTGAAGTCGGCGGTGGCCGAGGCCGTGATCATCACGGTCTTGCTCATCTGCTTGGCGAGCTGTTGCACGGCGAAGGCGATCGGCGTCACCGGCAGATCGACGATCGCCGACACGCCCTCGTTCTCGTACCAGCGCCGCGCGATGGCGGCGGCGACGTCCGGCTTGTTCTGGGTGTCGGCGTGGACGATCTCGATCTTGTGGCCCTTGACCGTGCCGCCGAAGTCGGCGACCGCCATTTCCGCGGCGAGGATCGAGCCGGGGCCGGCCGAGTCGGCATAAGGCCCGGTCTCGTCGGTCAGCACGCCGATTTTCAGCGTGGGCGCGGAAAACTGCGCCAATGCGGGGCCGGGCAGCAACAGGCAGGCCAGCGCCAGCACGCCAACGAAACCGCGATACGTCATGACAATTCCTCCCGCACGACCGTTTTGAGAAACTTACGGCCTTCCGGGCGAGGATGTCGAGGGTATCATGATGCCTGAATGGCGGTGCCCGCTCAGCGCGTCGGCACCGGCTTGTCGCCGCGGTAGTCGTAGAAGCCGCGGCTCGTCTTGCGGCCGAGCCAGCCGGCCTCGACGTACTTCACCAGGAGCGGGCAGGGGCGGTACTTGGAATCGGCGAGCCCCTCGTGCAGCACCTGCATGATCGACAGGCAGGTGTCGAGGCCGATGAAATCGGCCAGCTCCAGCGGTCCCATCGGGTGGTGCGCGCCGAGCCGCATCGCCGCGTCGATCGCCTCGACGTTGCCGACGCCCTCGTAGAGCGTGTAGATCGCCTCGTTGATCATCGGCAACAGGATACGGTTGACGATGAAGGCCGGGAAGTCCTCGGCCACGGCGATCTGCTTGCCGAGCGAGGTGACGAACGCCTTGGCGGTCTCGAAGGTGGCGTCGTCGGTGGCGATGCCGCGGATCAGCTCGACCAGCTCCATGACCGGCACCGGGTTCATGAAGTGGATGCCGATGAAGCGTTCCGGGCGGTCGGTCGAGGAGGCAAGGCGGGTGATCGAGATCGACGAGGTGTTGGAGCCGATCAGCGCCTCGGGCTTCAGCACGGTGCACAGTTCGTGGAAGATCTCGCGCTTGACCTCTTCCTTCTCGACCGCGCTCTCCAGCACGATGTCGCAGTCGGACAGGCCGCTCATCGCGTCGGCCGCGGTGATGCGTCCGAGCGCGGTCTTGCGGGCGTCCTCGGTGATGACGTTGCGCGCCACCTGGCGGGCGAGGTTGCCGTTGATGGTGGCCATCGCCTCCTTGAGGCGCTCGGTGGAGACGTCGTGGAGGATGACGCTGTAGCCGGCGAGTGCGGCGACATGCGCCACGCCGTTGCCCATCTGGCCCGCGCCGATCACTCCGACTTTCTGAATGCTGTCCGCCATCTCGACCATCTCACGCGGCGTGCGTCACGCGCTGCTGCTGCCCCAAAGCCCCTGCAGCCGCCCTCTCTTATCGCAGTTTCGCGTTTTTGAGAAATCGTGCAGGGCGCAACCGGCCGGCGCAGGGGCCGGCCGGTTCGCGGCATGTCATTTGCCGATCTTGCCGAGTTCTTCGGTGAGTTCGGGGACAGCCTGGTAGAGGTCGGCGACGAGGCCGTAATCGGCGACCTGGAAGATCGGGGCGTCCTCGTCCTTGTTGATGGCGACGATCACCTTCGAATCCTTCATGCCGGCGAGGTGCTGGATCGCCCCGGAGATGCCGACGGCGATGTAAAGCTCCGGCGCCACCACCTTGCCGGTCTGCCCGACCTGCCAGTCGTTCGGCGCATAGCCGGCATCGACCGCCGCGCGCGAGGCGCCGACGCCCGCGCCCAGCTTGTCGGCCAGCGGCTCGATGTATTTGGCGAAGTTCTCGCGGCTCTGCATGGCGCGGCCGCCGGAGACGATGATCTTGGCCGAGGTCAGTTCGGGGCGGTCGCTTTTGGCGACCTCCTCGCCGACGAAGCTCGACACGCCGGGATCGGCGGCCGCCGCCACGCTCTCGACCGCCGCGCTGCCGCCCTCGCCGGTCGCCTGGAAGGTCGAGGTGCGCACGGTGATGACCTTCTTGGCATCCCTCGCCTTGACGGTCTGGATCGCATTGCCGGCATAGATCGGCCGCTCGAAAGTGTCGGGCGCCACCACCTTGATGATCTCCGACACCTGCATCACGTCGAGAAGCGCCGCCACCCGCGGCATGGTGTTCTTGAACCGCGTGGTGGCCGGCGCAACGATGGCGTCGTAGGAGCCGGCCAGCGACACGATCAGCGCCGCCAGCGGCTCGGCGAGGTCGTGGGCGTAGGCGGCGTCATCCGCCAGCAGCACCTTTGCAACGCCGTTGAGCTTTGCAGCGGCGTCGGCCGCGCCCCTGGCGTCCTTGCCCGCGACCAGCACATGCACCTCGCCGCCGAGTTGGCTTGCGGCGGTGAGCGCCTTGGGCGTCGCGTCCTTGAGCGAGGCGTTGTCGTGTTCGGCAATCAACAGCGTCGTCATCACAGCACCCCGGCTTCGTTCTTGAGCTTTTGCACCAGTTCGGCGGCGGAGGCGACCTTGACGCCGGCCTTGCGGCCCGGCGGCTCGCTGGTCTTGACGATCTCGAGGCGCGGGGTGAGGTCGACGCCGAAGCCGTCGGCGGTCTTGTCGTCGATCGGCTTCTTCTTCGCCTTCATGATGTTGGGCAGCGAAGCATAGCGCGGTTCGTTGAGGCGCAGGTCGGTGGTGACGATCGCCGGCCCCTTGAGCTTCACCGTCTGCAGGCCGCCATCGACCTCGCGGGTCACCGTCACCTCGTCGCCGTCCACGGTGAGCTTGGAGGCGAAGGTCGCCTGCGCCCAGCCGAGCAGCGCCGCCAGCATCTGGCCGGTCTGGTTCGAGTCGTCGTCGATGGCCTGCTTGCCAAGAATGATCAGGCCGGGCTTTTCCTCCTCGGCGACCGCCTTGAGGATTTTTGCCACGGCGAGCGGCTCGACCGTGCCTTCGGCCTTGACCAGAATGCCGCGGTCGGCGCCCATCGCCAGGCCCGTGCGGATCGTCTCCGAGGCCTGCGCCGGCCCGATCGACACCACCACCACCTCGGTCGCCTTGCCCGCTTCCTTGAGCCGCAGCGCCTCCTCGACGGCGATCTCGTCGAACGGGTTCATCGACATCTTCACGTTGGCAAGCTCGACGCCCGAGCCGTCGCTCTTGACGCGGATCTTGACGTTGTAATCAACGACCCGCTTGACCGGCACCAGAACCTTCATCGGTTCCCCTTTTCCATGAACAAACGTCTACGGCGGCGGAACCTAATCGCCCCGTCCGGCGCGGTCAACGTAAGCACGCCGCAGACGGGTTCAGCGATTTTGCCCCGGCACCCACAGCACGTCGCCGGCGCCATCGGCATTGGCCGAGCGGGCCGCGACGAACAGAAAGTCCGACAGCCGGTTGAGATACCTGATGACGGCCTCGTTGACCTCTTCGGTCGGCTGGGCCGCGAGTTCCACGGCGATCCGTTCCGCGCGGCGGCATATCGTGCGCGCGACATGCAGATGGGCGGCGGCCGGACTGCCGCCGGGCAGGATGAATGAGCGCAACTCGCTGAGCGGCGCGTTCAGCGTGTCGATGTCCTGCTCCAGCCGGTCGACCTGCGCCGCGATCACGCGCAGGCGCTCGGCCTTGCCCTCGCGCCGCGGCACCGCGAGGTCGGCGCCGAGGTCGAACAGGTCGTTCTGGATGCGGCCGAGCATGGCGTCGAGGTCGGGGCGCGCGGCGAGATGCAGCCGCGCCACGCCGATCGCGGCGTTGGTCTCGTCGGCGGTGCCGTAGGCGGCGACGCGCAGGTCGTATTTGGGGCGCCGCTCGCCGCTGCCGAGTGCGGTCGAGCCGTCGTCGCCGGTGCGGGTGTAGATGCGGTTGATCAGCACCATCGTCAGCGTCCCATCAGCCAGATGGCGGCCATCGCGATGATGATCGCCACGAACTGCATCAGGACGCGCAGCCGCATCAGGCGCTGCGAGGTGTCCGGCGAGCCGCCGCGCATCATGTTGAAGAGACCGAGCAGCAGGACGAAGGCGACGGCGCCGATGGCGATCGGCAGCACGACGAAGCTGAGGGCAGAGGACATGGGCCGTTCTTAGCACCGCGCGTGACGCTGCGCTATTACCGCTTCCGCCATTTTCGCGCGCCTGTCCCGCTTTCACCGCGCGGCGGCCGATGGTAAGCGTGACGCGGGCGGGATCGATCGCAAGGATTGCCGTGACGCCACTGCGCGCCGTGTTCCGTGTCGCCCTGGACGCATTCGAGCGGTTCCTGGCCGATGACGGCTGGGCCATCGCAAGCCACATCGCGCTGTCATCGCTGATGGCGCTGTTCCCGTTCCTGATCGTGCTGACGTCGCTGGCCGGTTTCGTCGGCTCGAAGGACCTGGCCGATCAGGCCGCCACCCTGATGCTCGAAGTCTGGCCGGTCGAGGTGGCGAGCACGCTGTCCGGCGAAATCCACGACGTGCTGACCACGACGCGGGGCGACGCGCTGACCATCGGCGCGGTGCTGGCGGTGTACTTCGCCTCCAACGGCGTCGAGAGCTTTCGCGTCGCGCTTAACCGCGCCTACGGCGTCACCGAGCCGCGCGCGTGGTACTGGCTCAGGCTGGAATCGATCGGCTATACGCTGGTCGCCGCCTTCACCGCGCTGGCCATGGCGTTCCTCATCGTGCTCGGGCCCTTGCTGATCGCCACCGCGCGGCGCTACGTGCCGCTGGTGATCGAATCGAGCGAGGGGCTGCTCAACGTCGCGCGCTACGGGGTGGCCACCGCCGCGCTGATCGCGGCGCTGTTCATCCTGCACGCCTTCCTGCCGGCCGGGCGGCGGTCATTCCGGCAGATCCTGCCCGGCATCGTGTTCACCTTCGTCGCCTCGCTGGTGTCCGGCATCGGCTTCGGCATGTATCTGGCGCGCTTCGCCGGCAACTACGTGTCGATGTATGCGGGGCTCGCCTCGGTAATCATCGCGCTGGTGTTTCTCTATTTCATCGCCGCGATCTTCGTCGCCGGCGGCGAACTCAACGCCGCCATCATCAAGGCGCGGCTGCCGCGCGGCGTGTCGCTTGCGCAAGCGCAGACGCAAGAGCGCGCGGAGACACCGGCTTGACGAGGAAGGCGTCGGCGCCGGCGGTGCGCGCCTTGCGCTCATCACCGCCGCGCCCGGAGACGCCGATGATCGGCACCCGGCCCTGCGGCGGCGGCAATGCGCGGATGGCGCCGATCGCCTCGATGCCGCTGGTGCCGGGCAGCACCAGGTCCATCAGCACGGCGTCGAAACCGCCGCCGGCGGCGCGGGCGATCGCTTCGTCGCCGCGGCCGACGAACTCGATGGCGTGACCCAACTCGGTGAGGATGGCGCTCAGCACCACGCGCCCGAACGGGTTGTCCTCGACCCCGAGCAGCCGCAGCGGTCGCGCCGGTGCCGCCGCCCCTGAGGCGAGCGGTGCGCCGGCGGCGGGAAGGGGCGCGGGGGCGAGCAGTACCGTCATGGTGAAGGTGGTGCCGCCCGGCCGCCGCGTCGCGACGACGTCGCCGCCCATCGCGCGCGCCAGCCGCCGGACCGACGACAGCCCGAGCCCGGCGCCGCCGAACCGCGCGGCAATGGCGGCGCTGGCCTGCGTGAACGGGCGGAACAGCCGTCTCACCTCCGCCTCGGTGAGGCCGATGCCGCTGTCGGAGACGGCGAAGGCGACCCTGACCTTGCCCTTGACGGCGCGGCCGGCCGACACCTTGAGACTGACGCGGCCGGTTTCGGTGAACTTCACCGCGTTGTCGATCAGGTTTTCCAGCGCCGCGCGCAGGCGCACGGGGTCGCCGACCACGAAGGCGGGCAGCTTCCCCGCCGTGGCGATGCCGGCCTTGAGGCCCTTGGCGGCGGCGCGGCCGGCCAGCGAGTCGCCGGCGTGGCGCACCAGTGCGGTCAGGTCGAAGAAGTCGGCGCGGGTGGCGGCGCCGCGGTCGCGCAGCCGTGCCGCATCGACGAACAGCGTGGCGAGCCCGGCCAGATGCTCGGCGCTGGCCTTGATGGTCTCGGCCCAGCGCCGCTCCCGCTCGGGCAGGTTCGAGGTGACGAGCAGATCGCTGATGGCGAGGATGCCGGTGAGCGGCGTGCGGACCTCGTGGGCGAACGCGGCCAGCGCCGTTTCGACGTCGCTTGCGGCCTTGCCGGCGCGAGCCTCGCGCGGGCTGGCCGTGGTCTTGCCCGTGGTCTTGCCGGCGCGCGGCGCGCCGGCCCGTGATGCAGGCGCAATGGCCTTGCGCGGAGCGCGCGGTTTGGATGCCATGAATGTCCCCGTCCCGGCCATGGAGTGTCGCATGGCCGGGGAAGGGAGTCACGCGTCGGGCGTAGGCGGCAGGCCGGCCATTCGGCGGATATCCGCAGGCGTAAGGCCGCGGGCGCGCAAGCTGCGCAGGCTGACGGCGTGCGTCGATTTCGACAGTTTTGCCCCGGCCTCGTCGACGATCAGGGCGTGGTGCCGGTAGAGCGGCGCGGGCAGTGCGAGCAGGCTTTGCAGCAGGCGGTGGAGGGCGGTGGCGTAAAACAGGTCCTGCCCGCGCACGACGTGGCTGACGCCCTGTTCGGCGTCGTCGATCACGACCGAGAGGTGGTAGCTGGTCGGCGTGTCCTTGCGTGCCAGCACCACGTCGCCCCAGTCCTGCGGCCGCGCGGCGACGGGGCCGGTCTCCCCGCCGGGTCCTGTGCCCTGTTCGGTCCAGGTCAGCGCCCCGGTCGCGGCCAGCGCCGCCGCCAGTGCCGCCGCCATGTCGAGCCGCAGCACATGCGGTGCGCCGGCCGCCGCCCGCCGGCGTTCGCAACGCGGGCGATCTCGGCGCGGGTCTCGAACGCCGGATAGATCAGGCCGTCGCGGGCAAGCCGCTCCAGCGCCGCGCGGTAGAGCCGAAAATGCTCCGACTGGCGCCGCACCGGCTCCTCCCAGACGAGGCCGAGCCAGGCGAGGTCCTGGTAGATCGCCTCCTCAAAGTCGGGCCGGCAGCGCGCGGTGTCGATATCCTCGATGCGCAAGAGGAAGCGCCCGCCGCTTTGCCGGGCGAGGTCGAAGTTGATGAGCGCCGAAGCGGCATGGCCGAGGTGCAGAAAGCCGTTCGGGCTCGGCGCGAATCGGAAAACGGGTGGCGGCATGGGAAAGTTCTGTCTACCGTCATGCCTGTGCTTGTCACGGGCATCCACGTCTTAACAGCCCCCTCTCTTTATCCCTTCCCCGCTTGCGGAGGGAGGGAAGGGTGGGGGTGGATGGGCCGGGCAAAACAGCGTTACGCCCGTCTTCGACGGGCCAACAGGGCGTTACGCCCGTCTTCGACGGGCTATGCCCGGCAATGACGCTGGACTTGAGGTTGGTCACTTGCAGACCATCCGGACTGATTTGCGCGGCCGCGAAAATCCCGCCATGCTTGGCTGCCGATGACCGCGTTCCTCCACACCCAGGCCGATCTCGACGCCGCCATCGCGGCGTTGGTGGCGCAGGACCCGCGCCTTGCGCCGGTGGTGGCGCTGGCCGGGCCGCCGACCTTACGCCGCCGCGAGCCGGGTTTCGCCGGGCTGGCTTCGACGATCTGCGGCCAGCAATTGTCGATCAAGGCCGCCGCTGCCATCTGGGGCCGGCTGACGGCCGCCTACGATCCGCTGCACCCTGATCACATCCGCCGGGCGCGCGCCGACCGGCTCGGCCGCCTCGGGCTGTCGGCGGCCAAGATCAGGACCTTGAAAGCGATCGCCGGCGAGATCGCCAAGGGCCGGCTCGACCTCGCGGCGATGGCCGATTGGCCCGCCGACGAGGCCCATGCCGCACTGACCGCGCTGCACGGCGTCGGGCCGTGGACCGCCGACATCTATCTTCTGTTCTGTCTCGGCCACGGCGATGCCTGGCCGACCGGCGACCTTGCCGTGCAGGAGGCGATCCGCATCGCGCTCGAACTTCAAACGCGCCCGACGGCGAAGGACACGGCCACGCTCGGCGAGGCCTGGCGGCCGTGGCGCGGCGCCGCCGCGCACCTGTTCTGGGCCTATTACAAGGTGGTCAAGTCGCCCGGTTTCGAGGCGGTGGTGCCGGGCGAGACGAAGGCCGCCCAGCCGCCGGCGCGGCGCCTCGCCGCAGCCAAACCCGTGGCGCGAGGGCGCGCCAATGGCCGCGGCCGCACGGCCTGAGCCAAGCGTGTTTTCAAGCGAAGTGGAAACCGGTCGCGTGAAGAAAACGCGTCAGAACAATAAATTAGAGATCCGCTTCTGATTCCATCAGATGCGGAAAAGCTGTTAGAATTCGCGCCCTTCACAAGGCCGTCACGGTGCCTGTAGTATTGCGAGGTCGGCCGCACGCGGCCGAGTCGGGCCAGGAGCGTTGCTTGAACGCGCATGTCTCACAACATGTCTCCCTTGGAGGCTGGCCGGTATTGGTGCTGAATGCCGATTTCCGGCCGTTAAGCTACTATCCGTTATCGCTGTGGTCGTGGCAGGACGCGATCAAGGCGGTGTTCCTCGACCGTGTCAACATCGTCGAGTGTTACGACCACGCGGTGCACAGTCCCTCCTTCGAGATGCAACTGCCGAGCGTCGTCTCACTCAAATCCTTCGTCAAGCCGACCACGCATCCTGCCTTCACCCGCTTCAACGTCTTCCTCCGCGACAGGTTCACCTGCCAGTATTGCGGCGCCAAGGAGGACCTCACTTTCGACCACATCGTGCCGCGCTCGCGCGGCGGGCAGACGACATGGGAGAACGTGGTCGCGGCCTGCTCGCCGTGTAACTTGCGCAAGGCCAACCTGACGATGGCGCAGGCGCACATGTATCCGCGCCAGCAGCCGTTCGCGCCGAGCGTGCATCAGCTTCACCGCAACGGCCGTCTGTTTCCGCCGAACCATCTCCACGAAAGCTGGCTCGATTATCTCTACTGGGACACAGAACTCGATCCGTAGCGCGGCCTGCGTCCTCGTCGAGGCCTCGCTCGCGTCCCGGATGCGATGCGGCACGGCGTGCCGCTTCGCTGATCCGGGATCGTGCCGGCCGCAGCGCGCGCAACGGTCCCGGCTCTGCGGCGCACCGCTGCCGCGCTGCGCCGCGTCCGGGACACGAGATCATCGGTCCTCCACTGTCTTGTTCGGCATCACGCCCGCGGGTGGGCGCTGTCGTAGACCGACAACAGCCGCTCGGCATCGATGCCGGTATAGACCTGCGTGGTCGAGAGCGAGGCGTGGCCGAGCAGTTCCTGGATGGCGCGCAGGTCGCCGCCGCGGCTCAACAGATGCGTGGCGAACGAATGGCGCAGCGCGTGCGGCGTGGCGCTGTCGGGCAGCCCGAGCGCGCCGCGCAGCCGCTCCATCGTCAACTGGATGATGCGCGGGCTTAGAGGTCCGCCGCGTGCGCCGACGAACAATGGCCCGTCCGGCGGCAGCATATGCGGGCATTGCGCGACGTAGTCGGCGATCAGGGCCAGCACGTTGCGCAGCACCGGCACCATGCGGGTCTTGTTGCCCTTGCCGGTGACGACGATGACGTCGCCTTCGCCGGGCGCCGGCACGTCGTGGCGCCGCAATCCGAGCGCTTCGGAGATGCGCAGGCCCGAACCGTACAGCAGCGCCATCACCGCCGCGTCGCGCGTCCAGATCCACGGGTCGCGATCCTCGCCGGCGCGAAGCTCAGGCGCGGTGAGTTGTTTCGCCGGTGCCGGCGCGATCGGTTTCGGCAGGCTTTTGCGGATTTTTGGCGCGCGCACTGCGGCAAGCGCGCCGAGCTTGCCCTTGCCTTCGCGCTCCAGAAAGCGGCCGAACGAGCGAAGCCCCGCCAGCGCCCGCATCAGCGAGCGACCCTCGACGCCGGCCGCGCGGCGCGCCGCCATGAAGGCGCGCACGTCGGCGATCTCGAGCGCGGCGAATCGCTTCAGCGACGGCGGCGCGCCGTGATGGGCGGTGAGGAAGGCGAGGAACTGGCGCAGGTCGCGGCCGTAGGCGTCCTGCGTCTTGGGCGACAGCCGCCGCTCGCTGGCAAGATGCCGGAGCCAGCGCACCGTCTCGGCGGCGAGATCGTCGGCGCAATGCGCGGCGTGCGGCTGCTCGGCGGACTGGCTCATCGCGGCCCCATGCTTGACAGACGAAGCGTTATCGCACCCTGTCCGTTGCCCCTGTGTTAATGCGGACCATCGTGACCATGGCAAGGCGCATCGTCGATGTTCTGGTGCCGGTGGCGCTCGACCAGAGCTATTCCTACGCCGTGCCGGCCGGCCTCGACGTCGCGCCGGGCACGGTGGTGAGCGTTCCGCTCGGTGCGCGCAACGTCACCGGGGTGGTGTGGGCCGACAATCCCGCGCCCGATCCGCGCCTGCACAATCGCCTGAAGGAGATCGGCGAGGTCGTCGACGTGCCGCCGCTGCGCGAGGAACTGCGCCGCTTCATCGACTGGGTGGCGCGCTACACGCTGTCGGCGCGCGGCATGGTGCTGCGCATGGCGCTGCGGCGTGGCGAGCAGCTTGGCCCGGAACGTGTGCGCGCCGGCGTGCGGCTGGTCAGCGCGCCGCCTGCCCGCATGACGGCGGCGCGGCGGCGCCTGCTCGCGGTGGTGGCCGATGGGCTGTTGCACGGCAAGGCCGATGCCGCGCGCGAGGCTGGCGTCTCCACCGGCGTGATCGACGCCCTGGTGGACGAGGGTACGCTGACCGTCGAGCCGCTGCCGAAGCCGCCGGCGCCGCCCGCGCCCGATCCGTCGTTTGCCGCGCCTGACTTCACGCCGGAGCAGGAGCCCGCCGTCGCGGCGATGCGCGCGCATGCGACAAGCGACACGTTCCGCGTCGCGCTGCTCGATGGCGTTACCGGCTCGGGCAAGACGGAGGTGTATTTCGAGGCGGTCGCCGAGATGGCGCGGCGCGGCCGGCAGGTGCTGATTTTGATGCCGGAGATCGCGCTGACCGGGCAGTTCCTCGACCGCTTCGCCGCGCGCTTCGGGGTGCGGCCGCTGGAGTGGCATTCCGAACTGACACCGCGCAGCCGCGCCCGCACCTGGGCGCAGGTGGCGGACGGCGAGGCGCGCGTCGTCGTCGGCGCGCGTTCGGCGCTGTTTCTGCCTTACGCCGATCTCGGCCTGATCGTCGTCGATGAGGAGCACGATCAGGCCTACAAGCAGGACGAAGGCGCCCATTATCACGCCCGCGACATGGCGGTGGTGCGCGCGCACATCGCAAAGATCCCGATCGTGCTGGCCTCCGCCACGCCCTCGGTCGAAACGGAAGTGAATGCGCGCACCGGTCGCTACCAGCGCATCGCATTGCCCTCGCGCTTCGGCGGCCAGACCATGCCGCAGATCGAGGCCATCGACTTGCGGCGCGAAGGCGCCCCGCGCGGCCGCTTCATCTCGCCGCCGCTGGCGCAGGCGGTCAGAATCGCGGTCGAGCGCGGCGAGCAGGCGCTGTTGTTTCTCAACCGGCGCGGCTACGCGCCGCTGACGCTGTGCCGCGCCTGCGGCCACCGCTTCGCATGCACCATCTGCGATGCCTGGCTGGTCGATCATCGTTTCCGCAATCGCCTCGTCTGCCATCACTGCGGCTTCTCGATGCCGCGCCCGCACCAGTGCCCGCAGTGCGGCGCCGAGGACACCCTGGCCGCCATCGGTCCCGGTGTCGAGCGGCTGCAGGAGGAGGCGGCGGCGCTGTTCCCCGAGGCGCGCACCATGGTGCTGTCGAGCGATCTCATCACCTCGATCGAGACCATGCGCGCCGAACTGGCCGAGATTGCCGAGGGGCGCGTCGATATCGTCATCGGCACGCAACTGGTCGCCAAGGGCCACCACTTCCCGCGGCTCAATCTGGTCGGCGTGATCGATGCCGACCTCGGCCTTGCCAACGGCGATCCGCGCGCCGCCGAGCGGACGTTCCAGTTGCTCAATCAGGTGATCGGCCGCGCCGGGCGCGAGCAGGGCCGCGGCCTCGGTTTTCTGCAGACGCATCAGCCCGAGCACCCGGTGATCAAGGCGCTGGTCGCCTGCGACCGCGAGGCGTTCTACGACAGCGAGATCTTAAGCCGCGAACGTACCGGCTATCCGCCGTTCGGGCGGCTGGCGGCGCTGATCGTCTCGGGCGGCGAGCGGCCGGCGACGGAAGGCTTTGCCCGGCGACTGGCGGCGCTGGCGCCGCGCCACGAGCAGATCGCCGTGCTCGGCCCGGCGGAGGCACCGCTCGCGGTGATCAAGGGCCGCTATCGCTTCCGCCTGTTGGCGAAGGCGGCGCGCGGCGCCGACCTGTCGTCGTATCTGCGCCAGTGGATGGCCGGCGCGCCGAAGCCGACCGGCAGCCTCAAGCTGGAAATCGACGTCGATCCGCAGAGTTTTCTGTAGGGCACTCAAGGGACATGTCGTCCCCCACCCTTGATCCCTCCCCCGCGCGCGGGGGAGGGTAAGTTCGGTGATTACTGCACTTCCGCGACCACCCGGCCGACGCCGCGGCTGGTCAGCCCGATGGCGCGCGCCGCGCCCTTCGACAGGTCGAGCACGCGGCCGCGGATGAACGGCCCGCGGTCGTTGATGGTGACGACCACACTGCGGCTGCCGTGGGTCACCTTGAGTTTGGTGCCGAACGGCAGGTGGCGGTGCGCGGCGGTCATGGCGTTTTCATTGAAGCGCTGGCCGGAGGCGGTCTTGTTGCCGACATTGTTGCCGTAATACGAGGCGATGCCGGAGAAACTGCGGCCGGCGCGGCGCGTCGGCTCGAGCGAGGCGTAGGCGTTGCGCAAGTTGGTGCGCGCGGCCTTGCCGGTCTCCTGCCGGGCTTCGGATGACGTCCCGGACTTGGTAGAATCGGCGAAACTGGCGCCGGGTGCGACGGCCACCACGGCGGTGGTCGCGGCAATGGTCAGAAGCGAGCGGATGGCGGCACGGCGCACGCGTGCGCCCGTCGTCTGTCGTGGCATTCAACGATCCCCTTCGGTCACCCCAGCCAATTGGGTGAGTAGATTGGCGAGACCCCCGCCAGAAGCGGCAGATCAAATGCGAATGGGGCTTAAACATGTCGGTGGACAAATGACAAACTTTGCCCGCATCTGGGGCAATAGCCTGCCGTCTCCAGCGAATACTTGCTGTATACGTCGTATTAACGTCGTTGTTCTTATGGATACTTTATAGTGGCGGGCGGATGCGGCATTGCCGCGCGCGCCGCAAGTATTGACAGAGGCCGCGCAAGACGGCTGCCACGCAGGCTTTTGCATGGCTCGTATTTTGTCACCGCATGGCAGAGCCGCTGCCGGCTTGGGTTGTCGGCCACAGGTCCGGCCTGCCCGCTGCCCGTAAAAGGCGCCCTGCGACAAGGCGCGCGCGGTGCGGGCCTCATGTTGCACCTGCGCCGCCGCTATGTTAGCAAGGCCGCGTTTTCATGATAGCGGCTGGCCCCGGGCTGGCGAAGCGTCAAAATTCAGCTTGAATCTCAATGTCTTGGATGGGTCTGCGCTGGAAGCCGGCGCACGTTCCGAGCTTGCGGGTTCGGCACCGGAGAGCGTGATCGTGGCAGCAGAAGACTCTTCCGTTTCCGGCGTGGCCGGGCGCTATGCGACGGCGCTGTTCGAACTGGCCCGCGATGCCAAGGCCGTCGATGCCGTCAAGGCTGATCTCGACAGGTTCGATGCGCTGCTGACGGAGAGCCCCGATCTGGAACGGCTGGTGCGCAGCCCCGTGTTCACCTCCGACGCGCAGGGCAAGGCGCTCGCCGCCGTGCTGGACAAGGCGGGCATCGGCGGCATCGCCGCCAACTTCCTCAAAGTTCTGACCGCGAACCGCCGGCTGTTCGCGGTGCGCGGCGCCATCAAGGCATTCCGCGCGCTGGTCGCCCGCTTCAAGGGCGAAGCCAGTGCCGACGTCACCGTCGCCGAGCCGCTCTCCGACAAGAACCTCGAGGCGCTGAAGACGGCGCTGAAGGCGGTGACCGGCAAGGACGTGACCCTCAACGTGACCGTGGATCCGGCCATCATCGGCGGGCTTGTCGTCAAGCTCGGCAGCCGCATGGTGGATTCCTCGCTCCGCACCAAGCTCAATTCGATCAAGCACGCGATGAAAGAGGCAGGCTGATGGACATCCGCGCCGCGGAAATTTCCGCGATCCTCAAAGATCAGATCAAGAATTTTGGCCAGGAGGCGCAGGTCTCCGAGGTCGGTCAGGTGCTGTCCGTCGGTGACGGCATCGCCCGCGTCTACGGCCTCGACAACGTGCAGGCCGGCGAGATGGTCGAGTTCGAGAACGGCACCCGCGGCATGGCGCTGAACCTCGAAACCGACAACGTCGGCGTGGTGATCTTCGGCGCCGACCGCGAGATCAAGGAAGGCCAGACCGTCAAGCGCACCCGCGCCATCGTCGATACGCCGGTCGGCAAGGGCCTGTTGGGCCGCGTCGTCGATGCGCTCGGCAACCCGATCGACGGCAAGGGGCCGATCCAGGCGACCGAGCGCAAGCGCGTCGACGTCAAGGCGCCCGGCATCATTCCGCGCAAGTCTGTGCACGAGCCGATGGCCACCGGCCTGAAGGCGGTGGACGCGCTGATCCCGATCGGCCGCGGCCAGCGCGAGTTGATCATCGGCGACCGCCAGACCGGCAAGACCGCGATCGCGCTCGACACCATCCTCAACCAGAAGCCGCTCAACGCCACCGGCGACGAGAACATCAAGCTGTACTGCGTTTACGTCGCGGTCGGCCAGAAGCGCTCGACGGTGGCGCAGTTCGTCAAGGTGCTCGAGGAGCAGGGCGCGCTGGAATACTCCATCGTCGTCGCCGCGACCGCCTCCGACCCCGCGCCGATGCAGTACCTCGCCCCGTTCACCGGCTGCACCATGGGCGAGTACTTCCGCGACAACGGCATGCACGCCGTGATCATCTATGACGACCTCTCCAAGCAGGCCGTCGCCTACCGCCAGATGTCGCTGCTGCTGCGCCGCCCGCCGGGCCGCGAAGCCTATCCGGGCGACGTGTTCTACCTGCACTCGCGCCTCTTGGAGCGCGCCGCCAAGCTGAACGACCAGCAGGGCAACGGCTCGCTGACCGCGCTGCCGATCATCGAGACGCAGGCCAACGACGTCTCGGCCTACATCCCGACCAACGTCATCTCGATCACCGACGGCCAGATCTTCCTGGAGACCGACCTGTTCTTCCAGGGCATCCGTCCGGCGGTGAACGTCGGCCTGTCGGTGTCGCGCGTCGGCTCTTCGGCGCAGACCAAGGCGATGAAGAAGGTCGCCGGCAAGATCAAGGGCGAGCTGGCGCAGTACCGCGAAATGGCGGCGTTCGCGCAGTTCGGCTCCGACCTCGACGCCGCGACCCAGCGCCTTTTGAACCGCGGCTCGCGCCTGACCGAGCTTCTGAAGCAGCCGCAGTTCTCGCCCTTGAAGATGGAAGAGCAGGTCGCGGTGATCTATGCCGGCGTCAACGGCTATCTCGACCCGCTGCCGCTCAGCAAGGTGCGCGGCTTCGAGGACAGCCTGCTGTCGCTGTTGCGCGGCAAGCATGCCGACATTCTGAACGCCATTCGCGACAGCCGCGACCTCTCCGACGACACCGCCGCCAAGCTCAAGGGCGTCGTCGAGGACGTCGCCAAGACGTTTGCGTAATATGAAGGCGCGCGGAGTCCTCTCCATCTCTCCCCTTGAAAAGGGGAGGGTGGCCGCCAAAGGCGGCCGGGTGGGGATTGCTGTCGCCGGAACCCCCACCCGGCAAGCTGCGCTTGCCGACCTCCCCCTTGCAGGGGGAGGTAGCGAAAGAACCGGAAGCTAGGCGGACATGGCCTCCCTCAAAGACATGCGCGTGCGCATCGCCTCGACCAAGGCGACGCAGAAGATCACCAAGGCGATGCAGATGGTGTCCGCCTCCAAGCTGCGCCGGGCCCAGAGCGCCGCCGAGGCGGCGCGGCCCTATGCCGAGCGCATGGACGCGGTGATCTCCAACATCGCCGCCGCGACCGCCGGCATGGGCAACGCGCCGCGGCTGTTGTCCGGCACGGGTGAGGACAAGGTTCACCTGCTGCTGGTCTGTACCGGCGAGCGCGGCCTGTCCGGCGCCTTCAACTCCTCGATCGTGCGGCTTGCCCGCGAGCATGCGCTGTCGTTGATGGCGCAGGGCAAGGAAGTGAAGTTCTTCTGTGTCGGCCGCAAGGGATACGAGCAGCTTCGCCGCCAGTTCGAAGGCCAGATCGTCGAGCATCTCGACCTGCGCAGCGTGCGCCAGCTCGCCTTCGTCAACGCCGAGGCGATCGCGCAGAAGGTGATCGCCCGCTTCGAGGCCGGCGAGTTCGACGTCTGCACGCTGTTCTTCTCGCGCTTCAAGTCGGTGATTTCTCAGGTGCCGACCGCCCAGCAGATCATTCCGCTGGCGATCGAGGGCAACGGCGGCAAGGCGTCGGCCGCGGCCGCTTACGAATACGAGCCCGAGGAAGACGAGATTCTCGGTTCGCTGTTGCCGCGCAATATCGCCGTGCAGGTCTTCCGCGCGCTTCTGGAGAACAACGCCTCGTTCTACGGCGCGCAGATGACCGCGATGGACAACGCCACCCGCAACGCCGGCGAAATGATCCGCAAGCAGACCCTGATCTACAACCGCACCCGTCAGGCGATGATCACCAAGGAACTGATCGAGATCATCTCCGGCGCGGAAGCGATCTAGCACTCAAGGTCAAGACAGTTACGCAAGGTTTCGGACTTCAAGGAGAGCTTTCCATGGCCCAACCCGCCAACCAGGTCGGACGCATCACGCAGGTCATCGGCGCCGTCGTGGACGTGCAGTTCGACGGCCACCTGCCCGCCATTCTCAACGCGCTCGAGACCAAGAACGGCGATCACCGACTGGTGCTCGAAGTGGCGCAGCACCTCGGTGAATCGACCGTGCGCACCATCGCCATGGACACCACCGAGGGTCTGGTGCGCGGTCAGGACGTCACCGACACCGGCGCGCCGATCCGGGTGCCTGTCGGCGACGGCACGCTCGGCCGCATCATGAACGTGATCGGCGAGCCGGTCGACGAGCAGGGGCCGATCAAGGCCGACGACCTGCGTCCGATCCACGCGGAAGCGCCGTCCTATACCGACCAGTCCACCGAGGCCGAGATTCTCGTCACCGGCATCAAGGTCGTCGATCTGCTGGCGCCTTACGCCAAGGGCGGCAAGATCGGCCTGTTCGGCGGCGCCGGCGTCGGCAAGACCGTGCTCATTCAGGAACTGATCAACAACGTCGCCAAGGCGCACGGCGGCTACTCGGTGTTCGCCGGCGTCGGCGAGCGTACCCGCGAGGGCAACGACCTCTATCACGAGTTCATCGAGTCCGGTGTCAACAAGAAGGGCGGCGGCGAAGGCTCCAAGTGCGCGCTGGTGTACGGCCAGATGAACGAGCCGCCGGGCGCGCGCGCCCGCGTCGCGCTGTCGGGCCTGACCGTCGCCGAGCAGTTCCGCGACCAGGGCCAGGACGTGCTGTTCTTCGTCGACAACATCTTCCGTTTCACGCAGGCCGGCTCGGAAGTGTCGGCGCTGCTCGGCCGCATTCCCTCGGCCGTGGGCTATCAGCCGACGCTCGCCACCGACATGGGCGCGCTGCAGGAGCGCATCACCACCACGCAGAAGGGCTCGATCACCTCGGTGCAGGCGATTTACGTGCCGGCCGACGACCTGACCGACCCGGCGCCCGCCACCTCGTTCGCGCACCTTGACGCCACCACGGTGCTCAACCGCGCGATCTCGGAAAAGGGCATCTATCCGGCGGTGGACCCGCTCGACTCGACCTCGCGCATGCTTGACCCGCGCATCGTCGGCGAGGAGCACTACCAGACCGCGCGTCTCGTGCAGCAGGTGCTGCAGCGCTACAAGTCGCTGCAGGACATCATCGCCATTCTCGGCATGGACGAGCTTTCTGAAGAGGACAAGCTGACGGTGGCCCGCGCCCGCAAGGTCGAGCGCTTCCTGTCGCAGCCGTTCCACGTCGCCGAGGTGTTCACCGGCTCGCCCGGCAAGTTCGTCGATCTCGCCGACACCATCAAGGGCTTCCGCGATCTCTGCGAAGGCAAGTACGACCACCTGCCGGAAGCGGCGTTCTACATGGTCGGCACCATCGAGGAAGCCGTCGAGAAGGGCAAGAAGCTCGCCGCCGAGGCGGCGTAAGCAATCATCGTCATTGCCGGGCATGGCCGTTCGTGGAACGGCGTTCTATCGGGCACCTGTGCCGGCAATTCATCGATAAACGGTTTTGGCGGATGGACCCGCGGGTTGAGCCCGCGGGGTGACGGCAGAGAGACTGGACACCATGGCGACCTTCCATTTTGAACTCGTCTCGCCCGAAAAGCTCGCCTATTCCGGCGAGGTCGATCAGGTCGATGTGCCGGGGCTCGAGGGCGACTTCGGCGTGCTGGCCGAGCATGCGCCGCTGGTCGCGGTGCTGCGTCCCGGCATCCTCACCGTGATCGTCGGCGGCACGCGCGAGAAGATCGTGGTGCTGGGCGGCGTGGCCGAGGTGTCTGACAAGGGGCTCACGGTGCTGGCCGACGTCGCGACCTCGATCGCGGATCTCGATCGGGCGGCGTTCGCCAGCCAGATCGAGGAGATGGAAGAAAAGCTCAAGAACGGCGAGCCAGGCCACGAACTCGACCGCGAGATCGAGCGGCTCGACCATTTCAAGTCTCTGCAGGGCCACCTCGAATCGACCGCGATGCATTAGAGCATTTTGCTTTTGATGGGATCAAAAGCAAAGCTCTAGATTGTTGATTTGACGCGTTTTCTTGAGCGCGAACCGGTTTCCTCTTCGCTTGAAAACGCTATAAGCGCGGGCCGCGATCAGGTCGTCCTTGTTGTCCACGAACGTCATGCTCTCAAGCCCGGTCCGGCGTTCGGATCGGGCTTTTCGCTGTCATGGGTGGTGGATCGCGTGGGCCGGCTGGAGGGTTTTCGAGCAAAGTAAAAACCGGGTCGCGTGAAGAAAACGCGCCAGAACAATAATCCAGCGCCCCGCTTCTGATTCCATCAGAAGCGGGAAAGCTCTAAGGGCTGGAGCGGGCGATGGGAATCGAACCCACGACATACAGCTTGGGAAGCTGTCGTTCTACCACTGAACTACGCCCGCGTGCCGCAGCCTGTCTGCCGGATCGACGCGGCTTGCCGCTCTAGAGGCGGCGCGCTCGACCCGGCGCCGCCGGATCAGTGATCGTCTTACAATGAGCCGGCGGGGTCTGGCTACAGCCTTTTCTGCGCGGGCGCGGTAGCGCGCAGCACCGCCGTTAAGGCTCGGGGTCCTCGTCCATGTCCTCGAGCAGGTCGATCAGTTCGGCGACCTTGCCGGTCGGCAGCGGCCGGCCCTCGTTGACGAGCGCGTCGTCGCTGTTGACCCAGGCCCAGGCCTGCGCCAATTCCCCGGCTGTCGCACCCGTCAACATGATCTCGCTCAGCAGTTGCTCGTCGGCGGGGCCGATGATTGCCGTGATGTCGCGCGCGGTCATCGTCATTTGTCAGGTCTCCTTCGATCGCAACGGTGGAGCCGGAACGAGCCCGGCCGTCTCGGCCGGGCAACACCCTGAACCAGTCAGATCGGTATGACATTGCGGTGGCGCAAGGCGCGCCGCTCGTTCGCCGCGCGCCTCGCCGTACCTCGCGCGCCTCGGTGTCAATCATACCTTTTGACTGATTCTTATAATTGCGTGCCCGCTGCCGCTGACTATGCTCCGCGCGGGGAGCCTATGCGATGTGGTATCTGTTTCTTCTGTTTCCTGCCTCACTGTTTGCGATCATCGCGTTCTGGCGCTGGCGGCAGCCTGCGCAGGCGCAGGAGATGGAATCCCGCACCTGGTAGCGCCGGGGTGCCGCGAGGCTGCGATCCGGCTGTCTCGTTCGAATGAAGGCCGCCCGATTAACCTTGCCGTGAGGTCTGCGCCGTAGCCTTGCGCGGATGACGAACGACATCCTGGCCTTCAAGGAACGCCGCGTCCTTGGCCTTGCCAAGGGACGGTGGCGTTGGATCGGCCGGCGGGCGCTGATTGCGGCCGTCGCCGTCGTCTCGGCGTTCGCCGCCTATCAGTTCGGTGCCGAGCGCAGCGCGCAGCTTGCCTCGCAGCTGTGGAGTTTCGTACGCCCTTCGATCATTGGCGCGCCCCTCACTGCCGACGGCTTGGGCGTGCGGAAAATGCCGATCTGTGTCGGCCCGGTGCGGGTGAGTTGCGTGATCGACGGCGACACCGCCTGGGTGGAGGGTGAAAAGATCAGGATCAGCGGGATCGACGCGCCGGAGATCGAGGGCCGCTGTGGTTTCGAGCGTGAGCTGGCTGAGCGCGCCAAGCGCCGGCTGAGCGAGCTTCTGTCCTCGCAGCCGTTTACGGTCGCCCGCTCCGGCACGGACCGCTATGGCCGCACGCTGGCGACGCTCTATCTGCGCGACAGCGGCGACGTCGGGGCGGTGATGACGCGCGAAGGACTGGTGCGGGAGTGGACCGGCCGCAGGCTGCCGTGGTGTTGAACGGATTGCGGGCGCCGCCAAATCGTCCAGCTTGGTTAGAGGTTATTTCAGCCGCTTTCTAGGCGGAGAGGAGGGCGGCGCCTTGCTGTCTTTCGCCTCCCGCCACTCCTGCGCCTGCTGATATTTGCTGGCCAGATAAGCCATCTGCTCCGCCAGGGCTGCAACCGCGGCGTCGGCATCGCGTGCTTTCAAGGCGGCGAGAATGTTTTCGTGGTGCGCGATGATGAACTGACGTTCTCGAAACCGGTAGACGACCATGTTGAGGACAGGCTGCAAAATCTCGGACACGGCAGCCATGAGAAATTTGAGGACGGAATTCTGGGTCGCCTGGGCGAGCAGTGTATGAAAGCGAACGTCGGACGCGCAGAACTCGATGTCCGTCATGGTGTCGTTGCGCTGGCGGGCCAATTCCGCAGCCATGGCCTTTAGGTCCAACTCCGATCGCTTGGTCGTGGCGATACGGCAGCAGATCTGTTCAAGCTCCGATCGTGCCTCGAGGATATCCTGCATGGAAAACTCGCCCATGCTGACAAGCACGGACGTGATGCTGGAGAGTTGTTCACGAACATCGGCACTATCGGGCAGCCTGACGAAAGTACCGCCGCTCGGCCCCCTTCGTGATCGGATGAGGTTCTGCGCTCCCAGAATCTTGAGCGCCTCCCGAACCGTAGGGCGCGATACGTTGAACTGCTGGGCGAGCTCTTCTTCAGTCGGAAGCCGCTGATCCACCTTAAGTTTCCCACTCATAATGGAGTCACGGATCTGCCCGGCGATCTGACTTGCGGCGCTTTCGGTTCTGACGGCCTTGAATTCGACGGGCATAGCTCTCGACCTTCCCATTTGTCATTGGCGCGCTGACCGCGCAAGTCGAGCGGGCCGAAACCGATGCCTCGGTACGCGTGATCGCCGTATCCGGCGCGGGCGGCAATTTCTCCGCCGGCTACGATCTCACCGGCTTCTTCGAGAACTACGAGGGCGCGTCGCCGCAGGCGATCCGTGATGCAATCAGCGCCGGCAACGAACTGGCGTTGCGGATCTGGCAGCTACGCAAGCCGGTGATCGCCGAGATCGAAGGCTACTGTCTCGGCGGCGCGTTTGAGATCGCGATGGCCTGCGATTTCGTGATGGCGTCAAGCAGCGCCAAGTTCGGGGAGCCGGAAATCCGCCTCGCAGATGCGCCTCCGTTCCTGATCAGCCCATGGATCATGAACATGCGGGCGGCGAAGGACTTGCTGCTCACGGGCGACGTGATCGACGCGCAGAGAGCCGATCGATTGGGGCTTTTGACATCCGTATCCGAACCTGCGGAGCTTGGCGCGTCCGTCGAGAAGATGGCGAGGAAGCTCGCAGGATTTGCCCAAGAAACCTGGCATCTGAACAAGTCCGCCGTAAACAGGACTTATGAGATCATGGGTTTCCGGTCGGCGATCGAGATGGGCATGGACATGTTCATGGCCGCCAATACCAATCCCAGTGCCTTCAAGACCGAGTTCGTTGTGCGCGCCAAGCGGGACGGATTCTCCTCGGCGCTGAAGTGGGCGGCGTCGCGCTATGAGGGTGCCGATGATTGATGTCAACGTCTCGACGGATGTTATCGCCTCGCGGGCGATGTCGATCGTTGGCATGTTGGATCACGCTGCAACGTCCTTCAGTAGCAAAGCATGTGTCGTAGCCCCGGAGCGTTCGGTCACCTTCCTGCAATTCAGGGCAGAGGTCCTGAACATCGCCTCGTGGCTGCACCGGATCGGGATCCGCCCGCGCGATCGCGTCGCGATCCTCGATGTCAACAGTCTCAATTTCATGCTGGCCGCCTGCGCCGTTGGTGCGATTGGTGCGATCATCGTGCCGCTGAACTATCGGCAGCGCGTGCCCGAAATGCGATACCAGATCCGCGACTCCGGCGCGCGGCTCTTGTTGGTCGGCTCGCGCTACGATAGCGAAGCCGAAGCGCTCGCGAGCGATCTGGAGCTGGGCGCGCGCCGTCTCGACGGTGACGTGTTTCAGGCGTGCCTGTCGGCAGGCGACGGAGCGGCGGATGTCGAGCTGGAGCACAACTCCGATTCCCCGTTCGCGATCTGCTACACGAGCGGCACAACCGGGAATCCGAAGGGTGCGGTGATCACCCAGCGCGTGGCCCACATGCGCGCGCTCAAGCTGTTGTACGAACTCGGCCTGCGGCACGACGACGTCATGCATATGACGACGCCGATGTTTCATATCTCGTGTCTGATGCTGAGCCTTGGAGGACTGCTGCGCGGCTCGACGCAGGTGGTCGCCCCGCAGTTCGACGTCGATTCGACGCTCGCGCTGATCGGCAGGCACGGCGTCACGTTCATCAACGTGGTGCCGACCATCCTGAGCATGATTCTCAACCGGCCCGATTTCACGCCGGCAATGCTGAAGGGACTGCGCGTCATCATGTACACGGCGGCGCCGATCAGCTTCCCGATTGTGCCAGGAATCGACTTCGCTGGTGTCGTTCGCGATTCGGCCGCGCCGGAGTTCGCGCCGGCGACCGCGTGCTGCTCACCGGCTGGGGCGTGGGCGAGGCATGGTCCGGCGGTTTTGCCGAACGCGCCCGGGTCAAGTCCGAGTGGCTGTTGAAGACCCCCGAGACCATGACGAACCGGACGGCGATGATCTTCGGAACGGCCGGCCTGACAGCGATGCTGTGCGTGATGGCGTTGGAAGATGCCAAGGTGAAGGAGGGCGGCCGCGTGATTGTGACCGGCGCGGCCGGTGGCGTCGGCAGTGTGTCGGTCAAGCTGCTTGCGCAGCGCGGCTATCATGTTACGGCTCTGACCGGGCGACGTGAGCAACACGACTTTCTGCGCAGTCTCGGGGCGCGCGACTTTGTCGACCGCAGCGAGTATCAGGAGGCGGGCAAGCCGCTTCAAAGCGAGCGCTGGGACGGCGCAGTCGACACGGTGGGCGGCACGGTTCTGGCCAATGTCCTTGCTTCGACCGCTTACGGCGGCGCTGTCGCGGCCTGCGGTCCTGCGGGAGGCATGGACCTGCCGACAACAGTCGCGCCTTTCATTCTGCGCGGTGTGTCGCTGGTCGGCGTTGATTCGGTGAATTGCCCCGGATCACGACGGATTGTGGCCTGGGAGCGCCTTGCCCGTGATCTCGCGGCACAGGATCTCGCGACGCTAGCCACTGAAGTCAGCCTCGAAGAGGTGATGGCACTCGGCGAGCAGATTCTGAATGGCCAAGTCCGCGGGCGTACCATCGTCAAGGTCGCTGACCAGACATCGTAATCTGTTCAATCCGGCGAGCGCGAGATCGGACAAAAAGCTCACGAAACCGGTTCGTGTGGTTCGCGGCGCGCCCGCGCCGAAATTCTCCGGATATCGCTGAAAGATAACTGGCGCACCCGACACGATTCGAACGTGTGACCTTTGCCTTCAGAGAGCGAGGGCAGATTGCCTACGCCGCCAGCATCTTCTTCGCGGCGTGAGCAAGAAAGCCGGATCGGGTAAAACCTTCGCTTTCGGCATGTCGATCAATCTGCTCCAGCACATCCGCCGGCAGGGTGACATTGATCCGAACGCTTTTCACGATAGGAGTGGGTGCCGGAACGAGCACAGCTACACCCTCCCGGTTCACCGGATCGGACATGATCTCTTCGAGAGAGGACGGCTCGGGAACCGCCTTCCCATCTTCCGCCATTCCTTCTAGGTGCAAGGCGAGAGCTTCGACCGCCATGTCACGGGCTTCGTCGAGCGTGGCGCCTGCGGTGACGCAGCCGGGGAGGTCGGGAAACGAGACGCCGTAGTCGCTATCGGCGTCCTTATGGATCAGGGCGATATACTGGCGCATGGCTACCTCAGTTTCAGGCTGGCCTGCTTCTCGATGCTCCTGAGCGTGCCGAGTGGCAGGTCTTTCTTAGGGTGCGGGACGGTCACGCGGCCGGGCTTTGTCGGGTGCTTGAACTGGACGTGGCTGCCTTTCTGGGCTACCTGCTCCCATCCGTCGGCCTTCAGCACTGCGATAAGATCTCGCGAGTTCATGTGTGTATTTATACACACTTTACGATTTACGCAAGTCTCCGACCCTCACACCACGATTGATCGAGCGCAAAAGCCCGCGAAACCGGTTCGCATGGTTCCTCGGTTTCCTCAGGGCAAAACTGGTCGTTACATGAACGGCGCGCCCGCGCCGAAATTCTCCGGATATCGCTGAAAGATAACTGGTGCCGCAAGAGGGATTCGAACCCCCGACCCCATCATTACGAATGATGTGCTCTACCAGCTGAGCTATTGCGGCGCCGTCGCGCATCGGCCGGCATCGGACCAGGGACCGATGCGTGTTGTGGCCGCCGAACGGGCGCAAGCGACCGGATCGGCGCGAGGCCCCTGATATCGGGCGGGGCCGTGCTTGGCAAGCGTATCCGCCTGCCGCCGAACCCCGCTCAACCGGCGTCAGCCGCCCCAGCGCGACAAAAACCCGCGCCAGCCGCCGGCCTGTCCCGCCGGCGGGTTCAGCGGGTCGGCAAACTCCGGATCGTCGTTGGCGGCATCGACGCCGGGATCGTCCGGCGCCCGGACGATCGGGATGACCGGTGCCGGGCCGGCGGCGATGTCCTTGCGCGGGCGGAACACCGGCGGGGGCGCGGCGGGCGGCGGTTCGACCGGCGGCGCAACCGGCGGCACTGGGGTGGCGAGGACGTCGTCGCCGCCCTCTAGGTCGTCCGCCGCGGTGGCAGGGGGTGCCGGCGTAGCGTCCATCGCTGGTTCCGGCGGTTGTTGGGCGATCAGCGGCGGCTGATCGAGGGCCGGCGGTATCGCCCCGGCCGGCTCGGATTCGATGGTCTCGCCCGGCTGCCCCGGCAGTGCCGCGAGCGGAGCCTGCCAGCGAAAGGCGTCGATCCGCCCGGTCACCGGCGACACCGGATACCAGCGCTCGGAGACGTAGCCGTCGGCGGTCCACACCGGGTCCTGCGCCGCGTGCACCGCGCGCAGCGTCCAGCTTCGCGCCAGCCCCTCGTCGCCGTCGTCCTCGCGGGCGATCTCCGCCATCAGCATGGCGACGCGCTGGGTCGGTGCGGCCGTCAGCGGCGCCAGCGCGGCACGCGCCTTGCCGAACTCGCGGGCATCGATGGCGGCGCGCGCCACGGCGATGGCGCCTTCGGTCGATCCCGGCGTCCTTTCGGCCAGCGCCTCGACGCGCGACAGCCGCTCCAGCGCCGAATCGCCAAGCCGGACATGGGCGTAGGCGTCGGCGAGATCGGGATGGGGGTTGGCCACCCAGGCGGTCTCGATCAGCCGCATGGCGCGGCGCACCTGCTGGGATTCGCTTAAGAATTTTGCGGCAAGCGCCACCGCCGGCACCAGCGTCGGCGCCAGCTTGACGGCCTCAAAAGCGGCGGCGCGCGCGCGGTCGCGGTCGTCGCCGGCGCTCTCCATGGCGCGGGCGGTGAGCAGCACGCCGCGCCAGCGGCGGTGCGTCGCCTTGTCGATTAGGCCGCTGGCGAGATCGTTATCGACGATCGTCAGCGCGCCGTCCCAGTCGCCATGCGAGCAGCGGAAACCGAGCACCGCCTGCGACGCCCAGGCCGAGCCCGGCGCGGCGCGCAGCGCTTCTTCTGCCACCGCCACGGCGGCGCGCGGGTCGTCGGCACGCTGCGCTTCGACGAACAGGCCGCGCAGGCCGAGAAGCCGCGTCTCGGCCCGCTCGGCCATCGCCGTGAAGGCGCGGCGCGCGGCGGCGCGGTCGCCGTCGAGTTGCGCCGACTGCGCTTCCAGAAGCAGCGTGAGGGGATCGTGGTGCAGCAGCCGCCGCGCCGTGCGGGCATGGTTGCGGGCGGCAAAGGCATCGCCGGCGCCGATGGCGATCAGCCCTTGCGTCGCCGCCTGCCGGCCGCGCCGCCGCCGCCGCTCGCTGCGCGCCCGCCGCAGCCGTTCGGGCATGTGCCACAGCGCGGACAGCGCGTTCCACGCCGCCACCGCGGCGATAATGCCGAGGCCACCGAGCGCTGCGAACACCGGCAAGGACGTCTCGATATGCCAGCCGCTCCAGGCGAGCGTGATGGTGCCGCTCTGGTCGGCGATCCATGCCGCGCCGAGCGCCGCCGCGGCGATCACGATGAGGAAGATGACGATGCGCAGCATGGCGGGCCTACGGCGCCGGTTTGGCCAGCGCCGCCGCGGCGGTCGCGGCGAAGCTGCGCGAGGCGGCAAGCGCGGCCTGGCGCGCGTCGATCCTGGCAAGCCATGCGGCAACGGGGGCGCGCTCGGCGGCCGGAAGGGTCATGAGTTCACGTTTGGCGGCGTCGAGGTCGCCGCTCTTCGCGGCCGCGCCGGCGCGCGCGACGATGGCCGGGCGGCTGTCGCCTTCGGCCGGTCCGTCGCGGCGGATGCGGACGAGCCGGGTGGCGCTGGCCTGCAGGCGCTCGAGCAGGCCGGCGGCAGCGCCCGGCGTCTCCTGCGGCGGCGCGAGTTGCGGCAAAACCGCCAGCAGGTCGTCGCCGAGCGTCCGGTCAGAGGGCAGCCCGCTGTCGGCAAAGGCATCGAGCGGCGCCAGCGTGGCGGTGTCGCCCTCGAAACGTTTCGCGGCGGCAAGCAGCGCGGCATAGGGCGTGCCCTGCCGTACCGCGGCGTCGAGTTGGGCGGCGGTGACGGCGCGGCGCAGCGCCGCGTCGCCGTTGGCCGGGCGCTGGCTGGCCGTCGCGGCGGTGGCGGCCGTGGCGGCGGCGTTGCGCGCCACCAAGCCGATCTCGGTCACGCGCGCCTCCAGCGCCGACAGGTCGGGCCCGGCCGTCGTCGCCTCGCGGGGCTGAGCCTTGAGCGCCGCGATGTCCGACTTCAGCGTGTCGAGCGTGGCGGCAAGCCGCTCCGCGCCGGACTTTTCGGCGGCAAGCGCCTGGCGCAGGCCGCCTTGCGCCTGCTCCAGCGCCGCGATGCGCCGGACGAGGTCGGCGGTTTCGCCGCCGCTCGCCTGCGGCAGCGCCGCCACGGTGCGGAAGTCGGCTTCCAGCGTCGAGAGCCGCGAGCCCAGCGCATCGGTGACGGTGGTGTCGGCGGCGGCGGGCCGTTGCGGTTCAGGTGCCGTCGTCGGCCAGCCGGCGAGCCAGACCGCCGCCAGAACCGCGAGTGCTGCGACCGCGCCCGTCAGCGCCGCGGCAAACATGCCGAACCGCGACGACGGTGCATCGGACGGCTGCGGCGGCGCTTCGGGCGGTGATGCAGCTTCGGACGGGGCAGCGTCCGCGCCCGGCTCGCTTTTGACCTCCGAGGCTTCGAGCTCGATGGTCGGCGGCTCGCGCTTGCGCCGCGTATCGGGCGGAGGCGCCGCGTCGGCCGCCGGCTCCGGGGTGTCGTTGTCGTTCCCCACGGGGACTCCTTAAAACAAATGGCACTGGCGAGGCCGCTGCCGCCCGACCAACCGCACACGCGCGGGTAGCAGGCTAACAGATTCCGCTCGGCTTCGGGAACGGCCGTTAAAGTGGCCCGGTCACGAGGCGTTGTTGAGGTCGGGCCGCAGCGTTCGTGTCAGCGCCTCCAGCATCGCAGGTTCGTCCGGCGTGCGCGCCACCGCGATGCGCTGCGCGCCGGCCTCGTGCAGCACATCTGCCACGGCCTTGGAGATGCAGCATTGCGGCAGCGCAAGCGCTGCGATCTCGACGCCGGCGAGCCGCGCCGCCTCGATGAACGTCGCCGCGCTGCGCCGCGAATAATGCAGCACGGCCTCGATGCCGTTGGCGGCGAATGCGGCCAGCGCCGCCTCGGGAAAGGTCGGCAGTGCCGCCATGCGATAGACCGTCTGCGTTGCGACGTGCAGGCCATGGGGAGCGAGCACCTCGGCGAGGTCGCAGGAAAGGTTGGCGCCGGCGAGATAGAGGAAGGAAGTCGATTTTTTCAGGCGCCGCTTGCGGATCGTCTCAAGGATCAGTTCGCAGAGCGAGGCGGCGTCGCCGCTGGCGATGGCGATCTTCGTAAACCCGGCCTCGCGCGCCGCCGCCGCGGTTGCTTCCCCAACCGCGAACAGCGGCTTGGCGGCGAGCCGCGTCCGCATCGGATGATCGGCAATGGCGCGCAGCGCCGCCGCCGAGGTGACGATGGTGGCGTCAATGCTGTGGTCAGCGTCATCGGGGCAGGCGACCGCCTCGAAGCGCATCAGCGGTGCCGGCAGCACCGTAAAGCCGGCCGCGCGCAGCCGCGCGGCGCTGGCCGCGTTGACCGGGGCAGGGCGTGTCAGCAGAACCGCCATGATTCAAACTCCGGCTCACGCTTCGGCCGGAACCGGGATTGGATAGTCCGGCACGGCATCCCCTTCTGTCCCGCGCGCGCGCATGATAGGTCGGAGAGGGAAACGCCGGAACGGCGAGCAATACAAGGCTTGACATTGGCGGGCGAAGCACCGGTGAGAGTTTTGGGGATCGAGACCACCTGCGACGAGACCGCCGCGGCCGTGGTCGAGCGCGCGGCCGACGGCTCCGGGCGCATTCTCGCCAACGTCGTGCGCTCGCAGATCGCCGAGCATGTACCCTATGGCGGTGTGGTGCCCGAGATCGCCGCGCGCGCCCACGTCGAACTGCTCGACGGCATCATCGCGCAGGCGATGACGGAAGCCGGTATCGGCTTTGCCGAGCTGTCCGCCGTCGCCGCCGCCGCCGGTCCCGGCCTGATCGGCGGCGTCATTGTCGGGCTGACCACCGCCAAGGCGATCGCGCTGGTCGCTGATCGCCCGCTGATCGCCGTCAACCATCTCGAAGCGCACGCGCTGACGCCGCGGCTGACCGATCGGCTTGCCTTTCCCTACTGCCTGTTTCTCGCCTCCGGCGGACATACCCAGATCGTGGCGGTGCGCGGCGTCGGCGACAATGTGCGGCTCGGCACCACGGTCGACGACGCGCTCGGCGAAGCCTTCGACAAGGTGGCAAAAATGCTCGGCCTGCCCTATCCGGGCGGCCCGGAAGTGGAGCGCGCGGCGGCGCGCGGCGATGCGGCGCGCTTTGCCTTTCCGCGCCCGATGCTGGGCCGCGACGATGCCAATTTCTCGCTGTCGGGATTGAAGACGGCGGTGCGCAACGAGGCGGCGAAGCTCGGTGAGCCGACGCCGCAGGATATCGACGATCTGTGCGCCGGCTTTCAGGCCGCGGCGCTGGAGTCGGTCGCCGACCGGTTGAAGGTGGGCCTGCGGTTGTTCAGGGATGAGTTCGGCGATCCGCGCGCGCTGGTGGCGGCCGGCGGCGTTGCCGCCAACGCCGCGCTGCGCGCCGTGCTCGAACGGGTGGCAGAGGAGGCCGGCACCCCGCTGGTGGTGCCGCCGCCAAAACTTTGCACCGACAACGGCGCGATGATCGCCTGGGCCGGCGCCGAGCGGCTTGCCGCCGGCCTCGTCGATTCGCTCAACGTGGCGCCGCGCGCACGCTGGCCGCTCGACGGCAATGTGAGTGTGCCGGCCAAGTTCGCCCACACCCGCGCCGCCTTCTGAACGATGGCTGCGGGCTCCTTCAACACTGTCGGGGTGATCGGCGCGGGCGCGTGGGGCACGGCGCTGGCCGGCGCGGCCGCGCGGGCCGGGCGCAGCGTGGTGCTGCATGTCCGCAGTCCGGTGCAGCGCGAGGCCATCGCCGCGACCGGCGAGACGCCGCGCCTGCCCGGCGTTCCGCTTGCCCACGGCATCGCCGTGACCGGCGACCTGGCGCGGGCCGCCCGCTGCGACGTCGTGCTGCTCGCAGCGCCCGCGCAGGCGCTGCGCGAGGCGGCGGCGGCCGCGGCAGATCATCTCGCGCCGGGCACGCCGGTGATCGCCTGCGCGAAAGGCATCGAGCGCGGCTCGCGCCGTTTCATGACCGAGGTGATTGCGGCCGCGCTGCCGCAGGCCGTGCCGGCGATCCTGTCCGGTCCCGGCTTTGCCGAGGATGTCGCGCGCGGCCTGCCGACCGCGGTGACGCTGGCCGCGCACGATGCGCAGCTTGCGGCCGCGCTGGTCGCGGCGCTCGGCTCGGCAACGTTCCGGCCCTATCACACCACCGACGTGCGCGGTGTCGAGATCGGCGGCGCGACCAAGAACGTACTGGCGATTGCCGCCGGAATCGTCGCCGGCCGCCGGATCGGCGCCTCGGCGCTGGCCGCGCTGACGACGCGCGGCTTCGCCGAACTGACGCGCTTCGGCCGGGCGCAGGGCGCGCGACCTGAGACGCTGGCCGGCCTGTCCGGGTTGGGCGACGTGATCTTGAGTTGCACCAGCGCGCAGTCGCGCAACTTCTCGTTCGGCGTGGCGCTCGGCGAAGGGCGCAGCATCGCCTCGGCCGCCGGCGGCAAGCTCGCCGAGGGCATGTTCACGGCCGCGGTGCTGCTCGATCTGGCGCGCGCCAAAGGCATCGACATGCCGATCACGCAGGCCGTCGCCGCCATTCTCGCCGGCGATCTCAGCGTCGATGCGGCGATTGAGGCGCTGCTGGCGCGGCCGTTCAGGGCGGAGGGAGAGGAATGAACTACTGGCTCGTCAAGTCGGAACCGGATGCGTGGTCGTGGCAGCAGCAGGTTGCCGCCGGCGCCAAGGGCGAGGCCTGGACCGGCGTGCGCAACCATGCCGCAAAACTCAACCTGATGCGGATGAAGAAGGGCGATCAGGCGTTCTACTACCACTCCAACGAAGGCAAGGAGATCGTCGGCATCGTCGAGGTCGTGCGCGAGCATTATCCCGATCCGACTGACAAGACGGGAAAGTTCGTCTGTGTCGATGTGCGCGCGCTGAAGGCGCTGCCGAAGCCGGTGACGCTGGCGACGCTCAAGGCCGATCCGCGCTTTGCCGAGATGGCGCTCATCAAGCTGTCGCGGCTGTCGGTGCAGCCGGTGACGGCGGCGGAATGGAAGGCGATCTGCAAGATGGCCGGCCTGTGAGCGGACCCGTCGTCTTTTATGCCGAGCCGCCAACGAGTTGGAGAAACAGGCTTTTCTTTGACGGCCCGACAAAAGTGGTAATTGGTTCGGCTTGTTAAACAGGGGCCGGCGAGCGCATAATGACCGGAACAAGAACGTGGCTGTCCGCGGGCAGCCACGGGGCGTTGCGTGGAGGAGAGACGAATGTCCGAGAAAGTGTACGACGTACCGGCCGAGTGGGCCAAACGGGCTTATATCGACGAAGCGAAATACCGCGAGATGTATGCGCGCTCGATCAGCGACCCCGATGGCTTCTGGGGTGAGCAGGCCAAGCGTCTCGACTGGGTCAAGTTCCCCACCAAGGTCGGCAACTGGTCGTTCGAACTGGGCAAGGTCTCGATCAAATGGTTCGAGGACGGCGTCATCAACGCCGCCTACAACTGCATCGACCGTCATCTCGAGACGCGCGGCGATCAGGTCGCGATCATTTTCGAGGGCGACGATCCGGGGGTGTCCAAGAAGGTCACCTACAAGCAGCTTCATGAAGAGGTCTGCCGCTTCGCCAATGTGCTCAAGGCGCACGGCGTCAAGAAGGGCGACCGCGTCACCATCTACCTGCCCATGATTCTGGAAGCGGCCTACGCCATCCTGGCCTGCGCCCGCATCGGCGCGCCGCATTCGGTGGTGTTCGGCGGCTTTTCGCCCGACTCGCTCGCCGGCCGCATCAAGGATGCCGCCTCCAGCATCGTCATCACCGCCGACGAGGGCTTGCGCGGCAGCAAGAAGGTGCCGCTCAAGGACAACGCCGACGCGGCCGCCGACAAGGCGGGCGGCGTCAAGACCATGATCGTGGTGCGTCACACCGGGGCCAAGGTCAACATGCAGGCCGGCCGCGACGTCTATTACGACGAGGCCGCCAAGTCGGTCAGCGCCGATTGTCCGTGCGAGCCGATGAACGCCGAGGATCCACTGTTCCTGCTCTATACGTCGGGCTCGACCGGCCAGCCCAAGGGCGTGCTGCACACCACCGGCGGCTATCTGCTGCACGTCGCGCTGACCCACCTCTATACGTTCGATTACCACGACGGCGACGTCTACTGGTGTACCGCCGACATCGGCTGGGTGACCGGCCACAGCTACATCATCTACGGTCCGCTCGCCAACGGCGCGACCACGCTGATGTTCGAGGGCGTGCCGAACTACCCCGACATCTCGCGGTTCTGGAACGTGGTGGACAAGCACCAGGTCAACATCTTCTACACCGCGCCGACGGCGATCCGCGCGCTGATGCAGGCCGGCGACGAGCCGGTGAAGAAGACCTCGCGCAAGAGCCTGCGGCTCCTGGGCTCGGTCGGCGAGCCGATCAACCCGGAAGCCTGGGAGTGGTATCATCGCGTCGTCGGCGAGGGCCGTTGCCCGATCATCGACACCTGGTGGCAGACCGAGACCGGCGGCACGCTGATCGCGCCGCTGCCCGGCGCGACCAAACTCAAGCCCGGCTCGGCGACGCTGCCGTTCTTCGGTATCGAGCCGGTGATCGTCGATGCCGACGGCAACGAGTTGAAGGGCGAATGCCAGGGTAACCTGTGCATGGCGCGCTCGTGGCCCGGCCAGTTGCGCACGGTATGGGGCGACCACGCCCGCTTCGAGCAGACCTACTTCTCGTCCTACAAGGGCAAGTACTTCTCCGGCGACGGCTGCCGTCGCGATGCGGACGGCTACTACTGGATCACCGGCCGCGTCGATGACGTCATCAACGTGTCCGGCCACCGCATGGGCACCGCCGAGGTCGAAAGCTCGCTGGTGGCGCACGAGGCGGTGTCGGAAGCTGCCGTGGTCGGCTATCCGCACGACATCAAGGGGCAGGGCATCTACGCCTATGTCACGCTGATGGCGGGCGTCGAGCCGAGCGAGCAACTGCGCAAGGACCTCGTGGCCTGGGTGCGCAAGGATATCGGGCCGATCGCCTCGCCCGATATGATCCAGTTCGCGCCCGGCCTGCCGAAGACGCGTTCCGGCAAGATCATGCGCCGTATCCTGCGCAAGATTGCCGAGGACGAGCCGAGCAGCCTCGGCGACACCACGACGCTGGCCGATCCGACCGTGGTCGATGACCTCGTGAAGAACCGCCAGAACAAGAAGGCCATGGCCTGATCGGTGGCCTGATCCTGATTGGCCCGCGCGGCCGCAAGACCCCCGGAGCCCGCTCCGGGGGTCTTTCGTTTGAGCCGCTTCCATCCGTATCCCGGACGCGATGCAGCACGAAAGTGCTGCATTGCCGATCCGGGATCGCTGCATAAGGAAAGGCTGCCGCTGTAACGGTCCCGGCTCTGCGGGTAGCGGCGCGCTACGCCACTACCCGCGTCCGGAACACGACGGGCCGCCCGCGCGCCCGTGCAGCCGCGGCTCACGACAATGTCAGCGTCGGTCCGGCCGGGCGCCGGCATTTCTTCTCCGGTGTTGTTTCCTCGTCATTTACTTTCCTGCCGGCATTTTCTTTTTATGCGGCCGTCGTGGGTTGCAAGTGGGCGGCCCGGGGCGCGCGTCGCGGCAGGATGGAGTCGACAAAGGTGGCGGTGACGGGTTCGATGGGCCGGGGGTGCGGCATTCAGGCCGCCGTTCTCGGTGCAATGCTGGCGGTGGGACTGACGGCGGCGACGCCGGCCGTGGCGCGGCCCGATGCGGTCGCCTTCCGCGGCGACTACGCGCCCGGCACCGTCGTGGTGAACACGCGCGAGCGAAAACTTTATCTGGTGGTCGAGCCGGGGCGCGCCATCCGCTATCCCGTCGGCGTCGGCAAGGCCGGTAAGCAGTGGTCGGGCGCGACCCGCATCGACGGCAAGTACCGCAATCCGGCGTGGTCGCCGCCGGCCGACGTCAAGCGCGACAACCCGAGCATCCCCGACGTTATCCCCGGTGGCTCGCCGGCCAACCCGATGGGGGTGGCGGCGATGACGCTCGCCGGCGGCGAATACGCCATTCACGGCACCAACCGGCCGGGCTCGGTCGGCGGTTTCGTGTCCTACGGCTGCATCCGCATGTACAACGACGACATCACCGATCTTTATGCGCGGGTATCGGTCGGCACGCCGGTGGTGGTGGTCGCGCGCTGACCGGCGCCACTTTTCTGCTTCCGCTGCCGCTTTCTGCCTCCGCTTCAGAAATCGGAGGCGATGCCCTTGCGTTCCCAGTCGCCGTAGCGGGTCGGCTCAGGCCCTTCCGGCCCCTGATGTTCGGTCGGCACAGGCTTGACGGCGGCCTCGGCGGCGCGTGCGGCCCGCCGCGCCTCGGCTTCCGCGAGCGCGCGCTCGGCTGCCGGGGTGAGCTGCTTGCGCTTCGCCACGCCGGTCGTGTCGGAAACGGTAGGATCGTTCGTCATGGCGGTGTCTCCGTGCGCCGGCATCGGAATGCCGGCCGGTCTCGTCTTGCGCATACGCGCACGGGCCGGTTCCCTCAAGGCAGGCGCCGCTTGAGATCATAGCCGGAAACGCGGCGCCGCTGTGGATCGTTCGGGCGATTCTTACATTTGGCATATTCGGATGCGAGTTTCGGATTCGCCTTCCGACCGCCTGCCGATCTGTCCGTGCTGGGTTTGGACTTCGGCCGTCTTTCACCCGAATGTTGCGTTGTTCATGATGACTTCACGATTCGCGCCGCCGACCGAGGCACAGGGCCTCGCCGCGCGTCGCGTCGCCGCCGATATTCTCGACGGCGTCCTCAATCGCCATCGCACTCTGGACGAGCAGCTCGAAGGCACGGGCAGCCATCCCGGTATCAAGATGCTGCCGGACCGCGACCGCGCGCTGATGCGCCGGCTGGTCGCCACCGTGCTGCGCCGGCTCGGCACGCTGAATCACCTGCTGGCGCGGCTGCTCGATCGCGGCGTGCCGGCGGATGCGCCGCGTGCGCGCAGCGCGCTGTTGATCGGCGCGGCGCAGATCCTGTGGATGGACGTGCCCGACCATGCCGCCGTCGATTTGTCGGTGCGGCTCGTGCAGGCCGACCGCCGCGCCGCCAAATATGCCGGCCTCGTCAACGCCGTGCTGCGGCGCTGTGCCCGTGACGGGGCCGCCCTCGTCGCCGAGACCGAGGCCGAGGCGCTCGATATCCCGCCGTGGCTGCTGGCGCGCTGGCAGGCTCACTATGGTGAGGCCACCGCGCTCGCCATGGCGCGGGCGGTCGGCGTCGAGCCGGCGCTCGACGTCACGGTGAAGGATGATGCGCCGTACTGGGCGAGCCGCCTGCATGGCGAGGTGCTGCCGACCGGGTCGGTGCGCGCCGTGCTGCATGGCGCGGTGCCGATGCTGCCCGGCTACGACGACGGCCAGTGGTGGGTGCAGGATGCCGCCGCGGCGCTGCCGGCCCGGCTGTTCGGCGACGTGAAGGGCTGCCGCATCGCCGACCTGTGCGCGGCGCCGGGCGGCAAGACGGCGCAACTCGTCCATGCCGGCGCCACTGTCACCGCGGTCGAGCGGTCGCCGCACCGCATGACGCGGCTGCGCGACAACCTCGGCCGGCTGAAGCTCGAGGCCGAGACGGTGGTAGCCGATGCCGCCGAATGGGAGGGCGCGCCGGGCGGCTTCGACGGCGTGCTGCTGGATGCGCCCTGCACCGCGACCGGCACGATCCGCCGCCATCCCGATGTCGCCTGGCTCAAGCAGGAGGCCGATATCGCCGCGCTCGCCGGGGCGCAGCGCAAGCTGCTGCACCGTGCCGCGGCGCTGCTCGTCCCCGGCGGCACGCTGGTCTATTGCACCTGCTCGCTGGAACCGGAGGAGGGCGAGGCCGCAATCGAGGGGCTGCTGGCCGAGGACAGCGGCCTTCGCCGCGCGCCGATCGAGGCGGCGGAGGTGGCGGGCCTCGCCGAGAGCGTGACAGAGGCCGGCGACCTGCGCACGCTGCCCTGCCACCTGCCGCATGCCGATCCGCGCCTTGGCGGCCTCGACGGCTTCTACGCGGCGCGCCTCGTCCGCGCCTGAGGGCTGCCGGACGCGCCCACGCTTCAGAGGCGGGCCGGCCGTTTTGGTGTTGGGACGGTTTCCGGATTAAAAGGGATTCGTTGAGAATCGTCTGAATCTCCGGGTTTCCTTGATCGAGCAGGGGCGCGTGTCGATCGCTTATCGCCGCCGGTTGTCGAGCCTTGTGGTGCGCCGCCTCACGCGCAACCTGCTGGCGCGTGCCGCGCGTGGCCCGGCCACGGCCTCCCGCCTGTGGCCGGGGCGGGCCGACCGGCTGATCATCGCGCCGCAGGACCTGCATACCGCTGACACCACCCGCGCCACCGAGATCTATGCCGGCCGCTTCGTCTTCGCCGGCAAGATCGTCACCTGTCACGGCCGTTCGGTGTTCGAGCTGGAGCCGCCGTCGGAGGACTGGGAGGCGGCGCTGCTCGGTTTCGGCTGGCTGCGCCACATGCGCGCCGCCGACACCGCGATCGCCCGGGCCAACGCCCGCGCGCTGCTCGAAGACTGGTTCGCCACGCCCGGCCGCAAGACCGCCGCCGCGCACCGCATCGACGTGCTGGCGCGCCGCGTCATTTCGCTGCTGGCGCATGCGCCGCTGGTGCTGGGCGATGCCGACAGCCGCTTCTACCGCCGCTATGTCCGCCACATCGCCCGCGATCTCCATCGCCTGCGCGCCGCGGCCCCCGGCGGTCCCGATGGCGTGCCGCGCCTGCAGGCGGCGGTGGCGCTGTGCTACGGCGCGCTGTGCCTCGCCAACCAGGCCCGCGCCATCCGCTCGGCGACGCGGCGGCTGACCGACGAACTGCAACGCCAGATCCTGCCCGATGGCGGCCATATCTCCCGCAATCCCGGCGCGCTGGTCGACCTGCTTGCCGATCTCCTGCCGCTGCGTCAGGCGTTCACCGCCCGCAACCTCGCCCCGCCGCAGGCGCTGTTGAACGCCATCGACCGCATGATGCCGATGCTGCGCTTTTTCCGCCATGGCGACGGCTCCTTTGCGCTGTTCAACGGCATGAGCGGCACGCCGACCGACCTCGTCGCCACGCTGCTTGCCTACGACGACAGCCAGGGCCAGCCGCTTGCCAGCATGCCGCATTCCGGCTTTCAGCGGCTGGAGGCGGGCGGCATGGCCGTGATCGTCGATAGCGGGCCGCCGCCGCCGCCGGCCGTCAGCCACGATGCCCATGCCGGCTGCCTGTCGTTCGAACTGTCCTCGGGCTCGAGCCGCATCGTGGTCAATTGCGGCATGCCGGAGAGCGGTCGCGACGGCTGGCGCAGTTTCGCCCGCACCACGCCGGCGCATTCGACGCTCGTCTGGCATGAGGCGTCGTCGTGTGAGTTCGTCGAACGCTCGGCGGTCAAGCGCCTGCTGCAAGGCGCGCCGATCCTCAACGGGCCGGCAGAGGTCGAGGCCGAGCGCGAGCCGATCGACGACGGCGTGCTGCTGGCGCTATCGCACGACGGCTATGCCGGGCGGTTCGGCGTCATCCATCGCCGCGTGCTGGCGGCGGCGGCCGACGGCCATCGCCTCGACGGCGAGGACAGCCTCGTGCGCACCGGCCGCGCGCGTGGCCGCAACGCGGCCGACGACTATGCCATCCGCTTCCATCTGCACCCGTCCGTCAAGGCGAGCCGCCTCAACGACGCCCGCAGCGTGATGCTGATGCTGCAAAACCGCGAAGTGTGGATTTTCGAGGCGGCCGACGACCGCGTCGATCTCGAGGACAGCGTGTTCCTCGCCGCCAGCGACGGGCCGCGCCGCACCGCCCAGATCGTCATCCGCCAGCACCTGCGCGACGCCGACAGCGTGCGCTGGAGTTTTGTCCGCTCCACCGCCTCGCCGTCGGTCACGGCGGCGCGGCGGCAGGCCCGCCACGAGCCGGAACTGCCGCTCTGAAAGCATCGATTTTGTCACCGGAAACCGCGCCGGCCCCGGCCCGGCCGGTTCCGTGCCGCGCCAATTCGTGCTAGGCGCAGGGCCATCCTCCCCTCAGGACTTTTCGCCATGGCTCAATCGACCCGGCGCGTGACCCGCGCCCTCATTTCCGTTTCCGACAAGACCGGCCTGATCGAATTCGCCCGCGCGCTGGCGGGCCACGGCATCGAGCTTGTCTCCACCGGCGGCACCGCCAAGGCGATTGCCGCGGCCGGGCTCAAGGTGCGCGACGTGTCCGATCTCACCGGCTTTCCGGAGATGATGGACGGGCGGGTCAAGACGCTGCATCCGAACGTCCATGGCGGGCTGCTGGCGATCCGCGACAATGCCGAGCATGCGCGGGCGATGGCCGATCACGGCATCGCGCCGATCGATCTGCTGGTGGTCAACCTCTACCCGTTCGAGGCGACCGTCGCGAAGGGCGCGAGCGAGGAGGACTGCATCGAGAACATCGACATCGGCGGTCCGGCGATGATCCGCGCCGCCGCCAAGAACCACGGCGACGTCGCGGTGGTGGTGGAAGCCGCCGACTACAGGGACGTACTCGACGAGCTTGCTGCCAACGATGGTGCGACCTCGCTCGACCTGCGCCGGCGCCTTGCCGCCAAGGCGTATGCGCGCACCGCCGCCTATGACGCTGCGATCTCCAACTGGTTCGCCGAGCAACTCAAGACGCCGGCGCCGGACTACCGTGCCATCGGCGGGCGCCTGGTCGAGGCGCTGCGCTATGGCGAGAACCCGCACCAGTCGGCGGCGTTCTATCGCACCGGCGCGATTCGCGCCGGCGTCGCCACCGCGCGGCAGGTGCAGGGCAAGCAACTCTCCTACAACAATATCAACGATACCGACGCGGCCTATGAATGCGTCGCCGAGTTCGATCCGAAGCGCACCGCGGCCTGCGTCATCGTCAAGCATGCCAATCCGTGCGGCGTCGCCGAGGGCGCCGATCTGGTAGACGCCTATCGCAAGGCGCTGGCCTGCGATTCGACTTCCGCCTTTGGCGGCATCGTCGCGCTCAACCGCACGCTCGACGCCGAGGCCGCGCGCGCCATCACCGGCATTTTCACCGAGGTGATCATCGCGCCCGAGGCGACCGAGGAGGCGATTGCCATCGTCGCGGCCAAGAAGAACCTGCGGCTGTTGCTGGCAGGCGCGCTGCCCGATCCGCGTGGCGCCGGCCTGACGGCCAAGACCGTCGCCGGCGGCCTATTGGTGCAGAGCCGCGACAACGCGGTGGTCGATGACATGACCTTGAGGGTGGCGACCAGGCGCGCGCCGACCGAGGCCGAATTGCGTGACCTGCGCTTTGCCTTCCGCGTCGCCAAGCACGTCAAGTCGAACACCATCGTCTATGCCAAAGACCTTGCCACCGTCGGCATCGGCGCCGGCCAGATGAGCCGGGTCGATTCGGCGCGCATCGCCGCGCGCAAGGCGCAGGACGCGGCGACCGAGGCGAAGCTCGCGGCACCTCTGACGAAAGGTTCGGTGGTGGCGTCGGATGCGTTCTTCCCGTTCGCGGATGGCCTGCTGGTGGCGATCGAGGCCGGCGCCACCGCGGTGATCCAGCCCGGCGGCTCGATGCGCGACAACGAGGTGATCGAAGCCGCCGACGCACACGGCATCGCCATGGTGCTGACCGGCACGCGGCACTTCCGGCACTAGAGCTTTTCCGCTTCTGATGGAATCAGAAGCGGAGCTCGAGATTATTGTTTTGACGCGTTTTCTTAACGCGAACCGGTTTCCACTTCGCTTGAAAACGCTCTAAGACGGGAAGATCGGCGACCCCCCCCCTTTATCCCTCCCCCGCGCGCGGGGGAGGGAAGGGTGGGGGCGGCGGAGAAGCGAGTAGGGAACGCTCGCCCGCCACCGGCACGTCCCAGATCTCGGCGGCGTAGTCGCGGATAGTGCGGTCGGCGGAGAACCACGCCATCCGCGCGGTGTTGAGGAGGCTCGTGCGTGCCCATTGCCCGGGCGCCTGCCAGTCGCGATCGATGCGGCGCTGGATGGCATAGTAGGCGGCGAAATCGGCCGACACCAGGTAGTGGTCGAGATAGCGCAGTGCGTGCGCCACCGACCCGAAGCGATCTGGATCGTCGGGCGAGAAGTCGCCGCGCTCCAGTGCGCGGATCGCGCCCGCAAGCTGAGACGAAGCGTCGATCGCGGCCGTGGCGTCGAGGCCGCAAGCCCGTCGCGCCACCACCTCGTCCGCGGTCATGCCGAAGATGTAGATGTTGTCGGCGCCGACCTGGTCGCGGATTTCGATGTTGGCGCCGTCGAGCGTGCCGACGGTCAGCGCGCCGTTGAGCGCCAGCTTCATGTTGCCGGTGCCGGAGGCTTCCATCCCGGCGGTCGAAATCTGCTCCGACAGGTCGGCCGCCGGAATGATGCGCTCGGCGAGGCTGACGCTGTAGTCGGGCAGGAACGCCACCTTGAGCAGGCCGCGGATCGCGGGGTCGTTGTTGACGACGTGGCCCACGTCGTTGATCAGCTTGATGATCAGTTTTGCGAAGTGATAGCTCGCCGCCGCCTTGCCGGCGAAGATTTTCACGCGCGGCGTCCACGGCGCGTGCGGCGCCTCGCGCATTGCATGGTAGAGCGCGATGGTCTCGACGATGTTGAGAAGCTGGCGCTTGTATTCGTGGATGCGCTTGATCTGCACGTCGAACAGCGCGTCGGGATCGACCGCGATGCCGAGCCGTGCGGCGATGAGGTGGCCGAGCGCCGCCTTGTTGTGCCGCTTCACGGCCGCCAGCCGGCGCAAAAATTCGCTGTCGTTGGCGTGTCGTTCGAGAAGACGCAAGCGTTCGGGATCGTCGAGCACGGCCTCGCCGCACGCCTCGCGCGCCAGCCGGGTCAGGCCGGGGTTGGCCTGCATCAGCCAGCGGCGGAAGGTGATGCCGTTGGTCTTGTTGCAGATGCGCCCGGGATAGAGCACGTTGAGATCGCGGAACACCGTCTCCTTCATAAGCTCGGTGTGCATCGCCGAGACGCCGTTGACGGCGTGCGAGCCGACGAAGGCCAGCGGCCCCATGCGCACGCGGCGCTCGATGCCCTCGCCGATCAGCGACACGGAGGCGAGGAAGCCGTCATCGCCGGGACGCAACCTCGCGGCGCGTTCGAGATGCTGAAGGTTGATCTGGTAGACGATCTCCAGGTGGCGCGGCAAAAAGGCCTCGAACAGTTCGACCGGCCAGGTCTCCAGCGCCTCGGGCAGCAGCGTGTGATTGGTGTAGGACAGCGTGGCGGTGACGATGCGCCACGCCGCGTCCCAGTGCAGACGGTGCTCGTCCACCAGAAGGCGCATCAGTTCGGCGACGGCGAGGCTCGGATGGGTGTCGTTGAGCTGGATCGCCGCGTGATCCGGCAGGGTGTCGAGTGCAAGTCCCGCGCGCAGGTGGCGGGCGACGATGTCCTGCAATGAGGCGGAGACGAAGAAATATTCCTGCCGCAGCCGCAGTTCGCGCCCGGCCGGGGTTTCGTCGCTCGGGTAGAGAAACCTCGAGATCGCCTCGGCGCGGGCCTGGTCGGAGGCGGCGCCGAGATGGTCGCCGCTGTTGAATACGTCAAGACGCAACGGGTCGGGCGCGCGCGCCGACCATAGCCGCAGGCCGTTGACGTGAGCGCCGCGCCAGCCGACGATCGGCGTGTCGAAGGCGACCGCCTCGACGGTCTCGGCCGGCTTCCAGATGCGCCGCTCGCGGCCGCCCTCGAGGACGGTCTCGACCGCGCCGCCGAAGCGGATGTCGAACACCACTTCCGGCCGTTGAAACTCCCACGGGTTGCCGAACGACAGCCATTCGTCGGGAAATTCCTGCTGCCAGCCCTGCGCGATGATCTGCCGGAACAGGCCGTAGTCGTAGCGGATGCCGTAGCCCTGCGCGGGGATCGCGAGGCTTGCCATGCTCTCCATGAAGCAGGCGGCGAGCCGCCCCAGCCCGCCGTTGCCGAGCGCCGCATCCGGCTCCAGTTCGCACAATTCGGCAAGGTCGAGCCCGAGATCCGAAAGCGCGCGGGCGAAGGTGTCGAACAGCCCCATGTTGCTGGCGGCATCGGTGAACAGCCGGCCGATGAGGAATTCCAGCGAGAGATAGTAGACCCGCTTGCGGGAGCCCGCGTGGCTGTCGCGCCGTGAGGCGAGCCAGCGTTCGGTGACGTGGTCGCGCAGCGCCAGCGCCGCGGCGAGCGACCAGTCGCGCCTGGTGGCGCGTGCCGGATCCTTGCCGAGATCGAGCGCGAGCCGCTTCAGGATGCCGTCCTTGATGGCGGGCAAAGCGGGGCCTTCGTCGATCGCGTGGGCAGGTCGGACGGGGAGATGATCGTTCATGGAGCGACAATCCGGGGCGCCGCGCCGGTCCGGCGCCGCCTGAGTTCACTGACGTTCGGCATCAGCTTTTGGGAAAGGTGATCGAGAATACCGCGCCGGTGCCGGTCGTCTTGCCGTCGGCGTTCCAGCGGCCCTTGAGCGCGCCAACCAGCGAGGCGATGACTTTCATGCCGAGGCCCCGGCTCTTGGCGGCGTCGAAGCCGGCGGGCAGGCCGGGGCCCTCATCGGCGATGGCGAGCAGGAAGTTGTCGGCGTCGGCGCTGGTGAACGTCACGTCGATGCGGCCGGCGCCGTGCTTGACGGCATTGGTGACGAGTTCGTTGACCAGAAGCCCGATAGGTACGATCTGCGAGGTCGGGATGATGCCGGCGGTGCCCTCGACCGAGATACGGGCCTGCAGGATGCTGGACAGATCGCGGCACAGCCGCTGCAGGTAGGTGAGGCCATCGACGCTTTCCGCCGAGCCTCTGGCGTAGAAGTGCCGGTGCACCCGCGCCACCGCCGCCACCCGCGTGGCCGCCACCTTCAGCTCCTCGGCGGTCTCCAGCGCGGCGGCGCGCCGGCTTTGCAGGTTGAGCAGGCTCGCGACGAATTGCAGGCTGTTCATGACGCGGTGGTCGATCTCGCGCGTCATGATCTCGGCATTGCGCGCCATCTGCCGTGCCGTGAGGCGCAGTTCGAGCTGATCGGCGGCGATCGCCGCCAGTTCGCGTAAAGATGCGACGTCGTGCGGATCGGCCTGGCGTGGCTCACGGTCGATGACGCACAGCGTGCCGAGGTTGAAGCCGTCGCGGGTCGCAAGCGGCACGCCGACGTAGAAGCGCAGCCCGAACGCGCCGACGACCAGCGGGTTGGTGCGGGTGCGGGCGTCGTTGCCGGCGTCGCGCACGATCCAGGGCTCCGACGACAGGATGGCGGACGCGCAAAGCCCCGGCTCGCGGGCCACCTCGGCGACGTCGAAGCCATGGCGCGCCTTGAACCAGATGCGGTCGCGATCGACGATGCTGATGCCGGCCATTGGAACCCGGAACAGTCGCGCCGCCAGTGCCGCGATGCGGTCCAGAGATTCGTCCGGCGGGGTATCGAGGATGCCGTGCTGGCGCACCACCCCGAGACGGGCATCCTCGTTGTCGGGCAGGATGCTCGGCGACATCGGCATATCGGGCGCGAGGCTGCTTCGGGTCTCGATCATGCCTCTTCCTGGCGCTGTTCCAGCAGTCTACCAGTATATTGGGCGCAACCAAGGCACTCCGCCAGCGCTTTGTCGGCCGGCGGGAACGGTTCCAGGCGCCGGGCATTGTCTCTCGCGAACCTGGAACCGGGCGAAAAATTCCAGCATTTATGGGTTGATGGCGGGGATCGTAACGAGGTGAAAGCGCGTCGCGACGCCGCAGTCCGCAGCGTCAGGATCATGATGGCGGCTTGCGTCGTGGGCCCGATGCTGCTGTTCGCCTACGCGGCGTGGAGCAGCCACCGCAGCGCCCATGCGCTCGCCGACGAGCGCATCCTGCGGACGCTGCAGATCGTCTCCGAACAGGCGCTGCGGGTGTTCCAGTCGATCGACGTCACCTTCGGCAGCATCGAGCAGATGGCCGCGAGCGATCTGCCGCAGGCCGAACTCAACGAGCGGCTCAAGCAGATGGTGCTGGTGCTGCCCGACGTCGAGGCGATCTGGCTCATCGATCCGCAGGGGCGAATCACCGCGTCGTCGTCGAAATATCTGATGGGCAACGAGACCGTGGTGCCGCCGCCTGTCGAGGCGGCCCCGGCGCAGTCGAGGCCCGGATCGTCGATGAGGATCGGCGACGTCGTGGTCGGGGCGGCGCGCGAGGCCGCGTTCTTCCCGGTGTTCGCAAGGCGCGACGGTCGCGACGGCCGCTTTGCCGGCATGACCGTGGTGTCGGTGCTGCCCGCCGCCTTCGAGCGCTTCTACAGGCAACTCGCCGAGGACGACAGCGTCAGCTTCGCGCTGCTGCGCGAGGACGGCGCGGTGCTGGCGCGCTATCCGGGCGGCTCGCGCGGCATCAAGCTCGATCCCTCGGGCGCGTTCCGGCGCGCGGTGGACAGTGGCGCCATGGTGACGCCGCACACCACGATCTCCGGCGTGGACGGCGTCGAGCGCCGCTTCGCCGTTCAGCGGCTCACCAACTTTCCGCTCTATCTGGTCTCGACCTCGCGCGTCGCCGATATCGACGCACAGTGGCTGGCGCAGGTGGCGACCTATTTCGTCGTCATGATGGCCGTGGTGGTGCCGCTATTGTTGCTGTTGCGGCTGGTGTTGCGGCGCACGGAAGAGGTTTACAGCGAAGCCTCGCGCCGCGAAATCGCCGAAGCCAACCTGCGGCAGTCGCAGAAGATGGAGGCGATCGGCCAGCTCACCGGCGGCGTGGCCCACGACTTCAACAATCTCTTGACCATCGTCATCGGCAACCTCGATTCGGCGCTGCGGCAGAAGCCGGAGGGGCGGCTCGAGCGCGCGCTGGTCAACGCGATGTCGGGCGCCGAGCGGGCGGCGCAACTGACGCGGCGGCTGTTGGCGTTTTCGCGCAAGCAGCCGCTCAAGCCGCGCCCGATCGACGCCAACGGGCTCGTCGCCGGCATGCTGGAGTTGCTGGCGCGCTCGCTCGGCGAGAATGTCACGATCGACACCGTGTACGCCAAGGAGCTGTGGCCGGTGGAAGCCGATCCCGTTGAACTGGAATCCGCGCTCCTCAACCTTGCGATCAACGCCCGCGACGCGATGAAGGGCAACGGCCGCCTGACCATCCGCACCGCCAACGCCACCCTCGATGGTGCCGGCGGTGCCTTCGATGGCCCGGCCCCCGGCGATTACGTTCTGATCGCGGTGACCGACACCGGCGAAGGCATGTCGCCGGATGTGGTCGAGAAGGCGTTCGATCCGTTCTTCACCACCAAGGCGCCGGGCGCCGGCACCGGCCTCGGACTGAGCCAGGTCTACGGCTTCGTCAAGCAGTCCGGCGGCTATACCCGTATCGTCAGCGAGGTCGACCGCGGCACCACGATGATGCTTTATCTGCCGCGTGCGGCTTCGGCGCCTGCGGACGCGCGCGCGCCGGCGGCGCAGACACGGTCCTCCGGCGTCGGCCATACCGTGCTGGTGGTCGAGGACGATGGCGCGGTGCGCAGCTACATCGTCGAGGTGCTGCGCGATCTCGGCTACACGGTGATCGATGTCGGCGACGGCGAAGCGGCGTTGCAGCTTGTCGAGCAGCAGGATCAGCCGATCGACTTGCTGCTGACCGACGTGGTGATGCCGCGCATGAACGGCCGCATGCTGGCCGAGGCGGTCGAGCGGCAGCGGCCCGGCATCAAGGTGCTGTTCATGACCGGCTATGCCCGCGATGCCATTGCCCAGGACGGGCGGCTCGAATCCGGCATCACGCTGATTCAGAAGCCGATCGTGCGCGACGATCTCGCCGCGCGCATCGAGGCGCTGCTGGCGTCAGGGTAGAGTTTTGTTTCGACGCGTGTTCTTCACGCGAACCGGCCGTCGCCGGGCCGTCGCGCATGCCCACGGCATCGGCGGTCAAGCGACGACGCCGGCGTCGCGCAGCGTCGCGATCTCGGTCTCGTCGTAGCCTGCGTCGCGCAGGATGGCGTCGCTGTGCTCGCCGATGCCGGGCGGCCGGCGCGGCGCCACCTTGGCGGCGCCGTCGATCCAGATCGGGCTGGCGATGGTCAGCGTGTCGCTGTCCGCGAACGGAATCAGCACGTCGTTGTCGCGCATCTGCTTGTCGTCCTTGAGGTCGCCGAGCAGGCCGACCGCGCCGAAGACCAGCCCCGTGCCGTCGAGAATGGCGCGCCACTGCGCGAGGTCTTTTGTCGCGAACGTCTTGTCGAGGATTTCGATGAGTTCGACCGAGTGGTTGTGGCGCTCCGCCTTGGTGGCGAAGCGCGGCTCGTCGATCAGCGTCTCCAGCCCGAGGCAGCGCGCGAGCACCGGCCATTGCCGCTCCTCGCTGAGCAGCGACAGGATGATCCAGCGGCCGTCGCGGCAGCGGTAGTGATTGGTGACGGCGTTGAGCGCCCGCTCGCGCGGCCGGCGCGGCTGAAAGCGTGCGCCGCACAGCGCCGCCTGCGCCAGCGTGCCGTTCGCCCACAGCCCGTTGGCCATCAGGTTGGAGCGCACATGCGCGCCCTTGCCGGTCCGCTCGCGCCGGTACAGCGCGGTGACGATGGCCCCGTAAAGTGCCATCGCACACGGATGGTCGCCCATGCCGGGCAGCGAGCGCGCCGGTGTCGCCTCCTCGCCGTCGCGCACCAGGTCCATCATCCCGGAGCGCGCCCACCACGCGTTGGTATCGAAGCCGGGCTTGTTGGCTTCCTCGCCGATCTCGCCGTAGCCGGTGAACGAGGCATAGATCAGCCGCGCGTTGAGCGGGGCGAGTTCGGCATAGGTGATGCCGAGGCGGCCGCGCACCGCCGGCGGAAAATTGGTGATGAAGACGTCTGCGTCGGCGACCAGGCGATGCAGCACGGCGCGGCCTTGCGCCGTTGCGAGATCGAGCGCGAGGCCCTGCTTGTTGCGCGATTCGATGAGCCACGCATAGTTGTGCTCGCTGACCGGATAGCCCGGCTGGTTCGGCAGGTGGCGATAGGGATCGCCGCTGCCCGGCGGCTCGATCTTGATGACGCTGGCGCCGAAATCCGACAGTACGGTCGCGGCCGCGGGCGCGGCGATGAAGCTGGCGCAGTCGATCACCTTGAGGCCGGCAAAAATGCCGTTGTCCATGGGGCATCGCTCCCGTCGGGTGGAAACCGGTTCGCGTGAAGACAACGCGACAAAACAAGCCCAAGAGCTTCGCCTCTTGATCCCATCGAGAGGCGGAAAAGCTCTGGCGGATATTTGATCCGTGCCCGCCGGCCGATGCAACGATGTTCTGCAAAGATGCGGTTGGCCCGGTGCATCTTGGCAGGGCAGGCGCGATTGGCTAGCCTCGCACGATGATGCCTGCCGCCGCATACAGAATCGCGATGGGGGCCGCGCTGATTGCCGGCGCGGCCGTTTTTGCATTGTCGCCGATAACGCACGGGGCGCGGGCGGCCGAACTGCCGAGCGGCATCGCGCAGCTTTACAGCTCGGTGTCGATCCCGTCGCCGACCGCGGGCGCCATGACCGTCTGCTACGGTTTCGTCTGCCGCCGCCGCGTCGCGCTCCACTTTAGCGCCGCCGACCGCGGTGCCCTGACCCGCATTCTTGCCGCCGGGCGGAATTCGCCCGCCGCCGAGCGCCGCGCCGTGCAGAATGCGGTGGTCTGGTTCGACCGCAAGATGGGGCCGGTGATCGGCACCGACAAGCGAGTGGCGCGCGCCGATTTCCGCGCCGGCGCCGACAGCACCAATTTCGATTGCTGGGACACTACGCGCAATACCACGAGCCTGTTGCTGGTGCTGCGGCAGTGGGGCCTGTTGCGCCATCACGACGTCGGCGAGCCGCGCTATCGCGGTAATGCGCTGCTGTTGCAGACCCCGCACAACACCGCGGTGCTGGTCGAGAAGGCCACGGGGCGCCAATGGGTGGTGGACATGTGGACCCGCGCCTACGCGCAGGTGCCCGACGTGATGCCGGTCGAGCAATGGGCGAAAAACAAATGACACCGGCGCGTCCCGCGTCCGGTCGCGATCGCCGTTGTCGCCGCTTGGAGCTTTGCTTCTGACGAGATCAGAAGCGAAGTCTTGTTCTGTTTCGAAGGATGCTGTCCTTGCGCGAGGCGGCATCCGCCTCGCCTGGACGCGCGGTCGCGCCGACGCTCAAACCTTCAGGTTTTCCGCCGAGGTCTTGCCGCGGTTGGCGACTTCCTCGTATTCGACCGTCTGGCCCTCGTTCAGCGTGGCAAGGCCGGCTTTCTGAACCGCCGAGATGTGGACGAAGATGTCCTTTCCGCCGTTGCTCGGCTGAATGAACCCATAGCCCTTGGTGGGGTTGAACCACTTCACAGTCCCTGTAGGCATCAATATCGACTCCGCGAGCAAGTATCGAAAGGCACCCCGCGGCCGCTCGTCGGCGCGCGAAGCGCGAAACCATAAGCGGTTTGCCGCGTCCTTGATAGATTAAAAAACAGTCGGTTCATTTTGACGCATTCGAATGTTTTGAGGGCCCGCGCGGCGGCGGCCGGGGCCGGTCGATTGACTTCGCTGGCTCGCTGCCGGAGAAAGCCGGTCCCGCCGTATCGTCCGATACGGTCTCTTCGCCGGCCGGCGCCGGCTGACCTGCGGCGCACGCCATGACCGACGCGCGATCCGGCGCATCCGCCCGTAACGCCATGGAGCGGCTGACCACGCCGGGCGTGGCGCTGGCGCTGCTTACGCTGTTCACGGCGCTGCGCGCGGTCTATGCCGGCGTTGCGGAACTGCGCACCGACGAAGCCTATTACTGGACCTGGTCGCAGGAGAACGTTCTTTCGTTCCTCGACCATCCGCCGATGGTGGCCTGGATGGTCCGGCTCGGCACCGTGCTGTTCGGCGACACCGCGTTCGGCGTGCGCTTCGGCGGCCTGGTGGCGATGGCGGCGGCGCAGGTGCTGCTGGCCGATATCGTGCGGCGGCTTGCGCGCGACCCGCGCGTGGTGTGGCTCGCGCTTCTGATGTTCGACGCCGCGCTCTACTACGGGCTGTTCATGGCCAAGATCGCGCCGGACGTGGCGCTGATCCCGTTCGTGCTCGGCATGGTGTGGGCGCTGGTGCGGCTCATCGAGACGCAGGACGGGCGCTGGTGGGTGGCGGCGGGCGCCTTTGCCGGACTGGCAGCGCTGTCGAAATATACCGTCGTGTTCCTGCTGCCGGCGGTCGCCCTGTTCGCGCTGGTGCCGGCATGGCAGCGGCGCTGGCTGACGAGCCCGTGGCCGTGGCTCGGGCTTGTGGCGGCGCTTGCCGTCTTCTCGCCGGTGGTGATCTGGAACGCCGCGAACGACTGGGCCTCGTTCCGCTTCCAGTTCGTGCGGGCGGGCGCCGATCACGGCCTGTCGCTGCGCACACTCGGCGATTTTCTCGGCGTGCAGCTGGTGATGGTCGGGCCGGTGCTGCTGCCGGTGCTGTTGTCCGCCGTCGCGATGACCGCATGGCGCGGCTTCCGCCGTAGCGAGCCGGCCGCCGTCCTACTGGCGACGGCGGTGCTGGCGCCGCTCTGTTATTTCGTCTGGAAGTCGCTGTCGCTCAGGATCGGCGACACCTGGCCGATGTTCCTGTGGCCGCCGGCCATCGCTGTCGCCGCCATCAATCTCGCGGTGCTACGGCGTGAGCAGGGCGCATCATGGCTGGTGCAACAGACCGAGCGATGGATTCGCATCGCGATTGCCACCGGCCTTGCCCTCGTGGTCGCGGTGTTTGTTTACTACGCGCTCGGCACCTCGCCGCTGCTCGGCCGGCTCGACCCGGTCGGCAAGGAGGCGGGCTATGCGGCGATCGCCGCGCGTGCCGAAAGCGAAATGGCCTCGACCGGCGCCACCTGGATAGCGACCACCGACTACCGCACCACCGCAATGCTGCGCTGGCATCTGAAGGACCGCGTGCCGGTGGTGCAGATCAACGAGCGCAGCCGCTTCATCGGGTTTCGGGCGCCGGACATGGCCCGCGTCACCGGCCACACGGGGCTGTATGTGGCCGCCGCCGGCGCGGCCGACGATCCTGCGTGGCGCGCCACCACCGCGGTGCGCACGCGAGTCGGCGAGGTCGAACAGCGCTGGCGCGGCATCGTCATCGACCGCTTCGTGCTGGAAAAAATCACCGGCTGGACGCCGGACCTGAACCCGCCGCCGGCCTCGCCGCTCTATAAATGGCCGGCGCTGGCATAGTCCTTATTTGTCCGTCTCTTCCTGCCGGCGCAGCAGGTCCTTTGCAAGGTCGGCCAGTGAGGGGCGCGGCAGCGCGGTGAACGGCAGCGGCCGCGTCACGTCGATGGCGGCCAGCCCGAGCCGCGCCGTGAGCAGGCCGTTGAGCACGCCCTCACCGAGCCGCGTCGAGAGTTTTGCCGCAACCCCGTGGCCGAGCATCTGCTGGATCACGCTGTCGCTCGCCGCCATGCCGCCGGTGATGGCGAGATGCGACACGGCGTGGCGCATCAGGGCCATCAGGCCGAGCGCGCCGGGCCGCCCGCCATAGAGCCGCGCCAGCTGGCGCATCAGCCGCAGCGCCGCCGCCAACACGAACAGGATGTCGATCAGCGCGCGCGGACTGACGGCGGTGACGATCGAGACGCGCTGGGCGGCGACCGACACCAGCCGCCGCGCCTCCTGGTCGAGCGGGGTCATCAGTTCGCGCTCGGCCAGGCGAATGAGGTCGGCGCCGTCGATGATGTCGCTCGTGTGGCCGGCGAGCTGGGTGCGGGCGCGCGCCAGCCGCGGATTGCCGCGCGCCAGCTTGAGGAGGTCGGCGACGATTGCCTCGGCGGCGGGGCGGTCGTCATTGGCCACCGCCTCGGCGGCGCGGGCGTGCATCGCCTCGATGGTCGCGAGCCGCGACAGCCCGAGCGCCTCGCGGATCACCACCGCCACCAGCGCCACCACCACCACCGCGGCCAGCACCGTGCCGAGATAGCCGAGCGAGGCGCTGCGCGCGAACAGGTCCTCGATCAGGTGCGTGACGCCGAGGCCGGCGCCAAGCAGCACCAGCCCGGCCAGCGCGCCCCAGAACAGAAGGCCCCAGCGGAAACGCTTGCGCTCCGGGACGAACGGCCCGTCGAGCGGCACCGGCAGCGCCGCCGGATCGGCTTCCGGGGTGACGCGCACGGTGCCATGGGCGAAGCGTGCGCCCTCGTCGCCGGGGTCCATCACCACGACGTCGGGGTCGTCGAGCTTGAAGGTCGCCGGGCGGCGGCGGTCGCGCATGGTCATTGCAGCCTGTCTCCGAGCAGGAATTGCAGCGCACGGTCGAGGCGGATGTGGGGCAGCGCCGGCGCGTCATCCTCGGACCGCTCGACCGTCGGCGGGCGAAAGCGCAGGAAGCGGAAATCGGCGGCGTCGGCCGCGGCGTCAGTCAGGCCGCGAAAACCGGCCTCGCCCTTCAGCATGGCGTCGATGTCGTCGGGCAGGTCGCCGGGGAAGGTCGCGACCTCGGTCTTGCCGTCGAATGTCTGGCCGCCGGCGTGCTCGCCCTGCTCGGGCACGCCGAGGATGGCCGGCAGCGTCTCGGACCCGCGCTTGACGCGCGCTTCGCGGGTGGCGCGCACGGCGGCGAGCGCCACCACGTCGACATCGGCGCCGCTGTCGCCGGCGCGCGAGGCGGCGCGCTCGACCATGCGCTTGAGGATCGCTTCGAGGCGGTCGTGGTTGACGTGATGCAGGTGGTCGGCCTTGGTCGCGGCGAACAGGATGCGGTCGATGCGCGGGCGAAACAGCGACGACAGAAAAGTCGAGCGCCCGACGCGGAAGCAGTCGAGGATGCCCGCGAGCGCCGCTTCGAGATCGCGCAGGGCATCGGGACCGGCATTGAACGCGGCCAGCGCATCGACCAGCACGATCTGGCGGTCGAGCCGGCTGAAATGATCGCGGAAGAACGGCCGCACCACGGCGCTGCGATAGGCGTCGTAGCGCCGGCGCATCATCGCCCACAGCGAGCCGGACGGCGCGCTCTCGCCATCCGGCAGATCGAGCGGCGCAAACGTCAGCGCCGGCGAGCCGGCGAGATTGCCCGGCATCAGAAAGCGCCCCGGCGGCAGCAGGCTCATGGCGTAGCGCTCGTCGCGGCAGGCGCGCAGGTAATCGGTGAACAGGCCGGCGGCCTGCCGCGTTGCCGCCTCGTCCTCCTGTCCCAACGGGTTGAGCGTTGCAAGATGCGCGTGCCAGTCGCGGGCGAGACGGTCGCGCGGGGCGGTGCGCGACAGCGCGAGGCTTTCCCGCGACCACTCCTCGTAAGGCTTCGACAACAGCGGCAGGTCGAGCAGCCATTCGCCGGGATAATCGACGATGTCCAGCGTGAGCTGGCGCGTTGCGCCGCTGTGGCGCTGATAGTCGATGACGAGCCGTAGTTCGCTGATGTCCACGGTCGATTGCGGCCAGCGCCGCTCCTCGATCAGCGCCCCGACGTAAGCCTCGTAGGCAAAGCGCGGCACCGCGTCGTCGGGCTGCGGCGCCAACGCCGCGCCGGCGATGCGGCCGGTCGCCAGCGCCTCGAACACCGGAAAACGTCCGCCGCGCAGCAGCGCGTGGATCAGCGCGGTGATGAACACCGTCTTGCCGGCGCGCGACAGCCCGGTGACGCCGAGCCGCACGGTCGGGCTGAACAAACCTTCGCCGTAGTCGATCAGGGCGCGCGCCGAGACGCGGGCCTCCTCGACGAGGTCGGAAAAAGGGGAAGCCATCGCGGGATCAGGAATCCTTGAGATGTTACCGGCCGGCGGTAAAAATGAACCGGATCGAGGCCCCGCGACAACAAATTGTCGTAACGCCCCTGCAAAACTGGCGACGAGGCGCGCGGAAATCAAGTTTGTAGGGGTTACGAGAGCCGGGCCATGACGATTTTCAGGCTGAAGCAAATCGCAAGCCACCCGCGTGAGGCTATCGCCGGGGCGATCCGCTGGAACTACGACCGCGCCGAACTGATCGCCGACGGCGTGATCCATGGCCTCGGGCTCGGCTGCGGACTGGTGGCGGCGACCGCCCTCATCACGCTGGCCGGCGTCTATGCGTCGCCCTCCGATCTGGTCACGGTGTCGATCTACTCAGCCGGCCTGCTGGCGATGCTCGGACTGTCGGCGGCCTACAATCTGTGGCCGGTGTCGCCGGTCAAATGGCGGCTGCGGCGGCTCGACCACTCGGCGATCTATGTGCTGATCGCGGCGACCTATACCCCGTTCGTGGCGCAGATCGGCGAGAGCGGCCTTGCGGTGGCATTGCTTGCCGGCGTCTGGTGCCTTGCCGCCACCGGCATCGTGCTCAAACTCGCCTGTCCCGGGCGCTTCGACCGGCTCTCGGTCGGCCTTTACCTGGTGATGGGGTGGAGCGGCGTGATGATCTACGACAAGGTGGTGGCGGCGCTGCCGGCCTCGACATTGTGGTTCATCGCCAGCGGCGGCGTGCTCTATACGCTCGGCGTGATCTTCCACGTCTGGCAGCGGCTGCGCTTCCAGAACGCGATCTGGCATGGCTTTGTGCTGTGCGGCGCAGCGTGCCACTATACGGCGGTGCTGGATCTAGTACTGGCGTAACAAAAGGGGCACTCTCATGGAGGTCGCGGGCAAGGTGGTCGTCGTCACCGGCGGCGCCAATGGCATCGGCCGGGCGCTGTGCGAGACCTTCCATCGCGCAGGCGCGGCGAAGGTGGTGGCGGCCGATCTCGACGGCGACGGCGCGGCGAAGGTGGTGGCCGGCATCGATGGTGCGGCGTTCGCCTGCGACGTCAGCCGCGAGGCCGACATCGCCCGCGTGATCGAGGAGACCGAGCGCACACACGGCCCGATCGCGCTGTTCTGCTCCAATGCCGGCATCGGCGGCGGCTTCGATCCCGCGATGGAGAACGCGGGCGGCGCACCCGACGCGGCATGGGCCAAAAGCTGGGCGATCCACGTCATGGCCCATGTCCATGCCGCGCGCCATCTGGTGCCGCGCATGCGTTCGCGCGGCGGCGGCTACTTTCTCAACACCATCTCGGCGGCGGGGCTGTTGTCGCAGGTCGGCAGCGCGGTCTATTCGACCACCAAGCACGCTGCCGTCGGGTTTGCCGAGAGCCTTGCCATCGCTCACCGTGCCCACGGCATAAAGGTGTCGATCCTGTGCCCGCAGGGCGTCGTCACCGACATGCTGCGCAACCTGCCGAAGGGGCCGCAATCCGGCGACGGCGACCTCACGCCCGAGCAGGTTGCGGAAGATGCGCTGCGTGGCATCGCGCAGGAGACGTTTCTGATCCTGCCGCATCCCCAGGTGCTCGGCTACATGCGCCGCAAGACCGAGGACTACGACCGCTGGATCGGCGGCATGGCCAAGCTGCAGGCGAAAGTACGCGAGGGATAGCGCCTCGACCGATAGCCCCCGCACCCTCCCCTCCCGCGCAAGCGGGGGAGGGATAAAGGGAGGGGGCTGTTAAGGCGTGGAGGCCCGCGAACCAAGTGCGGGCATGACGGTGACGATGGCCGATACGCGTGCTCCCGTTCAACGAGAGCAGATCATGCTTCAATTTCAGCCGCGTCGGGCCGCCTCGATCTTGGCGACGTCGATCTTCTTCATATCCATCATCGCCTCGAACGCGCGTTTGGCCTCGTCGCCGCCGATGGCCATCGCCTCGGTCAGGACGCGCGGGGTGATCTGCCAGGAGATGCCCCATTTGTCCTTGCACCAGCCGCACGCGCTTTCCTGCCCGCCGTTGCCGACGATGGCGTTCCAGTAGCGGTCGGTCTCCTGCTGATCGTCAGTGGCGATCTGGAACGAGAAGGCTTCGTTGTGCCGGAACGCGGGCCCGCCGTTGAGGCCGAGACAGGGGATGCCGGCGACCGTGAACTCGACCGTCAGCACGTCGCCCGCCTTGCCGGACGGGTAGTCGCTCGGCGCACGGTGGACGGCGCTCACTTTGCTGTCGGGAAAGGTCTCGGCGTAGAAGCGGGCCGCGGCCTCGGCGTCCTTGTCGTACCACAGACAGATGGTGTTCTTGGCAACTGCCATCGTTCAGGTCCTTTCGTGTCCGTCAGCACGGGCATCACGACAGCAAAACGGTCCGGCCGTTTTATGACTGCTGAAGCGGACGCTTACGCCACCGCGCGCTTCGGCGGCGGCGGGGCGGCGGCATCCTCCGGCGGGTCGAACGCCTGGATCGGCGGCAGGTTGCCGGTAAAGCGCTCGACCTCGACGGTGGTAAGCTGCCCGCTGCAGCCTTGCGCCAGGCTCGAGGTGCCGACATCGCGCGTCAGCACGTTCGGGTTGCCGTGGACGCACAGCGGCTTGTCCTCCTTCGGATCCTCCGGGTCGTACCAGGCCCCCGTCGGCAACTGCACCACGCCGGGCCGCACGCTGTCGGAAAGCCGCGCTGCGGCGAGGCAGGCGCCCCGCTCGTTCGACAGCTTCACGATATCGCCGTCCTCGATGCCGCGCGGAGCGGCATCGCACGGGTTGATGCGCATCACCTCGCGGCCGCGGTGCTTCATCTCTGTCGAGTAGGTGCCGAAGTCGAACTGGCTGTGCAGGCGCGTCGAGGGCTGGTTGGCGACCAATTGCAAGGGCGCGCGTTCGCTGACGACATCGGCCGGGGGAATCCAGGCCGGATGGCCGAGGCAGTCGGCATAGCCGAAACTCGCGATGCGCTCCGAGAAAATCTCGACCTTGCCGCTCGGCGTCGGCAGCGGTTGGCCGTCGGGGTCGTCGCGGAAGGCGCGCAGCGGGCCGCCATCGTGCGGACGCTGCGGCAGGACCAGTTCGCCGCGCTCCCAGAAGGCGTCGAAGTCGGGCGCCTCCAGCCCTAGCGCGACCAGCGCGTCCTGCGTTGTCGTGTAGAGATGGCGTAGCCACTCTCCGACGCTGCGTCCTTCGGTGAAGGCGTCGCCGTGGCCGAGCCGCTGCGACAGCGCCGCGAAGATGGCGTAGTCGTCGCGTGCCTCGCCGTAAGGCTCGGCCATCTTGTGCATGGCGATCATCAGGGGATCGACCTGGGTGCCGCCGATATCGTCGCGCTCCAGCGTCATGGTGACGGGCAGCACGATGTCGGCGTGTCGCGCGGTCGCCGTCCAGCCGATCTCGTGCACGACGAAGGTTTCGATATTGGCCACCGCCCGACGCAGCCGGTTAAGATCCTGGTGGTGATGGAACGGGTTGCCGCCGGCCCAGTAGACCAGCCGGATGTCGGGATAGGTCAGTGTCCGGCCGTCATAGTCGAACGGCTCGCCCGGATGCAGCAGCATGTCCGCGACCCGCGCCACCGGGATGAAATCCTTGACCGGGTTCCTGCCCTGCGGAAAGGCGGCGATCGGCACCGCGTTGAAGCGCCGGCCGTAATTGGCGATGGCGCCGAGCGCGTAGTTGAAACCGCCGCCCGGCAGGCCGAGCTGCCCCAGCATCGCCGCCAGCACGGTCGCCATCCACACCGGCTGCTCGCCGTGTTCGGCGCGCTGCAGCGAGTGCGACACGACCACCAGCACGCGCTTTCCGGGCAGCAGGCTCGCCTGCCGGACGATCTCGCCGGCCTCGATGCCGCAGATCGCGGCGGCCCAGGCGGCGTCTTTCGGCACGCCGTCGCTGCGCCCCGTCAGGTAATCCTCGAACTTCTCCCAGCCGGTGCAATAGCCGTCCAGAAAGGCGCGGTCGTGCCAGCCGCGGACGACGAGCGTATGGGCGATGCCGAGCATCAGCGCGGTATCGGTGCCGGGCCGCAGCGCCAGCCATTCGGCCGCCAGCTCTTCGGGCAGGTCGTCGCGGATCGGGCTGATCAGCACGAAGCGGCCGCCACGCGCGTGCATGGCGCGCATGTGGTCGCGCTCGCTGTGGCGGCTGACGCCGCCGGAGGCGACCGCGGAATTCTTCAGCGCCATGCCGCCGAAGGCGAGTAGGACATCGGTGTGCGCGGCGACGTCGTCCCAGCTCACGTTGCGGCGCGACATGTCGTCGTAACGGCCGAGGATGTGGGGCAGGATCACCGAGGCGGCGCCCGAGGAGTAGGTGTTGACCGACCGCACATAGCCGCCGAGGGCGATGTTGAGGAAGCGGTGCATCTGGCTCTGCGCATGGTGGAAACGGCCGGCACTGGCCCAGCCGTAGGAGCCGCCGTAGATCGCACGCGGGCCGTGCGCCTCACCGACGCGCTTCAGCTCGCCGGCAAGCAGGTCGAGCGCCTCGTCCCACGGCACGGCGACGAACTGATCGCGGCCACGCCGCGCATCCTTGCCGGGGCCGTCCTCGAGCCAGCCGCGACGGATCATCGGCCGCGCCACCCGCGCCTTGTGGCGCAGCGCGCCGGCGAAGTTCTGGATGATGCGGTTGGGATGCGGGTCGCCCGGATGCGGCGTGATGACCAGCTTATCGTCGGCCCAGTGGCCGGAGAAGGCGCCGTAATGCGAACTGTGCGAT
>QEVP01000015.1 GCA_003576765.1 Pseudomonadota bacterium
CCGATGACGATGTTGCGGATATCGTCGAGACCGGCCACCTGCCCCGGCACGCGGACGAGGTATTGCTCGCCGTTGCGCTCGATATAGCCGGCGCTGGCGTTGGCATTGTTGGCGGCCAGCGCCGTCATGAGGTCGCGAAAGCCGAGCCCGTAAGCCATCAGCCGCACCGGGTCCGGCCGCACATGGATCTGTCGCTCGAAGCCGCCGATGGCGTTGACCTCGACCACGCCGGGCACGGTGCGCAGTTGCGGCCGCACGATCCAGTCGTGAATGGTGCGCAGCGCCGCGGGCGTGAAGGCGCCGCCATCCGGCGCGCGCGCGCCGTCCCTTGCCTCCACCGTGTACATGTAGATTTCGCCAAGCCCGGTCGAGACCGGCCCCATCGCGGTTTCGACCCCGGGCGGAAGCTGATCCTTCACCTGCTGGATGCGCTCGTTAACGAGCTGACGCGCGAAATAGATATCGGTGCCGTCGCGGAACACGACGGTGACCTGGCTTAAGCCATAGCGCGACAGCGAGCGGGTGTAGTCGAGCTTCGGCAGCCCGCCCATCGCGGTCTCGATCGGAAAGGTGATGCGCTGCTCGGTTTCGAGAGGCGAATAGCCCGGCGCGCTGGTGTTGATCTGCACCTGCACGTTGGTGATGTCGGGCACCGCATCGATCGGCAGCCGCGTGAAATTCCACGCCCCGAAGGCCGCGACCGCCATCACGGCCAGGATCACCAGCCAGCGCCGGCGAACGGAAAAGGCAAGAACGGCGTCAATCATGCGATGGCCCCCGCCGGCACCGCGGAGCGTTAGTGCGCATGATCGGCCTCGCCCTTGCCCAGCTCCGCCTTGACGACAAAACTGTTCTCGGCAACGTAGGTCTCACCGGCGGCAAGCCCCGCCTTGACCTCGGCATGCTCGGCGTCGGTTTGGCCGACCTCCACGGCGCGCGCCTCGAGGCTGTCGCGCTCCCGCACGAACACCACGGTCCTGTTCTCCACCGTCTGAAGCGCGCCGACCTTCACCGCGACCGCAACATCGCGCTTGGCAAGGAGAAGGCGCCCACGCACGAACAGGCCCGGCCGCAACCGGCCGCTGCCGTTGCCGAGCGCAGCGCGGGCCAGCGCCGTCTGCGTCTCGCTCGATCCGACCGGGGCGACATAAAACAGTTCGGCCCGGATCTCGTCGCCGCCGTCGTCGGGATCGATCGACACCTCATCGCCGACCCGGACCCGCCCGAGGTCCTGCCGATAGACGAACAGGTCCACCCACACCGTCGACAGATCGGCAACGACGAACGCCGGCTTCTGCTCGGAGGCATATTCGCCGAGCGCGACCAGCCGCTCGATGACCGTGCCGCCGATCGGCGCGCGCAATTCGTAGCTGGTCAGGCTTTGGTTGCTCTCGACAACGGCGAGCAGTTCGCCCTTATGCACCGTATCGCCGATGCGCTTGCGGATATCGCGGACGATGCCCGGAAAGCGCGGCGTCACCTGCACCAGCGCCTCCTGATTGGCGCGCAAAATGCCGGTCAGCCGCAGCGTATCGCTGAGCGCCGCAGGGCCGGCGGTGTCGAGCCGGATGCCGGCGGCGGCGAGCCGGGCATTGCTCATCGTCACATGGTCGCCGCCGTGGTCGTCGCCTCCGCCGTGATCGTGACCCTTGTGGTCATGGTCGTGACCGCCCGCCGCGGTGGATGCGGGCTTCTCCCCATGGTCGGCGGCATCGTCATGGGCGTCCATCGCCGCCCCGAAGCCGAGCATCAGCACCGCGACGGCGGCAGCCGTCACCAGAAATCGTCTCATCGTCCGCGCTCCCGCGCCAGTGTGAATGGATTGCCGATCAGCCCCTCGATGGTGGCGACCGCGACGTGAAAGTTCTGCAGAGCCTCCTGCTCGCGCAGCCGCGCCTGGGCCAGCGTCGCTTCGGCGTCCAGCACTTCGAGCAGCGAAAAGCGGCCCTGCGCGTAGCCCTCGCGAATGGCCTCGCCCGCCTGCCGCGCCTTGGGAATCGCCGAGCCGCGCAGCACTGCCAATTCCCGCAGCGCGCCCTGAACGGAATCGTAAGCGCGTCCGGCCACCGCGATCAGCGTCGCACGGCCGGCGGCCCGCTCGGCGCGCACCTTGCCGACATTCTCCTGCGCGGCCGCGATATTGCCGCTGTTGTCGTCGAACAACGGCAGCGGCACCGAAATGCCGAGGCGCACCGCGTTGTCGCCGGTTTCGTTGTAGTGGCGCCAGCCTGCGCTGACACGCACGTCGGGATAGGGCTTGAGCCGCGCCATCATCAGTTCGGCGTTGCGTTGCGCATGGAGCGCCGTCCAGCGCGCAAGCTGCGGGTTGGCATCGATTGCCGCCACGACCGTGTTGAACGGCGGCGGCTGGCCGGTCGCTTCAAGGCGCCCCGATACCGCGGCGAAGCGCGGCGCCGTGTCGCCCATCAGGATCGCGAGTTCACGCCTTGCGCTGGCCAACGCGGCACCGGCGCGGGCGCGATCCGCCTTGACGAGATCAGCGGCCACTTCGGCCCGGCCGGTTTCGGCGGGCGAGGATGCGCCCGCCTCGACACGACGCTTGAGCAGCGGCGTCAGTTGCGCAAGCGCCGCCACCTGCTCGTCGAGGATGCGGATGCGATTTTGCGCGCCGAGCACGGAGAGAAAGGCGACTGCCGTTTCCGACAGCACTTCGAGCCGCACCGCCTGACGCTGCATGGCGGCAGCATCGAGCGCCGCCCGCCCTGCCGCGATCCGTGCCTCGCGCTTGCCGAATAGTTCGACGAGCTGGCTGATCTGCACCGTGGACTCGGCCGCGCGCGTTCCGCGATACGGCCCGGACCCAAAAGCGTTGTCATGCTCGTAGGAGAGTTCGGGATTGGGCAGCGCGCGGGCCTGCGCGCTCTGTCCCGAGGCGATGCCGACGTCACGCTCGGCCACTGTCAAACGCGGATTGGCGGCGAGCGCGCGTTGCAGGGCGGAGCGCAGCGACAACGTCTGCGCAAAGACGTGTTGCGTCAGCGAGGGGCTGACCAACAATGCCGACGCGCAGACGAGGCGCGCGGCCCAACGAGACAAGTGCATGAAAAACGACCCGGCAAACGGCAGGAGGGCGCAAAGCGCCCGGCGGATGCACTCAGGTCATGGATCGGGGGGGCGGCGTATCGAGTCGCGGCAGCGCATCCGGTAAGCCCGCAATCACGCCTAAAACCGGCGTCGCGAATGGCACGGCCAGAGCCGGCATCGCAGCCGGCGTCGGCAGCGTAACGGACAGGCAGCCGTGACAGTGATGATCGGCGACGATGCCATGCGCGGCCGCGCCGCTATCGGCCGCCGAGGTCAGCGTCATGACAACCGTGGCGGCGTTGCGCGCGGCGGCGTCATCGGCATGCGCGACGGCGTGGAAGGCACCGACGCACAGATACAGCGCCACCACCATCGCGGCCCAAAGGCCGCGCGGCCGACGCAATATCCCCGATCCGTACCAGCCTGGTCCCGACGTCACTCGTTCCTGCCTTCACCCGGTTCCACGGTCAGCCCTGTTCCGGCGACGACAGCATCGGGTGTCGTAAAGCTACCATGCGCGCGTGGGGGTGTCGACGTTACAAGATAACGACTTCTCTCACGACGCTTGACGCAGACGCTCCTGCGCCTCGGCGATCTTCGCACGGCGCCCTTCCGCCTCCTCGCGCTTCTCGCGCTGTTCGTCGATCACCTCCTCGGGCGCGCGGGTGAGAAAATCGACGTTGCCGAGTTTTGCATCGAAGCGCTTGATATCGGCCTCGACCTTCTGCAGTTCCCGGGCAAGCCGGGCCTGCTCGGCCGCAACATCGATCACACCCTTGAGCGGCAGCGCCGCTACCTCGCCGCGCACCAGAAGCTGCACCGCGCCCTGCGGCACGGCGTCGGCAAACGAAACGCCCTCGATGCGCGCAAGCCGCGCAATCATGTCGCGCCAACGCTGCACACGCGCGCGCGTATCGTCGGAGGCGCCGACCAGCACCAGCGGCAACAGCGTCGCCGGCGCAATGGCCATTTCCGCGCGCAACGAGCGAATCGCGGTGACCAGATCGACCACCCAGCCGATTTCGGCCTCAGCCTTGTCGTCGCGAAAATCCTCGGCCGGCTCGGCCACCAGCGGCGGCATTGCCGCAAGCGGGTCGCCCACCATCACCGTGGCGAGGCCGGGCACGTCGGCCAGCACCACCGGCGCCGGGCGCAGCGGCCATTCGGCGAGCGTCAGCAGATTGTCGCGCGACGCCGTCACCGCCCATAATTCCTCGGTGAGGAACGGCATGAACGGGTGCAGCAGCTTGAGGATTTCGTCGCGCACCCACGCCACGGTGGCGCGGGTCTCGGTCTTCGCTTCGCCACCCTCGCCGATCAGCACCGGCTTGGCCAGTTCAAGATACCAGTCGCAATAGATGTTCCAGACGAAACGATAGATGGCATTGGCCGCGTCGTTGAAACGGTAGCTCTGGATCGCCTCGGTCACCTCGCGGGTGGCAATCGCCGTCTCGTGCGCGATCCAGCGGTTCAGCGTCTCCGTGGCCTTGGTCGGCGTGAAGCCATCGCGCATCACGCATTCGTTCATCTCGGCGAAGCGGCAGGCGTTCCACAGCTTGGTGGCGAAGTTGCGATAGCCCTCGACGCGGCTGGTCGCGAGCTTGATGTCGCGGCCCTGCGCCGCCATCGCGGCCAGCGTGAAGCGCAGCGCGTCGGCGCCGTAGTCGTCGATCAGATGCAGCGGATCGATGACGTTGCCTTTCGACTTCGACATCTTGGCGCCCTTCTCGTCACGAACGAGGGCGTGGATGTAGACGGTCGGGAACGGCACGTCGTCCATGAAGTGCAGGCCCATCATCATCATCCGGGCGACCCAGAAGAAGATGATGTCGAAGCCGGTGACCAGCACGCTGGTCGGATAGTAGCGCGCGGTGTCGTTGTCATCGTCCGGCCAGCCGAGCGTCGAGAACGGCCACAGCGCCGAGGAAAACCAGGTGTCGAGCACATCTTCGTCGCGGGTGATGAAGCCCTCGCGCTTGGTGCGGTCGAGCGCCATCTCGCGGCCCTGCGCGACGCTGATCACTTCCTGCTCGACATAGTAGCCGAGCGCCTTGCCGATCGCTTCCTCCTCGGTTTCGGCAACGAACACTTTGCCGTCCGGGCCATACCAGGCCGGAATCTGGTGGCCCCACCAGAGCTGGCGCGAGATGCACCACGGCTGAATGTTCTCCATCCACTCGAAGTAGGTTTTTTCCCAGTTCTTCGGCACGAACACAGTGGCGCCGTTGCGCACCGCGGCAATCGCCGGCTCGGCAAGCGTCTTGGCATCGACGTACCACTGATCGGTGAGGAACGGCTCGATCACCACGCCGGAGCGATCGCCGTGCGGCACCATGTGGGTATGCGGCTCGATTTTTTCCAGGAAGCCGAAGTCGTCGAGCCGTTGCACGATCAATTTGCGCGCGGCGAAGCGCTCCATGCCGTGCAGTTCGGCGATCAGTTCGTGCGCGCCTTCCGGCAGGCCGTGCTTGTAGTCGGCGTTCTCCTCGAGGTTGAGGCGGCCTTCCTGGTCGAGCACGTTGATCTGCGGCAGGTGGTGGCGGCGACCGACCTCAAAGTCGTTAAAATCGTGCGCCGGCGTGATCTTGACCGCGCCGGAGCCCTTCTCGGGATCGCTGTACTCATCGGCCACGATCGGGATGCGGCGGCCGACCAGCGGCAGAATGACGTGCCGGCCGACCAGATGGCGATAGCGCTCATCCTCGGGATGCACGGCAACGGCGCTGTCGCCCAGCATGGTCTCGGGCCGCGTGGTGGCGACGACGATGAAGGTCGCAGGGTCCTCGGGGTTGAAATCCGCGCCTTCCAGCGGATAGCGCAGGTGCCACAGATGGCCCCTGACCTCGACCTGCTGCACTTCGAGATCGGAGATCGCGGTGAGCAGCTTCGGGTCCCAGTTGACCAGCCGCTTGTCCTTGTAGATCAGCCCTTCCTCGTAGAGGCGCACGAACACCTTTGCGACGGCGCGCGACAGCCCCTCGTCCATGGTGAAACGCTCGCGCGACCAGTCGCAGGAGGCGCCCAGCCGCTTGAGCTGGTTGACGATGGTGCCGCCGGATTCCTCCTTCCACTTCCACACCCGCTCGACGAATTTCTTGCGCCCCATCTCGCGCCGGCCCGGCTCCTTGCGCGCGGCAAGCTGGCGCTCCACCACCATCTGCGTGGCGATGCCGGCGTGGTCGGTGCCGGGCTGCCACAACACGTCGCGGCCGCGCATGCGCTCGAAGCGACACAGGATATCCTGCAGCGTATTGTTGAGCGCGTGGCCCATGTGCAGCGAGCCGGTGACGTTCGGCGGCGGAATCACGATCGAGAACGGCTCGGCGTCGGCGCGGCCTTCGCGGCCGGCGCGGAAGGCACCCGCCTCCTCCCAGGCACGCGCGATACGGCTTTCGATGTCATTCGGCTGATAGGTCTTTTCGATCATGGGTCCGGGTCGGCGGTTGGAGGCGTGGCTATCGGTGCAGGCAAAAGTGCGACCGCCCGGCGCGGTCCGATACCGGGGCGGCTGTCACGGGCTTGCGCTCCGGTTATAGCGGTTTTACAGGCGGGAGAAACAGGGTTCGGCGTCGATTGCGGAACTGCCGCAGGGCGCCGCAGCTACACGCACCGGGCGATCAGCGACCGCGCGAAACCCGCTCGATCTCGGCCCGGACGATGCGCTCGACCAGCGTCGGCAGGTTGTCGTCGAGCCACGACTTCAGCATCGGCCGCAGCATCTCCTTGACGAGATCCTCAAGGGTCCGGGCATTGTGGCTCAACACCGTGGTGGCGAGGCTGTTGAAGGCCGATTCGACCGCCGTCACCGTCGATTGCGACAGCATCGGCCGCGCCGCGGCGGAAACGGCCGGCTCCGCCCGCTCGAACGCGTCCTCGTCGCGGCGGCCGAAGCCGCGCGGCTCAAAATCTTCAGGTTCGGCCCGGAGCGGATCGAAATCGTCCGTGGCGCGGCCGGCGTGGCCGCGATCCATGGCGCCGCTCTCGTGCATCGGCTCCTCCGCCACCGGGCTTTCCGCAAACTCAAGATCGTCGTCGGGCACGCCGCGCCAGGCGGCGGGATCGCTCACCGCCGCAGGGTCCCGAAGCGCCATCTCCTCGGTCAGTTCCAGCACGTCGTCGGCCGCCGGCGCGGGCGTTGGCTCAGTATCGAGCCCCGCCAGCATGGCGTCGATATCCGCCTGGCTGTTGGCCGCGGCCGCCGCAGGCTCGGCAACAGCCGGGGCCACCGCAGCAGCCGGCCGCGCGGGCGCTGCCGCCGGCTCGGCCGCGGGCTTGTCGTCGGCGATGATGCGACGGATGGACGCGAGAATCTCTTCCATGGAAGGCTCGCGGGCCTCCTGAGCTTTCGCAGGCTGCGTCATATTCGCTCCGCGTCCTCGACGCCTGATCTCGCTTGCGGCCGCGGGACGCGCACGCGAGTCTGTCAAAGCGCAGCGCGACGCCGGGGCATGATGGCTGGTGCGAATCGCCTCACAGCCATGCTTTGACGGTATGTCAGGCAGCTAATCGATTGCAAGCCGCGCTCCGATTGCAGCGGGGGATGGAATGAAGCTAGCTCTAGCGGCCGTCGGGGGTTCGCACGCCGGCCCAGCTATCGCGCACCTGGTGGTAATGCACGCTCGGATCGTAAACCGTGGTCCTGAGGCCGAGCACCGCCGGCGACAGGCGGCCGATGGCGTTGAGCACGTTGTAGGAGGCAACGACGCGATCGTGCTGCGCGGTGACCAGCGCGACGCGGGCGTTGACCAGCGCCTGCTGCGCATTGAGGACATCGAGCGTGGTGCGCTGGCCGGCGCGGGCTTCCTCGCGCACGCCGTTGAGCGCGATCTCGGAGGCCGACACCTGCGCCTGCGCCGACGACACCTGCGCCCTGGCCGCAACCGCCTGGCCCCAGGCCTGCGTGATCGTGGCGCGGGTCTGATCGCGCACCTGTTCGAGCGCGAGCCGCTGCTGCGCCAAAGTTTCCTTCGACTGCCGGATCAGCGAATACTCGGCACCGCCCTGATAAACGGGAATGGACAACTGCGCCGCCACGCCGGCGGTGAACTGGCGGGGCGAGGTCAGCGTCGGCTCCCATGCCTGCTGCACGTTGGCCTGCAACGTGACGGTGGGAAATAGCGCGCCCTCGGCGACCTTTACCTGCAGGAAGCTGACGTCGATGCCGTACATCGCGGCGGTGACGTTGGGATTCTCGGTCAGCCCGAGATTGACGGCCGAGGCCAGCGTCTTGGGCAGGAAGCGGTCCACCGGCGAGCCCGGCGCAAGCCCGGTCGGCTCGCTGCCGATGATGCGGCGGTAGTTGGCGCGCGTGGTGGTGAGCACCGATTCGGCAGCCAACTGCTGGCTGCGCCCCGCGGCAAGCTGGGCCTCCGACTGGGCGACGTCGGTGCGGGTCACCTCGCCGACATTGAAGCGGTCGGTAGTCTGCTTCAGCGTCTCTTCCAGCACGCGGACGTTGCTGCGCTGGACTTCGACGATGGCGGCGTCGCGCAGGTAGTCCATATAGATGCTGGCAGCGGCCAGCAGCACACTCTGTTCCAGGACGCGCAGGCCCTCGCGCGCCGCCGACACCTGCCCTTCCGCGGCGCGGGTGCGGTTGGCGGTCTGGAAGCCGTTGAACAGCGTCTGGGTCACCGTGGCGCCGACCGCGCGCGGCGCGGTCTCGCCATGGATACGGGCGGCCGGCGTGCCCGGGCCGCCGGAAGTTGCGGCAAGATCGGAATACTGATAGCCGGCGCTGGCGGTGATCGCCACCTTGGGGCGATAGCCGGACAGCGCCTGCGGCACGTTCTCGTCCACCGCGCGCACGCTGGCGCGCTGGGCATTGAGCTGCGGGTTGCTCTGATAGGCCCGAACCAAAGCGCCTTCGATCGTCTCGGCCGCCGCAGTTCCGGGCATCGCCAAGCCGGCAACCAAGCCCGCAAGCAACCCCGCCGCTGCGACCAGTGTCGTTATTCTCACACCAACCATCCCCGGCTTATCGTGACGGTGCCACCATCCCGGCGTCAGCCGGTCGCAGTCACAGCTCGTACCCCCGCCCCCCGGCAGAGCACCAGCCCGCCTGAATCAACTCAGCATATTCGCCGCCGTCGCGGCGCGGAACCCCAAAACCGGGTTCCGCCACAAACTGTAAACACATGGCGCATTGCCGCCACACCCGGCGAGGCGCGGCGGCATCAGGACCGCGGTCAGAAGACGAATTCCGGCCGCCGCTCCAGGCCGGGAAGGACGGGCGCTGCGATATTGAACAGCACGCGATGACCAAAATCGTCCTGCGCGCGCGTCACCAGCATCGCCCGCGACGGCGGAGTGGTGACGAAGACGCCGGCGAGCCGTCCGCTCTCGCCAAGCTGGCGGTAGAGCGCCTCCGGCTCGACCTCGGTCGCGCCGTCGAAGACGATGACGTCGTAGGGTGCGCCGGCGGGAAAGCCGTCGGCAGCCGCCGCGTGCTCGACCCGCACATTGGTTATGCCGAGTTCCGCCAGCGTCGCCTTGGCCTGCGCCGCAAGGGCTGGATCGCTCTCGGTCGCAACCACCTCGGCGGCGACTTTAGCGGCAACGGCCGCCGAATATCCGCTGGCGCAGCCGACCACCAGCACCCTCTCGCTCTCCCGCAAGTCGACAGCCTGCAGCAGGCGGGCGATGATCACCGGCTTGACCAGGTAGCGGCCCGGGGCATCGGCAAGGGCAATGTCGAGGTCGAGATAGGCGAGCGGGCGCTGGCTTTCCGGCACGAACGCTTCGCGCGGCAGCGACAGCATCGCCGCCAGAATGCGGGTATCGGTAACGTCGCTGGTGCGAATCTGGCCGTCCACCATGTGCTGGCGCGCGGCCGCGAAACTGGACATGAGTTTCCCTCCAACAGGCCGGGGTGCGGCTTGGCCCCTGCCCGGCAAACAGGCCGGCGCCGGCGGATTTCACGTTCGCCCTGCCCTCGGACAGGTGCCGGAAACAGCCGGAGTCGTGCCCCGCTTTTGGCCAAATTGAGCGCGAAGCGCCAGCCTTTTATTGCACCCCGCATCGCCACGGTTCAGGCGCCCGTGCGACCGTGTGCGTCAAGGGGTCCGGGCCGGCGCTGTTGCCTCAGGGGGCGGAGTTGTATATCCCTGCCGGCGCCGGGGCTGACGGCTTTGGCATCGGGGCCACGTGGCGGAGTGGTTACGCAGCGGTCTGCAAAACCGTTTACACCAGTTCAATTCTGGTCGTGGCCTCCATCGATCGATTCGGCTTTACACGGATTGAAATAACGACGGCACGCATGCTCTGTGCGTCAGCCTTTGGGCTGTGCGGTAACTAAAGGCTTGCCAGCCGATCGATACGACACCTCTCCCGCTCTCCCAAGTCCGGTTGACTTGGTGACCTTATTTGTTATGTTATAACATAACGTTCTGGAGCTATGAGATGATGCGTCTGCCTGTCACGGTGCTGTCAGGATTCCTCGGTGCGGGCAAAACCACCCTGCTCAACCATATCCTCTACAATCGCGACAACCTCCGCGTCGCGGTGATCGTCAACGACATGAGCGAGGTCAACATCGACGCCGCGCTGGTGCGCGATGGCGGCGCCCAGCTCAGCCGTCAGGACGAGCGGCTCGTGGAGATGTCGAACGGCTGCATCTGCTGCACCTTGCGCGACGATCTTCTGAAGGAGGTCGCGGCGCTCGCGCGCGAAGGCCGGTTCGATTACCTGCTGATCGAATCCACCGGCATCTCCGAGCCGATGCCGGTCGCTGCCACCTTCGCGTTCGAAGACGCCGAAGGCCATAGCCTGTCCGAGGTGGCGCGCCTCGACACGATGGTAACGGTGGTCGATGCCCGCAACTTCCCGTCCGATACCGCTTCGCGTGATCTGCTGGCCGATCGCGATCGTGCTGCCGGAGACGGCGACGACCGCGGCGTCGCGGAGCTTCTGATCGATCAGGTTGAGTTTGCTGACGTCATCGTCGTCAACAAAGTCGATCTTATCACCGACCTTGAGCGCGAATTTCTCATTCGCAGTCTGAAGCAACTCAACCCTGACGCCGACCTAATCTTCAGTGAATTTGGCAAGATTCCTCTGGATCGCATTCTTAATACGAAAAAATTCTCCTATGAACGCGCCAGCCGTTCAGCCGGTTGGCTGCAAGAACTGGAAGGCCGCCATCATGCGCCGGAAACCGAGGAATACGGTTTCCGCAGTTTCGTCTATCGTGCGAGGCGGCCTTTTCATCCCGATCGCTTCCACCGCTTCATCACCGCCGACTGGCCGGGGGTGATCCGCGCAAAAGGCTTTTTCTGGCTGGCCTCGCGGATGGCGTTCGCAGGCTCCCTATCGCGCGCCGGCGCCATCGTCCGTCACGAGCCGGCCGGCATCTGGTGGGCGGCAACCGAAAAGCACAACTGGCCGGCGGACCCGGAATGGCGCGCCGGCGTGCTGCGCAACTGGGACGAACGCTACGGCGACCGGCGGCAGGAGATCGTCGTTATCGGCGGCCCCGACATGGACCAGCAGGCCCTCGTCGGACACCTCGACGCCTGCCTGTTGACGGAAGCAGAAATGGCGCTCGGCCCGCGACGCTGGACCAGCCTGCGCGATCCGTTCCCCGGCTGGCGGCGTGGGGTGGCGGCGTGAGTGGCTCGCTGCTGCGCGAGTTGTTCGAGGCGGTTACGCGCCCTCCGGAGTATCGTGTCCCGGCCGGGCGAAGCTTGCGCGAAGTCTCGGACGCGGAGATCGATGCCGCTCTGGCACAAGCCGAGTTGCCGCCCTGCACCACTCCCGACTGCGATTGCGGCCAGGTCCGGCTGCGTTATCGTCCGCGCCGCCGCAAGGCATGATCGGCCGGGGCAACCCTTACACCCCGCCGGGATAGTTCGGCGCCTCACGCGTAATACGGACGTCGTGGACGTGGCTTTCGCGAAGTCCCGCACCGGTGATCCGCACGAACCGCGCCTTGTCGTGAAACTCGTCGATGGTTTTGGCCCCGACGTACCCCATGGCGGCGCGCAGGCCGCCGGCCAGCTGGTGCAGGACGTTGCCGACCGGGCCCTTGTAAGGCACCTGCCCCTCGATGCCTTCCGGCACCAGCTTGAGCGTATCCTTGATGTCCTGCTGGAAGTAGCGGTCGGCCGAGCCGCGCGCCATCGCGCCGACCGAGCCCATGCCGCGATAGGCCTTGTAGGAACGGCCCTGCCACAGGAACACATCGCCCGGCGTCTCGTCGGTGCCGGCGAGCAGTGAGCCGACCATGGCGATGTCGGCGCCGGCCGCCAGCGCCTTGGCGAGGTCGCCCGAGAACTTGATGCCGCCGTCCGCGATCACCGGCACATCGGCCTTTCGCGCCACCGACACCGCGTCCATGATCGCGGTGAGCTGCGGCACGCCGACGCCGGCGACGATGCGCGTGGTGCAGATCGAGCCCGGCCCGATGCCGACCTTGATGGCATCGGCGCCGGCGTCGATCAGCGCCTGTGCGCCCTCGGCGGTGGCGACGTTGCCGGCAATCACCTGCACGGCATTCGATAGCCGCTTGATGCGGTTCACCGCGTCGAGCACGCGCTGCGAATGGCCATGCGCGGTATCGACCACCACCACGTCCACGCCGGCATCGATCAGCCGCTCGGTGCGCTCGAACCCGCCGTCGCCGACCGTGGTCGCGGCCGCGACGCGCAGGCGGCCCTGCTCGTCCTTGCTGGCGAGCGGATAGGCCACGGTCTTTTCCATGTCCTTGACGGTGATGAGGCCGACGCAGCGATACTGGTCGTCCACCACCAAAAGCTTTTCGATGCGGTACTTGTGCAGGAGGCGCTTGGCCTCCTCCTGGCTGACGCCCTCGCGCACGGTGACCAGGTTGTCCTTGGTCATCAACTCCGACACCTTCTGGTTCGGGTCGGTGGCGAAGCGGACGTCGCGGTTGGTGAGAATGCCGACCAGCTTGCCGGGCTTGCCGGGAGCCGCGTTCGTCACCACCGGGATGCCGGAAAAACCGTGATCCTTCATCTGTGCCAGCGCGTCGGCAAGCTTCTCGTCGGGGCCGATGGTCAGCGGATTAACCACCATGCCGGACTCGAACTTCTTGACCTGCCGCACCTGCGCCGCCTGCCCCTCGGGATCGAAGTTGCGGTGGATGACGCCGATGCCGCCGGCCTGCGCCATGGCGATAGCCATGCGGGCCTCGGTCACGGTGTCCATCGCGGAGGCGATGATCGGAACGTTGAGCGCAATGGTCCGGGTCAGTCGCGAGCGGATATCGGCGTCGGAGGGCAGGACGTCGGACAGGCCGGGTTTGAGCAGAACGTCGTCGAAGGTGAACGCCTCAGCGAACTCGTGCCGTGCCTCGACCTGTGCCATTGCCAGCTCCGTTCTGCGCGGGATCGCCGCGCGCCATATCCCACAGTCAAAAGCTCCCGAAATAGAATAAGCGATCCGCGACGCCGGGACGTATGGCATCGGGATCGAATCGTGGCCCATCGGGAGGGGTTGGCGCTGGTCGATAGCACGGCCCCGGCCCGTTTCAAAGGCTTTTGCTGCAGTGCAGGGGCGCTTATCCCGCCTTCTCGCGACGTCCGGAACGGCGGCGGGCGGCGGCAGCCGGAAGCGAAGGTCGGATGGCCTGACGGCGGCCGAACCGGGTCGCGCCGGTCAGGTGCACGAGGAACAGGGCATGGGCCGGACCGGCCAGCAGCAACGCCGGTTGCGGCAACGTCAGCGCGTAATAGACGCTGACGCCCGACATCGCCATGTTGACCAGTGCGGAGATACGCTGCCGGTCGATCCATAACGCGAGCGGCGGACAGAGAACGGCCAGACCATACATCATCGTTGCGCCCCCATGCTCCGCGACGACCCATGGCTAACGCAAGATGACGGCGCTGCCGATCCCCTGTTAACGGGGCGGATAGCCGGGCGGCGGGCCGTGGCGGCGGATCGCGTCCACCACCTCGCGGTGGCGACGGTCCTCGCGCTTCATGTAGACGGCAACGATGGCATGCGCCGACGGCACCAGAAACAACACCGGGACCAACAACCCGAGCAGCACGCACACCACGATCAACACCACGTTCAGGATCGCCGAAAACGGCTGACCGTTGAACAACAGGCCGACGGGCGGCAGCAGGGCGGCAAGGATATAGATCATCGTGGGTCTCCCGGCGGACGAGCGAAAGGCGCGCCCGACCGCTTTTGATGTAGGGCGCCCTGCCCGCCATGCAATGGCCGGGGCGAAGGTTGACGTGCTAAAGCGCGAAGCTTGTCCACCGTTCGCGCCTGCCCACAGGTTCCATGTCGAAAGACCGCGTCATCCCGCTGATCGTCGCCGCCGCGCTGTTCATGGAAAACATGGACGCCACCGTGATCGCGACCTCCTTGCCCGCGATCGCCGCCGACATCGGCACCAGCCCGCTGACGCTCAAGCTCGCCATCACCTCCTACCTCCTGTCGCTCGCGGTGTTCATCCCGGCGAGCGGCTGGACCGCCGACCGCTTCGGAGCGCGCACAGTGTTCAGCGCCGCGATCGCGGTGTTCATGCTCGGCTCGATCGGCTGCGCGCTTGCGTCCTCGATCAACGATTTCGTGATCGCACGCGTCGTGCAGGGGCTCGGTGGGGCAATGATGACGCCGGTCGGCCGACTGGTGCTGTTGCGCTCCATCGACAAAAGCGCGCTGGTCAACGCCATGGCGTGGGTGACGGTGCCGGCCCTGATCGGCCCCGTGGTCGGGCCGCCGCTCGGCGGCTTCATCACCACCTATTTTTCCTGGCACTGGATCTTCCTCATCAACATCCCGATCGGACTGGTCGGGATCTTCATGGCGCAGCGCTACATCGACCCGATCCGCAGCGACCATCCCGACCGCTTCGATCTCGTCGGCATGCTGCTGGCCGGGCTCGGGCTCGGCGGCATGGCGTTCGGGCTGTCAGTCGCGGGGCTCGGCCTGGTGCCGTGGCAGGGGCTGGTCGCGCTGATCGGCTGCGGCGCAATCTTCACCGCGCTCTATGTCCGCCACGCCCGGCGGACCGACAGCCCGGTGCTCGATTTCTCGCTGATGCGGCTGCCGACGATGTATGCCAGCATCCTCGGCGGCTTTCTGTTCCGGCTCGGCATCGGCGCGCTGCCGTTTCTGCTGCCGCTCCTGATGCAGCTCGGCTTCGGGCTGTCGCCGTTCCAGTCCGGCCTCGTCACCTTCACCTCGGCGGTCGGCTCGATGGGCATGAAGACGCTGGCCGCCCGCATCATCCGCGCCTTCGGCTTCCGCAACATCATGATGGTCAACGCGGTGGTGAGCGCGATCTTCCTCGCCGCCTGCGCGCTGTTCACCGTGACGACGCCGCTGTTGTTGATCGTCATCATCCTGATGGTCGGCGGCTTCTTTCGCTCGTTGCAGTTCACCGCGCTCAACACGCTGGCCTATGCCGACGTCGAGCCGGCGAAGATGAGCCGTGCCACCACGCTGGTCAGCGTCAACCAGCAACTGGCGGTCTCGGCGGGGGTGGCGCTCGGAGCGTTCTCGGTCGAAGCGACCATGTCGCTGCGGCAGGCCGCCGACCTCGATGCCGACCAGTTCGGCCCGGCCTTCGTCATCGTCGCGATCTTCGCCGCGCTGTCGGCCTATTTCTATTATCGGATGCCGGCCAACGCCGGCCATCAGATCTCCGGTCACGAGGCGGTGGCGGCCTTACCGCCGCGCGAGGCGGAGGCCGAGGAAACCGCCGCCACCGAGACGGTCACCGCGCGCGACCAGAAGCTCGGCTGAGGCAAAGCCGGCAATTGCCGCCGCGGTCACGGCGTGGTTTTCTGGCGGGCTTTTGAGCGAACGGAGACCCGCATGCTGCGCCGTTTCTGGTTCCTTGCCATCGTCGGCATCGTCGCCGCAGCAGCGCCGGCATGGGCGCAGACTGCAAAACCCCCGGCAAGCCAGTGCCTTGCCATGGCGCAGCTCTTGCCGCGGGTGATTTATGCCAGCGTCCGCACCGCTGCCGCACCCGACGAAGTCACGATCCGCTACGCCGGGCACTCGACTTACGTGATCGAGACGCCGGACGGTGTGCGTATCGCCACCGACTATACCGGGACCTACGACACCGGCGGCCTGCCCGATGTCGTCACCATGAACCGCGCCCATTCGACGCACTACACGCTCAACCCCAATCCGCGCATCGAGCATGTGCTGCATGGCTGGGGCGACGGCGGAGAGCCGGCCAAGCACGCGCTTGCCGTCGGCGACGTGGTCATCCGCAACGTTCCGACCGACATCCGCCGCACGCTCTACGGCTACGGCTCCGACACCGAGATGATCCCCAACGGCAACTCGATCTTCATCTTCGAGGTGGCGGGCCTGTGCATCGGCCATCTCGGCCATCTGCACCACCCGCTCGACGACAGCCACATCGCCGCTATCGGCCGGCTCGACATCGTCATGGTGCCGATCGACGGCACCTACACCATGTCGCTCGCCGGCATGTCGGAGATCGTGCGGCGGCTGCGCTCCTCGATCGTGCTGCCGATGCACCGCTTCGGCACACCCTTATCGGATTTGCTCGACCGCCTGCGCGGCCAGTTCGCCATCGACCAGCGCAACGAGTCATCGTTCCGCATCTCGGCGGGTGCCCTGCCCAGGACGCCGACAGTGATCGTGCTGCGCGGGGTGTGACCTTCACGCCGTCCCGCGAAATCCCAGTGCCAGCACGTAGCGCTCCGAGGAGTCCTGCCGGCTCGCCGCCGGCTTGACGTGCTTTATCGTGGCGTAGTCGCGCTTGAGTTGGGCCAGCAACTCCGCGTCCGCTCCGCTCTGGAACACTTTTGCAACGAACGCGCCGCCGGGCTTCAGCACCTCGGCGGCGAACATCGCCGCCGCCTCAACAAGGCCGACGATGCGCAGTTGATCGGTCCTGCGATGGCCGGTGGTATTGGCCGCCATGTCGGACAGCACCACATCGACGCCGGCGCCGCCGATCATGGCGCGCAGCGCCTCCGGCGCATGCTCGTCCATAAAGTCGAGCTGCGCGAACGTGACGCCGGGGATTTCCGGCATCTCCAACAGGTCGATGGCGACGACCTTCCCCTTCCCGGCGAGCGCGCCGACGCGCTTGGCCGCGACCTGGCTCCAGCCGCCGGGCGCCGCGCCGAGATCGACCACGACATGACCGGGCTTCAAAAAGCGATGCTTGTCGTCGATCTCGATCAGCTTATAGGCAGCGCGCGAGCGATAGCCTTCGCGCTGGGCGCGGGCGACGTAAGGATCGTTGAGCTGCCGTTCCAGCCAGAGCTTTGACGACAGCTTGCGCTTGCCGCCGGTCTTGACGGTGACGTGCAGCCGGCCGCTTGAGTCCTTCGTCATCGATTTTTCGCGATCCGGTTGGAATGGCCGCCGCTTACCACATCCCGGCAGCGATGGACATCACGTCGCCGCCAGCGCACCGTCCTCGCGCATCATTTCCACCAGCATGCCCTCGCGCAGGCCACGGTCGGCGATGCGCAGCCGCGGCAGCGGAAAGGCGTGGCGGATCGCGTCGAGGATGGCGCAGCCCGGCAACACCAGATCGGCACGCTCGCGCCGGATACAGTGGCTGTCGGCACGCTCGGCGTAGCTCATGCCGAGCAGCCGCCCCACGGTCGCGGAAATCTCGGCGTTCTCCATCCACAGCCCGTCAACGCGACGGCGGTCGTAGCGCGGCAGGTTGAGATGGATGCCGGCAATCGTCGTAACGGTTCCCGACGTGCCGATCAGGTGCAGGCCATCGAGCGCATCGCCATGACGGGCGACGAACGGCGCCAGATGGCGCGCCACCTCCGCCTCCATCCGGGCATAGACCTGCTGCGACACCTCGCGGCCGCCGAAGCACTCGGCCAGCGTCACCACGCCGAACGGCAGCGAGGTCCAGGCCCGCATCCGCAGACGGCCATCGGCGCCCCGCTCGATCCGCACCACCTCGGTCGAACCGCCGCCGATGTCGAACAAAATAGCGCCGCGCGCCTCGTCATCGACCAGCGGCGTGCAGCCGATCATCGCCAGCGTCGCCTCGTTCTCGCGGTTGATCACCTCAAGCCGGATGCCAGCCTCGCGGACCACGCGGGCGCAAAACACCTCGCCGTTGGCCGCCTGCCGGCAGGCTTCGGTCGCCACCAGCCGCAGCCGGTTGGCGTTGCGCAGGTCGATCTTGCTGCGACAGATGGCGAGCGCGGCAATGGTGCGGTCGATCGCCGCCTCGCTGATACGCCCCGTCGCCGAAATCCCCTCGCCGAGCCGCACAATCCGAGAAAACGAATCGATGACGCGGAATCCTGCGCCGTGCGGCCGGGCAATCAGAAGCCGGCAGTTGTTGGTGCCGAGGTCGAGCGCGGCATAGGTGCTGACGGCCGGCTTGTCCGGCACGGCGATCGGCCGCCCGCCGCCGGGCGCCGCCGGCGCCATCCGGGGCGGCCCCCGCCGCAGCCGTAAACCCTCGCTCATCCGTACCCGCCCTTCCGCGCGCGCCCGTGGGAAACCGGCCGCGGCCCTCGTTGTCACGCAAAGTTTATCAGCCGGCAAAAGGTCAGCGCAACCGCCCGGCAGCTTCCGCTGGTCCTCACCGGCGGTTGCCGCGGCCGCTTCCTTCACCTATTTGACGGCGACAATTCCGAATTCCGGTACAGGCAGGCTATGGCCCGCCGGACGTCAACCATGCAGGACTTCCCCTTCCCGCCATCCGCCGAGCGCGATTTCGCGCTGCAAAAGTTCGGCATCGGCCAGCCGGTTCGCCGCAAGGAGGACGACCGGCTGCTGCGCGGCGGCGGCCGCTATACCGACGACGTCAACCTGCCGGGCCAGGCCTATGCCTGGATCGTGCGCAGCAGCCACGCCCATGGCGTGATCAAGGCGATCGACACCACCGACGCGCGGACGATGCCGGGCGTGCTCGGGCTATGGACCGGCGCGGACCTCGCCGCCGAGGGCTATGGCCGGCTCAACTCGCCGCTGCCGGTCAAGAATGCCGACGGCTCGCCGATGCTGCAGACCGACCGTCCGGCGCTCTCCACCGACAAGGTGCGCTTCGTCGGCGACCCGGTCGCGATCGTCGTGGCCGAGACGCTGGCGGAGGCGCGTGACGCCGCCGAAGCCGTCAACGTCGAGATCACCCCGCTACCGGCCGTCACCGAGGCCGACGCCGCGGCGGCCCCCGGCGCACCTCAGCTCTACGACCACATCCCGAACAATACGCCGCTGCACTATCATTCCGGCGATACGGCGGCGGTCGAGCGGGCCTTCGCCGAGGCCGCCCATATCACCCGCCTCGACCTCGTCAACAACCGCGTCGCCGTGGTGCCGATGGAGCCGCGCGTCGGCGTCGCCGCCTACGATGCAGCGGACGGCCGCTTCACGCTGTACGCGCCGACGCAAGGGGTGGCAGGCAACCGCGATGCGCTCGCGGCGCTGCTCAACGTGCCGCGCGACAAGGTGCGACTCGTCACCACGCAAGTCGGCGGCTCGTTCGGCATGAAGAATGCGAGCTTTCCGGAATACCTGTGCATCCTGCATGCCGCCAGGGCGCTGGGTCGTCCGGTCAAGTGGCTCGACGACCGCTCGACCAGTTTCCTGTCCGACAGCCACGGGCGCGCCCAGACGGTGCGCGCCGAACTGGCGCTAGATGCCGACGGCGCCTTTCGCGCCGTCCGCGTCACCGGCTACGGCAACATCGGGGCCTATCTCGCCGGCGTCGCGCCGATCCCGCTCGCCACCAACATCGGCAAGAACATCGCAAGCGTCTACCGCACGCCGCTGATCGAGATCGATATCCGCTGCGTGCTGACCAACACGAGCTTCCTCGGCGCCTATCGCGGCGCCGGCCGGCCCGAAGCCAACTATTTCATGGAGCGGCTGATCGACCTTGCGGCGGCCGAGATGGGCATCGACCGGGTGGCCCTGCGCCGCCGCAACCTCATCGGCCCGCGCGAGATGCCTTACGCGGCCGCCAACCGGCTGACCTATGACAGCGGCAACTTCCCGGCCGTGCTCGACCGCGCGCTGGTGCTTGCCGATTATGCGGGTTTTGCCGCGCGCAAGCGCGAGAGCGAGCGCCGCGGCCTGCTGCGCGGCCTCGCGGTCGGCTGCTATCTCGAAGTCACCGCCGGCGGCGCCGAACTCGGCAAGGTCACGTTCGACGACGACGGCCGGGTGACGATCACCACCGGCACGCTCGACTTCGGTCAGGGCCACGCCACCCCGTTCGCGCAGGTGCTCGGCCAACGGCTCGGCGTACCGTTCGATGCGGTCCGGCTGGAGCAGAACGACAGCGACCTCGTTCACACCGGCAATGGCACCGGCGGCTCGCGCTCGATCATGGCGAGCGGCACGGCCATCGTCGAAGCGGCCGAACTGGTGATCGCCAAGGGCAAGACCGTTGCCGCGCAGCTTCTCGAAGCGGCGGAAGCCGATATCGAGTTCGCCGACGGCCATTTCACGATTGCCGGCACCGACCGCAGCATCGGCATCATGGAATTGGCGCGGCGGCTGCCTGGCGCGCTCGACATCGATCATACCGCAAAGGGCATCCCGTCGGCCTTTCCGAACGGCTGCCATATCGCCGAGGTCGAGGTCGATCCGGCGACGGGCGAGGTGTCCGTGGCTGGCTACACCTGCGTCAACGATTTCGGCACCGTCATCAACCCGATGATCGTCGAGGGTCAGTTGCACGGCGGGGTGACGCAAGGAATCGGCCAGGCGCTGATGGAAGAGGTGCGCTACGACGACGACGGCCAGCCGATCACCGGCTCGCTGATGGACTACGCGCTGCCGCGCGCCGACGACGTGCCGAGCTTTCAGGTCGCCGACGAGCCTTCGCCGGCCACCTCCAACCCGCTCGGCGTCAAGGGTTGCGGCGAGGCCGGCTGCGCCGGCAGCCTCGCTTCGCTCGCCAACGCGGTGCTCGACGCACTGTCAGGCTATGACATCCGCCACCTCGACATGCCGCTGACGCCGGAGCGGGTGTGGCGCGCCATCCGCGACGCCCGCGCCGAGCGCTCCTGATCGCCTCAGGCCGCCGCGGGCGCCCGCAACTGCCAGATCGCGAGGTACCAGCATTTCGCCACCGGCACGTCGCCGCCGGCGACGATCAGCGCATCGAGTTCGACGAAGCGGTGGCCCTTGCGCTCATAATTGTCGATCACCTTGGCGCGCGCGGTCAGCACGTCACCGAGATGCGCCTCGGCCAGCAACTGCATCCTGCTGCCGACATGAATCCACGGACCCAGAACGGCGTTCTCGATCAGCACCTGGTTCATCATCCGCTGCAGCATGCCGGGGTGGCACAGGCCGGCGGTGGTATAGACGGGATCGTCCTCGCGCACCTCGTCGAGATAGGCGGCCGCGGTATCCTCACGCCACACCTGCGGCGCGATGCCGAGCCACGCTCCGGCCGGATAAGACCCGGCATTGGCCGGCGCGCGCGCCGCCACCGGCCTGGTGTTCTGATAACCGTGCGGATCGATCAGCGGCGCGGCGGCGGGCAGCGTCGCCCGCCCGGTGGCGCAGACCTCGCCACGGCTCTCGGCCCGCAGCACCAGCGCGCCGTCCTGTTCGTCGGCGATGACTGCAACCTCGTCGCCGTCGTAGACAGGCTTGAGGAAGCGCGCCTCCAGCGCTCCGCGCGAGAGAAAATCGCGCCCCCACCGCTCGACCGGCATGTGCGTCATGTAAGCGAGCACATCGACGCCCGGAACGAGCCCCGCGGCAAAGCCATAAGCCCGCGCCACCTCGTCGTCATGCACCTTGTTCTCGGACTCTCTGGCGGTATTGAGAGCGATCACGCGGCGGATTTGCTCGGTCATGGCCTCTCCGGGCGATTTGTGATTTCCGGCGCGGAATGGTACGCGATGCGCGCCGCATGGCAAGGGTACGAGGGTCATACCTCTGCACAGTGGCGCGCTAAACGGAACCCCTAATCGTGACGACCTGCCGCATCTATGTCGATGCCGACGCCTGTCCGGTGAAGGACGAGATTTATCGCGTCGCCGCCCGCCACGGCTGGCCCGTGAGCATCGTCGCCGGCGGCTTCATCCGCGTGCCGCAAGATCCGATGATCGAGCGCGTCGCGGCGGGCAGCGGCATGGATGCCGCCGACGACTGGATCGCCGCGCGCGCCGGCGCGAACGATATCGTCGTCACCGCCGACATTCCGCTGGCCGATCGCTGCGTCAAGGCAGGCGCAACGGTGCTTGCACCCAACGGCAAACTGTTTACGGAAGACTCCATCGGCATGACGCTCGCCGTGCGCAACCTGATGACCGGCTTGCGCGAAAGCGGCGACGTCACCGGTGGCCCGCGCGCCTTCGCGCCGCGCGACCGCTCGGCGTTTCTCGCAAGCCTCGACCAGACCATCCGCCGCATCCAGCGCCGGCAGAACGAGACCTGACCATGGCGCCGCCGCTCGTTCAACTGAAAGACATCGCGCTGACCTTCGGCGGCACGCCGCTGCTCGAAGGCGTCGAACTGTCGGTATCGGCGGGCGAGCGCATCTGCCTGATCGGCCGCAACGGCTCGGGCAAATCGACGCTTCTGAAGATCGCCGCCGGGCTGATCGAACCCGATCGCGGCGAGCGCTTCGTGCAGCCCGGCGCTACCATCCGCTACCTGCCGCAGGAGCCGGATTTCTCCGGCTTCAATACCACGCTCGCCTATGTCGAGGCCGGCCTCGGCCCCGGCGACGACCGCTATCCGGCACGCTATCTCATCGAACAGCTCGGGCTCACCGGCGATGAGAACCCCGCGCTGATCTCCGGCGGCGAGGCGCGGCGCGCGGCGCTGGCGCGGGTGCTGGCGCCCTCGCCCGACATCCTGCTGCTCGACGAGCCGACCAACCATCTCGACCTGCCGACCATCACCTGGCTCGAGCGCGAACTGCTCGGCCGAAGCTCGGCGCTGGTGACGATCAGCCACGACCGCCGCTTCCTGACCAACCTCTCCAACGCAACCGCGTGGCTCGACCGTGGCGGCATCCGCCGTATCGCGCGCGGCTTCGGCGCGTTCGAGGCGTGGCGTGACGAGGTGCTGGCGGAGGAAGAGCGCGACCAGCACAAGCTCGACCGCAAAATCGTCGCCGAAGAACACTGGCTGCGCTATGGCGTCTCGGGGCGGCGCAAGCGCAACGTCAAGCGGCTCGCCAACCTGCATGCGCTTCGCGCTGCGCGGCGCGACCATCGCGGCGCGACCGGCAACGCCAGCCTCACCGCGGCGGACGCCGACAAATCCGGCGCGCTCGTGATCGAGGCGCGCGGCCTGTCCAAAGCCTATGACGGCCGCGCCATTGTCGCGAATTTCTCCACCCGTATCCAGCGCGGCGACCGGCTTGGCATCATCGGCCCGAACGGGGCGGGAAAGACGACGCTGCTCAATCTATTGACCGGCGCGCTCGCGCCCGACAGCGGCAGCGTGCGGCTCGGCGCCAACATCGAGATGACCACGCTCGACCAGCACCGCGAAAGCCTCGACCCGAAAACGACGCTCGCCGATGCGCTGACCGGCGGGCGCGGCGACACCGTGATGGTCGGCGGCAAGCCGAAGCATGTGTCGGGCTACATGCGCGACTTCCTGTTCGCGCAGGAGCAGATGCGCACACCGCTCGAGGCGCTGTCCGGCGGCGAACGCGGCCGGCTGATGCTGGCGCGGGCGCTGGCGAAGCCCTCCAACCTTCTGGTGCTCGACGAGCCGACCAACGACCTCGACCTCGAAACGCTCGACGTGCTGGAGGAGATGCTCGGCGACTATCAGGGCACCGTGATCCTGATCAGCCACGACCGCGATTTCCTCGACCGCGTGGTGACGTCGGTGATCGCGCCGGACGGCAACGGGCGCTGGCTCGAATACGCCGGCGGCTACAGCGACATGCTGGCGCAGCGCGGCGGCGATCTGATGCGCGAGGCACCGAAGAAGGTTGCCGCCCAGCCGAAAGCCGACAAGCAGCCGCCTGCACCGACCGCAGCGCCGCGCAAGCGGATGAGCTTCAAGGACAAGCACGCACTCGAGACCCTGCCGGCGACGATGGATGCGTTGCGCGCCGAGATCGCGAAGCAGCAGGCGCTGCTCGACGACCCACAGCTTTACGCGCGCGACCGCAAGGCGTTCGACGCGGCGTCGCACGCACTGACGCGGGCGCACGACAAGCTGCACGCGGCGGAAGAAAAGTGGCTGGAGCTGGAGTTGCTGCGCGAGGAGATCGAGGGCGGCTGACACTCTGCCCTTGCCTTCATTCCTCACCGTCATGGCCGGGCTTGACCCGGCCCATCTCACAACATCGTCATGCCCATGCTTGTCGCGGGTATCCACATCTTAGCAGCCCCCTCCCTTTGTCCCTCCCCCGCTTGCGGGGGAGGGAAGGGCGGGGGTGGATGGCCGGGACAAGCCCGGCCATGACGACCGCTTTTTTACTTCGGCGTCCGCAGCCAGCGTAGCGCCCCCTCGCCCGCCGCGACGCCGAGCGCGAACGAGCCCTGCAACAGGTAGCCGCCGGTCGGCGCTTCCCAGTCGATCATCTCGCCGCAGGCGAACACCCCGGGCAGTTTCCGCAGCATCAGGTGTTCGTCGAGTTCATTGCGCGCGATGCCGCCGGCCGATGAGATCGCCCGGGCCAGCGGCGCGACGCCGGTCAACGTCAACGGCAGCGCTTGGATGCACGCGGCGATCTCCTGCGGCGTCAGGCTTGCAAGCGCCTTCCCCTCGGCACGTAAACATTCATGCAGCAGCGCGGTCACGAGCGGCGACAGCTTGAGCGCTTTACGTAAGAAAGTCGCAAGCGACTGTTTTCCACGCGGCGCGGAGAGTTTTTCCGTAAGTCTGTCGATGGGCACATCCGGTCGCAGCGAGATAGTCAGCGCCGTCTCGCCATGCGCCGCGATCGCGTCGCGCAAGGGCGCCGAAAGCGGATAGATCGCGCCGCCCTCCAGTCCGTCACGCGTGATGATGACATCGCCGCGCGAGCGCACGTCGCCATGCGTCAGCACGACGTTCTTGAGTGGCACGCCCTCGAAACGGTCGCGAAAGACCTCCGACCACGCGACATGAAATCCACAATTGGCGGGGCGGAAGCCCGCGACCGCGATCCCATGCCGCTCGAACTCTTTCGTCCAGGCGCCATCGCTGCCGAGTTTTGGCCAGCTTGCGCCGCCGAGCGCCAGTACCACGGCATCGGCCGTCTCGCACCGTACTCCGTCCGGCGTCTCGAAGACGAGATGCCCCTCGGCATCCCACCCCTGCCAGGCGTGGCGCACCATCAACGCCACGCCTTGCGTGTCCAGCCGCCGCAGCCATGCCCGCAGCAAGGGCGAGGCTTTCATCGCCTTCGGAAACACCCGGCCGCTGGAACCGATGAACGTCTCCTGCCCCAACGCCTCGCACCATGCGCGCAACGCCTGCGGCGGAAACGCCAGCATACTATCGCGCAGCCACGGCGCGGCATCGCCGTAGCGCGCGAGGAAATCCTCGAGCGGTTCGCTGTGGGTGAGATTGAGGCCGCCGCGCCCGGCCATCAACAGTTTGCGGCCGGCTGACGGCATGCGCTCGAACACCGTGACGCGCGCACCACCTTGCGCCAGCCGCTCCGCCGCCATCAGCCCGGCCGGACCGGCGCCGATGACGGCAACGTAAGGCATCAGGTGCCCGGCAGTTCGATACCGGCACGCTTGGCCGCCTGCGCAACGTATTTGTTGGTCTGCGCGAAGGCGCCCGGCAGGTTGCGCGCTTTGCTCATATCGCTGATGGCGTCGATATGCGCCGCCACCGCATCCGGCGTCCACTCCTCCTCGGGCAGGTTGACGCCTTCGCTCTCGATGATCTCGATGCGCGCGAACGAGCCGGCGCCGGCGCCGAGAATGGTGCGGGTCGGCGCGTCGTTCGACAGCAGGTAGAGCACGGCCGGCGTCACCGACTCCGGCTTCATCAGCGCCAGCACCGGCTCCGGGATCAGTTCCTCGGTCATGCGGGTTGCCGCCGTCGGCGAGATGATGTTGACGCGGATGTCGGTCTTGCGGCCTTCCTCGGCCAGCACGTTCATCAGCCCGACCATGCCGGTCTTGGCCGCGCCGTAGTTAGCCTGGCCGAAATTGCCGTAAAGCCCCGACGACGAGGTGGTGAAGACAATGCGGCCATAGCCCCGCTCGCGCATGCCGTTCCACACCGCCTTGGCGCAGTTGAACGAGCCGACCAGATGCACGTCCAGCACCTTCCGGAAATCGGCCGGCTCCATCTTGCCGAACGACTTGTCGCGCAAAATGCCGGCATTGGCGCACATGATATCGACGCTGCCCCACTCGCGCGTCGCACGCTCGACCATCACGGTGACCTGCTCGAAGGAGGAGACGTCGGCGGCATCCGCCATCGCCTCGCCGCCGGCCTTGCGGATTTCCTCAACCACGCTTTCGGCCGCCGTCAGCGAGCCGCCGCTGCCGTCGCGTGCCCCGCCGAAATCGTTGACCACGACGCGGGCGCCGCGCGCGGCGAGCCCGAGCGCATGCGCGCGGCCGAGCCCGTTGCCGGCACCGGTGACGATTGCGACCCGCCCATCAAACCTGATTGTCATGACTGTTCTCTCGTGCGGTTATGCAAAGTAAACAAGGCCGATCCAGTCGGCGGCGAGCGCCGGCTTGTCCTCGCCCTCGATTTCCACCGAGACGCTGGTGCGCGAGAACAGTTCATTGGCCGCGCGCATCTTCGCCTCGGTCAGCGTGAAGCGGCCACGGATGCGGCTGCCGGCGCGCACCGGCGAGATGAAGCGCAGCTTGTCGAAGCCATAGTTCACGCCCATCGTCGCGCCGGCGATCTTGGGGATCACCTCGTAGTTGAACACGCTCAGCATCGACAGCGTGAGAAAGCCGTGGGCGATCGTCGTGCCGAACGGCGTCTCGCGCGCGGCGCGCTCGGGATCGACATGAATGAATTGATGATCCTCAGTGGTTTCGGCGAAGGTATCGATCCGCTTCTGGTCGATCAGATGCCAGGGCGAAACGCCGATCTCCTTGCCGACCATGGCCAGATAGGCGTCGCGCGCAATGGTGGGTGGCATAAGATTCTCCTGTTTGGGATGCGCTTATGCCGTGCCGCGCGGCGGCGATCAACCGGCCGCCCCCTCCTTCAGCTCCGGAAATTCCTCTTCACGGAACTCGCGGCCGCGCAACGGGCTGACGCGGTCGTCCTCCTGTTCGAGGCGACGCAGTTGCACACGGCGGATCTTTCCAGAAATGGTCTTCGGCAGCTCAGTGACCAGTTCGAGGCGACGGATGCGCTTGAATGGCGCGAGCCGCGCCTGCACATGGCGAAAGATCGACAGCGCGGTGTCGCGCGACGGCTCCGCTCCGGCGACCAGCAGCGCATAGGCTTTCGGCACGGCGAGGCGAAGCGCATCCGGACTTGGCACCACGGCGGCCTCGGCGATAAGATCGTGTTCGAGCAGAATGCTTTCCAGCTCGAACGGACTGATGCGGTAATCCGATGACTTGAACACATCGTCGGCGCGGCCGACGAAGGTGAGATAGCCGTCGTCATCAATGAACACCACATCGCCGCTGCGATAGATCGCGCCATCGGTGCCGGACAGCCGGCCGCCGTCGGTCTGGTAGCCGCACATCAACCCGGCCGGGCGCGCCGCGCCGAGCGGCAGCGTCACCTCGCCCTCCTTCGCCGGGTTGCCGTCGGCATCGGCGACGACGACGCGGAAGCCCGGCAGCGGCCGGCCCATCGAGCCCGGCTTGATCGGCTGCCCCGGCGAATTGCCGGCCAGCGCCGTGGTCTCGGTCTGGCCGTAGCCGTCGCGGATGGTCAGGCCCCACGCTGCCTGAACCTGCTCGATGACCTCCGGGTTGAGCGGCTCGCCGGCGCCGCACACCTCGCGCAACGCCACCTTGTAGTCGGCGAGCTTCTCCTGGATCAGGAAGCGCCACACCGTCGGCGGCGCGCACAGCGTGGTGACGCGGCAGCGCACCAGCGTGGCCAGCAGGCTCTTGGCATCGAAGCGCGGCTGGTTGAACACGAACACGGTGGCGCCGGCGTTCCACGGCGCGAAGAAGCAGCTCCAGGCGTGCTTGGCCCAGCCCGGCGAAGAGATGTTGAGATGGATGTCGCCCGGCTGCAACCCGATCCAGTACATCGTCGAGAGATGGCCTACCGGGTAGCTGCGGTGATCGTGCAGCACCAGCTTTGGCTTCGCCGTGGTGCCGGAAGTGAAATAAAGCAGCATCGGATCGGACGACTGCGTGACGCCATCCGGCGCGAATGTGTCGGCGGCGGCCTCCTTGCCGTCATAGGCGATCCAGCCGTCACGCTTCGCTCCGACCGCGATGCGCAAAACACCGTCGCTCGCAAGCCCGTCGAACTTGGCCAACTGGTCGGCGGCAGCAACCACCGCCCTGACGCGGCCGCGGTCGAGCCGGTCCTGCAACTCGTCAGGGGTGAGAAGCGTGCTGGCGGGGATGACGACGACACCGAGCTTCATCGCCGCCAGCATGGTCTCCCACAGCGGCACCACGTTGCCGAGAAGCAGCAGCAGCGCGTCGCCGCGCTTGAGCCCAAGGCTACGCAAAAAATTGGCGGTCCGGTTCGAGCGCGCGGAGAGTTCGGCGAAGGTCAGCTTTGCTTCCTCGCCGGAGGATTCGACGATCCACAGCGCGAGGCGATCGCGGCTCTGCGGATCGCGGGCAAGATCGGCATCGAACCAGTCCAGCGCCCAGTTGAACGGCTGGTGCTCCGGCCAGCGGAAGCCAGCCGTCGCGCGAGCGTAGTCGGCGCGGTTCTCCAGCAGGAACGCGCGCGCTTCCTGAAACGTCGTCATCTCCGCGTCCCTCCCGCGTCGCTTGTAACGCGGGCATTGTGCGCGAAGCATTCCGGCAAAGCTACTTTTTCGTGGCGAGGTCGCGGACGTGATTGATGATGCCGGAGAAGTCGTCGCCGCCGTGGCCGGCTGCCTCGAAGGCGGCGTAGATCTGTTCGGCATGCTCGCCGAGCGGGGTCGCGGCGCCCGCCGCCTTGGCCGCTTCCTGCGACAGACGCAGGTCCTTCAGCATCAAGGCGGTGGCGAAGCCCGGCTTGTAGCCGTTATTGGCGGGCGACGCCGGCACCGGCCCCGGCACCGGGCAGTAGCTCGTCAGCGACCAGCACTGGCCCGAGGCCGTCGAGGACACATCGAACAGCGCCTGATGCGACAGCCCGAGTTTTTCGGCGAGCGCAAAGGCTTCGCTGACGCCGATCATCGAGATGCCGAGGATCATGTTGTTGCAGATCTTGGCGGCCTGTCCGGCGCCATTGTCGCCGCAGTGCACGATTCTCTTGCCCATCTTCTCGAGAATGGGCTTGGCGGCGGCGAATGCCTCGTTGCTGCCGCCACACATGAAAGTCAGCGTCGCGCCCTTGGCGCCGCCGACGCCGCCCGACACCGGGGCATCGACCGACTTCAGCCCGGCCTTGGCGGCAAGTGCATGCGCGGCGCGCGCGCTTTCGACATCGACGGTCGAACAGTCGATCAACAGCGCGCCTTTGGCAACCTGCGGCACGATCTCGGTCCACACCGCGCGCACATGCTTGCCGGCCGGCAGCATGGTGACGACGACGTCGGCGCCCTTGACAGCCTCCACCGCGCTCGCCGCGATGGTCACGCCGTCGGCCTTTGCCGCCTCGCGCGAAGCTTCGACCAGGTCGAAGCCCTTAACCGTGTGGCCGGCCTTGACCAGATTGGCTGCCATCGGCCCGCCCATGTTGCCAAGCCCGATGAATCCGATCGTTGCCATAGGCTATCCTCCGCTATGTTCTAGAATTTAAGCTCGTCCGCGCCACGGTTGACAAAATAGCGTGCCACGATGGCGTCATCGACGTCGTCAAGCCGCGCCGGCCGCCATTGCGGATTGCGGTCCTTGTCGATCACCGCGGCGCGTACCCCCTCGCGGAATTCGTGGCTGACGATCACCTCGAGCGAGGCAAGATATTCACGCGTAAGACACTCCTCCAGCGAGGACGCGCCGCGCGCCAGCCGCAACAGCTTGAGCGCGACCTTGAGGCTGGTCGGCGATTTGCGCGCCAAGGTTTTCAAAGCGCCTTGCGCGAACGCCGAGCCGTCGGCTTCGAGCGCTGCGACGATCTCCTCCATGGTATCGAAGGCAAACAGCCGGTCGATCCGTGCCCGTTCGGCGGCGACCGGTCCTGGCGTGGACGCCAGAGCAACCTCAGCGATTGTCTCGCGCACATGAGCGGCGGTAGCGCGCGAGGTCAGGCCGGTCAGCGCCGCGCGCAGTGCCGGCCACCGCTCCGACAAGATTGCGGCATCGGCGAAATGCCCGGCGATAGCGTCAGCGCCGTTCATCGCGGCTCCGGTCAGCCCGAAATAGGTGCCGAGTTCGCCGGGTGCGCGCGACAACAGCCAGGTGCCGCCGACATCGGGAAAGAAGCCGATGCCGGTTTCCGGCATCGCAAGCTGCGTGCGGTCGGTGACGATGCGATGGCTGCCGTGCGACGACACGCCGACGCCGCCGCCCATCACCAGCCCGTCCATATAGGCGACGTATGGTTTTGGAAACCGCGCGATGCGGGCGTTGAGCAGGTATTCCTCACGCCAGAACGTCTTGCCGTAGTCGCCGCCATTCAATGCGCAGTCGTAGAGCGCGACGATATCGCCGCCGGCGCACAACCCGCGCTCGCCGGCGCCCTCCACCAGCACCAAGGCGACCTCGGGATCGGCCTCGAACCTGTCGAGCGCACCATTGATGGTGCGCACCATGTCGAGGGTGATGGCGTTGATCGCCTTGGGCCGGTTGAGGCGCAGAACGCCGACGGCGCCTTCGCGGGCGACGATCACCTCCGGCTCGGCCGTCCCATTCATCGCGTACCCTCGATCAGCCTGCGCGCCACAATCAGGCGCATGATCTCGTTGGTGCCTTCGAGGATCTGGTGGACGCGCAGGTCGCGCACGATCTTCTCGATGCCGTACTCGGCAAGATAACCGTAGCCGCCGTGCAGTTGCAGGGCCTGGTTGGCGACCGCAAAACCGATATCGGTGCCGAACCGCTTGGCCATGGCGCACAGCGCCGTCGCGTCCGGGTCCTTGCGGTCGAGCGCGGCGGCGGCACGCCACAGGAAAGTGCGTGCCGCCTCCAGTTCGATGGCCATGTCGGCCAGGCGGAATTGCAGCGCTTGAAACTCATCGAGCCGCTTGCCGAACGCCTTGCGCTCGCGCATGTAGATGAGCGCCTTGTCGAGTGCGGCCTGCGCGCCACCGACCGAGCAGGCGGTGATGTTGAGGCGACCGCCGTCGAGCCCCGCCATCGCGATCTTGAAGCCAATGCCTTCGTCGCCGATGCGATTGGCGACCGGCACGCGGGCGTTTTCGAAAATCACCGCACGGGTCGGCTGCGCGTTCCAGCCCATCTTGCGCTCGTTGGCGCCGAACGACAGGCCGGGCGTGTCACCTTCCACCACCAGGGTCGAGATGCCGCGCGGGCCGTCTTCGCCGGTGCGCACCATGACGACGTAAAGGTCGCCCGCGCCGGCGCCGGAAATGAACTGCTTCTGGCCGTTGAGCACATAGTGGTCGCCATCGCGCACCGCGCGGGTGCGCAAAGCGGCGGCATCCGACCCCGATCCCGGCTCGGTCAGGCAGTAGCTCGCGACCTTTTGCATCGAGCAAAGCTGCGGCAGCCATTTGCGGCGCTGCTCGTCGCTGCCGTAGGCATCGATCATCCACGCCGACATGTTATGAATGGAAATGAAAGCCGAGACGGTGGGGCAGCCCATCGCCAAGGCCTCGAAGATCAGCGCGGCGTCGAAGCGCGTCAGCGCCGAACCGCCGACATCGTCGCGGATATAGATGCCGCCCATGCCGAGCGCCGCCGCCTCGCGCATCACATCGACGGGAAAGTGTTTCTGTTCGTCCCATTGAGCCGCATGCGGCGCAATTCGTTCGGCGGCAAAATCGCGCGCCATGTCGCGCACCGCGATCTGGTCGTCGGTCAGGGCAAACTGCATCGCACTCGCCTCGCTGTCACAGGGCAACTGCAGCGCCGGGCGTTTCGCCCAAGCTACTGCCACGTCCGTCATTGTCAGAAAGGATGGAGGCTCGGGTCAAGTCCGATAAAAGGCACCTCCCGTGGGAGGCGCCCTTTTTGCGTTGTCGAAGCAGGTCGGCCGGCTTACTTCATCGTCGGCATGGCGAACTCGGCGCCTTCCTTGACGCCGGACGGCCAGCGGGAGGTCACCGTCTTGGTCTTGGTGTAGAAGCGAACCGAGTCCGGGCCGTACTGGTTGAGGTCGCCGAAGCCGGAGCGCTTCCAGCCGCCGAAGGTGTAATAGGCCACCGGCACCGGGATCGGCACGTTGATGCCGACCATGCCGACATTGACCTTGGCGGCGAACTCGCGCGCGGCATCGCCGTCGCGGGTGAAGATGGCGACACCGTTGCCGTATTCGTGGTCGGAAGGCAGCCGCACCGCTTCATCGAAATCGTGGGCGCGCACCACCGACAGCACGGGGCCGAAGATTTCTTCCTTGTAGATGCGCATGTCCTTGGTGACGTTGTCGAACAGGCAGCCGCCCATATAGAAGCCGTTCTCGTAACCCTGCATCTTGAAGCCGCGGCCATCGACCACCAGCTTGGCGCCTTCCTGCACGCCGACATCGACGTAGTTGCGCACGCGCTCCAGCGCCGCCTTGGTGACAAGCGGACCGAAGTCGGCGCTCGGGTCTGTCGAGGGGCCGATCTTCAAGCTCTCGACGCGCGGAATGAGCTTTTCGACCAACTTGTCGGCGGTCGCCTTGCCGACCGGCACCGCGACCGACACCGCCATGCAGCGCTCGCCGGCGGCACCGTAGCCGGCGCCGACCAGCGCATCGACCGCCTGGTCCATGTCGGCATCGGGCATGATGATCATGTGGTTCTTGGCGCCGCCGAAACACTGGCAGCGCTTGCCGGTGGAGGCGGCGCGCTCATAGATGTAGTGCGCGATCGACGACGAGCCGACGAAGGCCACGGCCGAGATGTCGCGATCGTCGAGGATGGCGTCCACCGACTCCTTGTCGCCGTTGACGACGTTGAGAATGCCCGGCGGCAGGCCGGCTTCGAGCATCAGTTCGGCAAGCCGCATCGGCACGCCGGGATCGCGCTCGGACGGTTTTAGGATGAAGGCGTTACCGCAGGCGATCGCCGGGGCGAATTTCCACATCGGGATCATCGCCGGGAAGTTGAACGGGGTGATGCCGGCGACGACGCCAAGCGGCTGACGCATCGAATAGAGGTCGATGCCGGGGCCCGCGCCCTCGGTGAACTCGCCCTTCATCAGGTGCGGAATGCCGAGCGCGAACTCGACGACCTCGACGCCGCGCAGGATGTCGCCCTTGGCGTCGGGAATGGTCTTGCCGTGCTCGCGGGCCAACAACTCGGCCATCGCGTCGTTGTCGCGCGCCACCAGCTCGAGGAATTTCATCAGCACGCGCACGCGGCGCTGCGGGTTGGTCGCCGCCCAGGCCGGCTGCGCGGCCATGGCGTTCTCCACCGCCGCCCGCAGTTCGGCCTTGCTGGCGAGCGCCACCTTGGCCTGCACCTCGCCGGTCATCGGCAGGTAAACATCGGCAAATCGCCCAGATTTGCCCTCGACATGCTTGCCGCCGATAAAATGTCCGATGGTCCGCATCACATCCTCCCAGATTTGGCTGGCTTCTCTCTGTTCTTGCATTTCACCATAATCAACCCCATAAAAGCGCGCAACAATTGTGCAAAAATGCCGAAACGGTATCTCAATATCGACTGGAACGACTTCCGCTACGTGCTGGCCATCGCCCGGCGCGGCACGGTGTCGAGCGCCGCCAAGTATCTCGGGGTCGATCATGCCACGGTGGTGCGGCGCATCTCCCGGCTTGAGCGAGACCTTTCCGCAAAACTGTTCGACCGCCGCAAGACCGGCTACGTCCTGACCGAGGCGGGCCGCCGCATCGCCGAGAGCGCGGAATCGATCGAATCCACGGTAATCGCCGACCAGAGCGTGGTCGGCGACTCCCGCGCGCACCTATCCGGCGCGGTGCGGATCGGCGCGCCGGACGGGTTTGGCAGCACGTTCCTGGCGCCACGGCTGGTGCATTTCGCCGACCAGCATCCCGACCTCGAAATCCAGCTCGTCGCCACCGCGCATGTGTTCAGCCTATCGCAGCGCGAGGCCGATATCGCCATCGGGCTGACGCTGCCCAAGGAGGGACGCATCGTCGGCCGCAAGCTGATCGACTATCGCCTGCAACTTTATGCGTCGCCCACTTACCTCGCCCGGCACAAGCCGATCCGGCGGCGCGAGGATCTGCTGACGCACCGCTTCGTCGGCTATATCGACGACCTGTTGTACACGCCGGAACTGGCCTACCTGCCGCAAATCTCCTCGAAAATCCGTGCAAGCTTTTGCAGCGCCAACATCATAGCGCAATTCAACGCCACCGTCGCCGGCTATGGCCTCGCGGTGCTGCCCTGCTTCATGGCCGAGGGCCGTCGCGATCTGGTTCCGGTCCTGCCGAACAACGCCTCGATCATGCGCAGCTTCTGGCTGTTGATGCACGCCGACAGCAAGGACCTCGCCCGCATCCGCGCCGTGGCCGATTACATCTACACCGTCACCGAACAGCATCGCGCGCTGTTCGACCCGAGGGCGTAAGCCCGCTGACGGATCGATCCGGTCCTCGTATCCCAGACGCGATGCGGCATAACATGCTGCATCGCCGATCCGGGATCGTCACAACGAGCGACGTCTGAAACGGTCCCGGATCTGCGGCGCAGCGCTTCACGCGGCGCCGCGTCCGGGACACGGCTGCTCCGTAGAGTTCCGCCAGTCTTTCCACCTTCTAGGACTTCGCCTTGCGGCGCGGCTTTTTCGCCGCGGGCGTGCTGGCGAGGCGCTTCTTGGCGACAGGCTTCCCGGCAGCGGTTTTGGGCGCGGCCGTTGTGTCCGCCAGCGCGCGGGCACGGACAATCGAGAGGATTTCGTTGGAGAACGCCCCGCCGCCGGCGGCGCGCGCCAGCACCAGCGCGCCGGTCATCAAGGCCAGCGTGGCGATGGCCTCGTTGCGCGCGGCTTCCGCGGTCGCGCCGTCGGCCTCCGCGGCCAGCACCGCGACCATCTCCTCCAGCTTGGCGGCGAACATCCGCCGCGCACCGGCGCCCTCGCGGGCAATCTCCGCGCCGAGCGCGGCAATGGCGCAGCCGTAGCCCGGATCGTCGCGGTGCGTCGGCGTCAGATAGGCGTCGACGATGTCGGCGAGCCCCGCCTGCCCCGGATGTGCCTGGGTGATCTTGCGCCAATGAGCGATCGAGCGATCCATGGCATGTGCCACCGCCTCGATCAGCAGCGCGTCGCGCGAGGCGAAATGCGCATAGAAACCGCCATGCGTCAGGCCGGCTTCCTTCATCAACTCGGCGACGCCGACGCCGTGGACGCCGCGCTCGCGCAACAGCACCGACGCCTTGCGCACGATGCGCGCATGGGTCTCCGCCTTGTGCTCCCTCGAATAGCGCATAGCGGCCCGGGCTAAATGATTGACATCATATAATGTTCAATACACCCTTCGCCGCGCATCCCGCAACGTCGAAACCCGGCCCGCGCCATCCTCAAGCCGCCGGGGACATGCGGCCCGACCGACCACGATGGCCTTGGGCGCGTCCCATGCAGGGCCGCCATGCGGGCCGGCGCGTCCCAGGGCAATTGCTCCGGCGCGGCATGTTTGATATGATGACTGTCATTCAATATTCGGCCGTGCGCTTTCTTACGCGCGCGGCCTTTTTCGCCCCGGCAAGGTGCCCGATGGTTTCCGACTGGCTCTCCGCAGCATTCGCCCGCCGACAGGTTCACTACGGCTGGGTGATGGTCGCCGTCACCTTCCTCACCTCGCTGGTCAGCGCCGGCGCGGTCGGCGCACCGGGCGTGTTCATCCGTCCGCTGGAACAGGAGTTCGGCTGGTCCACTGCCGACATCTCGGCAGCGCTGGCGATCCGCCTCCTGCTGTTCGGGCTGATGGCGCCGTTCGCCGCCGCACTGCTCAACCGCTATGGCCTGCGCAACGTCACCGCGGCGGCGCTGGCGCTGGTCGCGATCGGCCTCGTCGCCTCGCTCGGCATGACCGACCTGTGGCAACTGGTGGTGCTGTGGGGCTTCGTCGTCGGCTTCGGCACCGGGATGACCGCGCTGGTGCTCGGCGCCACGGTGGCGGCGCGCTGGTTCACCACGCACCGTGGCCTCGTCGTCGGAATCCTGACCGCAAGCATGGCCACCGGGCAGCTCGCCTTCCTGCCGCTGCTTGCCTGGCTGACCGATCTCTACGGCTGGCGCCTGGCGCTGTCGGTGGTTTGCGTCGGGCTGGTCGTCGCCACCGTCGCGGTGCTGCTCTTGATGCGCGACCGGCCGTCCGATCTCGGCTTGCGCGCATTCGGCGAGCGCGCGGACGCGCCGGAGCCGGCCGCGCCGCAGGCCACCGGCTCTATCTTCGCCGCGAGCTTCAGCGCGTTGCGCGAGGCGTCGCGCGAGCCGCTGTTCTGGGTGCTGTTCTTCACCTTCTTCATCTGCGGCGCCAGCACCAACGGGCTGATCCACACCCACTTCATTCCGCTCTGCTCCGATTACGGCATGGCGGCGACGGCGGCGGCGACGCTGCTCGCGGTGATGGGGCTGTTCGACTTCGCCGGCACCATCGGCTCAGGCTGGCTGTCCGACCGCTACGACAACCGCAAGCTCCTGTTCTGGTACTATGGCCTGCGCGGACTGTCGCTGATCGCGCTGCCGTTCACCGACTTCTCGCTCTACGGGCTGTCGCTGTTCGCGATCTTCTACGGGCTCGACTGGGTCGCTACCGTGCCGCCGACCGTCAAGTTGACGGTGGCGCGCTTCGGTCCCGAAAAGGCCAACCTGGTGTTCGGCTGGATTTTTGCCGGCCACCAGCTCGGCGCCGCGACCATTGCCTTCGCCGCCGGCGCCTCGCGTACCTATCTCGCAAGCTACCTGCCGGCGTTCTTCGTTGCCGGCGCACTGTGCCTGATCGCAGCCCTTGTCGTGGTCTCGCTCGGCCGCGACAAGCCGGCGCGCGAAGCCATCGAAACTGCGTGACCCCTACGAACGATCAGCCCTTGCCACCCAGCCGTTCGCGCAGCGCCGTCTTCAGCACCTTGCCATAATTGTTCTTGGGCAGCGCATCGAGAAACACGTAGCGCTTGGGCCGCTTGAAGCGCGCAATCGTCGCAAGGCAATGCGCATCGAGCGCGGCGTCGGTGACGGTTACGCCGTCGCGCAGCACGACACAGGCAACGACATTCTCGCCCCACTCGGGATCGGCCACGCCGATCACCGAGACCTCGTGCACGGCCTCATGCGTCAGCAACGCCTCCTCCACCTCGCGCGGATAGATGTTGGTGCCGCCGGAGATGATGACGTCCTTGGAGCGGTCCGACAGCGTGAGAAAACCGTCGGCATCGAGCCGCCCGACGTCGCCGGTGCGCAGCCAGCCGCCGCGCAGCGTTTCGGCGCTGGCTTGCGGGTTGTTCCAGTAGCCGAGCATCACCGGCGGACCCTTGGCCTCGATCTCGCCGGTCTCGCCGGCCGGCAGCACCTCGCCGTTCGCGCCCGTGATGCGCACCTCGATCATGCTCTGCGCCACGCCGACCGAGGACAGCCGCTCCAGATAGCGCGGATGTTCGGTGTCGGCATGAAAGGCACGCGGCAGCGAGGTAATCGTCATTGGCGACTCGCCCTGCCCGTAGATCTGCACGAAGCGCTGCCCCATGGTGGCGATGGCGTCGCGGATGTCGGCGAGATACATCGGCCCGCCGCCGTAGACGATGGTCTTGATGCCGTCGCCATCCTCGCCGCGCGCCTTGGCGGCATCGACCAGCCGCCGCACCATGGTGGGGGCGGCGAACATCGAGACGTTACGCAGGCGCTTTGCGAGATCGAGCACCTCGTCCGGTTCAAAACCGCCGGACGACGGCACCACATGGCGCGCCGCCATGCGCACATGGATGAAGTTGTACAGCCCCGCGCCGTGCGACAGAGGGGCGGCGTAAAGCGCGGCATCCTCACGCGCCACGCTATCGACATCGGTCGGATAGCACAGCGACATGGCGATGAGATTGCCGTGGCTCAGCATCACGCCCTTGGGGCGCCCGGTGGTGCCGGAGGTGTAGAACAGCCACGCCAGATCGTCGTCCTCGCGCGGCGCCGGCCGCGCGGCACCCTCACCGCTTGCCGCGATGCGGCCGAAGGCATCGTCATCGATGGCGAGAAGCGGCAGCGGACTTTGCAAGTCCGCGCTCGCGTCATTGAGCGGCGCGGCGGTGTCGGCGGAGACAAAGGCGAGTTTTGCACCACCGTTTGCGCAGATCCACGCCGCCTCGCGGCCGTGCAGCTTGGCGTTGATCGGAATGACGACGGCGCCGATCCACCACACGCCGTAAAGGCATTCGAGATATTGCGTGGCGTTGTGCGCGAACAGCGCCACGCGGTCGCCGGGCGCAACACCATGCTTTGTCGCAAGATGGTGGCCGACAGCAGCGGCGCGGCGGGCGAACGCGGCGTAATCCGCCACGATCTCCGTGCCGCTGAGCAGCGCCGGCGCATCGGGATTGAGCCGCGCGCTGGCAGCAAGCCACTCGGCGATATTCATGGCGCCCCCCGAGCCGGCAACCTTTACTTGGCCGGTTCGAGCAGCGAGACGTAGTTGGCGACCGCCGCGCCGCCCATGTTGAAGATGCCGGCCAACTGCGGATCCTTAAGCTGCATGCCCTCGGGCGCCTGGCCGGTGAGCTGCATCGCGCTCATGACGTGCATCGATACGCCGGTGGCGCCGATCGGGTGGCCCTTGGCCTTCAGCCCGCCGGACGGATTGATCGGCAGCTTGCCGTCCTTCTGGGTCCAGCCTTCCTTGATGGCGCGGGCGCCCTTGCCCTTCTCGGTCAGCCCCATCGCCTCGTACTCGATCAGTTCGGCGATGGTGAAGCAGTCATGCGTCTCGACGAAGGAGAGGTCGGCCAGCGTCACGCCTCCGGCCGCCAGCGCGCGCTGCCACGCGACCGTGCAGCCCTCGAAGTCGACGATGTCGCGCTTCGACATCGGCAGAAAGTCCTGCGCGTGCGCGGTGGCGCGGAAATTTACCGCTTTACCCATCGTCTTGGCGGTCTCGCTGTCGGTCAGGACCAGCGCCGCGGCGCCGTCCGACACCAGCGAGCAATCGGTGCGCTTCAAGGGCCCGGCCACGAACGGGTTCTTCTCGCTCTCGGCGCGGCAGAACTCGTAGCCGAAATCCTTGCGCATCTGTGCGTAAGGGTTGGCGACGCCGTTCTTGTGGTTCTTGGCCGCGATCATGGCAAGCGCGTCGGACTGGTCGCCGTAGCGCTGGAAATAGGCTTGCGCGATCTTGCCGAACACACCGGCGAAGCCACCGGGGGTGTCGCCGTCCTCGGGCAGATAGGAGGCGCGCAACAGGTTGCGGCCGATCTCAGGGCCCGGCGTGCGGGTCATCTGCTCGACGCCGACCACCAGCACGAAGCGGGCGGCGCCGGCGGCAATCGCCTTGATGCCCTGCTGCACGGCGGCGGAGCCAGTGGCGCAGGCATTCTCGACGCGGGTTGCGGGCTTGAAGCGAAGGTTCGGATCGGCCTGCAACACCAGCGCGGCGGTGAAGTCCTGCGGCGAGAAGCCGGCGTTGAAATGGCCGAGCACGATCTCGTCGACATCGGCGGCGGAAATGCCGGCGTCGGCCAGCGCCTCGCCCGCCACCTTCACCACCAGGCTTTCGACCGTCTCGGTGTCGAACTTGCCGAACGGCGTGTGCGCCCACCCTACGATACTGGCTGTCATGGTTCCGCTCCTTGGATTGTCTGCCGTGCTGTTACTGATTTGCGGCAACCGCCGCCGCAGCGCAAGAGGGCACCGGCGGGTCGGCAACGCGGGAGGGGTATGTCGCGGCCGGATCTGTCCGCGGGTCCACCCTCACAAATCGTCATGGCCGGACTTGATCCGGCCATCTCGCTCAGGGGCGCATTGCCTCCCTACTCGGGATTGCCGGGTCAAGCCCGGCAATGACGAAGGAAAGAGGCTAGCTTAGGACAACGTCCGGCAATGACAGGAGAAGCAACCTTCATCCGACGAAGTTGCCGCGCAGTTCGTCCTCGATATGGATGCGGATGATATCGTCAAACGTCTTTTCGACCGTGGTGAAACCGAGTTCGCGGGCGCGGGTCGCCGCAAAGTTGCGCGGCCAACCATCGACAATACCGATGATAAACGGATCGGGCTCACGGCGGATCCGTGCCACAACCTTGTCGCCTGCCACCCGGCGCAGCGCCGCGATCTGTTCGCCGACGGTGGCCGACAGCCCCGGCATGGTCAGGTTGCGGCGCGGGCCGACGGCGGCCAAGTCCATGGTGCCGGCATGAATCAGGAAGCCAACCGCCGAGCGCGGCGAGGCGTGCCAGTGCCTCACATCCTCGGAGACCGGCAGCACCGCCTCGTGGCCTGCCAGCGGCTCGCGCAGGATGTTGGAGAAGAAGCCGGAGGCCGCCTTGTTCGGCGCTCCGGGGCGGATGCAGATGGTCGGCAGCCGGATGCCGATGCCATCGAGGAAGCCACGCCGCGAGTAATCGGCAAGCAGCAGTTCGCCGATCGCCTTCTGCGTGCCGTAGCTCAACAAGGGCGTATGGAAGAACTCATCGGTGATCGCGTCGGGGAACGGCGCGCCGAACACCGCAATGGACGAGGTGAACACCACGCGCGGCTTGTAGCCGTCGCCGACCGCGCGGATGGCATCGAGCAGCATCCGCGTGCCGTCGAGGTTGATACGGTAGCCCTTGTCGAAATCGAGCTCCGCCTCGCCCGAGACGATGGCCGCGAGGTGGAAGATCACATCCGGCCGTTCCGCGACCAGTTTTTCGGCAAAACCCGGCACGGCAAAATCGCCGGCGACGGTCGTGACAGGGACGCCGACGCTATCCGGCACATGTGGCGCCACTACGTCCTGCAGGGTCATCTTGTCGATGGCGGCATCGCCCAGCCGCCCGTCGCGGACGAGCCGCTCCACCAGCTTGCGGCCGATCATGCCGGCGGCGCCGAGAACGAGAATATGCAATAGATACTCCTCCATAAATGCTGACCTGTCCCGGACGCGATGCAGCGCAATGGCGTGCCGACTTGCCCTTGCCTGTCAACGCGTGCTCGACGCGCCATTGCGATGCGTCGCAGCGCCGGGACCGCTCCAGACCGTAACGGTCCCAGTTCAGCGGCGCAGCACTACGTGCCGCGCCGCGCCCGGGACACGCGCTACGAGCTATTCCTTCACGGCGCCGGTCATCGCCGAGACATAGTGCTCAACGAAGAAGGCGTAAAGGATCACCAGCGGCAGCGAGCCGATCAGCGCCCCCGCCATCAGCGAGCCCCACTTGTAGATGTCGCCATCGACGAACTCGTTGACGATAGCGACCGGCACCGTCTTGTTCGGCGTCGATTGCAGGAAGGTCAGCGCGTAGATGAACTCGTTCCAGCACAGCGTGAAGCAGAAGATGAATGCCGAGATCAGCCCCGGCACCGACAGCGGAATGACGATCTTGGTCAAAATCTGCCAGCGCGAGGCGCCGTCGATCAGCGCGCATTCCTCGAGCTCGAACGGGATGGTGCGGAAATAGCCCATCAACAGCCAGGTCGAGAACGGGATCAAGAGCGTCGGATAGACCAGGATCAGCGACAGCGGCGAATCGAACAGCCCATAGGCCTGGATCACCGAGGCGAGCGGAATGAACAGGATCGCCGGCGGCACCAGATAGGCGAGGAAGATCGCGGCTCCCACCGCGTCCGATCCCTTGAAGCGCAGCCGCACGATGGCATAGGCGGCAAGCACGCTGGCGAGGATCGACAGGAACGTGGCGCCGGTCGCGACATACATCGTGTTCCACAGCCAGCGCGGATACTGCGTCTCCAGCAGCAGTTTTGTGATGTGCTTGAAGGTCGGCGCGACAACCCAGAACGGGCTGTAGGTCTCCATGTCGATCAGTTGTTCGTCGGGTTTGATCGACGTCAGCGCCATCCAGTAGAACGGAAACAGCAGGATGACGACGATAATCGTCAGCGGCAGGTAAAGCGTGATCAGGCGCTGCGGCAGGCTTTCGAGATAGCTCATGCCCTCGCTGTCGTCGTTCTTGGCGAGCGGCGCGGCAGGAGCCTTCTGCATCAGGCGGTCAGTCATTGTCGTTCCCCTGCTGCCACTTGCGGCGCTGCATGCCGAACCACGAGATGGCGATGGCCGCGAGCAGGAACGGGATCATCGCGGTGGCGATCGCCGCCCCCTCGCCCAAGCGTCCGGACAGGATGCCGCGCTGATAGCTCAAGGTCGCCATCAGGTGCGTGGCGTTGACCGGGCCGCCGCGGGTCAGGGCCCAGATCAACTGGAAGTCGGTGAAGGTGAACAGCACCGAGAACGTCATCACCACGGCGATGATTGGGGTGAGCAGCGGATAGGTGACGTAGCGGAAGCGCTGCCAGTTGGTGGCGCCGTCGAGCGTCGCCGCCTCGTAGAGCGAGGGCGAGACGGTTTGCAGGCCCGCGAGCAGCGTGATCGCCACGAACGGCACGCCGCGCCAGATGTTTGCGAAGATGACACTGGCGCGCGCCCAGTTGGCATCGCCAAGAAAATTGATGTTCTCGTTGATGATGCCGAGCTTGATCAGCGACCACGACAGAATCGAGAACTGGGTGTCGTAGATCCACCAGAATGCAATCGCCGACAGTACCGTCGGCACGATGAAGGGGATCAGCACCACCGCGCGGATCATCGCCTTGAACGGCATGTGACGATTGAGCAGCAGCGCGAGATAAAGGCCGACCGCGAATTTGATGATGCTGGCGACGATCGTATAGAGCAGCGTATTGAACACCGACAGCCAGAATACGGCGTCGTCCCACAGCCACTCGTAGTTCTCGAGCCCGATGAAGATGCCGGGGCGGCCGATGCGCTCGTCGGTAAAGCTCATCCAGATGCCGAGCCCGAGCGGATAGGCCAGGAACAACAAGAGGAACGCCGCAGTCGGCAGCATGAACCACATCGCCTGCCAGTTGCGGTTGGCGCGCAACTGCTGCCAGCGCGCCGCAAGCGAGGTGTCCTCGACCGCCGTTCGGAGTGATGTCTGGACCGTGCTCATCTCGGGCCGCTGCCCCCTTGGGGTGATGACGCCGGCGTGGCAAATCCGCGCCGGCGTCGCTTGTCGTCTAGCGGTAGATGCGCTTGGCCTGACGCTCGGCGGACGCCATCGCGCCCTTCAGGTCTTCGCGCCCCGTGCAGTAGTTGGCGTACATATCGACGACGATGAAGTCGGCGATTGCCGCCGCCGCCGCCTCGTTGAGCTGGCCGAGGCCGGCCGGCGTCAGCGCGTTCTTGGCGACGTCGCGATAGAGGGTATTCTTCGGGTCCGCCGTCCAGATCGGGTTGGCGTCATACGCCTTGAGGAACGGCGACAGATAGCCTTGCGCGGCCTCGACCCACGGATTGAACTGATCGGCCTCCAGCATGAACGCGGTCAGCGCCTTGCAGGCGTTCGGGAACTTGCTGAAGGTGAAGATCAGCATCGGGAACGCCAGATGCAATTCGCGCAGCTTGCCGTCCACGCCGAGCGGAAGATTGGCATGGAAGGTGTCCTTGGCCATGTCAGGATTTTCCTTCTTGGCCGTGACGTAGACCGAAATGCCGTTCACCGTGAGGTAGAGCTGTCCGGCGATATAGGCCTTGTTGTTGTTGCTGTCGTTCCACGACGCCGTGCCGGGGATGAAGTTGTCGTACAGTCCCTTGACGTATTCCAGCGACTTCGCGGTCTCCGGCGAGTTGATGATCACCTTGTTGTTCTTGTCGATCAGATAGCCGCCGTGGGCCCACAGCGCCCAGTGCAGCCAGGTGTTGGCGTCGCCCGAGGCGTGGCCGAGCGCCATGCCGGCCGGGGTGCCGTTCTTGTTCATGCCCTTGACCAGTTCGGAGAACCCGGCGAGGTCCTTGGGAAATTCCTTGAAGCCCGCCTTCTCGATCGCACTCTTTCGATAGGCAACCAGCGCGCCGGTGGTGGCGATCGGAATGCCGATCCACTTGTCGCCGAGCTTGCCGAACGCTTCCGCCGACTGCGTCCAGCCGCCGTATTTGTCGCCGAGGTATTTTGCAACGTCGGAGACATCAAGGCACTTGCTCGGGAACAGGAACGGCAGCGAATACAGCCCCCACACCATGTCGAGGCCCTGACCGGTGTTGGCGGCAACCGATGCCTTGGGCTGGATGTCGTCATAGGATTCGTTGGAGACGTTGACCTGTACGCCGGTCGCCTTCTGGAACGCCTCGATCATCTTCATGAAGGCCACGTCCTCGGCCTCGACGAAGCGCTTCCAGCGCAGCAGGTTGATCTTGGCACCGGATTCCGGCTTGAACGGCGAACTCTGGGCCCAGGCCTTGGCGAAGCCGAGCAGTTGATCGGCTGACATCGTGGCGACCGCGGCCGCTGTTGCCGCGCCCCCCTTGAGCAGCGTACGGCGGTCTGGTGTGAAACTGGTCATCGGTTGTTTTCTCCCTTCGATGTTGTTCGTTGATGACGTTGTTCGTTATTCGTTGCTAGACATTCGCTGCCATGACGGCCGGCCCTCCCCGCCGGCCCGACGTTACGAGACTCGCCGGCCGTGTTCGGCATCGAACAGATGCACCGCGCTGACGCGCGGGCGCAGCCGGATGGTGTCGCCGGCGACGATCGCGTGGCGATCGCGAAACACGGCGATGATATCCTGCGTGCCGAGCCGGGCGATGATCTGGGTCTCCGACCCGGTCGGTTCGACCACCACGACCTCGGCCTCAATGCCGCCGTCGCCCAGTTCGAAATGCTCGGGCCGCACGCCGTAGACGATCGGCATGCCTTCGGACGCGGTCGGCGCGCTCGCCAGCGCAAGGCGGGCGCCGCTTGCAGTCTCGACATAAGGCTGACCGTTGGCGCGCAACGTCCCCTCGATGAAGTTCATCGCCGGCGAACCGATGAAGCCGGCGACGAAACGGTTGGCCGGCTGATCGTAAAGCTCGAGCGGCGCCCCCATCTGCTCAACGATACCGTCGTGCATCACCACGATCTTGTCGGCCATCGTCATGGCCTCGATCTGATCGTGGGTAACATAGACCGTGGTGGTCTTCAGCCGCTGGTGCAGTTCCTTGATTTCGGCGCGCATGGCGACGCGCAGCTTGGCATCGAGGTTGGACAGCGGCTCGTCGAACAAAAACACCTGCGGATCGCGCACGATGGCGCGCCCCATCGCGACGCGCTGGCGCTGGCCGCCGGAGAGCTGGCGCGGATAGCGGTCGAGCAGATGGGCGAGGTCGAGAATGTCCGCGGCCTTCTTCACGCGCGCGGTGATGTCGGAGGTCGCCGCGCCGCGCAGCTTGAGCGAGAAGCCCATGTTCTGCGCCACCGTCATGTGCGGATAGAGCGCGTAGTTCTGGAACACCATGGCGATGTCGCGCTCTTTCGGCTGCACGTTGTTGACGATGCGGTCGCCGATCGCGATGGTGCCGGAGGTGATGTTCTCGAGCCCGGCCAGCATCCGCAGCAGGGTCGATTTTCCGCATCCCGAGGGGCCGACCAGAACGACGAAGGCGCCGTCCTCGATCGGAACCGTCACGCCATGCAGAACCTCGAAGCCGCCGAACGACTTGCGCACGTCGTTGATGTGGACGGACGCCATCAGGCTTTCTCCCATTCGTGTGCGGCGTCGTACGGCGTAACGCCGTCGCTGCTCTCGTCGGTTCGGCGCGGGGCCCGGCACGTCCGCGCCGGCATCGTCTTAAGATCATTGTCCCCGTTTCGATCCTCCTTAGCAATCCTTTGGCAGCGCTGTCAATAATAGTGCAAAGCCTACACCGGCTATGCTATGAGCGGCGCATGGCGCGGCAACGCACGAAGTCCGGTAAGATCAGACTGGCGGAGGTCGCAAGCCTCGCCGGCGTCAGCCTGACCACCGCTTCGCGCTTTTTCCGCACCCCGGAGGCATTGTCGCCGGGCAAGCGCGAACGCGTTGCCAGCGCCGCCGACAAGCTCGGCTACGAGCCCGATCTCGCCGCGCGCGCGCTCGCCTCGCAACGCACCGAGGTGATCGGCGTGCTGATCCCCTCGCTCACCAACAACGTATTCTCCGACGTGCTGCGCGGCGTCTACGACGCGGCCGACGGCAGTCCCTTCACCATACAGCTCGTCAACACCCACTACAGCGTGTTGCAGGAAGAAAAACTGCTGCGGTTGTTTCGCGCGCAGCGCCCGGCCGGGCTGATGGTCACCGGCATCAACCAGACGCCGAACTCACGCGCGGTCATGCAATCGATGGATTGCCCGATCGTGCAGATCATGGAAACCGGCCCCGAGCCGATCGATATGATGGTCGGTTTCTCCCACAGCGATGCGGCTTTCTCGGCTGTCGCCCATCTTATCGCGCAAGGCCGCAAGCGGATCGGCTTTCTCGGCGCGCGGATGGACCCGCGCGTCCAGCGCCGCCTCGAGGGCTACCGCAGGGCCATGAAGGCGGCGGCGCTGCTCGAGCCGCGCTTCATCCTGACGACGCCGATACCGACCTCGGTCAGCGTCGGCGGCGTCCTGTTCGGCGACCTCCTGGCGCGCGCACCGGACATCGACGCGGTGTTCTGCATCAACGACGACATCGCGCTCGGCACGCTGTTCGAATGTCAGCGCCGGCAGATCGCGGTGCCCGACGATATCGCCATCGTCGGCTTCAACGATCTCGAATTCATGGCGGCGGCGGTGCCCTCGCTGTCGAGCGTGCGTACCAACCGCTACGAGATGGGGCGCGACGCGATCGCCATGCTGATCGCCGCGATCGCCGGCGAGCGTCCGGCGCGTCCTGTGGTCGATCTCGGCTTCGAACTGATGGTGCGCCAGAGCTCGATGCCGCGGCACTCGCCATAGGTCCGCACTGGATGGTTTTTTGGTAGCGTTGCCGTGAACGCAGCGCTACGATGTGCCGCGCCCGGCCGGCGCTGGCAGTGGCCGCTCGGGCGACAGGCCGCGTCCGGCGTGGCCTTGCGAGCTGCCGCCCTGCCCGCCCACGCGCGAGCCGCCGCGCGACTACCGGAGGATGCCATGACAACAGCCAATAACGGTGGCGCCGCCAAGCGGCGCCCGCTCCGCTCCAGCGCCTGGTTCAACGATCCGGACAACCCCGGCATGACCGCGCTCTATCTGGAGCGCTACCTCAACTACGGCCTGACGCGGGAGGAGCTGCAATCCGGCAAGCCGATCATCGGCATCGCCCAGACCGGCAACGACCTGTCGCCGTGCAACCGTCACCATCTCGACCTCGCCAAGCGCGTGCGCGAAGGTATCCGCGCCGCCGGCGGCATCGCCATGGAATTTCCGACCCACCCGATCCAGGAGACCGGCAAACGGCCGACCGCCGCGCTCGACCGCAACCTCGCCTATCTCAGCCTCGTCGAGGTGCTGTTCAGCTATCCGCTCGACGGCGTGGTGCTGACCACCGGCTGCGACAAGACCACGCCAGCCTGCCTGATGGCGGCGGCGACGGTGAACCTGCCGGCCATCGTGTTGTCCGGCGGACCGATGCTCAACGGCTGGTTCAACGGCGAGCGCACCGGCTCCGGCACCGTCGTGTGGAAGTCGCGTGAGCGGCTCGCCGCCGGCGAGATCGACTACGAGGAGTTCATGGCGATCGTCGCATCGTCCGCGCCCTCGATCGGTCATTGCAACACCATGGGCACCGCCTCGACCATGAACGCGCTGGCCGAAGCGCTCGGCATGTCGCTGCCGGGCTGCTCGGCGATCCCCGCGCCCTACCGCGAGCGCGGCCAGATCGCCTACGAGACCGGCGTGCGCGCCGTCGAGATGGTGTGGGAGGACTTAAAACCCTCCGACATCATGACCCGCAAGGCGTTCGAGAACGCCATCGTCGTCAATTCGGCCATCGGCGGCTCGACCAACGCGCCGATCCATATCAACGCGCTGGCGCGCCATATCGGCGTCGACCTCTCGATCGACGACTGGCAGACCTATGGCCACCACATTCCGCTCCTGGTCAACATGCAGCCGGCTGGCCTTTACCTCGGCGAGGAATTACATCGCGCCGGCGGCGTGCCGGCGGTGGTGGCCGAACTGATGCGACACAAGCACATCCACGAGGATGCCGTAACCGTCAATGGCCGCAGCATCGGCGACAACTGCCGCGACGCTCCAAAACCCGACAACGACGTGATCTGGAGCTATGAGCGGACGCCGGTGAAGGATGCCGGCTTCATCGTACTGCGCGGCAACCTGTTCGATTCCGCGATCATGAAGACCAGCGTGATCTCCGAGGAATTCCGCAACCGCTATCTCGCCAACCCCGACGACCTCGACGCCTTCGAGGGCCGCGCCATCGTGTTCGAGGGCCCGGAGGACTATCACGCGCGGATCGACGACCCGGCGCTCGCCATCGACGAGCGCTGCATGCTGTTCATCCGCGGTGTCGGCCCGATCGGCTATCCCGGCGGTGCCGAGGTGGTGAACATGCAGCCGCCGGCGGCGCTGATCAAACGCGGGATCCTGTCGCTGCCGTGCATCGGCGACGGCCGGCAGTCCGGCACCTCCGGCTCGCCCTCGATCCTCAACGCTTCGCCCGAGGCGGCGGCCGACGGCGGGCTGGCGCTGCTCAAGACCGGCGACCGCGTGCGCATCGATCTCAACACCGGCGAAGCCAACATCATGATCTCGGACGACGAGTTGAAACAGCGACGCGCCGACCTTGCCGCCAAGGGCGGCTTCCCCTACCCCGCGCATCAGACACCGTGGCAGGAAATCTACCGCAACACCGTCGGCCAGCATGCGACCGGCGGCTGCATCGAACTGGCCACCCGCTACCGCGACATCGCCGGCACCGTCGGCGTGGCGCGGCACAATCACTGACCTAACAGGGGACACCATGACCGACAGGCTGAAGGGCAAGCGCGCCTTCGTCACGGCCGCGGCGGCGGGCATCGGCCGCGCTTCGGCGATTGCGTTCGCACGCGAGGGTGCGCATGTCACCGCCACCGACATCGACGACAAGAGCCTCGCCGAGTTGAAGCAGCAGGGCGTTGCCGAGGTGGCGCGGCTCGATGCGCGCGACAGCGCCGCGGTTGCCGCCATGGCGGCACGCACCGGCCCGGTGGAGGTGCTGCTCAACGCCGCCGGTTTCGTCCACCACGGCACCATTCTCGACTGCTCGGAGGACGACTGGGACTTTTCCTTCGACCTCAACGTCAAGTCGATGCACCGCACGTTGCGGGCCTTCCTGCCCGGCATGCTGGCGGCGGGCAAGGGTTCGATCATCAACATCGCCTCCGCCGCCGGCGTGTTCAAGGCGGCGCCCAACCGCTACGTCTATGGCGCGACCAAAGCAGCCGTCGCCGGGCTGACGCGCGCCGTCGCCGCGGACTTCGTCGGCAAGGGCATCCGCTGCAACTGCATCTGCCCCGGCACCATCGAAACGCCGTCGATGCTCGGCCGCGCCGCGGCGCTCGGCACCGGCGGGCGCGAGATGTTCGTCAGCCGTCAGCCGATGGGGCGGCTCGGCACGGCGGAGGAAATCGCGGCTCTCGCCGTCTATCTCGCCAGCGACGAGAGCTCCTTCACCACCGGCGTCGCCCACATCATCGACGGCGGCTGGACACTGTAACGGGAGGGATCATGAACAAGATCGATCTCAGCGGGCGCGTGGCCGTCGTCACCGGCGGTGCGCAAGGGTTCGGCCGCGCCATCACCGAGCGCTTCATTGCCTCCGGCGCCAAGGTGGCGATCTGGGACCACGACCGCGCGCTAGCCGACAAGACCGCCGCGGAGATCGGTGCCGGCGTCATTGCGCTCGATGTCGACGTTACCGACCCGGACGCCGTGGCACGGGCGCGCGACGCCACGCTCACAGCGCTCGGCCGCATCGACATCCTGGTCAACAATGCCGGCATCGCCGGCGTCAACAAGACGGTCTGGGACACCGACCTCGCCGAATGGCGAAAAGTTTTGCGCATCAACCTCGACGGGCCGTTCATCTGCTGTCAGGCGATTGTGCCCGGCATGATCGCGCAGAATTACGGCCGCATCGTCAACATCGCCTCGATCGCCGGCAAAGAGGGCAACCCCAACGCCGCGCACTACTCGGCCTCCAAGGCCGGGCTGATCGCGCTGACCAAATCGCTCGGCAAGGAACTGGCGGGCTACGACATCAGCGTCAACACGGTGACGCCGGCGGCGGCCAAGACCGCGATCTTCGACCAGATGACGCAACAGCACATCGACTTCATGCTGTCGAAAATTCCGCGCGGGCGCTTCGTCAAGGTCGAGGAGCTGGCGGCGATGGTGGCGTGGATGGCTTCCGAAGAATGCGCCTTCACTACCGGCGCCGTGTTCGACATCTCGGGCGGCCGCGCGACGTATTGAGGCTGGTCGAGCCGCCCGCCTCCGCATCCCGGACGCGATGCGGCAGACATGCCGCGTCGCAGATCCGGGATCGTCATGAATGAGTGCACCTGCCACGGTCCCGGCTCTGCGGCGCAGCGTTCACGCCGCGCCGCGTCCGGGACAGGTTGTTTCCTGCTGAATGACTACGCCTTCCCGTCCCGTCCCCCGCGTCGCATGAAGTCGAAGTCGCAGCCCTCGTCGGCCTGCGTGATCGTTTCCTGCAACAGCCAGGCGTAGCCGCGCCCGGCACCTTCGGGCGCCGGCGGCGCGCGCCATGCCTTGCGGCGGACGGCGAGCGAGATCGAGCCGGATGCGGTCGCCATTCGCTACCAGTGCCAGCGGGCCGCCGACCGCGGCTTCAGGGGCGATGTGCAGAACGATGGTGCCGAACGCGGTGCCGCTCATGCGCGCATCGGATATGCGCACCATGTCTTTCACACCCTGCGCCGCAAGCTTCTTCGGGATCGGCAGGTAGCCGGCCTCGGGCATGCCCGGCGCACCGCGCGGCCCGGCATTGCGCAGCACCAGCACGTCGTCAGGCATCACATTCAGCGCCGGATCGTCGATGCGCCGCGTCAGATCCTCGACCGAGTCGAACACCACC
>QEVP01000016.1 GCA_003576765.1 Pseudomonadota bacterium
GGCGTGCCGAGATCGACCTTGTACTCGTTGACCGGCGCGGCCGTCTCCCGCACCTGGGCGACCAGCGCCAGCAGCGGACTGCCGAACGGCACCAGATCGCGCAGCGTCTGGCGTCGCAGGAATTGCAGCGACATCTCGAAAAAGGCTTCGGCCGCGCTGTTGGCCTCGACGATCCGGCCGTCGGGGGCGATCAGGATGACGGGATGGGGCAGCGCGTTGAACAGCGCGTCGCTGACGGGGGCGGTCGGCGGGTCGGCGACCTGCGTCAAGCGGCGGCCCTTTCGCAAAAGTCGTCGAACGCCTCGGCGAGCGCGCGATGCACCAGCGCCGGATCCTCGGCGGTGAGGATGCGCGCGCGCCAGCGCTTCAACACGTCCAGCGAGGCGGTCGCCGCCTCGGCCGCGGTATCGAGCGCCCAGCCGAGATGCTTGCGGGCATGACGCGTGCCGATGCGCGCGCCGTAGTGGCCGACCACGGCGTCGTAGAGGTCGCGGACGTAGCCGAACTGCACCGGCAAGGACGGCATGGACTCTTCATGCCCGGTATCAAAACGTCGGCCGATCTGCCCGGGCAACCACGGTTTTCCCTGCGCGCCACGGCCGATCATCACGGCGTCGGCGCCGGACACCGCAAGCGCCGCCAGGGCGTCGTCGTAACAGGCGATGTCGCCGTTGACGACCAGCGGCAGCGCGGTCGCCGCGCGCACCGCGCGGATCGCCGACCAGTCGGCCGCGCCCTTGTAGAACTGGCAGCGGGTGCGGCCGTGCACGGTGATCATCCGCACGCCGGCGGCTTCAGCGCGCCGTGCCAGCTCGGCTGCATTGAGCGAGCGGTGGTCCCAGCCAAGCCGCATCTTCAGCGTGACCGGCACGCGGACGGCGGCAACGGTCGCTTCGATCAGGCGAGTGGCGTGATCGAGGTCGCGCATCAAGGCCGAGCCGGCCTGCCCGCCGGTGACGTGCCGCGCCGGGCAACCCATGTTGATATCGATGACGTCGGCACCGGCCGCTTCGGCGATCCGCGCGCCCTCGGCTAGCCAGCGCGCCTCGCAGCCGGCCAGTTGCACGACATGCGGCCCGATGCCGGCGGCCTCGCAGCGCAACACCGACATCGGCCGGCCGCGCGCCAGATCGTCGCTCGCGGTCATTTCCGAGACCACCAGCCCGGCGCCAAGCTCAGCGGCGAGACGCCGGAACGGCGCGTCGGTGATGCCCGACATCGGCGCCAGCAGCACGCGGTTGGCAAGCGCAACGTCACCGATCCGCAGAGGGGCGGAAAATGTGGGAACACTGTGTGTTGCGGCGGGCGTCATCGATCAGGTATGCCTATCCTTTAGGCACTAAAGATTTATGCTGTTATTTTAGCCAATTCTTCGCTGCGACGCAACCGCGGTGCACAAAATACCCAACGGAACCACGAACCTGCTGCATTTCGCGCACGACGTGATAAGGGCTCAGCGAACCCGATCAACTGCCTCGATCCGAAAAGATTCGAATGACGAACCCTCCCCGCGCCGCTGCCATTGTCGTCGCCGCCGGTCGCGGCCTGCGTGCCGGCGGCGGTGGCCCCAAGCAATACCGCAGCCTCGCCGGCCGCCCGGTGATCGCCCGCGCGCTCGCGCCGTTCTGCGGGCATTCGGACATCGCCACGGTGCAGCCGGTGATCTATCCCGACGATGCCGACATCTTCGCCGGCGCTACCCGGGATTTGCGGCTCGCCGCGGCCGTTCCCGGCGGCGCGACGCGGCAGGCGTCGGTGCATGCCGGCCTCGAGGCGCTGGCGGCGGATGCGCCCGACGTGGTGCTGATCCATGACGCGGCACGCGCCTTCGTCACCGCCGACGTGATCGCCCGCGCCATCGCCGCCGCCGATGCGACCGGCGCCGCGATCCCGGTGATCCCGGTGGCCGACACCATCAAGCTGACCGACGCCGATGGCATGGTGGCGGACACGCCCGAGCGTGCCCGCCTGCGCATCGCGCAGACACCGCAAGCCTTCCGCTTCGCCGCGATCCTCGACGCCCATCGCCGCGCCGCGCGCGAGGGCCGCTCCGACTTCACCGACGACGCCGCGCTCGCCGAATGGGCGGGATTGACGGTTGCAACCTTTGAGGGCGATGCTGCCAACATGAAGCTCACCACCGCCGAAGACTTTTCCCGCGAGGAAGCGCGCCTCGCCGCCACGATGGGCGACGTCCGCACCGGCATCGGCTACGACGTCCATGCTTTCGACGATGGCGACCACCTGATGCTGTGCGGTGTGCGGGTGCCGCACAGCCGCGGCTTCCGCGCCCACTCCGATGGCGACGTCGGCCTGCATGCGCTGGTCGACGCCATTCTCGGCGCGCTGGCCGATGGCGATATCGGCTCGCACTTCCCGCCGACCGATCCGAAATGGAAGGGCGCCGCCTCCGACCAGTTTCTCAAATATGCCCTCGAGCGTGTCGCCGCGCGCGGCGGCCGCGTCGCTCATCTCGACCTCACCCTGATCTGCGAGGCGCCGAAAATCGGCCCGCACCGCGACGCCATGCGCGCGCGCATCGCCGAGATCGCCGGGCTTCCGGTGGCGCGGGTGGCGGTCAAGGGCACAACAAGCGAAAAGCTCGGCTTCACCGGACGGCAGGAAGGCATCGCGGCGATGGCGGTCGCCACCGTGCGGCTGCCGTGGGCGGAGTAGCGGCCAAGGCTTTAACAAGGCTACGACAAGGGATCCGCCAAGGGGCACACCATGAGCAGCGATATCCGCGCCCTCGCCCGCTCGCTGCTCGATCTCTGCCGCAGCCGCAAACTGACGCTGGCCACCGCCGAGTCCTGCACCGGCGGGCTGGTTGCGGCCACGCTCACCGAGGTGCCCGGCTCGTCTGAGGTAGTCGATCGCGGCTTCGTCACCTATTCCAACGACGCCAAGCGCGCGATGCTCGGCGTCAAGGCGTCGATGCTTGCCAATTTCGGCGCGGTGAGCAAGGAAACCGCCATCGAGATGGCGGTCGGCGCGCTGGAAAAGGCCGGCGTCGATCTCAGCGTATCGATCACCGGCATCGCCGGCCCCGGCGGTGCGACGCCCGGCAAGCCGGTGGGGCTCGTGCATTTCGCCGCTGCCGCGCGCGACGGCCGCATCATCCATCGCGAGCATCGCTTCGGCGCCATCGGGCGCAGCGCAGTGCGTCAGCGCTCGGTGGTCGAGGCGCTCAAGATGCTGCTGGAGTTGGCGCGCGGGCCGAAGCCGGTCAAGCGGGTGCGGAAGGCCGTCGATAGACCGCGTCCGCGCGTCGTTCGAACGCCGCGGCGAAACGCTGGAACGCGGCGTCGAACATCGCGCCCATGAGCATCGCCAGCATCCGGCTTCTGAACTCGTAAACGATGAAAAACTCGACGTCGCAGGCATCCTCGCTCTGTGCCGTAAACGTCCAGCGGTTCTCCAGATGCGAGAACGGCCCGCGCAGATATTCGACGAGAATCTTCAGATTGGCGCGGTCGAGCGTGACGCGGCTGGTAAATGTCTCGCGGACCAGTTTGAACGACACCGTCATGTCGGCGACGACGACCTCGGTGCCGTCGGGCTGCGGCCTGCGGCTCTTGACTTTGAGCGCCTGGCACATCGGCACGAATTCGGGATAGCGCTCGACGTCGGCGACGAGATCGAACATCTGCTCGGCGCTGTGGCGGACACGGCGCCGGTTGGAAAACCGCGGCATCGGACGAGATCTATCGCGCCTGCGCCGCGCGCGCCGCCTTGAGCCGGGCAAAGTCCTCGCCGGCGTGGTGGGAGGAGCGCGTCAGCGGGCTCGCCGAGACCATCAGGAAGCCCTTGGCATAGGCGACCGTCTCGTAACCCTTGAACTCATCGGGCGCGACGTAGCGCATCACCGCGTGGTGCTTGCGGGTCGGTTGCAGGTACTGGCCGATGGTGAGGAAATCGACGTCGGCCGAGCGCAGGTCGTCCATCACCTGCAGTACCTCGTGGCGTTCCTCGCCGAGCCCGACCATGATGCCGGACTTGGTGAACATCGTCGGGTCCAATTCCTTGACCCGTTGCAGCAGGCGGATCGAATGGAAGTAGCGCGCGCCGGGCCGCACCGTGAGGTAACGCGACGGCACCGTCTCCAGATTGTGGTTGAACACGTCGGGTTTTGCCTCGACCACCACCTCCAGCGCGCCGGCTTTACGCAAAAAGTCCGGCGTCAGGATTTCGATGGTGGTGGTCGGGCAATGGGTGCGGATCGCGGCGATGGTTTTGGCAAAATGCGCGGCACCGCCGTCGGCGAGATCGTCGCGGTCAACCGACGTGACGACGACATGCGCCAGCCCGAGTTTCGCGGTGGCCTCGGCGATGTGCTGCGGCTCGGCTGCATCGAGCGCGCCCGGCATGCCGGTCTTGACATTGCAGAAGGCGCAGGCCCGCGTGCAGGTGTCGCCCATGATCATGAAGGTGGCGTGCTTCCTGTCCCAGCACTCGCCGATGTTCGGGCAGCCCGCCTCCTCGCACACCGTGACGAGGCCGTTCTCCTTGACGATCCGCCGCGTCTCGCCGTAGCCGCGCGTGGTCGGCGCGCGCACCCGGATCCAGTCGGGTTTAGGCGGCGACAGCGCATCCGGCCGATGCGCCTTTTCCGGGTGGCGCGGGCGGATGGGCGTAGGCGAAACCGTGTCGATCAGCGTGACCATGACTATCCCGAAGGCTGCGGAGGCTCTAACTAGGCAGCTTAGTGCGCGGGCGCAACCGCCTGCCCTTGTCCTTGCCTCCGACTCCTAGCATAACCGGCTGGAGCCGGCATCTGCGCCGGCTGCATCGTGCCGTCCGCCATGCCGCATGCCGCTTCTGCCGCCAAAGCCCAAAAACCGCTCGGCCCGGCCTTTTTCGCCCGCAGCGTCCACGAAGTGGCGCCGGACTTGATCGGGGCGACGCTGTTGTTCGATGGCGTCGGCGGCATCATCGTCGAGGTCGAAGCCTATCACCACACCGACCCGGCTGCGCATTCCTATCGCGGGCCGACGCCGCGCAACCAGGTGATGTTCGGCCCGCCGGGCTTCATCTACGTCTATCGTTCCTACGGGCTGCACTGGTGCGTCAATTTCGTGTGCGAACCGGAAGGCACCGCCGCGGCGGTGCTGATCCGGGCACTGGAGCCGACCGTGGGTCTGCCGACGATGCAACGACGGCGCGGCCTCGACGAGGTGCGCCGGCTGTGCGCCGGCCCGGGCAACGTCTGCGCCGCGCTCGGCATTACCCGCGACCACAACGGCCTGCCGCTCGACAGTCCGCCGCTCGCGGTGCTGCCGCGCACGCGTGCGCCCGAGGTCGCGGTCGGCGTGCGCATCGGCATCACCAAGGCGGCGGATCGCCCCTGGCGCTACGGGCTGAAGGGCTCAAAATTTCTTTCAAAGCCGTTTCCAGCAACCGGCAACGGCGAACGGCGACACATCGTGCGATAGCGGCCGCGTTTACGTCGAGATCGCTCGAGGGGCGTTTGTTTGCATCGCACAATCTCAATTGGCCGCGACCCGATTGATTATTTGCCGGCCTGTCCTATCCTTTCCACAGGTTTCCGCCGATGCGGGATCATGCGCCGGCCGCGCCCCACGAAGACGCCCCGGCCGCCTGAGAGCGCAGCGGCGAAAGCCGTAAACATGGCCATGGACATGGGCAAGCCCGCGTCGAGCCGCGCGGGGCGCAAAGGGCAAGGTACGGAATTATCGGCAGGGACCAGCTTTGCCGCTTCGCGGCCATCCTGATCCCGCCTGGTGCGGTGCCCGATCAATCGTGGGGTGACAGACGATGGATCGACTTTTGAAGACATTTTTACCGAGCTACGTCCGGCGCGGCGCGCTCACGCTGATCACCGCCTCCGGCGAGCGCATCGTCTGCGGCGATGGCAGCGGCGAGCCGGTGGTGGCGCGGCTCACCACCACCGCGGCGCAGCGGCACCTCGTGCTCGATCCCGAAATGGCGCTCGGCGAGATTTACATGGACGGCACCCTCAAGCTCGAACAGGGCTCGATCGCCGATCTGCTGGCGGTGGTGCTCGACCAGCCCTATGCCGTGCCGAAATGGGCGCGCCTGCAATGGTGGGCGCGCTACATCGTACGGCACTGGCAGCAGTTCAATTCGCAGCGGCGCTCGCAGCGCAACGTGGCGCACCACTACGACTTGAGCGGCGAACTCTACGAACTGTTTCTGGATTCCGACAAACAGTATAGCTGCGCCTATTTCGAACGGCCGGACGCTACGCTCGAAGAAGCGCAGCTTGCCAAGAAGCGACACCTTTCCGCCAAACTGTTGGTGCAGCCCGGCCACCGCGTGCTCGATATCGGCTGCGGCTGGGGCGGCCTCGGTCTTTACCTCGCGGAGATCGCCGATGCCCGTGTCACCGGCGTCACGCTGTCGAAAGAACAACTGGCCGTTGCCAGAGCACGCGCACAACAGAAGAACCTGACGCGGGCGGCGACGTTCCTCGCCAAAGACTATCGCGAGGTGCCCGGCCCGTTCGACCGCATCGTGTCGGTCGGCATGTTCGAGCACGTCGGCGTCGATTTCTACGACACCTTCTTCAAGCACTGCGCCGAGGTGTTGGCCGACGATGGCGTGATGGTGCTGCACTCGATCGGCCGCCCCGAGGGGCCGGGCATCACCAACCCGTGGATCGCCAAATACATCTTCCCGGGCGGCTATATTCCGGCGCTGTCAGAGGTGTTTCCCGCGATCGAGCGTGCCGGGCTGCTGGTGTCCGACGTCGAGATTCTGCGGCTGCATTATGCCGAGACGCTGAAGGCATGGCGCGAGCGCTTCCTGGCCCGCCGCGAGGAGGCCGCGCGCCTTTACGACGAACGCTTCGTGCGCATGTGGGAGTTCTATCTCGCCGCCTCCGAAATGGCGTTCCGCAAACAGAACCTGATGAATTTTCAGATCCAGATCACCAAGCGGCAGGACGTCGTGCCGTTCACGCGCGACTATATCGGGCGCGAAGAGTCGCGGCTGCGCAACGCCGAAAGCCCCAAGGGGCCGAAACTGCAGCTTGCCGGCGGATAGCCGTCCCCTCGCCGCAACACCGGCGCAGTGGCTTTTTAGGCAATGTCGAGCGATTGCGTGCCGTCCCGTGGGCGGCGACGCTGTGGCGTTGCCAACCATCGGGGCTTTGCCTAGCATGATGTGACGTCGGGAATCCGCGCATGCCGAGCGCGCCGAGATAACAATACCGGCCTCGCTTCGATCGCCATCGACAGCGACAGGCATAAGGCAGGGGGGATGACGATGGCATCATTGTTCGACCGCACCAACCTCAAGAACTGGCTGCCGGGCGCAATCGGAATAGCCGTGCTGGTGGGACTGGTGGCGGTGACAAGCGCGATGCAGAGCCACCCCGAACAGGCAACGACAGCGGCGCCAACGGCTGAAAAGACCGAGCCCGCCCGGGTAGCCGCGCCGCAGCCTGCAGCCAAGCCTGCGGCGCCAGCGCCCGCTCCGCAGAACGCCGCGCCTCAACAGGCCGCCAAGGCACCGCCCGCCCAACAGACGGCGAAGGCTTTGCCCCCCAAGGCCGCGCCCACGCCTGCTCCCTCATCGTCTGCGCCGGCCGCAGCGCCCGACGCGAGTACGGGCCACGATCATGCGCATGCCCACGCGCAGGCAAAGACCGCGCAGGCTGCCCCGGCCGCAAAGCCTGCGCCCTCCGCACAGCCCGTTGCCGCGGCGACGGGTGTCGAGGGCGACATCGCCCACGGCCGACAGGTCTACAAGAAATGCCAGGCCTGCCATTCGCTGGAACCGGGCCGCAACCTCCTCGGCCCAAGCCTGGCCGGCATTCTCGGCACCAAGGCCGGTGAGGTTCCCAATTACAACTTCTCGAATGCGATGAAGCAGAGCGGCATCGTCTGGACGCCCGAAAACCTCGACGCCTATCTGCGCGATCCGCAGAAACTGGTGCCCGGCAACAAGATGCCGTTCCCCGGGCTCAAGACCGATGACGACCGCAAGAATGTGATCGCTTACATCGCCTCGACGGGTGCTGGCGCCGCGCCAGCCCAGGCTCGGGCGCAGCGGGCGGCGCCCGCTGCGGCTGCCCAGCCCGCGGCCGCGCCGGCGCAGCCGCGCATCATCACCCCCTACCTGACCGATGCGAAATACACGCTGCGCTCCGGCATTGCCGAAGGCAAAATGGTGTTCATCGGTATTGGCGGCGCGATCGACGGCAAGGTCAACCCGATCCTCACCGCCGTCGAAGGCCAGGTGGTGCAGGTGACGCTGATCAACGGCGAAGGCACCGAGCACGACATCGTGTTTCCCGATCAGGACGCACGCTCGCCGCGCGTCATCGCCAAGGGAGCCAGCACCAGTATCGTGTTCCGCGCCACCAAGGCCGGCGACTTTCTCTACTACTGCGACGTGCCCGGCCATCGGCTGGCCGGTATGGAGGGGCAGTTTCTGGTGACGGCGACGCCGGCCACCCAGACGCTGGTCGAGGCCGACATCTCGCGCGAGCCGAACGACCTGCCGCCGCCGATCGGCAAGCGCGATCCCAAGACGGTGCGGGTCGACCTGTTCACGGTCGAGATGGAAGCGCGCCTCGCCGAAGGAACGACGTTCGGCTACTGGACCTTCAACGGCAAGATCCCCGGCCCCTTCATTCGCGTGCGCGTCGGCGACACCGTTGACGTGCACCTCAAGAACTCGGCCGACAGCAACATGATCCACTCGGTCGATTTCCATGCAGCGACCGGCCCGGGCGGCGGGGCCGCCGCCACGCAGGTCGATCCGGGCAAAGAGAAAACGATGAGTTTCAAGGCGCTGCTGCCGGGCCTGTACGTCTATCACTGCGCCACACCGATGGTGGCCGAGCACATCGCCAACGGCATGTACGGGCTGATCCTGGTCGAGCCGGAAGGCGGCCTGCCGCCGGTCGATCACGAGTTCTATGTGATGCAGGGCGAAATCTACACCGATGCGCCCTATGGCCAGCACGGCAGCCAGGAGTTCAGCGTCGAAAAGCTGCTCAACGAGCGGCCCGAGTATTTTGTGTTCAACGGCTCGGTCGGCGCGATCTCCAAGCTGCACCCGCTGCACGCCAAGGTCGGCGAGACGGTGCGGATTTACTTCGGTGTCGGCGGCCCCAACTTCACCTCGTCGTTCCATGTCATCGGTGAGATTTTCGACAAGGTCTACAATCTCGGCGGCCTGATGAGCGCACCGCTGGAGGGAGTGCAGACCGTGCTGGTGCCGGCCGGCGGCGCCGTCATCACCGAGTTCAAGCTCGACGTGCCGGGCAGCTACACGCTGGTCGATCACGCCCTGTCGCGCGCCGAACGCGGCCTCGCCGGGCTGTTGATCGTGGACGGCGAGCCCAACCCGGACATCTTCAACGGCGTGGTGGAGCCGGGCATGGGGCATTGAGGCGGAAAAGCTCCGGGCGCGGCCTCAGTCGGGCCGCGTTCATCCCGCATGTCGCATCATTGCCTTTGTCGATCACGGTAACCCGTACAACAGGTATCTTATGACCATCGCGAAATGGACCGCCATCGGCGTCATTGCCCTCGGCACCGCGCTTGCCGGCTGCGCGCAGACCCCGCATGAACAGCGCACCGCCACCGGCGCCGCACTTGGCGCGGCCGGTGGCGCGCTGCTCGGCCAGGCGATCGGACGCAACACCGGTAGCACCCTGCTCGGCGCCGGCGCCGGCGCACTGCTTGGCGCGGCGGTTGCCAATTCGTCCGCCCCGCCGGACGGGCCCGACATGTGCCGCTATCGCGCGCCCGACGGCTCGATCTACGTCGCTGAGTGCGACGAGCGCTACTATCGCGGCGGCTACTGACAAAGACCGGTCCGGCGCGTCAGGCCGTTCGATAAGCCCCACTTCGTCTTCGTCGATTGAAGCAAGCCGACGGTTGGCGTCGGCTTGATCGTTTCGCGTTGCGCCGATACGGTTATCGCTCGATAATTAGCGAAATGGTACGTGCATCGGTCCGGCAAGAACGTGGAGAGTGGTCGTGACGTTATCGCCGGCCATCCGGCGACGATCGAGGTCCAACAGGACAGAGCCTGTCTTGTCTTGCAGCTGTTGAACTGGTCGGGGCACGCGGATTCGAACCGCGGACCTGCAGTACCCAAAACTGCCGCGCTACCAGGCTGCGCTATACCCCGAGAGACCGTTTTACCGTTGGCTGCGGTCTGAAAGCCGCCGGGCTTGGGCCGGCCGCTTCCGGGCCGTCGATACACGCTTGATGCCGCTCCAGCAAGAAGGCCGTCAGCGCGTGCCGAACAGAGGGTGCCCCACCCTGTCGCCCGGCGCAATGCCGAGCTTGCGGGCCGTGCCGGCCACCACCTCGAGCACGCCCTTGGCCGGCCCGCGCGAGGAAATGGTTTTGGTCGATTCCGGCTCGGTGTTCTCGGCGATGCGCAGGATGCGGCCGTCGGCGGCGATGAAGATCATGTCGAGAGAGACGAACGTGTTCTTCATCCACATCGTCACTTCCTGCGGCGGCGAGAAATCGAACAGCATGCCGCGGCCCTCGGGCAGGCTTTTACGGTACATCAGCCCGGTGCGGCGCTCCTCCTCGGTGCGGGCCATCTCGACGGCAAAGACGTGGACGCCGGTCTTGCTGGCAATCTCCAGCGTCTCGACGTCGGCGGCGCACGCGCCCGGGGCAGTCAGTACGGCAAGCGCCAGCAGCGCCGCCACGACCGGCAGTAAGCCGGCCAGGTGCCGCCGCACCGCCGCCTTCGTCCACCGTCCTACCCGCAAATGCCGCATGTCGTCGTGCCTATCGTGCCTGTCTGCGCGCACGCTTCATCACATACGCAAGGCGAAAGCGAGACAAGTTTATATGATTTTAGAGGGGTGCGAGCCGCCCGGACGCAAGGCGCGGCAATCGGAGTGCCGGTCGCTTACAGGGTCAGGATTAGCGTGATCAGGCCGATACCAGGCCTGCGGATCAGTGCGACGATAGCCCCGGCGCGCCGTTCTCCGGACGGATCTCGGCAGCCATCATGCCCTTGGAGCCCGGCCCGAACCGCACCAGCACCACCTGGCCCGGGCGCAGCTCGGTCATACCGTAGCGGCGCAGGGTTTCCATGTGCACAAAAATGTCCGGCGTGCCCTCGCCGCAGGTGAGGAAGCCGAAGCCGCGCAGCCGGTTGAACCACTTGACCTGAGCGCGCTCGAGCCCGCTGGTCGGAGTGACGCTGACATGGGTGCGCGGCGGCAGCATCTGCGCCGGATGGATCGCCGTGGAGTCGTCCATCGAGATGATACGGAAGGCTTGAAATCCTTTGGCGCGGCGCGCGCATTCGCACACCACGCGCGCGCCCTCATAGGCGGTCTGGTAGCCGTCGCGCCGCAGCACCGTGACGTGCAGCAGCACGTCCGGCCAGCCGTTGTCGGGAATGATGAAGCCGTAGCCCTTGGAGGCGTCGAACCACTTGATGACGCCGCTCAACTCGACGAGGTCGGTGGCGGCCGCATCGGCGGGAGCGAAGCGTGTGGCGGGGCTGTCAGCGAGATGTTGCGAACTCAGGCCAGAGGCGCCGGCTTCGCCGCGGGCGCGATCGTCGTTGCCTGTGGACTCCAAACTGTCTGATCCCATCGCCCCGGACCCACCTCTGACCGCCGCCCTGTCGTCGGGTCGTGCCGGGCCGCACCACCCCTTATGAAGGCATCGCCCTATCCCGAACAGGTTACGCGAATCGCCCTTGTCGACGATAGCATCGCTGCCCGGACGGCAAAGCCAAAAAAGGCTATCCACGCGGCTGTGAACAACTTGCACGCCGGGGATCGGTGCCATCATGCGCCGTCAGTTGCCGACGAACGGCCCAAGAACCTCGCCGATGTCGTGATGGATCACGAGATCGGCGACGGAGTCCTGATCGGTCGGCTCGTTGTTGATGATGGCGAGCCGTGCACCGGCTTCGCTCGCCATCAGCGGAAAGCCCGCAGCCGGCCACACCACGAGCGATGAGCCGACGACGAGAAACAGATCGGCCGCCCGCGCAAGCTCGGCAGCGCGCCGCATCGCCGCGTCGGGCATCGCCTGCCCGAACGAGATCGTGGCCGTCTTCACCGGTGCCTTGCAGGCGGTGCAGTCGGGCGCACTGCCGTCGGCCTCGAACCGCTCCCTCACCCATTGAAGCTCATAGGTTTTGTCGCAGCCGATGCAGCGTGCATAGGTGGTGTTGCCGTGCAGCTCCACGACATACTCGGCCCCGATGCCGGACGCCTGATGCAGATTGTCGATGTTCTGGGTGATAACGGCGGGTACCTTGCCGGCGCGGTGCAAGGTGGCGAGCGCGCGGTGGCCGCGACCGGGGCGGGCTTTTGCGAACGCCTCGTCCATGGCGAAGCGCCGGCGCCACGCTTCGTCGCGCGCCTCTCGGCTCGCAACGAACTCATCGAACGGGATCGGCCGGTGCCGCGCCCACATTCCGGTAGGCGAACGAAAATCCGGAATGCCGCACTCGGTGGAAATGCCGGCACCGGTGAACGGCACGATCGCCGAGGCGTTTGCGATCAGCTCGCCAAGCCGCTCCAGTCCAGCACTGAGGTTTGAGGTGATCACGGGTGAGAATCCGGTTCGGCAGCGCGCGTCGCCGCATCGCGCACCAGTGTGGCGCGCTTCGCTTCACGAGGCAAACCGGCTCCGGCCACAGCCGCCGTTCGGCGCTACAGCCCGGTAAAGGCGCGCGAAGGGGCACGCGCGCCATCGTTCTTGCGCAGATAGGTCAGCCCACATAGCGTCAGCCGGTCGAGATCACGCTCGCCGGCGGAGACCAACAGCGCAACGTAGTCGACGAGCCTGTCGTGCGCTTCGCGTGCGGCAGTGTCGGACAAGTTGTGCATCAGGAAATAGGCGCGCAACGTGCGATCCACCGCGGCATTCTGAAGGGGGTCGGTCATCTGGCTATTCCGTGCGGGCAACGCTATCTTAACGCGTGCGCCAGTTGATCGTTCCGCGCATCGGCCTGTGGAACTCTCGGGTAAGCGAAGCATGCGGCCGTTGAATTCAGCCGTGTTGCATGAAATGCTGAGATGAAATCCAGCAAGCTCAAGTTTCGAGAGTGATCCGCCGTCCATGAGCCACCCGACCCGCCGACCGGACTCGATACGCGAGGACATCGCGCGCCACGTCGCGCAATTCCGCGAACGCCAGCGCCGCTTCAACGAAGCGCGTGAAAGTTATTTCAAGCAGACGTTTGCGCGCCTGAGCGCCGATCTCGACCGCACCGGCCCGCACCCCTCGGGTGCACGCGAGACGCCGCCGGCCAGCACCGGCCTGCCGCACGCCTGATCGGCCCCGCGCCATTCGATAAGGAGACCACCGATGCGCTATCTGCACACCATGCTGCGTGTCCGTAATCTCGACAGGGCGCTCGCGTTCTACCGCGATGCCCTTGGCCTCGTCGAAGTGCGGCGAAGCGAGCGGCCGCAGGGGCGCTATACGCTGGTGTTTCTCTGTGCGCCGGGCGACGAGGCGCTGGTGAAAGCCTGCCCGAGCGGCCGCGGCGCGCCGCTGGTCGAACTCACCTACAACTGGGACGAGGAAGCCTACGGCGAGGATCGTTATTTCGGTCACCTCGCCTACGAGGTCGACGACATCTATGCCACCTGCGAGCACCTGATGAAGCACGGCGTGGTCATCAACCGGCCGCCGCGCGACGGCCAGATGGCGTTCGTGCGCTCGCCCGACCTGCATTCGATCGAGCTGTTGCAGAAGGGCGAAGCGCGTCCGCCGCAGGAGCCGTGGGCCTCGATGCCGAACACCGGCCACTGGTAGCGCCGCCGCTCTCCCTGCCGGAACCCTGCGCGACGGCAGGCGTTCTCTTTGCGAAATCAGAACGCAAGGAGGCAAACATGGGACGCGGGATTCTGTTGTGGCTATTGGGGGTGCCGATCCCTGTCATCATTCTGCTCTGGCTGTTCTTTCGCTAGCGCTTTTCCGCCTCTCGATGGAGTCAGAGCGGAGCCCGCTCCACAGCATTTTTGCGCTGCAACATATTGTTACCACATTCTCCGCTAGAAGACGGGCATCTTCCATTCACTCCTGAGGATAATCATGCGTCTCGACCGCAGCCGTCTTTGTTGTGGCCTATGGCTCGCCCTCGCCTGCGTGGCCACGCCGTCTGCGGTTCTCGCATCGCCCTTCGACGGGCAGTGGACGGTCACCATCGTTACCAACGCCGGCGATTGCCAGCCGAGCGCAAGCTACCCGGTGGTGGTGAGCGACGGCAGGATCAGCGCGGCCGGCACCGGCGAACTGGCCGGCAAGGTCAACTCGAGCGGCGTGGTCCGGGTCTCGCTGCAGGGCGCCCATGGCAACGGCCAGCTCAGCGGCAACAGCGGCTCGGGCAAATGGAACGGCGCCTCCGCCGGCGTCGCCTGCAGCGGGCGCTGGCAGGCGTCCCGCAACTGACCTCTCTATCTATTACGACACAATGGCCGGGCCCCGTCCCGGCCATTGTCGTTTGCACCTGGCAGCCGGGCGGACGGCGCGGCCCGAACCAAGCGTTTACCACTTTCCGGCTAATCCTGATTTTGCCGTGTTTTCGCTGCGATGATGGCGGGAACCGACGTTGAAGTGACGGCTCGTGCGACCCGGATGCCTCAAGCGGCGGGTTGACGCGCTCATTTGTCGGGGATCGGCCAGCCGGTGCGACGCGCGGGCGGCCGTGAGCGAGGGTGGTAGGACCGAACATGGGGATCGGGTCTCGGGGGATATCGGCGCGCCAGGTTGCGCGCGCGGCGGTGCTGACATGTGCGAGCCTTGCGCTGGCCAACTGCTCCGTCGCAAACCGCGTCGATCCGAAATACGGGGTTTCGGCGTCGCCGCGGGTCGTGGCGTTCGGCCAGCCGGTGCCGAAAGGCGGCGGCACCTACCGCGTCGGCAAACCCTACGTCGTTGGCGGGCGTATGTATGTGCCGAAGGAAGACCGCAATTACCGCGCCGAAGGCATCGCCTCGTGGTATGGCGACGCCTTCCACGGCCGCCTCACCGCCAATGGCGAGGTGTTCGACATGGCCTCGCTCAGCGCCGCCCACCCGACCATGCCGCTGCCGTCCTACGCCCGCGTCACCAATCTGCGTAACGGCCGCTCGCTGGTCGTCCGCGTCAACGATCGCGGCCCCTATCACGGCAACCGGGTGATCGACGTCTCCAACCGCGCCGCAAAGCTGCTGGACTTCACCTCACGCGGAGTGGCGCAGGTGCGGGTGGAATATGTCGGGCCGGCACCGCTCGAGGGCTCCGACGATCGCCAGTTGATGGCAACGCTGCGCACCGGTGAGCCGGCCCCCTCGCCGTCGGCGGTACGGGTCGCCGCCGCCCGTCCGTTCGTTCCCGACGCGCCGTCGGTCACCCAGACGACGCTGCGCGAGGCCTCGGTGGTCGAGCCCCGCCCGGTCTCGGCCTACGCGCCGGTGCGGCCGAAGGAAAGTTTCAGCCTCGCCTCCGGGCGCGGGCTGTATTGAGACGCGGCTTCGCGCCTGACAGCGTCTTTGCTTTCGGGTTTGGTTTGACGCGTTTCTTTGCTCGAAAACGCTATGGCCTCAGCACGAGGCGCTCCAGCCGTCCGGGAACGGGATGAAGGGCCACGGCCCGTCGTTATCGTTGGCGTGCGCCGGCGGCGCGAGATCGACCGACCAGTCTTCGAGAAAATCCTCGACGTCGTCCTGCGCGAGCACCACCCGCACGACATCCATCAACTGCTCGAACTCGACTTCGCTCATGGCCGCCTCTCTTGTTGGGAGGACGGTGCCAGAAATGATTTGGCGGCCCGTTGAGCGGATCGCTAAAATTGTCGGGATTGGCGTGGTTTGCGAGGAGAAGCCGGGATGTCGCTGGAGATCGTCGTGCCCGTTCTGATGGGCGCCGCGCTGTTATGGTACATTGGGCGCGGCATCGACGGACGGCAGAAGCTGATCGCCGCCGCGATCACGCTCGTCATCGTGCTGCTGATCGTCGCGGCCGAGCGCAGCGGCTGGATTTCAGCTCCGTAGGGTTCGGCTGAACCCGATGGCGGCCCCGCGCGACCCCTCCTGCAGAATGTGACCCGCCGCACATACGTCGGCCGCGCCCTGCACCAGACTATGGCCGAGTTTTGCAGATTTCGCTTGGGGAGGGCTCCATGAAGACGCTTTTGTTGGCAGCGGCGCTATCGGTTGTCGGCGGCATGGCACATGCCGACCAGAGCTTTTCGTTCGAGATCGACGGCCGCACGATCCGCATCGAGCGGCCAGCGGACTGTACCGACCTGTCGTGCCTGTCGGTTTCCATCCCGGGGATTTACGAATCCCGGCCGAACCGCGGCCGTCGCTCCAACGACGAAGCCGCGCGCGACACCGACAGCGCGCCCCCTGCCCCGGAACCCGCTCCGCAGGCTTCGTCGCCGGCGCCCGCTACGCCACCTGCAACGGCAAACGGGCAGCCGGCTCCCGCCTCTGCACCGGTCACCGCAGCCGCACCGCAGGCCCCCTCCAGTGCCGCTGCACGGGCGCCCGACGCACCCGCCGAGAACACCCCCCCGGCGCCTGCCGCTCCGGCGGCCGGCGAGCCGGCAAAGCCCGCCATTGCGGCCGTCACCGCGACCCCTGCCATTCAGGGCGAGACCGCGGCTCCCGCCGCCAAGCCGGTCGCCGATACGCCCGTCGGCCTGTGGCTCACCGAGAAGAAGGAGGGCCGGGTGCGCATCGAGCCGTGCGGCAGCAACCTGTGCGGCTACGAGGTCAGCGACAAGACCAACGCCAACGGCCGCAAGGTGCTGATCGACATGGCGCCGCAAGGCGACAAGTGGGCCGGCCGCATCCGCGACCCGAAGGGTGGCGGCAATTACGACTCGACCATCGCGCTCAAAGGCCCCGATCGGCTTCAGGTGCAGGGCTGTGCCTTCGGCGGCCTGTTCTGCGGCGGCCAGACCTGGACCCGTGTCGAGTAGCCTCCGGCACTCCCCGCCCCGACGCCCGCCCGCCGGCGGGCGTTTCTTTTTTGGCGGCCGGCCGGGCTTGCGTGATGGCGGTCACAGTCGCCCGCCGCCGCCTCTGCCACCTTCGCGACAACAGCGAGCGCGGAGGCGATCATGGCACTTTCAGCACCGACCCTTGTCACACGGCTTGCACCGCGGGCGATCTCGTTGCTGATCGCCGCCACCAACATCGCGCCGGCCCATGCCCAGACGTTATACGACGGCCAGTGGAGCGTGCGCATCGCGGCTGCGCGCGCCGCCTGCGGCGACGGCACCACGCTGACCCTCAACGTCGCCGACGGCCGCATCGCCACGAACAGCGGCATGGCCGCCTCCGGCCACGTCTCCGCGCAAGGCGCCGTCAGGGTGGTGCTGAACGACGGCGCGCGCCGGGCCAGCGGGCTTGGCCAGTTGTCGGCGCAGTCGGGCTCGGGCACCTGGCGCGGCCCGCTGTGCTCCGGCACATGGACCGCGCAGCGCCTGTGATCAGGCGCCGTATTCGGCGTCGGTGACGTGGGCGAGCCAGTTGACCGCGCTGCCGTCAAGCGCTTCCTGCATCGCGATGTGGGTCATGCCGGTGGTCGGCGCGGCGCCGTGCCAGTGCTCCTCGCCGGGCGGAATCCACACCGTGTCGCCGGCCCTGATCTCACGCACCGGCCCGCCGCGCGTCTGCACCCGGCCGGCACCGGCAATCACATAGAGCGTCTGGCCAAGGGGATGGGTATGCCACGCGGTGCGCGCGCCCGGCGCGAACGTCACCCGCGCGGCCTGAACACGCGCAGGCGCCGGCGCGCTCACGATGGGATCGAGCCAGACGGTGCCGGTGAAATAGCTTTCAGGGCCGCGAGATGTGGCCCGCGCGCCGACAGGGTGAATATCCATCATCGTTGCTCCTTGGTGGGCGGCAGCAAAACCGCGCTCTGAATAGCACACCCGGATGATACAAACCCTGCATCGAGCGCATTGCCATTTGCCCGCCGCTCGCCGACAAATGCGCCTGTAACGATGACGACGACGGACCGGCATGGCATCCCCCCTCCCCGACCCACGCATCCTGCCGTCCGGCGACACCGCGCTGACGGTCGAGTTCGGCCGCACCGTCGATACCGCGATCAATGCGCGCGTGCTGGCGTTCGACCGCACGGTGGCGGCCGCGCGGCTTGCCGGCGTCATCGAGACGGTGCCGACCTATCGCTCGCTGCTCGTCCATTACGACCCGGTCGCGACCGGCTTCGCCGATCTGTCGCGAAAGCTTCTGGCATTGGCCCGGCACCCGGCTCCGTCCGAGGAATCGACGCGGCGCTGGCGCATCCCGGTGGCCTATGGCGGCGCGCATGGCATCGATCTCGACGCTCTCGCAGAGCGTCACGGCATCACGCCGGACGAGGTGGTGCGGCGGCACACGTCCGGCGATTACCGGGTGACGATGCTCGGCTTCACACCGGGCTATTCCTACCTCAGCGGTCTCGATCCCAGCCTCGCCACGCCGCGCCGCAACGATCCGCGCACCGAGACGCCGGCCGGCACGATCTCGATCGGCGGCATCCAGACCGGCATCCAGTGCATTGCCGCGCCGAGCGGCTGGCACCTGATCGGGCGTACGCCGGTGCGCACCTTCCATCCGCACCGCGAGCCGATGTTCCTGCTCGAACCGGGCGACGCCGTGACCTTCTTTGCCATCGATGCGGTGGAGTTCGCAGCGTCGGATGCGGCGGCGGCGGCCGGCGAGATCGTTGCCGAGCAGATCGCGCCATGAGCTTACTTGCCGTGGACCATGTGGGGCCAGCGACGTCGGTGCAGGACGGCGGCCGCTTCGGCGCGCAGCGCTACGGCCTGACGCCGAGCGGCGTGATGGATCGCCCCGCGCTGGCCGTCGCCAACGCGCTGGCCGGCAACGCGCCATTCGCCGCGGCAATAGAAATCGGCCCGTTCGGCGCCCGTTTCACGGTCCGCGACGGCCCGTTGCGCGTCGCACTTGCCGGTGCCGCGCGCGAGGCGACCGCGGCCGGGCGGCCGCTTCCGATGCAGACCACGGTGCTGCTCGCCGCCGGCGAAAGCCTTGTCCTCGGCGCGGCGCGCGACGGCGTGTTCAGCTATCTCGCCGTCGAGGGCGCCGTCTGCGGCGAGCCGGTGTTCGGCAGCCTGTCCGTCAATGCGCTGGCCGGGCTCGGCAGCCCGTTCCCACGGCCGTTACGGGCCGGCGATGTGCTGGCGCTCCGCGATGCCGCCCCGCTTGCGCAGGAGCGGCGGCTGCCGCTGGCGCCTGCCCCGCAGGGGCCGATCCGCATCGTGTTCGGCCCGCAGCACGAGGAGTTCGACGCGGCGGCACAAGAACTGCTGCTTGCGAGCGAGTGGCGCGTCTCGGCCCTCAGCGACCGCATGGGCTATCGCCTCGACGGGCCGGCCATCACCCGCGCCCACGGCCACGACATCGTGTCCGATGGCACCGTCACCGGCAGCGTTCAGGTGCCGGGCAGCGGCCGTCCGATCATCCTGATGCCTGACCGCGGCACCACCGGCGGCTACCCCAAGATCGCGACCGTCATCAGCGCCGACCTCGGCCGGGTTGCCCAGACCCGGCCGGGTCACGCCATCCGCTTCCACGCCGTGACGATAGAGGAAGCGCAGCAGGTGGCGCGGCACATGGCGACGCATATCGCCTCGCTGGCCAATCTGGTGCAGACTGGTGGTGCCGCATTCGACCTCGCCGCGCTGCAAAGCGCCAACACCGCCGGCGTTGCCGTCAGTGCCGTCGATGCCGCAACCTGGCAGAGCCCCGCCGGACCGGACGACAAGGACCAGCCATGACCCGCATCGATCTCAACTGCGACCTCGGCGAAGGGTTCGGCCCGTGGCGGATGGGCGACGACGCGGCGATGATCGAGCTTGCCAGCAGCGTCAACATCGCCTGCGGCTTTCATGCCGGGGATTCCGACATCATGCTGCGCACCGCGAGCCTTGCGAAGGCGCGTGGCGTCGCGATCGGCGCGCACCCCGGCTACCGCGACCTGCACGGCTTCGGCCGCCGTCCGGTGCCGGGCCTTTCGGCATCCGAGATCGAGACCATGGTGGCCTACCAGATCGGCGCGCTGCAGGCGGTGGCCACGCTCGCGGGCCATCGCGTCACCCACGTCAAGGCGCACGGAGCGCTGTCCAACGTCGCCTGCGCCGATGCAATGACCGCGCGCGCCATCGCGACCGCCATCCGGGCCGTGGACCGTGCGCTGATTTTCGTGGTGCTGCCGAACACGGAACTGGCGAAGGCGGGCGAGGCAGCCGGCCTGCGGCTCGCGCACGAGGTGTTCGCCGACCGCGCCTATGCCGACGACGCCTCGCTGCTGCCGCGCGCCATGCCGGGGGCGGTGTTGCACGACAAGGAGGAGATCGCCGCGCGCGTCGTCCGCATGGTGACGGAGCGCGCGATCACATCGGTCGGTGGCAAGGTGGTCAAGGTGCCAATCGACACCGTGTGCATCCATGGCGATACGGCCGGCGCGGTCGAGATCGCCCGCGCCGTGCGCGATGCGCTCGCCGCCCACGATATCGCGATCGCCCCGTTCAGCGAGGCCGCGTAAGGTTACGGCCGCAGGATGACGGCGCCGGTGGTGGCGCGGCTTTCGAGGTCGGTGTGGGCTCTGGCCACGTCCTTGAGCGCATAGGCGTGGTTGATCTGCACCTTGAGCTTGCCGCTGAGCACGGCCGAGAACAGCGCATCGGCCGCTTCCAGAAGTTCCTCGCGGGTCGCGACATAGTCGTTGAGCTTCGGCCGCGTCGCATAGAGCGAACCGTGGGCGTTGAGTTCGGCGAGCGGGAACGGCGGCACCGGCCCGGAGGCGTTGCCGAACGACACGAACAGCCCGCGGCGGCGCAGGCACTTCAGCGATCCCGGAAACGTCGTCTTGCCGACGCTGTCATAAACCACATCGCACAGCGCGCCGTCCGTGATCTGCTTGACGCGCGCGACGAAATCCTCGTCGCGGTAGAGGATGACATGATCGCAGCCGTTGGCGAGCGCGAGTTCGGCCTTGGCCTTCGAGCCGACGGTGCCGATCACGGTGGCGCCGAGCGCCTTGGCCCACTGGCAGGCCAACAGCCCGACGCCGCCGGCCGCGGCGTGGATCAGCACGCGATGGCCCGGCTCGACCTTGAAAGTCTTGCGCAGCAGGTAGAACGCGGTCATGCCCTTGAGCATCAAGACCGCGGCCTGCTCGTCGCTGATATGATCGGGCAGCTTGACCAGCTTCGCCGCGGGGACGATGCGCTCCTCGGCATAGCCGCCGAGGTTGGCGTAGTAGGCAACGCGGTCACCGGGATGAAAGTCGGTGACATCAGGTCCGACCGCCACCACGACGCCGGCCGCCTCGTTGCCGGCGATGAAGGGCAGCGCCGGCGGCTTGTAGAGGCCGGTTCGGTAGTAGACATCGATGAAGTTGAGGCCGACGACGGTCTGGCGGATGCGCACTTCGCCGGCGCCGGGCGCGCCAACCTCGACGTCCTCGTAAGTGAGCACCTCGGGGCCGCCGTGCTTGTGAACGCGAACCGCCTTGGTCATATCGCTGCCTCCGTCGATGTCGTGTCCGCGCAACGAAAGACATCGGCGCGGCGTTGTCAATATTGCGGCCCGAGCGCTGCCCCGTTCAGACGCGTCTGCGGTTGCGCCGGGCGAGGATGTTGAAGAACTCCACCGCCACCGAAAAGACGATGGCGAAGTAGATGTAGCCGCGCGGGATGTGGAAGTGGAAACCGTCGGCGACCAGCGCCACGCCGATCAACACCAGGAAGGCGAGCGCCAGCATCTTGGTGGTGGGATGCTTGGCGACGAAGCGCGCCACCGGTCCGGAGGACACATACATCACGATGCAGGCGATGATCACCGCCGCGATCATGATCTCCAGATCCTTGGCCATGCCGATCGCGGTGATGATGGAATCGAGCGAGAACACGATATCGATGATGATGATCTGGATGACGATCCAGAAGAACGACGCGCTGGCCTTGGTCTCGCCGCCGCCGTTCTCGTTGGCCTCGACCTCGCCGTGAATCTCGTGGGTCGCCTTGGCGATCAGAAAAGCTCCGCCGCCGATCAGGATGATGTCGCGCCAGGAGAACTCGAAGTCCATCACGGTGAGCACGGGCTGCGTCAGCCCGATCAGCCACACCAGAATGGACAGAAGCGCGATACGGAAGATCAGTGCCAGCGCCAGTCCGATCTGGCGCGCGCGGGTGGCGTGCGGCTCCGGGATGCGCGAGACGATCACCGACAGGAAGATCACGTTGTCGATGCCGAGCACGATTTCGAGCGCCGTCAGGGTCAGCAGCGCCGCCCAGGCTTCGGGGCTGGCGAGAAGGTCGAGCATGCGTCACATCCGAAAATCGAGGGAGCAGGCGAACCGCCGCGCCGGCGCGCGGACAGCCTGCTTGAATAACAGGATTGCCCACCCCATGAACAGGGATCATGACACGCGGCAAAGCCGGCGCCTTGCGGAACTTTCGGCTATGCTACGCTGACAAGATGTTATTCTACGATGCGACAACGGTGTGACGGACCATGCCCGCAGCCTCCCCTTCGCCCCTGACGTTCGACTGCATCGTGGTCGGCGGCGGGCCGGCCGGCCTCACCACGGCCATCGCACTCGGCAAGGCCGGTGCCCGGACCGCGCTGGTGGCGCGGCGGGTCGCCTACGGCGATAACCGCACCACCGCGCTGCTCGGCCGCTCGCTCGACCTGCTGGAGCGGCTCGGCGTGTGGCGGCGCTGTGCCGAGGCAGCCGCGCCGCTGCGCGCCATGCGGCTGGTGGACGACACCGGCCGGCTGATTCGGGCGCCGGAAGTGCGTTTCGACTGCGCCGAGATCGGCCTCGAGACATTCGGCTTCAACATCGAGAACCGCACGCTGGTCGCCGCACTGGAAGCGGCGAGCGACGAATGCCGAAACCTGACCCGGATCGACAACGAGGCCGAAAGGATCGTGCCCGCCGATGCGACGGTCGAGGCGCGCACCCATGACGGACAAACGCTGGTCGCTCCGCTGGTGGTCGGCGCCGACGGCCGGCGTTCGCTTTGCCGCGAGGCGGCCGGCATTGCCGTGACGCGCAGGTCGCTTGATCAGGCGGCGGTCACCTTCAACGTCAGCCATTCCCGGCCGCATCATGACGCCTCGACCGAATTTCACACCCCGCACGGGCCATGCGTGTTCGTGCCGCTGCCTGGCAACCGCTCCAGCGTGGTGTGGGTCACGACGCCAGCCGAAGCGGAGCGGCTCGTCGCGATGAGCGATGCGGCCCTGGCGCAGGCGGCGGAGCGGCAGTCGCATTCCATTCTCGGCACCATGCAGGTGGCTCCCGGCCGCCACAGCTTCCCGCTTGCCATCGAGCGGCCGCAGCAGGTTGCCGCCCGCCGCATTGCACTCGTGGGCGAGGCCGCCCACGTCATCCCGCCGATCGGCGCGCAGGGGCTCAATCTGGGCCTGCGCGACGCCGCCGATCTCGCCGCGATCGCGGGCGCCGCGCTGGCCCGTGACGAGGACCCTGGCGCGCCGGCCACACTGTCGCGCTTCGCGGCGGCCCGGCGCGCCGACGTCGCCTCGCGGGTGTGGAGCGTCGATCTCGCCAACCGCAGCCTGATCGCCGACCTGTTGCCGGTGCAGGCCGCGCGCGCGCTCGGCATGCACATGCTTGCCCATGTCGGGCCGCTGCGCCGCATCGCCATGCGCGAGGGTCTGTCGCCGTCCTGGCGGTAGCTTCAGAAGGCGAGCGTACCGCTGGCCAACAGCCACATCACCGCCGTCAGCGTCACCACCGACACCGTGGTGCCGACCATCACCGCGGCCGAAGCCGGCTCGACCCAGGTATCGTATTGCTGGGCGATGACGAACACGTTGAGCGCCGGCGGCAGCGACGCCAGCAGGAGCGCGGTGCCGGCCCATTCTGCGGTAAAGGGCCCGAGCAGCATCAACAGCCCGAACAGGATCAGGGGATGCACCACGAGCTTGATGGCGATGGTGGTCGGCAGTTCCCACGGCACGCCCTTGAACGGCCGCAGCGCCACGGTAACGCCGAGCACGAACAGCGCCACCGGCGCGGCCGAGCTTTCGAGGAAGCGGAGCATGCCGTCGACCGCGACCGGCGGCTCGAAATGGATCGCCGCGGCGGCAGCCCCGAGATAGGTCGCGACGATCAGCGGATGCAGCACGATCTCACGCACCACGCGGCCGACCGTCGGCCACAGCGGCGCCTTATGGCCGTCGGTCAGCGCCATGAACAGCGGTACGATGGAAAACAGGAAGATGTTGTCGAAACAGAACACCAGCGCCGTCGGTGCCGCCGCCTTCGAGCCGAACACGGCCAGCGCCAACCCGGGGCCCATGTAGCCGATATTGCCGTAGCCGCCGCAGAGCCCGGCCATGGCCGCCTGCCGCAGCGGCAGGCCGTGGAGCAGGCGCGATGCCACCAGCGCCACGAAATAGGCCGAGGCGGTGGCGAGCGTCGTCGCCACGACGAATGGCAGGTTGTTCAGTTCCTCGAACGGGGTTCGGGACAAAACCCGGAAGAACAGCGCCGGCAGCGAGACGTACAGCACATAGAAGTTGACCCAGGCAAGCCCTGCCTCTGGCAGCTTTTTATATTTACCGCAAAGGAAGCCTATGAGAATCAAGCCGAAATACGGCAGGGCAAGGTTCAGGACATCGATCATCGATGGGTCGGGGCAATCGCGGCGGGAAAGCGGCGGAGGACGGCACGCGCACGGGAGGGGCCGGGCGTTATGCGCCGAATGCCTCTAGCATCCGCCGCCATCCTGGTCTATCGACGCATCATGATTAAAACGCGTACCGCCAAGTTCCAGATCGGCCAGATCGTTCGTCACCGGCTGTTCTCGTTCCGGGGCGTGGTGTTCGACATCGACCCGGAATTCGCCAACACCGAGGAGTGGTGGCTGTCGATTCCCGAGGAGATGCGGCCACACAAGGACCAGCCGTTCTATCATCTGCTCGCGGAGAATTCCGACTCCGAGTACGTCGCCTACGTCTCCGAGCAGAACCTGCTGCCGGACGATTCCGGCGAGCCGGTGCGGCACTCGCAGGTCGCCGAGATTTTTGTGCGCGACAAGGCCGGCGGCTACCGCCCACGCAACACCTCATTGAACTGAGGCCAACCGGCCAAGATCTTTCATCGTCATTGCCGGACCGCCGCCTCAGCGGCGTGATCCGGCAATCCAGCTTTGACGATGGACACGCGGGTCAAGCCCGCGTGTGACGTCAGAAACAGCCCGGCGCCATAGCGACAATGGCCGGGACAAGCCCGGCCATTGCAAACAATCCAGTGAAAGCTGCCGATTTACTTCTGCGCCGGGTTGGCGGGCTGTCCTTCGGCCGGCTTCTGCTGCGCTTCGAGCTTGGCGCGGGCCTCGGCGGCGCGCTTCTGCAACTCTTCCTGCAGCTTCTTCTGGGTCTCCTCGAACACCTTTGGATCGGTCGGAGGGCCGTCATAGGCCTTTGCGAACTCGGCCAGCGGCAGCGGCAGCGTCAGCGGCGCGCCGTTGGCGTTGATCGCCTGCACGATCAGGTTCTGGCCCTTCTTCATGTTGGCGATCATCTCCGGCGTCGCCTCGTAGTCCGACATGCAGCCGTTGGCGAAGCAGATCACATAGGGGCTCTGCTGCGGCGGGTTGCTGTCGACGATGACGCGGGTGCCGTGGACGAGCTGCATGCCCAGCGGCAGCGTGACGCGCAAAATCTTCTTCGGCTCGCCTTCCGGCTCGATGATGACGGCGGCGATCACCGGCTGGCCGGACTCGATGCGGCCATCCTTGCCGGTAAAGCACACCTGCTTGGCGTTGGCGTCCTGGCCCTTGAGGCAGAACTTCGTCCACGGCGCATAGATGAGCTGCACCTGCTGGTCGGCCCCCTGCTGCGGCTGGCCCTGCGCCGGCGGCGTCTGCTGGGGCGCCGGCTCCTGCTTCTGGGCGTTCTTTGCCGGGGCCTTGGCTTTCGGGGCCGGCTGCTGGGCCTGCGCCACACCCAAGCTGCCCGCCGCGATCAGCGACGCCGCCGCCAGCACGGCGGCAAGGCGTCCGCGCCGCGGAGCCTGCGCGGCCAAGAAACGGAAATTCATTGCGGAAAACCCTCTTTAGAGTGCGAACCGGGAATGCACCGAAACCGCGCGGCGAGCGAAATCCTGCCGGGCCGCTGTCTCGTTACCAAATGCGGCGGCAGAGTGACACCCTGCCTGCCTCCGTCCCCTGCCCGCCTTCAATACAACGGCGGGCGAAAAGATCAATGCCGGCAAGCGGATTTTGCGCTTCCGGCGGGGCGTGTTCCACCGTCGGAACGGGCATCCAACATGCTAGCCTCGGTCCGTGCCTTTCACCGAATCACACCTGCGTGCGCGGATTTTTGGCTGCCTGGCCGCGATGGCCCTGCTAATAGGCGCCAGCATGCCTGCGGCTGCCACCCCGCGCCATGCCATCGCCATGCACGGCGAGCCGGCCCTGCCCGCGAACTTCACCCACATGCCTTACGCCAACCCGGATGCCCCCAAGGGGGGCCGGCTGGTGTTGGGGCTGCTCGGCACCTTCGACAGCCTGAACCCGTTCATCGTCCGGGGCGCGGCGGTGCAGCAGGTGCGCGGCTACGTCGTCGAAAGCCTGATGACACGGGGGCAGGACGAGCCGTTCACGCTGTACGGCCTGCTCGCCGACAGCATCGACACCGACGACGCCCGCAGCCACGTCATCTTCCATATCAACCCGAAGGCACGTTTTTCCGACGGCACGCCGATGACGGCCGAAGACGTCCTGTTTTCGTGGCGGCTATTGCGAGACAGGGGACGCCCGAACCTCCGCCTGTATTATGGCAAGGTCGAACGCGCCTCAGCGCCGGACGGGGCGACCGTGCGCTTCGACTTCGCGCAAAGCGGCGACCGCGAGTTGCCGCTGATCCTCGCCCTGATGCCGATCCTGCCACGCCATGCGGTCGATCCGGAGACGTTCGAGGCGACCTCGCTCGCCGCCCCGGTCGGCTCCGGTCCCTACCGCGTCACCGACGTTCGCCCCGGCGCCAGCGTGACGCTGACGCGCAATCCCGACTATTGGGGCCGCGACCTGCCGGTCAATCGCGGCTTATGGAATTTCGATGAGGTGCGGCTTGACTATTATCGCGAGGCCAACGGCCTGTTCGAGGCGTTCAAGCGCGGCCTCTATGATGTCCGCATCGAGACCGAACCGCTGCGCTGGCACGAGGGCTACGACTTCGCCGCCGTGCGCAACGGCGAGGTGGTGCGTACAACGTTGACGCCGGGCACGCCAAACCCGTCCGAATACCTGGTGTTCAACACCCGCCGCCCACTATTCGCCGATCCGCGCGTGCGCCGGGCATTGATCCGGCTGTTCGACTTCGAATGGATCAACCGCAATTACTTCTTCGGACTGTATGTCCGCGATGGCGGCTATTTCGCCGGCTCCGAACTATCGGCCTACGGCCGGCCGGCGGATGCGCGCGAGCGCGCCCTGCTCGCTCCCTATGCCGCGAGCGTTCGGCCCGACATTCTCGACGGCAGCTACCGCCTGCCGGCGAGCGACGGCTCAGGGCGCGACCGTGCCGCGTTGCGCGAGGCGCTGGCCTTGCTCCGGGAGGCAGGCTACGCGCTCGACGACGGCGTGCTACGCAATCGCGCGACCGGCACGCCGTTCGCCTTCGAGATTCTGGCGACGACGCGCGACCAGGAGCGCATCGCGCTCGCCTTCTCCCGCGATCTCAAGCGCGCCGGCATCGTCGCAGACATCCGCGCCGTCGATGCCGTGCAGTTCGACCAGCGTCGCCTCGCCTACGACTTCGACATGATCCAGAACCGCTGGGACCAGTCGCTGTCGCCCGGCAACGAGCAGGCATTCTACTGGGGCAGCGCGGCCGCCGACACCCCCGGCACACGCAATTACATGGGCGCGAAGGAGCCGGCCATCGACGCCATGATCGCAAAACTGCTCGACGCCCACGCGCGCGCCGATTTCATCGCCGCCGTACGCGCGCTCGACCGCGTGCTGATGTCGGGCGCCTATGCCATTCCGCTGTTCAACGTGCGCCAGCAATGGCTGGCGCGCTGGAATCGGATAGAGTGGCCGGCCACCACTGCCCTCACCGGGGCGCTTCCCGAAACCTGGTGGCACCGCCCGCAAGCGAACCCATGACCGACCAGCAGCAGCTCGCGCCCGCCGCCCTTCCCACGCTCGACGGCCTGTTCCGGCGCACGCTGGCGCAGGCGCCGGACCGGCTCGCGCTGTGCGATCCGTCGGACAAGGCCCGCGTCACCGGAGCCGCGCCGCGCCGGCTAACCTACGCCGAAGCCGACCGGGCGATTGCCACGCTGGCCACGCATTTCGCCGAGGCACGCCTGCCGCAAGGGTCGGTGGTCGTGCTGCAACTGCCCAATACCGTGGAGGCCGTCCTCACCATTCTCGCCGCGTCCCGCATCGGCCTTGTCGCGGCCTTGCTGCCGCAGCTCTGGCGTCAGGCCGATCTTGCCACGGCGCTCAATGCGGTCGGCGCCCGCGCTATCGTTGCCTGCGGGACTATCGACGGCGTCGATCATGCCGATCTTGCGATGAATGCCGCGGCCGAAACTTTTTCCATTCGCCACGTCTGCGGCTTCGGCACCCGCTTACCGGACGGCATGGTACCGCTCGACGACATGCCGGCACCCGACGCGGCCGTGACGCCCCTGCCGGACGACGTCCGCCGCGCCGCCATCGTGACATTCGACGTGACGCCGGAGGGCCTGCGCGCGGTGCCGCGCAGCCATGCCGCGCTGATCGCCGGCGGACTCGTCATCGATCTGGAAAGCAGACTGCCGCAGCGAGCCTCGATCGTCGCCGCCGTCACGCCGTCGTCGTTCGGCACGCTGGCGGCCTCGCTGGTGACGTGGCTCCTGACCGGCGGCACGCTGACGCTGCATCACCCATTCGCGCCGGAGGTACTGCTGCGCCAGATCGCCGAGACGCCGTGCGATACGCTGATCGCACCGGCCGCGCTGGCGCTGGACCTGGCCGCGCAGGCGCCGGCATTGCGCCATGTCGTCGGGCTGTGGCGGGCGCCGGAGCAGGCGGCGACGGGTCCGGCCTGGCACGGTGTCGCCGCCTTCACCGACGTAGCGCTGTTCGGCGAGATCGGGCTTGCGGCAGCGCGGCGCACCGCCGATGGGCTGACGGCGCCGCTTCCGGCGGCCACCGACGACATCCGGCTGACGACGCACGGCACGATCGCGCTGAGCGGCCCGATGGTGCCAGTCGCCGCCTATTATGGGGCGTCCCCGCCGGACGATGGCGCCCTTGCCGAAGTCGATACCGGCTACGCCGCGCGGAAAGCGGCCGGCGGGGTGATCGTTACCGCGCCACCGGCCGGCGTGATCGGCGTCGGCGGCTACCGGTTCCGTGCATGCGAACTCGACGCCTGGAGCCGCATGCTGCCCGCGGACACCACGCTGACCGCGGTGCCCGACCGGCTGACCGGCCAACGCCTCGCCGGTCATGCCGCCGACCGCGTGCGCACCCGCAAGGCGCTGATCGACCTCGGGCTCAATCCCCTCATCGCCGAGGCGTTTCGCAGCCATGGCCGCGCCGAGGACGCCGCGCCGTTGACGCCGTCTTAACGACGTTTGGCTGAAATGGATTACGGCCACGACCTTTCGTGCGCCATTCGCGCGCATTATTCTCTCCGCATCGAGGGCCTGCCATGCCGTCTCAGGGCACCGTCGTTGTCATTTCGGGGATCGCCCGCTTTGCGTCGCCTGCCGGCTTTGAACTTCCGGAGTTGCCCGGACGGATCGACGCTGCGTGGGACGATGCTCATCGCCTGATCGAGGCGACGCCGCCGGCGGCGGTGGTGGCCGTCGTCACAGCGGAGACGACGGCGCGGCTCGATGCGCTGGCAACCTATGTTGCGACGCTCGAACCGTATGTGCCGCTGATCGCCATCGGCGCCGAACCGCCCTGCGCCGACAACGTTCTTACGTTCGCCCCGCACGGCAATGTCGCCGAACGGCTTGAGGCGCGGCTGCGCTCGGCGCTGCGGGTCCGCAGCCTGCACAGCACCGTGCTAAGGCGGCTTGCGGGCCGTCCGGTGCCGCTGCCCGCAACCGATCCGTTGCAGGATGCGAGCGTGCTGCTGATGGGGCGCGGCTCCTGCTTTCCCGCGCTCTCGGTCGCGCTCGGTGTGCGGCTCGGCGTGGTCGGAGCCTTGAGCGTCGATGCCGCCGCAAAACACCTCAACGTGCGCGAGGTGGACGGCGTCGTGATCGGCGAGGGTTTTACCTCGCGCGTCGTCGACGGCTTTCTCGGCGTGCTCGGTGACGATCCTCGTTTCCGCAACCTGCCGGTCCTGGTGTCGCCCGAGGTGGTGGACGCCGGCGCGGCCTACACCCTGCCATATCTGGAATTTGCACCGGGCGAGCCCAGGGAGATCGCCGAGCGCGCGGCCCTGCTGATCCGCCTGCACGCGTTTGAGGCACGGCTGATCCGCATGCTCAAGGTGATCGAGGCCAACGGCCTGCTCGATCCGCGCACCGGCCTCCTGACCGCGGAAGCGTTCGAGCGCGACCTGACCGCCGCTGTCGGCGAGGCGCGGCAGCGCAAGGCGTCGCTGTCAATGGTGCGGCTGGTGCTGGAATCCTCGCGGCAGCGCGAGCAAATCGACGCCGCGCGCATTGTCGGCCGCCTGATGCGGCGTACCGATTTTGCCTCGCTTGGCGCCGACGGCGCGATCATGGTGGCCTTTGCCGGCACCGACGGCAACAACGCCGGGCAGATCGCCCGGCGGCTCGCCAGCGTGCTGCGCTACAGCGTGCTCAGTTCGTCGCCGGACCAGCGCACCGAGGTTCAGGTCGCAACCACGACGCTGCAACCGGGCGATACCGCGGCGACGCTCGTCGCGCGCATTAAGGCGGGTAATGACGGCGAGCGCGCCGCCTCGTAGCGGGATCGTTCACGCCGCCTTGCGACCGCCGGCAAGCTCGGCGAGTTCGCGCAAGATCTCCGTGGTACCGGCCACGCGCGCCTCGGCGCTATCCCATACCTGGAAGAACACCACCTTCATGTCGGGCCGCACCCGCGCCGCCTCGCCATGGCGGCGGATGAAGGCGACGAGCCGCTCCGGTTCGGCAAACGCGTTGTCGCGGAAGGCGATCACCGCGCCCTTCGGCCCGGCCTCGACCTTTTCGACATTGGCGCGGCGGCAGTAATTCTTGATCGCCGCGACCTTGAACAGGTGGCGCACCTCGTCCGGCAGCGGCCCGAAGCGGTCGCGCATCTCGGCGGCGAAGGCTGCGATATCCTCGTCGCTGTCGAGATCGGCAAGGCGACGATAGAGCGACAGCCGTACCGGCAGGTCGGCGACGTAATCCTCCGGGATCATCACCGGCATGCCGAGCGTGATCTGCGGCGACCAGCGGTCGGCCACCGGTTCGCTGATACCGGCCTTGAGATTGACGATCGCCTCTTCCAGCATCGACTGGTACAGTTCGAACCCGACCTCCTTGATGTGGCCGGACTGCTCCTCGCCCAACAGGTTGCCGGCGCCGCGGATGTCGAGATCGTGCGAGGCCAGTTGAAAGCCGGCGCCGATGGTCTCCAGCGATTGCAGCACGGACAAGCGCCGCTCGGCCTGCGCGGTGATCTTGTGCTTGTCCGGCAGCGTGAACAGCGCGTACGCCCTGAGCTTCGAGCGCCCGACCCGGCCGCGCAACTGGTAAAGCTGAGCCAGCCCGAACATGTCGGCGCGGTGCACGATCAGCGTGTTGGCGGTCGGGATGTCGAGGCCGGATTCGACGATCGTCGTGGAGAGCAGCACGTCGTACTTGCCGTCGTAGAAGGCCGAGATGATGTCCTCGATTGCTCCCGCGGGCATCTGGCCATGCGCGACGGCGACCTTCACCTCCGGCACGTTCTTGTCGAGAAAGTCCTTCGCCTCGCCGAGGTCGTCGATGCGCGGGCAGACGTAGAACGCCTGACCGCCGCGATAGCGCTCGCGCAGCAAGGCTTCGCGCACCATCAGGGGATCGAACGGAGCGACGAAGGTGCGCACCGCCAGGCGGTCGACCGGGGGCGAGGCGATGATGGACAGATCGCGTACACCTGAGAACGCTAGTTGCAGCGTGCGCGGGATCGGCGTCGCCGTCAGCGTCAGGACATGCACTTCGGCACGCAGCGTCTTCAGCCGCTCCTTGTGCGCGACGCCGAAATGCTGCTCTTCATCGACGATGACGAGGCCAAGGTCACGGAACTTGATGGTCTTGCCGAGCAGCGCATGGGTGCCGATGACGATATCGACCGAGCCGTCGGCCAGTCCCGCCTTGGTCGCCTTCAATTCCTTCGCGCTGACCAGCCGTGACGCCTGTGCGATGTTGACCGGAAAGCCGCGGAAGCGTTCCGCGAAGGTTTTGGCGTGCTGGCGCGCCAGCAACGTGGTCGGCACCACGACCGCGACCTGCTTGCCGCTGAGCGCCACCGCGAACGCCGCGCGCAGCGCCACCTCGGTCTTGCCGAAGCCGACGTCGCCGCACACCAGGCGGTCCATCGGCTTGCCCGCGGCGAGGTCGCGCAGCGCGGCGTCGATCGCGCCCATCTGATCCTCGGTTTCCTCGTAGGGAAAGCGCGCGCAGAACTCGTCGTAAAGGCCGGACGGAACGCTGAGCTTCGGCGCCTCGTGCAACTGCCGCTCGGCCGCGACCTTGATCAATTCGCCGGCGATCTCGCGGATGCGCTGCTTGAGCTTGGCCTTGCGGGCCTGCCAGCCGGAGCCGCCGAGCCGGTCGAGCTCGACGTCGGTGTGCTCCGAGCCGTAGCGCGACAACAATTCGACGTTCTCGACCGGCAGAAACAGTTTTGCGCCGGCGGCATAATGCAGTTCGAGGCAGTCGTGCGGGGCACCCGCGACTTGAAGCGTCTTCAGGCCGACGAAGCGGCCGATGCCGTGATCGACATGGACGACCAGATCGCCGGCCGCAAGACTCGTCACCTCCGAGATGAAGTTCTCGACCTTGCGGCTGGCCCGGCGCGGCCGAACAAGCCGGTCGCCGAGGATGTCCTGCTCGCTGATGACGGCCACGCTGTCAGTCTCGAAGCCGGTTTCGAGCCCGACCACCGCCAGCATGGTCTCGTTGCGCGGCGTCGCCGCCACCGCGCGCCAGCTTGCGACGTTGACGACGTTGTGCAGCTTGTGCTCCTTGAGCACACTCTCCATGCGCTCGCGCGCGCCCTCGCTCCACGCCGCGATCACCACCTTCTTGCGCGACGCCTGCAACGTCTGGACATGCCCGACCAGCGCGGCAAAGACGTTGGCCGAGCTGTCGGCGCGCTCCGGCGCAAAATTGCGCCCCGCCCGCGCACCGGCATCGAGCGCGTCGGGAGTCGCCTCGGGTAGCGCAAATGGCGTGAGCCGCGCCAGCGCATGGTCGGCAAGGCGCGCGTCCCATTCGCTGTCCGTCAGATAGAGCCGGTCCGGCGGCAGCGGCTTGTAAAGCGGCCCCTCGCCGCTCTCCATCGCCTCATGGCGCGCGTCGTAATAATCGGAAATTTGCGTGAAGCGCTCCCGCGCGGCGTCGTCCGCCTGATATTCGAGTGCGAGCGTAGCGCCGTCGAGATAGTCGAACAGCGTATCCATGCGGGCATGAAACAGCGGCAGCCAATGCTCCATGCCGGGATAGCGACGCCCCTCGCTGACGGCCTCGTAAAGCGCATCGTCCCGGCTCGGCGCGCCGAACGCCTCGACATAACCCATGCGGAAGCGCTTGATGGTCTCAGTGACGAGCTGGAATTCGGTCACCGGCACGAGGTCGAGCCCGCGCATCGTCAGCGCGGTGCGCTGGGTCTCGGCGTCGAACGAGCGGATCGATTCCAGCGTGTCGCCGAAGAAGTCGAGGCGCACCGGCATATCGAGGCCGGCCGGATAAAGATCGAGGATGCCGCCGCGCACCGCGAACTCGCCCGGCTCGCGCACCGTCGCGGTGCGGCCGTAGCCGTTATGCGTCAGCCAGCCGACGATCGAGTCCATGCCGACGACATGCCCCGGCGCGACGGACAGCGCCTGCGCGGCGACGGTCTCGCGCGCCGGCACGCGCTGGGTGATGGCGTTGACGGTGGTGAGCAGCATCAAGGGCGTTTCCGATCCCTTGAGGCGCGACAGCCGCGCCAGCGTGGTGAGGCGCTGCGCGGTGACGCCGGCATGCGGCGACACCCGGTCGTAAGGCTGGCAGTCCCACGCCGGAAATTCCATCACCGTCAGGTCGGGCGCGAAGAAGGCCAGCGCACGCGACAGCTGCGCCATGCGCGGGCCGTCGCGGCAGACGACAGTGAGGCTGACCGCCCCGCCTTTGCCCTTGGCTTTGGCGAAGATTGCACGCGCGAGGTCCGACAGCACCAGCCCCTCGGCGCCGTCGGCGACATTGGCGAGGGTCAGCGCACGGCCGGGAGTGAGGCTATCGGCAGGCGAGCGGACAGCTTTCACAGGCCCGGCCCCGCGACGTTGAATGCCTTGATGCGGACAAACAGGCTTTCGGCAAACGATGGCGGCGCGATCGCGCCCGATACAGCGGCAAACAGTTCGGGATCGGGCAGTTCGAGCAGGCGTTCCAGCACCGCAATCTCGTCGTCGGCCAGCGTCGCGATATGGGCATCGGCGAAACGGCCGAGAATCAGGTCCATCTCGCGGGTGCCGCGGTGCCAGCAGCGGAACAACAGCCGCTTGCGCCGATGATCCAGCCCCTCGCCCGAATGTGCCGTCGTGGTCATAGCCGCCTCTCGCTCAACGCCAAAAGCCCGGACGTGCCGGGCGGGACCGGTATAGAGCATCATTGGGAAAATTGCGAAGCCGCCATTTCCGTCACCCGCGGGCTTGACCCGCGGGTCCATCATCTCAAGAAAGATGGACTGCCGGGTCTAGCCCGGCAATGACGTCCCTCCTGTCCTCGCTCGGATAAGACGCAACCCATGCGGCCTGCCGTTCTCAATCCCCTGTTCGCGCCGGTGACCAGCCTCGCCGGGGTCGGACCGAAACAGGATAAGCTGTTCCGCTACCTGCTGGAACGCGACGACACCCCGCGCCTGATCGATCTTCTGCTGCACCTGCCTTCAAGCATCATCGACCGCCGGGCGCGGCCAAAAATCCGCGACGCCGTGCCCGGCACCATAGTGACGCTGGAGGTGACGGTGGACCGTCATCGCCCGCCGCCGCCCGGCCGCTCGCGCGCGCCTTACGTCGTTTATGCCAGCGACGACACAGGCGACGTGCAGCTCGCCTTCTTTCGCGGCAACCGCGATTATCTGGAAAAGCTGCTGCCGGTCGGCGCGCGGCGCTACGTCTCGGGCACGGCGCAAACGTTCGAGGGCACGCTGCAAATCGTCCATCCCGACCGCGTCGTGGACGAGGCGGGCTTTCGCAAGCTGCCGGGCATCGACCCGGTCTATCCGCTGACCGAGGGGTTGGCACGGGGCGCACTGCAACGCGCCGTGACGCAGGCGCTCGACCGTCTGCCGGTGCTGCCGGAATGGATCGATCCCGCCGTCAGGCGCCGCTGCGGCTTCTCATCGTTTGCCGAGGCGCTGCGCGGCGTCCATGCACCGCGCGAGCCCGAGGACATCTCGCCCGAGGCGCCGTTCTGGTCGCGGCTCGCCTTCGACGAATTGCTGGCACACCAGTTGGCGCTTGCCATCGTCCGCGCGCAGCTGCGACGCCCCGCCGGCCACCGCCATGCCGGCGACGGCGCGCTGCGGGACAGGATCATCAACGCCCTGCCCTATGCGCTGACCGGCTCGCAGCGCGAAGCGGCGGCCGCCATTGCCGCCGATCTGGCGCAACCGGTGCGCATGCTGCGGCTGCTGCAGGGCGACGTCGGCTCCGGCAAGACGGTGGTGGCGCTGTTGGCCGCCGCGGCCGCTGCCGAGACGGACAAGCAGGCGGCGCTGATGGCGCCGACCGAAATCCTCGCCCGGCAGCACCTGAAAACCATCGCGCCGCTTGCCGAGCAGGCCGGCATGCGGGTCGCGATCCTGACCGGGCGCGAGAAGGGCAAGGAGCGTCGCGAACTGCTGGCGCGGCTCGCGGCCGGCGACATCGACCTCGTGGTCGGCACGCATGCGCTGATCCAGGATGATGTTGTTTTCCGCACGCTGGCGCTGGCGATCATCGACGAACAGCACCGTTTCGGCGTGCGCGAACGGCTGGCGCTCACCTCCAAGGGCGAGGCCGTGGACGTGCTGGTGCTGTCGGCGACGCCGATCCCGCGCACGCTGGTGATGACCTATTTCGGCGACATGGACATCTCCGAACTGCGCGACAAGCCGGCCGGCCGCCAGCCGATCGATACCCGCGCGGTCGCTGCGTCCCGCATCAGCGAGGTGATCGACGCCATCGGCCGCGCCCTCGACGCCGGTCGGCAGGTCTACTGGATCTGTCCGCTGGTCGAGGAATCCGAAACCGTCGCCTCGATGGACGCCGAGCAGCGCTTCGCGGCTTTGGAGAAGCGGTTCGGAGACCGCGTCGGGCTGGTGCACGGCCGCATGCGCGGCACCGACAAGGACCGCGTGATGGCGCGCTTTGCCGGCGGCGACCTCGGCGTGCTGGTCGCAACCACCGTGGTCGAGGTCGGCGTCGATGTGCCCGCCGCGAGCATCATGGTGATCGAGAACGCCGAGCGCTTCGGGCTGGCCCAGCTCCACCAGCTTCGCGGCCGCATCGGGCGGGGCCACCTCGCCTCGACCTGTCTCCTGATCTACCGCGAGCTGCTGAGCGACACGGCCGAGGCGCGGCTCAAGGTGATCCGTGAGACCACCGACGGTTTTCGTATCGCCGAGGAAGACCTGCGGCTGCGCGGCGAAGGCGACATTCTCGGCACCCGGCAAAGCGGCCTGCCCGGCTTCCGCATCGCCCGCCCGGCGCTGCACGCGCAACTCGTTGCGCAGGCGCGCGAGGCGGCGCTGCAGATCGTCCGTGACGATCCGAAGCTGACGGGACAGCACGGCGAGGCGCTGCGCTGCCTGCTTTATCTGTTCGGCCGCGACGAGGCGTTGCCGCTGATCGGCGCGGGGTGATTATGGTCACCCATCGTATATTCGTCATGGCCGGGTTTATCCCGGCCATCCACGTCTTTCTTAAACGGAGCTACCGTAAGACGTGGATGCCCGCGACAAGCACGGGCATGACGACAATCATCTCGTGAGAAGATGAAACCCTATGCGTCACGACGTGGCTTGCGCACCCGCCTCTGAAGCCGGGCGACCCTCGTCCGTGGCAGCGGCGGCGGCGCGGCGCTTGTGCGCATCGGACCCGGGCTGAACGACACCGGCCGACATGATCAGTGTGGCGGCATCGTCGGTGCCCATGTCGATTTCGATCACCTTGCTTTTCGGCACGTAGAAGAAAAAGCCGGTGGTCGGGTTGGGCGCGCACGGCAGGAACACCGAGATATATTCTTCCTCGCCCGGCAGACCGCGCTCGACCGTTTTGCTTGGCGGCTGCGAGATCAGCACGATCGACCACATGCCGGGCGCCGGAAACTCGACCATGCCGACTTTGCGGAAGCTCGATCCCTTGCCGGAGAACAGCGTCTCGAACACCTGCTTGAGGCCGCGATAGATGGCGCGCACCACCGGCATGCGGCCGAGGATGTATTCGCCGAGCGCGACCAGCTTGCGGCCGATCAGGTTGGCGGCGAAGAAGCCGACCAGCGTCAGCCCGCACACCGCGACGATCAGGCCGAAGCCCGGCACCGCGAACGGCAGGTACGCTTCCGGGCGATAACCCGACGGCACCAGCGGTCGCACCAGCCCGTCCACCCAGGTGATGAACCACCACAACAGGTAAATGGTGATGACCACCGGGCCGGTGACGATCAGGCCGGTCAGAAAGTAGTTGCGGAACCGCGCCATCAGGCCGCGCGGCGCCTCCGGCGGCGGGGCAAGCTCCGGGGCGTCCGGCGGAAGCGGTGGAAGATTAGGGCCGGTCATCTTGAAACCGAACGGCCGGCAGCGGCGCGGACAGGGTGGTTCATCATGTTATGATTGTAGCAGGTTTTGACCGCCGCATGGTGCCGGCGCTGCGACCGTTTGACTGTCCCCTCACTCGACGGTGACCGACTTGGCAAGGTTGCGCGGCTGATCAACGTCAGTGCCCATGATGACCGCGGTGTGGTAGGCGAGAAGCTGTACCGGGATGGCGTAGACCAGCGGCGCCACCGCCGCCGGCATGTCCGGCAGGACGATGGTTGCCAGCGAGTTAACGGTCGCCTCGCGCGCGCCACGCGCATCGGTCATCAGGATGATATTGCCGCCGCGCGCCGCCACCTCCTGCATGTTGGAGACGGTCTTTTCAAATACGCGGTCGTAAGGCGCGATCACCACCACGGGCGTCGTCTCGTCGATCAGCGCGATCGGGCCGTGCTTGAGTTCGCCGGCGGCGTAGCCCTCGGCGTGGATGTAGGAAATTTCCTTGAGCTTGAGCGCGCCTTCGAGCGCCAGCGGATAGCTGGTGCCGCGGCCGAGATAGAGCATATCGCGGCACTTGGCGATGTCGCGGGCCAGCCGCTCGATCTGCGGCTCCAGCGCCAGCGTCTGCGCCATCAGGCGCGGCACCTCGATCAGGCCGCGGGTCAGTTTGTTCTCGTCCTCGACCGAGAGTTCGCCGCGGGCGCGGCCGGCGGCCACCGCCAGCGCCGCCAGCACCGCGAGCTGGCAGGTGAACGCCTTGGTCGAGGCAACGCCGATCTCCGGGCCGGCCAGCGTCGGCAGCACGATCTCGCTGTCGCGGGCGATCGTCGAGGTCGGCACATTGACCACCGCCAGCGTGTGCTGGCCCGCTTCGCGCGCATAGCGCAGCGCCGCCAGCGTGTCGGCGGTTTCGCCGGACTGCGAAATAACGATGGTCAGGTCGCCCGCGCGCAACGGCGCCTCGCGGTAGCGGAACTCGGAGGCGACGTCGATCTCGACCGGCAGCCGCGCAAAGCGCTCCAGCCAGTATTTTGCGATGGCGCCGGCATAGCTCGCGGTGCCGCAGGCGGCGATCGACACACGCTGGATGTCCTTGAAGTCGAACGGCAGCTCGGTCGGCAGCGCGATGCGCTCGCTGGCCATGTCGATGTAGCGGGCCAGCGTATGCCCGACCACCTCGGGCTGTTCGTGAATCTCCTTGGCCATGAAGTGGCGATAGTTGGCCTTGTCAACCAGGAACGCCGCCGCGCCCGACTTCAGCACCTCGCGCTGCACGATGGCGCCGCGCGCGTCGCGGATCACCGCGGCGTCGCGCGACAGCACCACCCAGTCGCCGTCTTCCAGATAGCTGATGCGGTCGGTGAACGGCGCCAGCGCAATGGCGTCGGAGCCGAGATACATCTCGCCGTCATCGTAGCCCACCGCGAGCGGCGCGCCGTGACGCGCCCCGATCATCAGATCGCCCTCGCCTGCGAACACGAAGGCGAGCGCGAACGCGCCCTGAAGCTGCGGCAGCGCCGCCTTGACGGCATCGGTCGGCGACAACCCCTGTTGCAGATAGCCATCGACCAGATGCAGCACCACCTCGGTATCGGTTTCGGTGCGGAAGGTCGTGCCCTGCGCCGTCAACGCCTCGCGCAGTTCGCGGAAATTCTCGATGATACCGTTGTGAACCACGGCGACGCGCTCGGTGGCGTGCGGGTGGGCGTTGGTCTCGGTCGGCTTGCCGTGCGTGGCCCAGCGGGTGTGGCCGATGCCGGTCAGGCCCGCGAGCGGCGCTTCGCGCAGCCGCGCCTCCAGGTTCCTCAGCTTGCCTTCGGCGCGGCGCCGCGCCAGCACGCCCTGTTCGAGCGTGGCGATGCCCGCGGAATCGTAGCCGCGATATTCCAGCCGCTTGAGGGATTCGACCAGCTGCTCCGCAACCGGCTCGCGCCCCAGAATGCCGATGATGCCGCACATGCGGTTTTGCGCTTTCGTTCAGTCGGACGGGTTGGCCCTTGTCTAGAGCGACAGTCGGGCGATACGGACTCAATAATTGTTGCGGATTGCGACAGCGTTAAGCGAATGCCTTGTCAAACTGCGTTAATGCGCGGCTCACCCCTTGGATTTGGGCCGGTCGGCTCGGTCCGCCTCCTTGCGCTCGCGGAACCGTCTGGCCCAGCCGGGCCGTGTCGCCTGCGTGCTGCGCTCGACGCGAAGTGCGTCGTCGGGAATGTTCTCGGTCACCACCGAGCCGGAACCGACATAGGCGCCCGCCCCCACTGTCACCGGCGCTACCAGTGACGAGTTCGAGCCGACGAAAGCGCCCGCCCCGATCTCGGTGCGGTACTTGTCGTAGCCGTCGTAATTGCAGGTGATGGTGCCGGCGCCGATATTGGCCTTTGCGCCGATATGGGCGTCGCCGATGTAGGTAAGGTGGTTGACCTTGGCGCCGGCGTCGATCGCCGCGGCCTTGGTCTCGACGAAGTTGCCGATGCGTGCGCCGTCGCCCAGCACCGTGCCGGGCCGCAACCGCGCATAGGGGCCGACCGACGCGCCGGCGCCGATACGGGCCTCGGTGAGATGCGAGAAGGCATGGATCACCGCGCCGTCGGCGACCGACACCTTTGGCCCGAACACCACATAGGGCTCGACCACCACGTCGCGCCCGAACGTGGTGTCGGCGGTCAGAAACACCGTGTCCGGCGCGACCAGCGTGACACCGGCCTCAAGGGCGGCAGCGCGCAGGCGGCGCTGCATCACCTGTTCGGCCTCGGCCAGTTGCGCCTTGGTGTTGATGCCGCGCACCTCGTCCTCGTCGGCCTCGACCACCACCGCCTCGCGCCCCATCGCGCGCACGATCCCGACGGCATCGGTGAGATAGTATTCGCCCTTGCTATTAGCGTTGCCGATCCGCTCCAGCACGGCAAGCGCCTCGCGGCCGGCAAAGGCCATCACGCCGGCATTGCAGAGATCGATGGCGCGCTCGGCGCAGCTCGCGTCGGCGTGCTCGCGGATTGCCTGCAAGCGGCCATCGGCGACGATCAGCCGGCCGTAGCCGGTCGGATCGGCGGCACGGAAGCCGAGCACCGCGAGTGCCGCGCCCGCGGCCAGCGCCGCCCGCAGGCGGGTAAAGGTATCGGCGGCGATCAGCGGCGTATCGCCGAACGCAACCACGATATCGTCGGCGCCCTCGGCCAGCGCCGCGCGGGCCGCCAGCACGGCGTGCGCCGTGCCGAGCCGCTCGGTCTGCACGAAGATGCCGGCATCGGGCCGCATCTGCTGCACCACCTTGGCGACCGGCTCATGATCGGGGCCGACCACCACCGCCAAGCGGGCGCGGTCCCCGGAGGCGGCCCGCAGCACATGCGCCAGCATCGGCTCGCCCGCGATGGCATGCAGCACCTTGGGCAGGCGTGAGCGCATGCGCGTGCCTTCACCGGCCGCGAGCACGATCGTCAAGCATGTTCGCGAGGACATTCAGGGCCTTATTGCGATATCCTGATACGCTAAATCAATCTGAGCCGAGCCGCACCGCGGATTCGCCAGAGCGTCGCGCCGGTTCTTACCATGCCGTCCCCGATGGACAAACCGGCTCTCGCTTTGGCCGCCCATGCTCTACTCTTTCGGAGGCGATTCGGGCGGCGCGGAGACGGGGTCACAGGCGGATGAGCAACGGGCAGATTGCGGCCTCTCCTGCCCCTGAGCCGGTCTCAGGACGGGCGGACGCGACCCCGTCGCAGGCCACCCGCTCCCGTCGGCGCCTGCTGGTGCGGTTCGCGGCGTGGGGCACCGGTGCGGTTGCGGCAGTGGCGATTGCGGTGCTCGCCGTTCAGGCCGCTACCGGGTCGCGCAGCGCCACCCAGACTGCGGACGCGTTGACCCGCCAGACGCAAGCGCTGCAACAGGCAGCGCAGGAGACCGGCCGCGAATTGAGGCGGCTCTCCGCCGCCATCGAGACGCTCAACCGCGACCGCGACCGGCTGTTTGCGCGGGTGACGGTCCTCGAACACGATACCGATGTCGCGACCGGCAGCATCCCCAACTCGACAATTGCCAAGACCGACGCGGCACGTCCGCCGACCGACCGAGCCGCCCTAGTGCCTGCGGCGGTCCAATCCGAAGCCACGACCACGATTGAGAGCAAAGCCGAAACCGAGGCCAAGACCGAGGCCAAGGCAACGCCGGTCAGTCCCGACCCGTGGACGATGGCCGCAACCGATCCCGCCGCGCCGGCCATCCCGGTCGGCCACACCGAGTTCGGTATCGACCTCGGCGCCGCCTCGACCGTCAACGGCCTGCGCCGGCTGTGGGCCGCTGCCCTCAAGACCCATAAGGACGATCTCGCGCCCTTGTCGCCTGCCCTTGCGGTGCGTGAACGGCCGGGCGGCCGGATCGAGTTCCGCCTGCTGGCCGGCCCGTTGCGCGATGCGGCCGATGCGGCGCGGCTGTGCGCGACCGTGGCCGCGGCGAAGCGGCCCTGCACGCCGGCTGTATTCGACGGCCAGCGGCTGGAACTGACCGAAGCGAAAGCCGAAGCCGCAAGCCCCGCCCGCCGGACGCAATCGAGGGCGGCGGAACCTGCAGCCCCGCCGCGTCAGTAGATCCGCCCCTTGGGCTCAGACTTGCGGGTGCCCCGTCGCAATGGATAAACAATAGCCATGACCCTGACCACGACGCCTCCCGCCAAGACCAAGAAGCCGTTCCTCCTCACCGCGCGGCAGGTGCAGTGGGTGCTGATCGTCGGCTTTCTCTCGCTCGGCTACGCGCTCTATCTGCGCTATCTGGCGCTGGAGTTCTCGCAGGTGGCGCTGGCCTGCGAGGCCGGATTGCCGACCATGCTGTGCAAAACGCGGCTATTGGTGATGGCGCTGTTCAAGAACTCGGTGTTCGGCACCACGGCGCTGGTTATTGCGGCGCTGCACGTCATCCGGCCGTCGATCGTGACCCTGACCGGGGCGCTGATCGCGGCGTGCTTCGGCATCGTGCTCTACAACGTCGTGCTGTCGGGGCTCGCAATCGGCCTTCTCATCCTCGGCTTTGCGCGGCCCGCGCCCGCCACAGCGTAAGCGCCAGCAACAGGTAAAGCGCGCAGGTCCACAGCGACTGCCAGTTGGCGCCGCCTTCGTTGAAGCCGATATAGACCGCCGACAGCGCCAATAGCCCGGCAAACACGGATTCCGCCATCGGCCGCTCGCCGTCATGCGGGCGGTTGAGCCACATCAGACAGAACAGCGGCACCACCGCCATCGACAGCGCGGCGAATGGAAAATCGCGGTAGCGCGGGTCGAACACGAAGCCGAGCGCGGTCTCGGCGGCAATCAGCGTGGTCACCAGCAACGTGGCGCCGAGCGCATAGGCGCGCAGCGAGCGCCTTCGCCCGGGCGCCGGGCCGATGAGATCGACGAAGGCCGGCAGCGGCCGCCCGCGCATTAACGCCTGCGCGGCGAACAAGGGCGCTGCCACCGCGGCCGCGCCGAGCGCGCCCCAGTGCAGCCAGCCACCCACCCCGAGACTTTCGACCGCCATCTTCTCGATGGTCAGGCCGACCAGCGCGCCGCCGACCGTGGCCGAGACCGCCACCGCCAGCCACGCCGAAGGCCGCGGCGACCACGGCCGGCGCCGCAGCGAGCGCCACGCCACCGTGAACACCAAGAGGCAATAGGCCAGCCCCGCCCCCATCTGCCAGCGCCAGAACGGAAAATTGCTGACGGCGATGCCGGCCGGATATTTCAGGCTGCGGTGGTCGGCATCGAACAGGCCCCAGTAGCCGCCGACGGTGCCCTCCCAGCGCCGCTTCCAAGGCTGGTCGTAAGCCTCGATCAGGTTGACGCGAAAGTTCTCATGGGCGGCAAGGTCGAGGATTTCGGCAACCACGCGGGCCTGGTTGGTGCGCGAGGGCAGCGCGCCCTCGCGCATCCGCCCGGCGCTCGGCCAGCCGGTCTCGCCGATAAAGATCTCCTTGTCGGGGAACGCCGCCACCATGCGCTTGCGGATGGCATCGACATGCGCCGCCGCGCGGCTCGCCTTGACCGGAAAATCCTCCCAGAACGGCAGGATGTGGATGGTGATGAAATCGACAGCGCGCACCACCTCGCGATAGCGCAGCCAGAACTCCCAGACATCGGCATAGGTCACCGGCACGCGGACCTGCGCCTTAAGCGCGCCGATGGCGGCGACGAGGTCGCCCGGCGTCATCTCCCCGCGCAGCAGTACCTCGTTGCCGACGACCACCGCCGAGATCACGTCCGGATACTGGTCGGCCAGCGCAACGGCGGTGGCGATCTGCTGGGCGTTCTTGGCCCGGTTGCCGCTGATCCATACCCCCAGCATCACCTTGAGCCCGACCTTCGAAGCCAGCTCCGGCACCCTGTCGAGACCGTTGTCCACCGCGTAGGTGCGGACGCATTTCGAGATGGTGGCGAGTTGGGCAAGGTCGTCGGCGATCTGCCCCGGCGGCACCACGAGGGTCGCCATTTGCGGCGACTGATCGCCGCGGAACGGCGCATAGGACACGCATTCGAGCTTGGCGGCCGGGCTGATCGGCGCCCGCACGAGATCGACCGGCATGGCGATCCACCACCACACCGCGGCAATCGCGCAGAGCGAGACGAGAAGGAGCGCCAGCGGCGTGCGGACCGAAATAGGGATTTCTCCAACCGTTCGGGAAAGACGTCTCTTTCTTTCCGAATTTCGCCCGTGCGATCAACCGCGGATCGGCCGTTGCCCGCCGCCGTTCACCGCCCGTACACAGAAACGTCTCCAAAAGGCAGTATTGCAGGGTACTCTTGGGCAACACCGAGGCAGGGGTGCCGAATATCCGTTCGCGGCCGATCTGCCAACCCTCGCACATGCACGCTCGCGCATCCGTGACCTCTGGCAAGGCTCGGCGCAAAGGCCCGGCACGAGGCCGCATAAGCCCGCTGGACAAAACCAAAAATGTCCGCCATGGCAATCGGCTGCGGCGGATTGACGTTGCCGCCGCATTGGGGACGAATTTGGCCGGCATCAGACGATGGGACCAACGTTGGGGACAACGTAGCCCGGGCACGGGCCGGCCGGCGGCTGGTCGGCAATGATCGGGGTCATCATGCGGCGCTTGATGTGTGGGGTGTGGAATTCGGTACTACGTTGCATCGCTGTGCCGGGCGCAGCGCTGCTGATCGGAATTGGGGCGGCGATCGCCCAGAGCGGCGATCTCAGGGCGCAGGACCAGCAGCAGAAGGCGGCCCCGGCCAACCCGCAGGCCCAGGCCGAGGGCGCGGCCCGCGACAGCCAGCGCAAGGTCAGCGAGTTCGTCGAGGCCCAGCAGGCCATCAACGGACCGGCCGGCAATCCTGAATGCGTCTGGCTCGGCCGCCGCGTGGTGTCGCTGATGTGGCGCGACGATCTCGACACCGCCTTCCGTCATCTCGACCTCTACGAGCGCTTCGGCTGCCCCGGCGGTCACATCCAGGCGGCGTTTCGCTGCCTCGTGCGCTTCGGCGCCATCGACCCGAAGGTGCCGGAAAGTTTGAGCGGCCGCGTCCACGCCTGCTGGATCAACACCAACGCCCAGCCGCCGGCCGCCGCCGCGGCGGCACCGGCAGGCCCGACGCCGCCCCCCGCCGCCAATTCGGCGCCGCAGCCGGCCCCGACCGGCAGTAGCGGCCCCCCGAAGTAGTCGCACAAAGCATGCGGGAACGATTGGCCGAAGCCGTCCGTTGACGATCCGATGCGCTTTCGCAAACCGCGCCCTCAAAATGCCATCGGCTTGCTTCTCAAGAAAGTTATGCCTGTTGTGAAAGGACGCGATCCGGATATGCTCGCGCGACGGCCAACGAGGCAGGACCTTCGGGTGAGGTCCGGTCCCTCGCCATCGGCACGTTTGCGGCTGCCGCGAAGCGCTTGTCGTGGCGCGAGCTCGGCCCGGCGACAAAACGGATCCGGTCGGATGTCCATCCACGACAGGTGCGCGAGCGTTTAAGGGTTGGTCGCGATGCGTGCGGTCCTCGCCGTAGTGGTGCTGGTCTCCATTATTCATGCCGGCTTGTGGGCCGTGTTGCGCGACCGCCAGCAGGCGCCGGACTTCACCGGCATGCTGCCCAGCGTGTCCTACGCGCCGTTCGAAGGCACCGGCCACCCGGACATCGACAACATCCCGACCGTCGAGAAAATCCGCGCCGACCTCAAGGTACTGGCGACCATGACGCGCGCGGTCCGGCTTTACTCCTCGACCGGCGGCGTCGAACTGGTGCCTCCGCTGGCGGCCGAGGCCGGACTCAAGGTCACGGTCGGCGCGTGGATCGACAAAAATACCGACCGCAACGAGCGCGAGATGCAGGCGGCGGTCGAGCTTGCGCGGCGCAACAGCAACGTCAACGGCATCGTCGTCGGTAACGAGACCATCTACCGCGGCGAACAGAAGGTCGAAGACCTCATCAAGCTGATCCAGCGCGTCAAGAGCCAGACCAACGTGCCGGTCACCACCGGCGAGATCTGGAATATCTGGATCGACCACCCCGAGCTTGCCTCCTCAGTCGATTTCATCGCCGCGCACATCCTGCCCTACTGGGAAGGCTTCTCCGAGCGGCAGGCTGTCGACCAGGCGCTGATCATCTACCAGAAGCTCCGCGAAACCTTCCCCGGCAAGCGCATCGTCATCGCCGAGTTCGGCTGGCCGAGCGGCGGCTACAATCTCAAGGCCGCGACGCCCGGCCAGACCGAACAGGCGGTCGTGCTGCGCAACTTCGTCAGCCGCGCCGAGGCCATCGGCATGGATTACAACATCGTCGAGGCGATCGATCAGCCGTGGAAATATTTCGAGGGCGGCGTCGGGCCGTACTGGGGCATTTTCAACGCCGCGCGCGAGCCGAAATTTGCCTGGACCGGCCCGGTGGTCGATCGCAACACCTGGAAGCTGGCGGCCATCGCGCTCCTGGTCGGCGTGCTGCTGTCGCTGCCGATCCTGCGCCTGGTACGGCCGACGGCGATGCAGGCGGCCATGCTGTCGGCCGCCGCCAACGGCGTCGGCGCCTGGGTCGCGACCGTGTTCGCCTACTGGACCACGCACTACTTCGTGTTCGGCTCGGCACTCGCCCTCACCCTCGGCATGACGCTGCTGGTGCCGCTGGTGCTGATTGCCATGGCGCGCATCGAGGAGATCGCCACCATCGCTTTCGGCCGGGCCCCGTCACGGCTCATTCGCACGCCCGCACCGCTGCCTGACGGCACGCCGATGCCAAAAGTGTCGATCCACGTTCCGGCCTATTACGAGCCGCCGGAGATGCTGAAGCAGACGCTGGATGCGGTGGCGCGGCTCGACTACCCGAATTTCGAGTGCGTGGTGATCATCAACAACACGCCCGATCCCGCATTCTGGCAACCGATTCAGGATCACTGCCGCACGCTTGGCGACCGCTTTAAGTTCATCAACGCCGAGAAGGTGCAAGGTTTCAAGGCCGGCGCACTGCGCATCGCCATGGAGCGCACCGCCGCCGATGCCGAGATCATCGGTATCATCGACGCCGACTATTGCGTCACGCCCGACTGGCTCAAGGATCTGGTGCCGGCCTTCGCCGACCCGCGCGTCGGCCTCGTGCAGGCGCCGCAGGACCACCGCGACGGCGACCGCAGCCTGATGCACTACGCCATGAACGGCGAATATGCCGGATTCTTCGATATCGGCATGGTGCAACGCAATGAGGTCAACGCCATCATCGTTCACGGCACCATGTGCCTGATCCGCCGTGCGGCGATGGAACAGGCCGGCGGCTGGTCGAGCGACACCATCTGCGAGGATTCCGACCTCGGCCTGTCGATCATGGAGCGCGGCTGGCTCACCCACTACACCAACCGCCGCTACGGCTACGGGCTGTTGCCGGACACCTATGAAGCGTTCAAGAAGCAGCGCCACCGCTGGGGCTATGGCGGCTTCCAGATCGTCAAAAAACACTGGCGCCAGTTTCTGCCGGGATCGCGCGGCCTCTCGCCGCACCAGAAGCGCGAATTCGCGCTCGGCTGGCTCAACTGGCTCGGCGCCGAAAGCATCGGCGTGGTGGTGGCGCTGCTCAACCTCGCCTGGGTGCCGGTGGTGGCGTTCGCCGATATCGCCATCCCCGACAAGATTCTCACGCTGCCGATCATCGCCGCCTTCGTGGTGTCGTTCGCTCACTTCCTGTCGCTATATCGGCTCCGCGTCTCGATCGGGTTCGGCCAGATGATGAGCGCGATGGTTGCTGCGATGTCGGTGCAATGGACGGTGTCGCGCGCCGTCGCCGACGGCCTGATCAAGGATCACCTGCCGTTTGCCCGCACCTCCAAGGGCGGGCTGTCGCTGATATCCATCGAGTTCCAGGCGTTCTGGGAGGCGGTGATCGGCCTATTGCTGCTGATCGGCGCCGCCGTGCTGGTGATGAGCAACGCCTACCGCGAGATTCGCGAGATCTACATCTTTGCCGGCGTATTGGTGCTGCAGAGCCTGCCGTTCCTGTCGGCGGTGGCGATCGCGCTTTTGGAGCACTCGCGCATCAACCTGTTCAGCTTCTGGCGCAATGGCGCGATCCGCGCCGCGGAACTGATCGGGCTGCGCCAGCCCGAGATGTTGCCGGCGCCGGCCGAGATGCAGCCCGTTCCAGTCGAGGTGCCGCGCGAAGGCGGCTAGAGCGCTTCAAGCGAAGCCTGCCCTAAGCTCGCGGTTGCCGGCGCAACGCCTGCGTGCGGAAAGTCGTGGTGAGCGCGGAGGGACTCGAACCCTCGACCCCATGATTAAAAGTTCTTAGCCATTCCTTACGTTTCCACCGATATCTCCCGTTTTACCTTGCGGTGCGTGCATAGTGTGTGCATATTGACCCCGTGATTTTTCCGTGTGCACGAGAGGAAACGATGCAAGGTAAGATCAACAAAAGCCGAGTCGATAGGATGCAGCCCAGCACCATTATCGCCGATGGCGAGATTAAGGGTTTTGTCGCGCGCAAGCTAGCCAGCGGGCGGGTGACGTTCGGCTTTCGCTACCGGGATGCTGCCGGCAAGCAGAAGTGGCACGGCCTCGGATTAATGGGATCGATCACGGCAGAGGAAGCGCGGGTCCTCGCCAAGAAGCGGGCTGGCGAGGTAGCGGACGGTCGCGACCCTTCGGCAGAACGGGTGACGGCGAAGGCGGAGGCAGCCAAGGCCAGCCGGGCGGCGTCGAATACCGTCAACGCCATCTTGGACGACTTCGTGAAACGCCACGCCAGCAAGCTCCGCAGCGAGGACCAGATCACGTCTGCGCTGGACCGATATGTTCGGCCCCGGATCGGGGAAAGTTCCATCTACGAATTGAAGCGCCGGCAAATCGTGGAAATGCTGGACGCGGTGGAGGACAAGGCCGGACCGGTCATGGCGGATCGGACGCTGGCGCATCTGCGGAAAGCGTTCAATTGGCAGGCCGCGCGGGACGATGATTTCCTATCACCGATAGTTCGGGGCATGGCGCGGACCAAACCCAAGGAGCGCGCCCGGCAACGTGTCCTGACCGACGATGAAATCCGGGACATCTGGCAGGCGTTGGAAACGGCCGACGTGCCGTCGTGCTATCCGCGCTACATCAAGATGCTGCTGCTGACCATGACGCGGCGCAACGAAGCCGCTGACATGAGCGCCGCCGAGATCGAGGGCGATCTGTGGACCATTCCCGGCGAGCGGTACAAGACGAAGCTCGATCATGTCATTCCCCTATCGGCAGATGCGAAAGGCCTGATCGGCACCAAGCCCAAAGACTTCAAGGGTAATAACTGGTTCGTGTTCTCGACCACGGATGGCGCGCGACCGTTCAGCGGGTTCAGCAAGGCCAAGAAAGCCCTTGATGCCGAGATCGCCAAGCGGCGCAAGGCAGAGGGCCGGGCGAAGAT
>QEVP01000017.1 GCA_003576765.1 Pseudomonadota bacterium
GACGTGCACTCTCCCTCTTTCCGCGAGCAGGCTCGACGCCAATCGCAGGCAGTCGCCGACAGCGCCCACGGCGGTGACGACCAAGCTTTCATCGACGCCGTCTCGGATTGGAGCGATGAATGAGGCGCGGCGAGATCTGGACTGTCTCCGGCGCCAAGGACTATGCGGGCAAGCCGCGCCCGGTCGTCATCGTGCAGGACGACAGTTTCGATGCGACCTCATCCATCACCATTTGCGCCTTTACGTCCGATCCGACCGACGCGCCGCTGTTCCGTCTCGTCGTCGAGCCGAACGAGCGCAACGGTCTGCGCGCCACCTGCCGCCTGATGGTCGACAAGATCACCACCGTTCCCAAGGCGAAGATGGGCGCGCAGATCGGGCAGCTCGATGACGAGGACATGGTGCGGCTCAATCGGGCCATGACCGTATTCCTCGGCATAGCGGTGACGCCGAGGGCGGGACGACGAAAAGTATAACGCCCGGCACAAGACGGCCATTGACGACACACTGGCCGGCCATCGCTCACACCGCCTGCACGTCCACCACGCCCGCGACCGCCTTGATCGCGCCGGCGATCTGCGGCGACACCGGGAACCGGCCCGGCAGCCTGATCTCGACCTCGGTATCGAGGTCGAGCATCATCACCACCGTCACCTCGCCGTCGCCGTTGGTGCCATGACGGGGCGTCGCCTCGCCCTCGGGCCGGACCAGCCGCCGCGCCACCGACTCCAGCGGCTTCGGGTCGCGCAGGAAAATCCGCAAGCCTTTTGAGGTCTTGGCCGCCGCCTCGTCGAGCGACTCGACGCCCGCGATACGGGCGCGCACCTCCTCGCCCTGCAATTCCGCCGTCAGTTGCAGAAGCACCGCCGCCCCCGGCTCCAGCGCCTCGCGGAACTGGCCGAGCGCCTCGGAGAACAGCACCGCCTCGAAATGCCCGGTCGGGTCGGACAGCCCGACAATGCCCATCTTGTTGCCGGTCTTGGTGCGGCGCTCCTGACGCGACAGCACCGTGGCGGCGACGCGGCCGGCGGTGTGGCCACCCTTCACGGCGCGGGTGAACTCGGCCCAGCTCTGCACCCTGAGCCGCTTCAGCGCCACCGCATAGTCGTCGAGCGGATGGCCGGACAGGAAGAAGCCGATGGCATCGTATTCGCGTTGCAGCCGCTCCGCCGGCAGCCACGGCTCGATCGCCGGCAACGTCACCACCGGCGCATCCGCCATGCCGCCGAACATGTCGTTCTGGCCGAGTTCGAGGTTGTTGTGGTGGCGCTGGCAGGCGGCGAGGATGGCGTCGGCACCGCCGAAGATGCGCGCCCGGTTGGCATCGAGCGCGTCGAAGGCGCCGCTCGCGGCCAGGCTTTCCAGCACGCGCTTGTTGAGCGCCCGGGGCGGCACGCGGCCGGCGAAATCGGCAACCGATGTAAAGGCCCGCCCTCCCCGCGCCTCGACGATCTGCTGCACGGCCTGCGCGCCGACCCCTTTCAACGCGGCGAGCGCGTAGTGGATCGTGTTCTCGCCGACCGTGAAGGTCACGTCGCTGCGGTTGATCGAGGGCGGCTCGACCTTGATGCCAAGCCGCTCGGCGTCGGCACGGAATTCGGAAAGCTTGTCGGTGTTGCTCATATCGAGCGTCATCGATGCGGCGAGAAACTCGACCGGATAATGCGCCTTCATGTAGGCGGTCTGGTACGACACCAGCGCGTAGGCCGCGGCGTGGCTCTTGTTGAAGCCGTAGTCGGCGAATTTTGCGAGCAGGTCGAAGATCATCTCGGCCTGATCGTGAGGCACGCCGTTCTTCTCGGCGCCAGAGACGAAGATGGCGCGCTGCTTCTCCATCTCGGCGCGGATCTTCTTGCCCATGGCGCGGCGCAACAGGTCGGCGTCGCCGAGCGAATAGCCGGCCATCACCTGCGCGATCTGCATCACCTGCTCCTGATAGATGATGACGCCGAACGTCTCTTTCAGGATCGGCTCAAGCATCGGATGCAGGTATTCGGGCTGTTCGTCGCCGTGCTTGCGCGCGCAGTAGGTCGGGATGTTGGCCATCGGGCCGGGCCGGTAGAGCGCAACCAGCGCGATGATGTCCTCGAAGCGGTCGGGGCGCATGTCGACGAGCGCCCGCCGCATGCCCTGACTTTCAACCTGGAACACGCCGACCACATCGCCGCGCGTCAGCATCTCATAAGTTGGAGCATCGTCGAGCGGCAGGTGCGCCAGATCGATATGGACATCGCGCTCGCGCAGCAGTTTGACGGCAACGTCGAGCACGGTCAGCGTCTTCAGGCCGAGGAAGTCGAACTTGACGAGGCCGGCCGGCTCCACCCACTTCATGTTGAACTGGGTGACCGGCATGTCGGACTTTGGGTCGCGATAGAGCGGCACCAGTTCGTGCAGCGGCCGGTCGCCGATGACGATGCCGGCGGCATGGGTCGAGGCGTGGCGGTTCAGCCCTTCGAGCTTCTGGGCGATGGTGAAGGCGCGCGCCACCACCGGGTCCTCGTCACGCGCGGCCTGCAGTTTCGGCTCGCCCTCGATGGCCTTCGCCAGCGTCACCGGCGCGGTCGGATTCTGCGGCACCAGTTTCGTGAGCTTGTCGACCTGCCCGTAAGGCATCTGCAACACGCGGCCGACGTCGCGCAGCACGCCGCGCGCCTGCAGCGTGCCGAATGTGATGATCTGCGCCACCTGGTCGTGGCCGTAGCGACGCTGCACATAGCGGATCACCTCGTCGCGGCGATCCTGGCAGAAGTCGATGTCGAAGTCGGGCATCGACACGCGCTCCGGGTTGAGGAAGCGCTCGAACAAGAGGCCGAAGCGGATCGGGTCGAGATCGGTGATGGTCAGCGCATAGGCAACCAGGGAGCCCGCGCCGGAGCCGCGCCCCGGACCGACCGGGATGCCTTGCGCCTTGGCCCACTTGATGAAGTCGGAGACGATCAGAAAGTAGCCCGCGTAGTTCATGCGGGTGATCACGTCGAGTTCGAAGGCAAAGCGGGCGCGGTAGTCTTCTTCCGACGCGCCGGGCGCGAGGCCGTGCTTGTCGAGCCGGCCTTTCAACCCCTCCTCGGCCTGCCGGCGCAATTCGGCGGCCTCCGCGCGCGCGGCGTCATCGTGGTTCGCACCGTGGCCGTCCGCGCCGACGGTGAACAGCGGCAAGATCGGCTTGCGCTTCAGCGGACGATAGGCGCAGCGCCGGGCGATCTCCACGGTCGAGGCCAGCGCCTCCGGCAGATCGGCAAACAGCACCGCCATCTCGGCGCGGCTCTTGAAACGATGCTCGGGCGTCAGGTGCCGCCGGTCGGTCTCGGCCACCAGCCGGCCACCGGCGATGCAGAGCAGCGCGTCGTGGGCCTCGTAGTCCTCGGCGGTGGCAAAATAGGGCTGGTTGGTCGCGACCAGGGGCAGCCCCTTGTCGTAGGCGAGGTCGATCAGCGCGCCCTCGCTGCGACGCTCGGCGTCGGTGCCGTGGCGCTGCAACTCGACATAGAGGCGGTCGCCGAACAGGCGCGCCAGCGTATCCAGCCGCGCGGCGGCAAGCGCCGGCTGGTCGGCCAGGATCGCCTGCGCGATAGGGCCGTCCGGCCCGCCGGTCAGCGCGACGATGCCGTCGGTCTCGCCCTCCAGCCAGTCGAGCAGGAGGCGCGGCTCCTGCGTGTCGGCCGATTCCAGGAAGGCGCGCGAGTTGAGCCGCATCAGGCTGCGGTAGCCGGCCTCGCGCGCCGCCAGCAGCACGATGCGCGCGCCCGCGACCGGCAGCGCATTGCGGGCGGAGGCGACCTGATCGCCGAAATCGATCGCGAGCGCCACGCCGACGATGGGCTGGATGCCGGCCGCCGCCATCTTGTCGGAGAATTCCAGCGCGCCAAACATGTTGTCGGTATCGGTGAGCGCCAGCGCCGGCTGCTGGTCGGCCTTGGCGAGCGCGGCCAGACGCGCGACCGGGATGGCGCCCTGCAACAGCGAATAGGCGGAATGGACGTGCAGATGCACGAAACCGGGCCCGCCCGCGCCCTCGCCCGCCGGGTTCGTCACCCGCGCCTCCTCTCCAGCCAAAGCGCGGCGGCGGGGCGAGCGGGACAATTCACGGGCACTGGAGGGTGGGGCGCTGGACATGTGGGAATTGGACACGGGACAGGGGCTGATCCGGACAAGGAGCGGCAACCTGGACGCTTCGATCCGGGCCGCTTCGATTCGACGCCCGCGATGGTGGCGCGCCGAGCCCCTCAAGTCGAATCGAAGTCAGCGGCGATCCCTGGCTATCCCTGCTATCCTCGTTGCCCGGGCCGCCCGCCGGGCGGCCGCCGGACCAACACCCCTCTCTCAAAGCTGCGGAATGACCTGCGCCCACACCGCCACCATCCCGACGAACAACACAAGCGAGGCCAAAGTGGCTGCTTCCTCGACAAATATCTTGAACATCTTGCGTCTCCGGTTTAGAAGAACGTAGAAAGAACATTGTTCTCGTTTTGTTCTGTTTGTCAAGAACGCCAGCAAGGTGCAGTCGCGCATGGTTCGCCAATCCTTAACCCAAGGTTATCGTATCGCCCTTGTGGCGCTGGCCGGCATGGCCGCCGCGGTCACTTTCACCGCGACGCCGGCGCAGGCCGAGATTGACTATCCAGTGTGCATGCGCGTCTATGGCGGCGGCGGTGCGGGTGGCCTGCCGTCCTATGACGACTGCAGTTTCACCAGCATCGCGCAATGCAATATGACGGCCAGCGGTCTGCCCGCGCAGTGCCTCGAGAACCCGTTCTACGGGGTGCGCGGCACGCCGGTGACCGAGCTGCCGCGTCGGCACCATCGCCAGCGCCACCACCGCGCGCGATAGTTTCATCGTCATTGCCGGGCTTGACCCGGCTATCTCGATCATGAAGGCCCTGCGCTCCTCCACGAGATGCCCGGCACAAGGCCGGGCATGACGAGTGGCGATGTCGTCGCGTCCCTCTTTTCGTCGTCATGGCCGGGCATAGCCCGTTGCAGACGGGCGTGAACGCCCTATCATCCCGGCCATCCACGTCTTCCTTCGCTGAATCGCTGTTAAGACATGGATGCCCGCAACACGTGCGGGCATGACGGCGGAGAGGTCTGTCGTATATCCGATATCCGACCCAATCGGGCCGCATCACGTCAGTTCGATCACCTGCCCGTCGCGGATCGAGACGCGGCGATCCATGCGGTCGGCCAACTCCATGTTGTGGGTGGCGATTAGCATCGCAACGCCGGTGGCGTGGACCAACTGCATCAGCGCCTGAAACACATGGTCGGCGGTGTGCGGATCGAGGTTGCCGGTCGGCTCGTCGGCGAACAGCACCCGCGGCGCATTGGCAACCGCGCGCGCGATCGCCACGCGCTGCTGCTCGCCGCCCGACAGTTCGGCAGGACGATGGGTGACGCGCTCGCCGAGCCCGAGATAGGCCAGCAGTTCGCGCGCACGCTTGGCCGCCTCCTTGCGCTTCAGACCGCGGATCATCTGCGGCAGCATGACGTTTTCGAGCGCGGAGAACTCCGGCAGCAGGCGGTGCGACTGGTAGACGAAGCCGATCTCGGTGCGGCGGATCTGCGTGCGTTCGGCATCCGACATCGCGGTGGTCGGCACCCCGCCGATATAGACCTCGCCGTCGTCGGGATGTTCGAGCAGGCCGGCGATGTGCAACAGCGTCGATTTGCCGGAGCCGGACGGCGCCACCAGCGCCACCGACTGCCCCGGCCACAGCGCCAGCTCGGCCTCATCGAGGATGGTCAGCGTCGCCGCGCCCTGCACGTACTGGCGGCGGATGCCTTGCAGGTAGACCGCAGGCGCGTCCGCCTCGCCGGCTTCCTCCATCGCCGCCTCACTCATAGCGCAGCGCCTCGACCGGATCGAGCCGCGCCGCACGCCACGACGGGTAGAGCGTGGCAAGGAACGACAGCGTCAGCGCCATGATCACCACGGCGGCGGTCTCGCCCGGCGCAATCTCGGCCGGCAGTTTTGAGAGAAAATACAGTTCCGGCGAGAACAATTCCGTGTTGGTCAGCCACGACAGAAACTGGCGGATCGACTCGATGTTGAGGCACACTACCAGCCCGACCAGGAAGCCGACTACCGTGCCGACCACGCCGATCGCCGCGCCCGTGATGAAGAACACCCGCATGATGGCGCCCTGCGTCGCCCCCATGGTGCGCAGAATGGCGATGTCGCCGCCCTTGTCCTTCACCAGCATGATCAGGCCGGAAATGATGTTGAGCGCCGCCACCAGCACGATCAGGGTCAGGATCAGGAACATGACGTTGCGTTCGACCTGCAGCGCGTTGAAGAACGTAGAGTTCCGCTGGCGCCAGTCGACGAGGAAGATCGGCCGCCCGGCGGCCTCGGTCACCGCCTTGCGGTAAGCGTCAACCCGGTCGGGGTTGTCGGTGTAGACCTCGATGGCGGTGACGTCGCCCGCGCGGTTGAAGTAGGCCTGCGCCTCGGGCAGCGGCATGAACACGAAGGTGCCGTCGTATTCCGACATGCCGATCTCGAACACCGCGGCGATACGATAGGACTTGATGCGCGGCGTGGTGCCCATCGGCGTCACTGCGCCACGCGGTGCCACCAGGGTCATGGTGTCGCCGGAATGCAGCGAGAGCTGGTCGGCGAGCCGGCGGCCGATGATGATGGCCTGGCCCTCGTCAAAGCCTTCCAGCGTGCCCTGCTTGATGTTGTTGGCGATCGAGGTGACCTTGTCGAGGTCGCTTGAGCGGATGCCGCGCACGAACACACCGGCGGCGTTGAAGGGCGACGACGCCAGCGCCTGCCCGTCCACCACCGCGGCGGCGAGGCGGATGCCCGGCACCTGGCTGAGGCGCTCGGACACCTCCTTCCAGTCGGTCAGCGGGCTTTCCAGCGGCTGCACCACGATGTGGCCGTTGAGGCCGAGAATCTTGCTCAAGAGTTCGGAGCGGAAACCGTTCATCACCGCCATGACGATGATCAGCGTCGCCACCCCGAGCATGATGCCGAGGAACGAGAAGCCGGCGATCACCGAGATGAAGCCTTCCTTGCGCCGGGCGCGCAGGTAGCGGCCGGACAGCATCCATTCGTAGGCGGCAAACGGCCGGGTGCGGACGGGTTCGCTCATGCTGGGGTCCATTCCCCGACTGTGCCGCGATTCGCGCCGAATGTGAGGCGCAACGCGGCCGCTCCTCGATCACGACCGCGCGCGATCGTGCCCGGCCGGATCACGGGGCGAACCGCGCCACCGCGTCCTGCGGCGACAGAAACTCGCGCGAGCCGTCGGCGCGGCGCTTGAGTTCGACCTTGCCCTCGGCGAGGCCCTTGGGGCCGACCATGAGTTGCCAGGGGATGCCGATCAGGTCAGCGGTGGCGAATTTGGCGCCGGGGCGCTGCTCGGTGTCGTCGTAGAGCACCTCGACGCCCTTGGCGGTCAGGTCACGATAAAGGCTTTCGCACGCGGCATCGGTTTCGGATGCGCCCTGCTTCAGGTTCAACAGCGCGACGCGGTACGGCGCCACCGCCTCCGGCCAGACGATGCCGGCATCGTCGTGGCACGCCTCGATGATTGCGCCGACCAGCCGCGACACGCCGATGCCGTAGGAGCCGCCGTGGATCGGCCGCTCAGTGCCGTCGGCGCCGGCCACCATCGCCCGCATGCTCTCGGAATATTTTGTGCCGAAATAGAAGATCTGGCCGACTTCGATGCCACGAGTTTCGACGCGCCGCTCGGCCGGCACCTCGCGCTCGTAGCGCGCGGTGTCGTGGACGTCTTCCGTCGCGGCATAGGCCGAGGTCCATTGCTTGACGATCGGCGTGAGGTCGCCATCGTAATCGACGCTCTCGTCCGGCACCGGCAGGTCGAGCACGCCGCGATCGCAGAACACGCCGGATTCACCGGTCTCCGCCAGCACGATGAACTCGTGGCTCAGGTCGCCGCCGATCGGTCCGGTCTCGGCGCGCATCGGGATCGCCTTCAGGCCCATGCGCGCGAAGGTGCGCAAGTAGGCGACGAACATCTTATTGTAGGACAGCCGCGCGGCCGCCTCGTCGACGTCGAAAGAGTAAGCGTCCTTCATCAGAAACTCGCGGCCACGCATCACGCCGAAGCGCGGGCGCTGCTCGTCGCGGAACTTCCACTGGATGTGATAGAGATTGAGCGGCAGGCTTTTGTACGAGCGCACCGAGCTGCGGAAAATCTCGGTAATCATCTCCTCGTTGGTCGGCCCATACAAGAGTTCGCGCTTGTGGCGGTCGCTGATGCGCAGCATCTCTGGGCCGTAGGCGTCGTAGCGGCCGCTCTCGCGCCACAGGTCGGCGAGTTGCAGCGTCGGCATCAACAGTTCGATGGCGCCGGCGCGGTCCTGTTCCTCGCGCACGATCTGTTCGATCTTCTTCAGCACCCGGAAGCCGAGCGGCAGCCAGGCATAGATGCCGGCCGCCTCCTGCCGCATCATGCCGGCGCGCAGCATCAGCCGGTGCGAGACGATTTCCGCCTCGCTCGGCGTCTCCTTGAGGATGGGCAGGAAGAAGCGCGACAATCGCATGGCAACGCTCGGGAATCGTTAAGCCTTAAGGTGTCCGCAGTGAAACCGGATCGGGCGGCAAAACACAAGGGCAGCGGCGCACCGCGGGCGGGAAACATCGGGCAATCCGATGGACCCGCGCCCGCGGCGTCCTTTTGTTCGCGTCCCCGCTACTTGTGCGGATGAGCGCCGCCGGCATCCTTGGTACCGGCATCCTTGGTACCGACATCCTTGGCGCCGACGCCGCGCACATCGAACACCACATCGACGTTACCGGCCCTGGCGAACTGAAGCGTCACCGGCACCTTGTCGCCTTCCTTGAGCGGCTGCTTCAGCCCGGTGAACATGATGTGGTAGCCGCCGGGCTTCAGGGTCACCGACTGGCCGGCGGCGATCGGCAGCCCCTTGTCGAGTTCGCGCATGGTCATGACGCCGTTGGTCACGGCCATTTCATGCACCTCGACCTTGGCGGCAACGCCGGTCGCGCCGCCGACCAGCGTATCGGCGGCAGCCCCCTTGTTTTCGATCACGAGGAAGCCGCCGGCGACCTTGGCGCCGCCCGGCGTCGCGCGGCTCCACGGCTGCACGATGACGAGGTCGCCGGCTTTGGTCTGCTGCGCCGCAGCCGGCAGCACGCCAGCGGACAGCACAAGGGCGGCGGACAGGGAAAGAACGATTGGGAGGTGTCGCATGGGACGATCCTTCGGAAACGATTGTCAGGCTAAACGGCAAGGAACCGGCTCGCGCGTCCGCTGCCCTCATGGGCTACGGCCAGCGCGCGGGCCTCACGTCAGGCCGTGACCGGAGGAGCACGCGGCGCCGCGGCGAGGTTGAGCGACGCTGTCGGCAGATGCCGGTCCACCGCAAGCCACGCGACAGGCCAGAACCGGGCTTCCGGCAGCACTCCCGCGATGCCGGCCGGCGGATCGAGCACCGCCACTCCACCCGTGAGCGGCGCGCACAGCACGCAACACGCCGCCTCCGCCCCGCCGCGGTGGGACGAGCGGTCGCCGCCCTCGGCTTGGGCCAAGTCCTGGGCCAAGTCGGAGCACAGCGCGGCATGGATGAGCGGATCGAAGGGCGCGGCAAGCGGCGCCAGCGCCATCAGCGGCGCAAGCACCTGCAGGGTCAACGCCAGAACGGCGACCGGCAGATATCGCAGCGGCGATCGGCGCATCGCAAATGCTCTCCTCGTCACCGCAGCCGTTACCACAGCGGGGGCACGGTCGAAACCGCATGCTAAGCTTTATTGTGCGGCGCACAACAGAAAAAATGCTTAACAGAACAGCACTAACGACCTTGCCGCAATTTTGGACAGGCATTGCCTTATTTGGTGACAAGACGAAATCGATCGGCTACGGTTTTGGTGTTCAGGCTGTCCGGAGTGGCATCGCCTGTTGGGCCAAGTCTCGGGAGGAAACCCTGGCGCGCAGCAAGCAGCGCCGCCCCGCGCAAGCAAGAACGATCGAACGGTTTGCGGGGAATAGGGACGACACAAGTTTTCGAGCAGGGCGCGCCCTGCTCTTTTTTTCGTTCGCAGCTCAATCCGCTGAACGTCTCTCTCGCCGTAGCGGAGGGCTAAAAACCCATCAGGCCGGCGAGCCGCTCCACCGTCAGCCAGCCCGCCCGGTAGGCCCACGCGCCAAGGCCGTAGATCACCACCGAAATGATCGTGGTCCACATGAGCTTGCGGCGCATGTGCGGCACCACGGGCGCGCCGGGATCGGAGCCGGGCACGCCGCCGCCGTCCTCATGCTGGCTGCGCACACCGAACGGCAGCGTCACGAACAGCGTGACCCACCAGACGATGAAGTAGATCGCGATCATCCATGAGATGGTAGTGGCCATGACGGCTCACGCCTCTTCGATCTCGACCAGCGCCCCGGAAAAATCCTTGGGATGCAGGAACAGCACGGGCTTGCCGTGCGCGCCGATCTTCGGCTCGCCGCTGCCGAGCACGCGCGCGCCTTCCTTTATCAGCAGGTCGCGCGAAGCGCGGATATCGGCGACCTCGTAACAGACGTGATGGATGCCACCGTCCGGGTTGCGGTCGAGAAATTTCGCGATCGGAGACTCTGCGCCGAGCGGCTCGATGAACTCGATCTTGGTGTTGGGCAACGTCGCGAACACGGTGGTGACGCCATGCTCCGGCAGCGGCACCGCTTCGGAGATGTCCGCGCCGAAGGCGACGCCGTAGATGCGCGCCGCCTTTGCCGCATCGCGCACCGCGATCGCCACATGATTGAGCCGGCCGAGCATGTCGCCTCCGTCATTCTCCTTGCGCATGATCTTGTCCGAAAACCGGTTCCCACCCCCGGGTCAAGCCGAGGGCAGGCTTTTCGGGATCATGCTCTAAACCACCAGCACATGCACGACGCAAACGGGCTTCTTGCCCCACTGCGCCAGCAACGCCGAACGCACCGCGCGGCGCACCGATTCCGCCGCGGCATCGGGATCGCGGCGACGCGCGCGCGGCAGGTTCTCGAAGGTATCGACCACGACGTCGAACACCTCGTCGGCGAGACTTTCGGCCGCGCCATTCTTCTCCGGAACGCCGACGAGGTCCACCTCGGGATCGTCGGCGAGTTCGCCCTTGTCGGTGATCGCCATGGACACCATGGCGCAGCCCGAAAAGCCGAGCTTGCGCCGCTCGCTCACCGCGCGCGAACGCGCCTCCTCGATCAACAGGCCGTCCTTGTAGAGCCGCCCGTTCGGCACCTCGCCGACGATCGACGCCGCACCCGGCGCAAGCCGGACGACATCGCCGTTGCGGCACACCACGACCTGCGGCACGCCGGCCGCGCGGGCGAGTTTTGCGTGCTCGTCGAGATGCAGCGCCTCGCCATGCGCCGGCACCAGCACCTGCGGCCGCACCCAGCCGATCATCTCGCGCAGTTCGTCGCGGCGCGGATGGCCGGAGACGTGAACGAGATGGGTGCGGTCGGTGATGACCTCGACCCCTTGCGTGATCAGGCCGTTGATAATGGCGCCGATCGCGCGCTCGTTGCCGGGAATGGTGCGCGAGGAAAAGATCACGCAGTCGCCCTTGCCGAGCGACACTTCTGGGTGATCGCCGGCGGCGATGCGCGCCAGCGCCGCGCGCGGCTCGCCCTGGCTGCCGGTGCACAGCGCCAGCACCTTGTCGGCCGGCAGATGGCTGTAGGCGTCCATGCTGCGGAACGGCTGCACGCCGTCGAGATAGCCGGTCTCGCGCGCCACCTGCGCCACGCGCGCCATGGCGCGGCCGACCACCACCACCTCGCGGCCGCTGGCGCGGGCCGCATCGGCCACCGCCCGCATGCGCGCGACATTGGAGGCAAACGTCGTCACCGCAACGCGGCCGCGCGCACCTTTCACGATCTCCAAGAGCGAGGCCGCGACATCGGCCTCCGACGGCGAGCGCCCCTCCCGCACCGCATTGGTCGAATCCCCGACCAGCGCCAGCACGCCCTCGTCGCCGATCGCGGCGAGCCGCGCGGCGTCGGTCGGCGGCCCGAGCACCGGCGTCGGATCGATCTTCCAGTCGCCGGTGTGCAACACCGTGCCGGCCGAGGTGCGGATCGCCAGCGCATGCGATTCAGGAATCGAGTGCGCGACCGGGATGAACTCGACCTCGAACGGCCCGACGTTAACGCGGGCGCCGGAGGCGACCACCGTGACCGGGATATCCGGCGGGACGCGTTCGGACTCGCACTTGGCGCGAAACAGCGCCGCCGAGAACGGCGTGGCGTAGATCGGGCATTTAAGGCGCGGCCACAGGTCGATGATGGCGCCGAAATGATCCTCATGGGCATGGGTCAGCACCAGCCCCATCAGGTTCTTGCGCTCCTTCTCCAGGAAGCGGATGTCCGGCAGCACCAGGTCGATGCCTGGCAGATGCTCCTCGTCGCCGAACGACACGCCGAGATCGATGGCGAGAAAACTGCGGCTCTGCCGGTTGCCGAGGCCATAGACCGACAGATTCATGCCGATCTCGCCGACGCCGCCGAGCGGGATGAAGGTGAGTTCGTCCGGCTGTGCCATCAGCGCGCCCCCGCGGAAGCGGCGGTGCCGAAAAATACGTCGCCGGCCGCGATCGGCACGCGCCGGCCATCAGGAGTCGCAACGATCATGCAGCCCGAGTTGTCGATGGTCTCGAAGATGCCGTCAACGCCCGCGCGCCCGTCACGCACCGAAACCGCCTTGCCGACGCCGGCGGCGCGCTTGAGCCACAGCGAGCGGACGGCGGGAAAGCCGCGGCCGTCGTCCCAGATGCCGCGGTATTCCGCCCAGGCATCCGACAGCGCCGCGAACACCGCCTCGGCGCTTGCCGTAACGCCGAGCGAGGCCAGCGCGGTTGCCGGATAAGGTGTGTCCGACGGCGCCGCAACGACGTTGACGCCGATGCCGGCGACAACCGCAAGCCGCCCGTCCGGCAGCGCTTCGGCCTCCAGGAGGATGCCGACCAGCTTGGCCCCGTTCGCCAGCACGTCGTTCGGCCATTTCAGCGCAAAATCCGGCGGCGGCATTTCCGGCGCCAGCGTACAGACCTCGCGCAGCGCCGCGTGCACGGCCAGACCCGCGACAAACCCAAGCGTCGCCGCGACCCCCGGCTTGATGTCCATCACTTCGAGAATGCTGGCCGCAAGATTGCCGCGCGGGGCAACCCAGGCGCGCTCGCGGCGGCCGCGGCCGGCGGTCTGCTCCGAGGTCGCAAGCCACAGCGGCCCCGGCTCGCCCGCCCTGGCGCGCGCCAGCGCCTCGGAATTGGTGGAGCCGATGCGCTCGAATGCCATGAGCCGGTAGCCGGCCCCTGCCGCCTGCGGCCCGAGCGCAAACCCCATCAGAACAGCGACTTCGCAGCCGCCGTCGCGGCGCTGACCAGCGGCCCCGGATAGGCAAAGAACAGGATGTTGAAGATGCCGGAGACGGCCAGCACGGTGCGCAACTCGACCCGCACCGGATCGACCGCGCCGACCGGCTGGTCGAAATACATCACCTTGACGATGTTGAGATAGTAGAACGCACCGACGACGCTGGTGACGACGCCGATCACCGACAGCGTGAACAGCCCGGCCTTGATGGCGGCGAGGAACACATAGAACTTCGCGAAGAAGCCGGCGAGCGGCGGAATGCCAGCCAGCGAGAACATCAGCATCGCGAAGAAGAACGCCAGCACCGGATTGGTGCGCGACAGCCCGGCGAAGTCGCTGATCTCCTCGGTCGCCAGCCCCTTCCGCTTCATGGCGAGGATGACGGCGAACGAGCCAAGCGTCATCGCGACATAGATCGACAGATACAGCACCACGCCCTGCGCGCCCTCGGCGGTGCCGGCGGCAAGTCCCACGAGCGCAAACCCCATGTGGCCGATCGAGGAATAGGCCAGCATGCGCTTGATGTTGCGCTGACCGATGGCCGCGACGGAGCCGAGCGCCATCGAGGCGATCGAGACGAACACCACGATCTGCTGCCATTGCAGCGTGACATCGGGGAACGCGGTCAGCACCACGCGCACGAAGATCGCCATCGCCGCGACCTTCGGCGCCGAGGCGAAGAACGCCGTCACCGGCGTCGGCGCGCCCTCGTAGACGTCCGGCGTCCACATGTGGAACGGAACGGCGGAGACCTTGAAGCACAGCCCCGCGAGCAGGAACACGAGGCCGAAGATCAGGCCGATGCCGGCCTCGCGGGCGGCGACGGCAATGCCGGCAAACTCGACGGTGCCGGTGAAGCCGTAGATCAGCGAGGCGCCATAGAGCAGCATGCCCGACGACAGCGAGCCGAGCACGTAATATTTGAGACCCGATTCCGTGGACTTGAGGTTGTCGCGGTTGCTGGCGGCGACGACGTAGAGCGCGAAGCTCATCATCTCGAGGCCAAGATAGAGCGAGATGAGATCGCCGGCCGAAATCAGCACCATCATGCCGATGGTCGATAGCAGCACCAGCACGACGTACTCAAAGATGCGGCGCTGGCCGAGGTAATCGGCGGACATCAGCAACGTCACCGCCGAGGCGATCAGCGCGAGGATTTTCAGGAAGCGGGCGTAGTCATCGACGATGAAGCTGCCGCCGAAGGTGACGAGCCGCCCCGCCGGCAGCGTCGCGACCAGCACGCCGGTGACGACAAGCAGCACCAGCGCGAGAGCGCCGACCAGCGTGGTCGAGCGCTCGCCGCGAAACGCACCGACCAGCAGCAGCACCAGGGTGCCGACGGCCAGCACCAGTTCGGGCAACACCGGATGCAGGGAGTAGCCAGCGATTGCGAAACTCATGCGTCGTCTTCCCGGTTATGCCGCATCACTGTACGAGCGCGGCGGCCTTCACCGCCGTGACGGCCTGGCTGTAATTATCGACGAGCTGCTGCACCGAAGCGGCCGACATATCGAGCACCGGCTTCGGATAGACGCCGAACAGGATGGTGAGCGCCACCAGCGGCAACAGGATCGCCGCCTCCCGCCACGTCAGATCCTTGATGGTGGCGAGCGACGGCTTGACCAGCGCGCCGTAGACGATCTTGCGGTAGAGCCACAGCGCGTAGGCCGCCGACAGGATCACGCCGGTGGTGGCGAAGAACGCCGTCGTCACGCTGACCTTGAAGGTGCCGATCAGCGTCATGAACTCGCCGACGAAGCCCGAGGTGCCCGGCAGGCCGACGTTGGCCATGGTGAACACGAGGAACACGAAGGCATAGAGCGGCATGCGGTTGACGAGGCCGCCATAGGCGGCGATCTCGCGGGTGTGCATGCGGTCATAGATGATGCCGACACAGAGGAACAGCGCGCCCGATACGATGCCGTGCGAGATCATCTGGAACACGCCGCCGGCGACGCCCTGCATGGTGCCGGCGAAGATGCCCATGGTGACGAAGCCCATATGCGCCACGGAGGAATAGGCGATAAGCTTCTTCATGTCCTCCTGCATCAGGGCGACCAGCGAGGTGTAGATGATGGCGATCGCCGACAGCGCGAAGATCAGCGGCGCGAAATCGTGCGAGGCCAGCGGGAACATCGGCAGCGAAAACCGCAGGAAGCCGTAGCCACCCATCTTCAGGAGGATCGCGGCCAGGATCACCGAACCCGCGGTCGGCGCCTCGACGTGGGCGTCCGGCAGCCAGGTGTGCACCGGCCACATCGGCATCTTCACCGCGAACGAGGCGAAGAAGGCCAGCCACGCCCACGTCTGCAACGTGTGCGGCATCGCCGTTTTCATCAGCGTCGGGATGTCGGTGGTGCCGGCGTTCCAGTACAGCGCCATGATGGCGAGCAGCATCAGCACCGAGCCGAGCAGCGTGTACAGAAAGAACTTGAACGAGGCATAGACCCGGCGCGGCCCGCCCCACACCCCGATGATGAAGAACATCGGGATCAGGCCGCCCTCGAAGAACAGATAGAACAGCACGAGATCGAGCGCCGAGAAGGTGCCGACCATCAGCGTTTCAAGGATCAGAAACGCCACCATGTAGGCCGGTACGCGGCTCTTCACCGAGCGCCAGCTGGCGGCGATGCAGAACGGCATCAGGGCGGTGGTGAGGATGACGAACGGCAGCGAGATGCCGTCCACGCCCATGTGATACTGGATCACGCCGTCGAGCCACGGCGCGTTCTCCTCGAACTGAAAGCCGGCGAGCGAGGAATCGAAACGCGCCACCAGGATCAGCGACACCGCGAAGTTGATCAGCGTGGTCCACAGCGCGATCCAGCGCGCGTTGCGGTCGGCCGCTTCGTCCCGTCCGGGCAGCAACCAGATCAGCGCTGCGCCGACCAGCGGCAGGAAGGTGACGACGGAGAGAATGGGCCAGGTTGTCATCACTGGCCCCCCAGGCCGAACATGAACCAGGTCATCAGCCCGGCGACGCCGATCAGCATCGCAAAGGCGTAGTGGTAGAGATAACCGCTCTGCACCTTGACCGCGGCGCGGGTGGCGTCGAGCACGCGAGCGGACACGCCATCAGGGCCGAACCCGTCGATCAGGAAGCCGTCGCCCTTCTTCCACAACGTGTAGCCGATCCACTTCGCCGGCCGCACGAAGATCACCTCGTACAGTTCGTCGAAGTACCACTTGTTGAGCAGGAACTTGTAGAGCAGCGGATGCTGGGTCGCGAGTTCGACCGGCAGGTACGGCCTGCGGATGTAGAACAGCCACGACACCAGGAAGCCCGCCACCATCATCAGCGTCGGCAGGTACACCACCGTCGCCGGCAGGTGGTGCATCTCGTCGAGGATGCCGGCCTTGAGCGACAGCGATTCGCGGAAGAACTCATCCACGCCATGGCCGACGAACACGTCCTTGAACGGGAAGCCGGCGAGGATCGAGCCGGCCGCGAGGATCGCGAGCGGCACCAGCATGGTCAGCGGCGCCTCGTGCGCGGCCTCGTAGTGCTTGACGTCGTGCGGCTCGCCGTGGAACGTCTTGAAGATCAGCCGCCACGAATAGAACGCGGTCAGACCGGCCGCCGCCACCGTCAGCAGGAAGGCGTACATCGCGAACGGATTGTGCGCGACCGCTGCCGACTCGATGATGGCATCCTTGGAGAAATAGCCGGCGGTGAGCGGGAAGCCGGTCAGCGCCAGCGTGCCGATCACCATGGTGCCGTAGGTGAAGGGAATGCGGTCCTTCAATCCGCCCATGTTGCGGATGTCCTGCTCGTGGTGCATCGCGTAGATCACCGCGCCGGATCCTAAGAACAACAGCGCCTTGAAGAAGGCATGGGTGAACAGGTGGAACATGCCCACCGAATAGGCCCCCGCCCCCATCGCCACGAACATGTAGCCAAGCTGCGAACAGGTCGAGTAAGCGACGATGCGCTTGATGTCGTTCTGCACGAGGCCGACGGTCGCGGCGAAGAACGCCGTCGTCGCGCCGAAGAACATCACCACGGCCTGCGCGTCCGGCGACAGTTCGAACAGCGGCGACAGCCGCGCCACCATGAACACGCCCGCCGTCACCATGGTCGCGGCATGGATCAGCGCCGACACCGGCGTCGGGCCTTCCATCGCATCCGGCAGCCAGGTGTGCAGCAAGAACTGCGCCGACTTGCCCATCGCGCCCATGAACAGGAACAGGCAGGTCAGCGTCAGCGCGTCGGCGTGCCAGCCGAGCAGGTTGATGGTCTTGTCCGTCAGCCCGGGCGCGGCGGCGAAAATGGTGGTGAAGTCGGTCGAGCCGACCAGCGCGAAGATCGCAAAAATGCCGAGCGCAAAGCCGAAGTCGCCGACACGGTTGACGACGAACGCCTTGATCGCGGCAGCATTGGCCGAGGGCTTCTTGTACCAGAAGCCGATCAGCAGGTAGCTGGCGAGCCCGACGCCTTCCCAGCCGAAGAAAAGCTGCACCAGGTTGTCGGAGGTCACCAGCATCAGCATCGCGAAGGTGAACAGCGACAGATAGCCGAAGAAGCGCGGCCGGTGCGGGTCCTCGTCCATGTAGCCCATGGAGTAGAGGTGAACGAGCGACGACACCGAGGTCACCACCACCAGCATCACCGCAGTCAGCGTATCGACGCGCAGCGACCAGAGGACGTTGAGGTCGCCGGAGACGATCCATGGCGCCAAGCGGATCAGGGCGTCCTGCTTCAGAAAACCGACGTTGACGAACACCACCCAGGACAGCGCCGCCGATACGAACAAGAGCGCCGTGGTGATCAGTTCGGCGGCGCGAGAGCCAGCCGCAGCAGGCTCGGCGGCATGGTGATCGTCGTGGCCGTGATCGTCATCGGTATGGACGGCGGCCGCATGGGCGTGCCCTGCCCCGCCATGGGCGTCGTGATGGGCATCGTGGCCGGCATGCTCGACCGTGTCGCCGCCCGGATGGCGGGCGCGGGCACCAGCCAGCGAGATCAGGCCCGCGATGATGGCGCCGGCGAGCGGCAGGAAAACAATGGCTTCAATCATCCCGCGTCAGCCCTTCATCACGTTGACGTCCTCGACGGCGATCGAGCCGCGATTGCGGAAGAACACGACGAGAATGGCGAGACCGATGGCCGCTTCCGCCGCCGCCACGGTGAGCACCAGCAGCGCGTAGATCTGGCCGACGATGTCGCCGAGAAATGCCGAGAACGCCACCAGATTGACGTTGGCCGAAAGCAAAATCATCTCGATCGACATCAGGATGATGATGACGTTCTTGCGGTTGATGAAGATGCCGAGGATACCGAGCGTGAACAAGCAGGCGCCGACCGCGAGATAATGGCCCAGTCCGATGGTCATTCCGCAGCCTCCCGTGGCGGCAACTCCTCCAGCCCCTGCCCGGACGCCACCTTGCGCAGCTCCATGGTGTTGCGCTTGGAGCGGGCGTTCTGCGTGCCGATGTCCTGGCGCTTGACGTTAACTCTGTGGCGCATCGTCAGCACGATGGCGCCGACCATGGCGACCAGCAGGATCAGGCCGGAATACTGGAAGTAATGAATGTAGCGGGTGTAGAGCACCCGGCCGATCGCCTCGGTGTTGGTAATGTCGCCCGGTATCGGCGCCGTGATGGTCTTTGCGGCATGCGGACTGATGATCCAGCCGCCGCCGACCAGCAACAGTTCGGCCAGAAAAATTCCCGCGACCAACAGCCCGACCGGCAGGTAGTTGAGGAAGCCGGAGCGCAATGCCGCGAAATCGACGTCCAGCATCATGACGACGAACAGGAACAGCACCGCCACCGCGCCGACATAGACCACCAGCACGATCAGCGCGAGGAACTCGGCGCCGAGCAGCACGAACAGCGCCGCCGCGTTGAAAAACGTGAGGATCAGAAACAGCACCGAGTGCACCGGGTTGCGCGAGGCGATCACCATCACGGCGGCCGCGATGCACACTCCGGCGAACAGATAGAAGAACAGCGCGGGCAGGATCATCCGCTTAACCTCACCGATACGGCGCGTCGAGCGCCATGTTCTTGGCGATCTCGCGCTCCCAGCGGTCGCCGTTGGCGAGCAGCCTGGCCTTGTCATAGTAGAGTTCCTCGCGCGTCTCGGCGGCGAACTCGAAATTCGGCCCTTCGACGATGGCATCGACCGGGCACGCCTCCTGGCAGAAGCCGCAATAGATGCACTTCACCATGTCGATGTCGTAGCGCACGGTGCGGCGCGTGCCGTCGTTGCGGCGCGGGCCGGCCTCGATGGTGATGGCCTGCGCCGGGCAGATCGCCTCGCACAGCTTGCAGGCGATGCAGCGTTCCTCGCCGTTGGGATAGCGGCGCAACGCATGCTCGCCGCGGAAGCGCGGAGAGATCGGCCCCTTCTCAAAGGGATAATTGAGCGTCGGCTTGGGCTTGAAGAAGTAACGCATGGTGACGACGAACGCCTCCACGAACTCCTTCAGCAACAGCGACTTCGATGCGGCTGCGATACTCATGGGAGCCTCATGCCGGGGCCAGCCCGGTGAAATGCAGAACGGCGGCGACGATCACCACCATCGCCAGCGACAGCGGCAGAAACACCTTCCAACCAAGCCGCATGAGCTGGTCGTAGCGGTAGCGCGGCACGATGGCCTTGGCCATCGCGATCAGGAAAAAGAAGAACAGCGCCTTGAGCGAGAACCACACCACGCCCGGCACCCAGGTGAACGGCGCAAACGGGATCGGCGACAGCCAGCCGCCCATGAACAGAATGGTCGCCATCGCGCACATGGTGGCGATCGCGACATACTCCCCAAGCATGAACAGCATATAGGGCGTCGAGCCGTATTCGACCATGAAGCCGGCGACCAGTTCGGACTCCGCCTCCACCAGGTCGAACGGCGGCCGGTTGGTTTCCGCCAGCGCCGAGACGTAGAAGATCACAAACATCGGAAACAGCGGCAGCCAGTACCAGCCGAACAGGCCGAGCGAGGTGTCCTGCGCCTGCACGATTGCCGTGAGGTTGAGCGAACCGGCGCACATCAGCACGGTGATGACGACGAAGCCGATGGAGACCTCGTAGGACACCATCTGCGCCGCCGAGCGCAGCGCCGACAGGAACGGGTACTTCGAGTTCGACGACCAGCCCGCCATGATGATGCCGTAGATCGACAGCGACGAGATGGCGAGCACGAACAGGATACCGACATTGATGTCGGCGATCACCCAGTTGAGATTGACGGGGATCACCGCCCAGGCCGCCAGCGCCAGCACGCAGGTGACCAGCGGCGCCAGCAGGAACACGCCCTTGTTGGCGCCGGCCGGTATGATCGGCTCCTTGAACACGAACTTCAGAAGATCGGCGAACGACTGGAACAGGCCCCACGGCCCGACCACGTTGGGGCCGCGGCGGATCTGCACCGCCGCCCAGATTTTCCGGTCGGCCAGCAGGATGTAGGCGATGGCGATCAGCAGCACCACGAGCAGCAACAGGCTCTGCGCCACCATCACGATCAGCGGCCACAAGTAAGCGGTCCAGAATTCGGCGAACGTCATGCTCTCTACTCCGCCGCCGCCAGCACCCGCCCGGAGGCGAGCCGCGAGCACTCCGCCATCACGGCGGAGGCGCGCGCGATCGGGTTGGTGAGGTAGTAATCGGTGATGGCCGGCGCGACCGGCGCCTTGTCGACGGCGCCGCCACGGCCGGCAAGGGCCGCCACCGCGCCCGGCTCGGCCGGCGCGATCTGATCGAGCCGCATCAGGTGCGGCACGCCCTTGAACAGCGCCTGCCGCAGCGCGCCGAGCGAGTCATACGGCAGCCGGTGGCCCAGCACATCGGACAGTGCGCGCAAGATCGCCCAGTCCTCGCGGGCGTCGCCCGGCGGGAAGCCCGCGCGGTTCGCCATCTGCACCCGGCCTTCGAGGTTGACGTAAAGCCCGACCTTCTCGGTATAGGCCGCGCCCGGCAGGATCACGTCGGCGCGGTGCGCGCCACGGTCGCCATGGGTGCCGATGTAGACGACGAAGCCGCCCGGCGCGACCTCCACCTCGTCGGCACCGAGCAGAAACAGCACATCGGTGCCGCCGGCGGCCATCTGCGCGGCATCGAGACCGCCCTCGCCCGGCACAAAGCCGATGTCGAGTGCGCCGACCCGCGAGGCACTGTCGTGCACCACGCCAAAGCCGTTCCAGCCGTCCTTTACCGCGCCGACGGCCTGCGCAAGTTTTGCAGCGAGCGACAGGATCGCGGCACCGTCGGCCCGCGAGGTCGCGGCCGCGCCGACCAGCACGATCGGCTTCTCGGCGTTCTTGAGCACATCGGCAAACGAGTGCCGGCCATCGGCAAGCTCTGCCAGCGTGTCCGGCCCGGCGCCGAGATAGTCGTAGTCGAAAGTCAAATCGCAGCGCTCGCCGATCACGCCGACCTTGAGCGCATTGGTGCGCCAGCGCTTGCGGATGCGCGCGTTGAGCAGCGTCGCCTCCCAGCGCGGGTTGGAGCCAACGATCAACAGCGCATCCGCCTGCTCGATGCCGGCGATGGTCGGGTTGAACACGTAACTCGCCCGGCCAAGGCTGGGATCGAACGCCGCCCCGCCCTGCACGGCAAAATTGCGCGAGCCGAGCCGCGTCAGCAGATCCTTGAGCGCGAACATCTCCTCGACCGCGGCGAGATCGCCGGCGATCGCGCCGATGCGCTTCGCATCCGCCTGCCTCACCCGCGCGGCGATGGCGGCGAACGCCTCCTGCCACGAGGCCGGGCGCAGCTTGCCGTTGTCGCGCACATACGGCCGGTCGAGCCGCTGCGTGCGGAGCCCATCGACGATGTGGCGGGTCTTGTCGGAAATCCACTCCTCATTGATCGCCTCGTTGAGGCGCGGCAGGATGCGCATCACCTCGCGACCACGGGTATCGACGCGGATCGCCGAGCCGACGCCGTCCATCACGTCGATCGATTGCGTCTTGCCCAGTTCCCACGGCCGCGCCGCGAAAGCATAAGGCTTCGAGGTCAGCGCGCCGACGGGGCAGATATCGACGAGGTTGCCCTGCATCTCCGAGGTCAGCGCGCTTTCGAGGTAGGTGGTGATCTCCATGTCCTCGCCGCGGCCGATGGCGCCCATCTCCGGCGCGCCGGCGACTTCGGCGGCAAAGCGGATGCAGCGCGTGCACTGGATGCAGCGGGTCATGATGGTCTTGACCAGCGCGCCGAGATACTTGTTCTCCACCGCACGCTTGTTCTCGATGAAGCGCCCGGTATCGACGCCGTAGCCCATCGCCTGGTCCTGCAGGTCGCATTCGCCGCCCTGATCGCAGATCGGGCAATCGAGCGGGTGGTTGATGAGCAAAAACTCCATCACCCCTTCGCGCGCCTTCTTGACCATCGGCGAGCGGGTCGAAACCTCCGGCGGTTCGCCGTTGGGGCCGGGACGGCAATCCTTGACACCCCAGGCGCAGCTCGCCACCGGCTTCGGGCCGCCTTTCAGTTCGACGAGGCACATGCGGCAGTTGCCGGCGATCGACAGCCGCTCGTGGAAGCAGAAGCGCGGAATCTCGGCGCCCGCCGCCTCGCACGCCTGCAACAGCGTGTACTCGGGCGGAACGTCGATGTCCTTACCGTCGATGATGATCCTGGTCATGACGCTACTCCGCCGCCTGCGCCACGGGGTCGAGGATGCCGACATCGTCGATGTTGGCGTTGCGCGAAAACTCGTCGATGCGGCGCTCGATCTCGTGCCGGAAATGCCGGATCAGGCCCTGCACCGGCCAGGCCGCCGCGTCGCCCAGCGCGCAGATGGTGTGGCCCTCGACCCGTGTCGTGACGTCGAGCAGCATGTCGATCTCGCGCTTGTGGGCGCGGCCGTCGGCCATCCGGGTCAGCACCCGCCACATCCAGCCGGTGCCCTCGCGGCACGGTGTGCACTGGCCGCAGCTTTCGTGCTTGTAGAAGTACGAGATGCGGGCGATGGCGCGCACGATGTCGGTGGACTTGTCCATTACGATCACGGCAGCGGTGCCGAGGCCGGACTTCAGGCCGCGCAGGGTGTCGAAATCCATATAGGCGTCGGCGATCTCGTGGGCCGGCACCAGCGGCACCGACGAGCCGCCGGGAATCACCGCCAGCAGATTGTCCCAGCCGCCGCGAATGCCGCCGCAATGCGTTTCGACCAGCTCGCGGAAGGTGATGCCCATCGCCTCTTCGACATTGCAGGGCCGCTCGACATGGCCGGAGATGCAAAACAGCTTTGTCCCGACATTGTTGGGGCGACCGATGCCGGCGAACCACGCGGCACCCCGGCGCAGAATGTCAGGCGCCACCGCAATCGACTCGACGTTGTTCACCGTGGTCGGGCAACCGTAGAGGCCGACATTGGCCGGGAACGGCGGCTTGAGCCGGGGCTGGCCCTTCTTGCCCTCGAGGCTTTCCAGGAGCGCGGTTTCCTCGCCGCAGATATAGGCGCCGGCGCCGTGATGGACGTAGAGGTCGAACGGCCAGCCGTGGACGTTGTCCTTGCCGATCAGCTTTGCCTCGTAGGCCTGATCGATCGCCGCCTGCAGATGCTCGCGCTCGCGGATGAACTCGCCGCGCACATAGATGTAGGCGGCTTGCGCGCCCATCGCGAAGCTCGCGAGCAGGCAGCCCTCGACGAGAAGATGCGGATCGTGCCGCATGATCTCGCGGTCCTTGCAGGTGCCTGGCTCGGATTCGTCGGCGTTGACGACGAGGTAGGACGGCCGGCCGTCGGTCGATTCCTTGGGCATGAACGACCATTTCAGGCCGGTCGGGAAGCCGGCGCCGCCGCGCCCGCGCAGGCCCGACGCCTTCATCTCGCCGACGATCCAGTCGCGGCCCTTGTCGATGATGGCCTTGGTGCCGTCCCAGGCGCCGCGCCGACGCGCGCCGGCGAGGCCCCAGTCCTCGTAACCGTACAGATTCTTGAAGATGCGATCCCTGTCGTCGAGCATCACGCACCGCCCTTCCTGGTCGCGTCGTCCGCCGGCGGCTTTGGCGAGGGGCGCTCGGTCGTATTCGCCGCCTCGCCCGGCTTCTTCGCCTCGGCATCGGCCAGCACCGGCTCCTTCACCGCATGCGGCACGCCTTCGCCGCGATAATCCATCAGCGTGGTGGGGCCGCCGAGCGGCGCGGAGAAATGCCGGCCATTCTGCGGGCCGGGCTTGGGCGGATTGCCGCTGGCAAAGCCGTCCAGCACTTTCTCGAAGCTCTCGACGGTCAAGTCTTCGTAGGTGTCCTTCCAGATCATCACCATCGGCGCGTTGACGCAGGCGCCCTGGCATTCGACCTCCTCCCAGGAGAAGTCGCCATCGGCGGACAGCGCGAACTGGTCGTGGTGGATGCGATGCTGGCACACCTCGATCAGATCGCCGGCGCCGCGCAGCCGGCACGGCGTGGTGCCGCACACCTGCACGTGCGCCTTCTTCCCGACGGGAGAGAGCTGGAACTGGGTATAGAAGGTCGCAACCTCCAGCGCGCGGATATAGGGCATGCCGAGCATGTCGGCGACGTACCGGATCGCCGCTTCCGTCAGCCAGCCGCCCTCCTGCTCCTGCGCGCGCCACAACAGCGGGATCACCGCCGACTGCTGGCGGCCGGACGGATAACGCTCGATCACCATATTCGCCCAGGCGAGATTGTCCGCGCTGAACGCAAAACTCGCGGGCTGCACTTCTTTCGGTGCCAGACGGCGGACGGCCATGGTCAGTCTCTCATTGCGCGCGCAGTGCAGGCGAAGCGTTCAGGCGCTCGATGAAATCGAGCCAGAACGGGCTTGCGGTGGCGAAGACGTTGTAGCCGATGCGCGCATTCTTGATGCGATCGAGCGGCGTCACGTCGGTCAACCTCTCGAAGCGGCGGGCGACCGGATCGAATACGACGAGTTCCAGCGCGGTCTCATTGAGGACGAACCGCGACACCGTGTGATTGCGGTCGCTGCCATGGTCCTCGCAGACCGCAATGGAATCACCGGCGAGCAGCCGTGCCGCCCCCTTGAGCGCCTCGATCTCGACGCCTTCAACATCGAGCTTGATGACGTATTTGCCGTCGGCGGCGATGATCCCGTCATCGACCAGGTTGTCGACCGCGATCACCGGCACCTCCTCGCCGCTCGTGGACGGATCGCCAACGATGCTCATTCCCTCGTGCTTGAAGCCCGACAGGCGCGCCGTGCCACGTTCCGCACCGATCGCCGCGCGGATGGTGCGAAAGCGATTGCCGTTCGCCGCCGCACTCTTGGTCAACAACGCATAGTTCGCCGACGACGGCTCGATGGCGATCGAGGGACGGGAGCCGAACGCGGCGCTCGACACCAGCACCGAGAAGAAGCCGAAATTGGCGCCGCAATCGATCAGCGTATAATCGACGTCGCGAGCGGCCCTCAGCAGCAGCTCAAGCTCCTCCTCGTAGCGGAACGAGCGATCGAGCATCTTGCTCCAATAGCCGTCGCCATAAGGAAAGATGAAAGTCGCGTCCGGCCCGAGCTTCATCGCGACCTCACGCGAGGGCAGCGCCCACCGCAGCAGGTTGCAGCCCCAGCGATAGCCGTGGTGGGAAAAGCGCGAGGAAATCTTCGCGCCGCCGATCAGCAACAGCACCGCAAAGCGCTCCCAGGCGTTCACCCCCTCGAGTGCGCCGGTCGAGCGGTCAAAGCGGATCGGCTGTGCGTTCATCTGTCCACCTCGCCGAACACGATGTCGAGTGAGCCGAGAATGGCGGACACGTCGGCCAGCAGGTGACCCTTGCAGAGAAAATCCATCGCCTGCAGGTGAGCGAAGCCCGGCGCGCGGATCTTGCACTTGTAGGGCTTGTTGGTGCCGTCGGCGACGAGATAGACGCCGAACTCGCCCTTGGGCGCTTCGACCGCCGCATAGACTTCGCCGGGCGGCACATGCACGCCTTCGGTATAAAGTTTGAAGTGGTGGATCAGCGACTCCATCGAGCGCTTCATGTCGCCACGGCGCGGCGGCGACACCTTGTTGTCGGCAACCACCACCGGCCCCTGCCCGTCGCTGGCGCGCAACTTGGCGATGCACTGCTTCATGATGCGGGTCGATTGGCGCATCTCCTCGACGCGGATGCAGTAGCGGTCGTAGCAGTCGCCGTTCTTGCCGACGGGAATGTCGAACTCCATCTCGTCGTAGCACTCGTAGGGCTGCGCCTTGCGCAGGTCCCATGCCGCGCCCGAGCCGCGCACCATCACCCCGGAAAAGCCCCAGGCCCACGCATCGTCCAGCGTCACCACACCGATATCGACGTTGCGCTGCTTGAAGATGCGGTTCTCGGTCAGCAGCACCTCAAGGTCGTCGAGCTTCTCGGGGAAAGCGTCGCACCAGGCATCGATGTCGTCGATCAGCTTGGGCGGCAGGTCCTGATGCACGCCGCCGATGCGGAAATAGGCGGCATGCATGCGCGAGCCCGAAGCGCGCTCGTAGAACACCATCAGCTTCTCGCGCTCCTCGAACCCCCACAGCGGCGGGGTGAGCGCGCCGACGTCGAGCGCCTGCGTGGTAATGTTGAGCAGATGCGACAGGATGCGGCCGATCTCGCAATAGAGCACGCGGATCAGTTGCCCGCGACGCGGCACCTCGATGCCGAGCAGCTTTTCGGCGGCGAGGCAGAAGGCGTGCTCCTGGTTCATCGGCGCGACGTAATCGAGCCGGTCGAAATAAGGGATCGCCTGCAGATAGGTCTTGTGCTCGATCAGCTTCTCGGTACCGCGATGCAGCAGTCCGATATGCGGATCGACGCGCTCGACCACCTCGCCGTCGAGTTCGAGCACGAGACGCAGGACGCCGTGCGCCGCCGGATGCTGCGGCCCGAAATTGATGGTGAAGTTGCGCAGGCTGTGTTCGGTCATGATCAGACTTTCGGCCCCGCCTTCTCATCGCCCGGCAGCAGATAGTCGGCCCCCTCCCACGGCGAGAGGAAATCGAACTTGCGGAATTCCTGGTTGAGCTTGACCGGCTCGTAGAGCACACGCTTCTCCTCGTCGTCGTAGCGCACTTCGACGAAGCCGGTGAGCGGAAAGTCCTTGCGCAGCGGATGGCCCTCGAAGCCGTAGTCGGTCAGAAGCCGCCGCATGTCGGGGTGGCCGGTGAAGATCACGCCGTAGAGATCGTAAGCCTCGCGCTCGAACCAGTCGGCGCCGGGAAACACCTCGATCAGCGACGGCACCTGGGTGGTCTCGCCCGCTGCCGCGCGCAGCCGGATGCGCATGTTCTTTGTGGGCGACAGGAAATGGTAGATCACCTCGAAGCGCTCGGCCCGCCCCGGATAATCGACCGCGGTAATGTCGATGATATTGACGAAACGGCAGCGCGGATCGTCGCGCAGGAAGCGGGCGACCTCGACCAGACGCGGCGTCGCGACCGTGACGGTCAACTGATTGAAGGCGACGACGTGGCCGGCCGCTGCGCCGGGCAGCGCCTCGACGATCGTTCGGCCAAGGGCGTCGAGCTTGGTGTCGTCCATGCGGAAGCCTTCGCGTTCAAATCCCCGGTTCAATCGCCGCACACGCGGCTCATGGTCGAAAACGGTGGCCGGTCGCGCCGGTGCCGTTCTACCCTGTCCAGAAGCATCCCCGCAGCGGATCGGTCCCCGTTCCGCCCCACCTGTTTCTTAACGTTCGATCGTGCCAACCCGCCGGATTTTCTTCTGCAGCAGCATCACGCCGTACAGCAGCGCCTCCGCCGTGGGCGGGCAGCCCGGCACATAGATATCGACCGGCACAACGCGGTCGCAGCCCCGCACGACGGAATAGGAATAATGATAGTAGCCGCCGCCGTTGGCGCATGACCCCATCGAGATCACATAGCGCGGCTCCGGCATCTGGTCGTAGACCTTGCGCAGCGCCGGCGCCATCTTGTTGGTCAGCGTGCCGGCGACGATCATCACGTCGGACTGCCGCGGGCTCGCGCGTGGCGCGAAGCCGAACCGCTCGCAGTCGTAGCGCGGCATCGACATCTGCATCATTTCGACGGCACAGCAGGCCAGACCGAAGGTCATCCACATCAGCGAGCCGGTGCGCGCCCAGGTGATCAGGTCGTCGGTCGCGGTAACGAAAAAGCCCTTGTCGGCCAGTTCGTTGTTGACCTCGACGAACAGCCGGTCATCGGCTCCGACCGGACGCCCGGTGCGCGGGTCGAGAATGCCGGTGGCGGCCGGTGCCACGACCGGGCCGGACTGGGCCGCTTGCCTCGGTGCCGGGTTCAATCCCATTCCAGAGCACCCTTCTTCCACTCGTAGGCGAAGCCGACGGTCAGCACCCCGAGGAACGCCATCATCGACCAGAAGCCGGCGCCGCCGAGGCTGCCGAAAGTGATCGCCCACGGAAACAGGAATGCCACCTCGAGGTCAAAAATAATGAACAGAATGGCGACCAGATAAAACCGCACGTCGAACTTCATGCGGGCGTCGTCAAAGGCGTTGAATCCACATTCATACGCGGAGAGCTTTTCCGGATCGGGTTGCTGGTAGGCCACGACGAACGGCGCGATCAAGAGCGCGAGACCGATGACGGAAGCGATCCCGACGAAGATCACGATGGGGAGATAGTCGCCCAAAATGCCGTTCATCGGCGATCTCCAAGCTGCGGCGACGGGCCGCAGATTCGCGTACCCTGGAATTATTCTGGACGCTCTAGCGCAGTGCAGCAGAGGTGGCAAGACAAGCCGTCGCCGTGGCCCACATCCATGACGCGCCGGCCACGTCCCGCCCCTCTGAATATGGATTCGCCGTGGCCCAGGACCAGTCCCGACCGCCGCAAATATCGGCATCGGTTTGTGGCTTCAACGGCGACCGAACTCAAGGGCAGCGCAGTTAGCGCGGTCTGTCAGCGGCCTGTCAGAAGCGCTGCGTCACCGCCGCGGATCATTCGCACCGCTCCTGCAAGGACGGGCCGGCACGACCGGCGCGACGCTGCAAAGGGCGCAGGCATACGCAGACCGATTTCACCTTACCATTCAAAATAGCACGCCAAGCGATTGCACTTCCTTACGAAAATGTAACGGTCCATTCAGTTCCCATTCATCGGAACACCGCTACCGTCGCGCCATCGACAAGGAGAGCAAATCATGACGCACCTGAAGCACCTCGTCCTCGCCGCGATCGGCTTTTCGATGCTGGCCATTCCGGCCGCACAGGCGCAGCCGCGCCACGACGGCCCGCGCGCCGGCGTTCACCGCCACGTCGCGCCGCCACCGGCCGCGCACCGCCCGCATGTCCGGCCGGCGCCGTCCCACGCGCACCGCCGTTGGTCGAGCGGACAACGCTATAATGACTGGCGCCGTCACTCCGCCGTTAGCGACTACCATCGCTACGGCCTGCGCCGGCCCGGCCCCGGCCAGCGCTGGATCAAGGTCAACAACGACTATCTGCTCATTTCGACCGCCACCGGCCTCATCGCCAGCATCATGGCGGGCCGCTAACGTCAGCCCGGCTTTTCAAGAAGTCCGACAGGAAGGCGGTTGCGATTGCAGCCGCCTTCTCTGTTTGGAGAGCGGCTCGCCGATGATTTCGTCGGTCATGCGGATTTGCGCTGCTGGCGATGGACCGAGCCATCAGCCTGCAGGATAAACAAGCATCAAGGCCCAAGGTGGCCGGCTTGCCTTGGACAAACGCATCTGTGTCGATTGGGGTAAGTCTGGGCTAAGTCATTGCAATGACTGGCGCGAGAGACGGGGCTCGAACCCGCGACCTCCGGCGTGACAGGCCGGCGCTCTAACCAACTGAGCTACTCCCGCAAGGCGAAGAGCCCGCAAGTGAGGCCCGGACTTATAGGCGCCGCCGGTCCAAGTCAAGGACTGCCCAAGGAGCGCCCAAGAGCCGCTCAAGGAACGTCCCAGGACCGCAGATGGAACGCGGCTAATTCCCCCGCCGACGCCACTTCTGCACACCACAATGCGAAAAATGCGCTGTTTACAGGCAAAACGGCGTAGGCAGGCGACCGGCGAATCATTTAAGCCCTGATATGCCTTTAGTTCTGCAGTAACGACCCCACGAGGAGGGCCAATCATGGCAAAAGCAGCAGCGAAGAAAGCGACCAAATCGGCGACCCCGGCGACCGTAACGCTCAAGCATCTGGCAGCGGCGCTGGCGGAGGAACACGAACTCTCCAAGAAGCAGACCGAAGCCATTCTCGGCGATATGGTGGCCCGCATCACCAAGCACCTGAAGAAGGGCGACCGCATCCGCATCGTCGGCCTCGGCATCCTGCAGGTGCGCAAGCGCGCCGCCCGCATGGGCCGCAACCCCGCGACCGGCGAGCAGATCCACATCAAGGCCAGCAAGAAGGTCGCCTTCCGCGCCGCCAAGGAGCTCAAGGAAGCGGTCTGACGTCCGGCCTCGGACGACGCTGACAACGCCATTCCGGTTTTGCCGATTACGGCGCAACCGGGATGGCGTTTGTTTTTTAAGGCATGCAACGAGGTGACAGGTCCGCCGCCACCGTCATAATGGCTTGCATAGTGGCTTGGCTGCGTTCCAACCGGCTTACCTTCATGACCCTGCCTTTACCTTACGACCACACCGTCACCGAGCGCTTTTTGCGCTACGTCACCATCGATACCCAGTCGGACCCCGACTCCTGCACCTTCCCCTCCACCGAGAAGCAGAAGAACCTCGGCCGGCTCCTGGTGCGCGAACTGCACGAGATGGGGGTTGCCGACGCGGCGCTGGACGAGCACGGCTACGTCTATGCCACGATCCCGGCGACCACCGACAAGGACGTGCCGGTGATCTGCTTCTGCTCGCACATGGACACCTCGCCCGATTGCCCGGGCGAAAACGTCAAGCCGCAGATCGTGCGCGACTACCGGGGTGGCGACATCGTGCTGCCGGCCGACCCGACGCAGGTGATCCGCGTCAGCGACAACCCGGCCCTGTCGGACCAGATCGGCCACGACATCATTACCACCGACGGCACCACGCTGCTCGGCGCCGACAACAAGGCCGGGATCGCCGAGATCATGGACGCCGCAAGGTTCCTGATCAAGCATCCCGAAATCCCGCACGGCACCATCCGGCTGTTATTCACGCCGGACGAGGAGATCGGCCGCGGCGTGGACAAGGTGGACCTCGTTCGGCTCGGCGCGGCCTTCGCCTACACCATCGACGGCGAGACCGCCGGCCACATCGAGGACGAGACGTTCTCGGCCGATGCCGCCACCGTCATCATTCAGGGCGTCAGCATCCATCCCGGTTTCGCCAAGGGCCGCATGGAGCACGCCATCAAGATCGCCGCCCGCATCGTCGAGCGGCTGCCGCAAGACACCTGCTCGCCGGAAACGACCGAGGGCCAGGAGGGCTTCCTGCACCCCGTCGCCATCAACGGCACGCTGGAACGGGCAACGCTGAGCCTGATCGTGCGCGACTTCACGGTTGCCGGCCTGAAGCAGAAGGAGGCGCTGCTTGAGGATATCGTCCGCGAGGTGATGGCGGATTTTCCCCGCTCGACCTACACGCTGGAGATCAAGGAACAGTACCGCAACATGAAAGAGGTGCTGGACCGCCACCCCGAGGTCGTCGCCCACGCCATGGAAGCGATCCGCCGCGCGGGGCTCGATCCGGTGCGCTCCAGCATTCGCGGCGGCACCGACGGCTCGCGGCTGTCGTTCATGGGGCTGCCCTGCCCCAACATCTTTGCCGGCGAGCATTCGTTCCACGCCCGCACCGAGTGGGTCAGCCGGCAGGACATGGAGAAGGCGGTCGCCACCATCGTGCATCTGGCGATGGTGTGGGAGGAGAGCGCTTGATCTGTGCTTCCACCCTCGATCGTCATGCGCGGGACATAGGCGTTCGGCAGAATGCCGTTCTTCGAACGGCTATGCCCGCGCATCCACGACTTGACGACCCCCTCCCTTGATCCCTCCCCGCTTGCGGGGAAGGATTGGGTGGGGGTGGATGGTCGGAACGAGCCCGGCCGTGACCGGCTGCGATGTTTCCACTAAAAGGTAAACACCAGCCTCCGTATTATCATTCCGTTAACGCAAATATTTTCTTGCTTAAGCTCTGCCTTAATCATTTGTCGGCAAAGATTGCGGTAAAGAAACCGTTGCGTTCGCGTGCATGGTGTTGCGTTAAGCGATGAGTCAGTCTGCCGATAGGCCCGAGGTCGTTCCCGTTCCGGCCGAGCCCGTCGCCGCGCCGTCGGCGCGCAGCCGCCGGCTCGCGCAGCAGCGCGTGCGCGAGGCGCGCGACCGCCTGACCTCGACCAGCGGCACGCGGCCGGCGTTCGACCACGAACTGCTGCGCCAGTATGCTCAGTCGCGCTTGTCGGCCTCCGCCGTCGTGATGCTGCTGGTGGTCGCCGCCGCCGGCATCTTCTCGTTCTGGGGACAGCCGCTTTCGACGGCGATGTGGGCCGGCAGCATTTTGTGCATTCACGTGCTGATCGTACGGCACTGCCACCGGTTTCTGGCCGACACGCCCAACCCCGCCGAAACCCGCAAATGGCGCTTGCGCTTCACGCTGCTCGACTTTCTCTACGGGATCTCGTGGGCGACGATTTTGATCTACCCGAGCGGATCGGGGGTGGTGAGCAACGTCCTGGTGATGGTCATCATGCTGTTGGTGATCGCCGTCTCCAGCATGCTGGCGGCGAGCCTGCCAATCGCGGCTTTCGCGGCCACCGTCCCGGTCACGCTGGCCATCGCGCTCAACTTCGTCTCGCGCGATACGCTCGACAACTACGTGCTGGCGCTGCTCGCGGTAGCGACGCAAGGCTATTTCGCGCTGCTCGCCCATCGCCTGCACTCGACCACGCTGGCGACGCTGGAAGCGCGCGCCGAAAAGGACGCGCTGATCGGCGAACTGGAGCAGGCCAAGGCGATCTCCGACGAGGCGCGCCGCCGGGCCGAATCCGCCAACGTCGCCAAGTCGCGCTTCCTCGCCCAGATGAGCCACGAACTGCGCACGCCGCTCAATGCCATTCTTGGCTTTTCCGAGGTGATGAAGAGCGAGATTTTCGGCGCGCACACGGTGCCGGCGTACAAGGACTATTCCGCCGACATCCACAACTCGGGCGTTCACCTGCTCAACCTCATCAATGAAATTCTCGACCTGTCGCGCATCGAGGCCGGACGCTACGAACTCAACGAGGAAGCCGTCACGCTGACCGAGGTGGTGGCTAACTGCCACCATCTTTTGAAGCTGCGCGCCACCAACCGCGGCATCACCATCCACGAACTGTTCGAGCAGAACATGCCGCGGGTGTGGGCCGACGAGCGCGCGACCCGGCAGGTGGTGCTGAACCTGCTGTCCAACGCCATCAAGTTCACCCCGCCCGGCGGCGAGATCTGGCTCAAGGTCGGATGGACCGCCTCCGGCGGGCAATATCTCAGCGTCAAGGACAACGGCTCGGGAATTCCGGAGGAGGAGATTCCGGTCGTGCTCGCCTCCTTCGGGCAAGGGACCAACTCCATCAAGTCCGCCGAACAGGGCGCGGGGCTCGGGCTGCCGATCGCCAAAAGCCTGATCGACCTGCACGGCGGCACTTTCACGCTGAAATCGAAGCTGCGCATCGGCACCGAGGTCATCGTCACCTTCCCGCCGGAACGGGTGATGTCGGCGCTGGCGCCGCTCAACGAGAACTCGCCGCCGATCCAGCCGGAATGGGAGACCCCGGCAGCGCCGCCGCCGCGCCGGTCACGTCTTCGTCGGTCGCTTGCAAGCGATAGCGCGAGAGCGTCATGATCGCCGTTGCACAGAGCCGCGGTGTTGCGGCAGGGTGGCGCATGGCCGACCCGACGCCGATCGACACCCCGTGCATTGCCGTCTGCGCGATCGACCCGCGCTGTGGGCTGTGCATCGGCTGCGGCCGCACCATGCAGGAAATCGGCCGTTGGGGCGGCATGACGCGCGACGAACGGCTTGCGATCATGGCCACGCTGGAGGAACGGCGGCGCGCCGCCGGGTTGCCGGACGACCCGTTTCAGGACGACGTCGGCGACGATCCGGACGCCACCAGATGAGGGACATGGCGTGATCCGTTTGCTGCTCATCGTCGCGATGGTGGCCGGCACGGCGGGCACGGTGATGGCCTATGGCGACCCGCACCGTCTGGCCCAGGCGCGCGAACTGTTCACCGAGCTTCTGATCCGCGCGCGCGGACCGCAGCCGCGCGTCGTCGAAATCCCGCGCACCGCCAGCGGCGAATTCACGCTCCGCGCCAGCATCAACGGCATCAACGCGCCGATGGTGGTCGACACCGGCGCGACCTCCGTGGTGCTGACCTATGAGACCGCGAAAGCCGCCGGCCTGCCGCTGGAGATGCTCGACTACGGCGTGCCGGTGGAGACCGTGAACGGCCGCACCCACGCCGCGCGGCTGACGCTCGACCGCGTCGCCATCGGTGGCCTGGTCGAACGCGCGGTGCCGGCATTGGTGGTGCCGCGCGGGCAGATGAAGACCAACCTGCTCGGCATGAGCTTCCTCGACCGGCTGGAAAGCTGGGAGGTGCGCACCGACAAGCTCAAGATGTACGGCTATCCGTAATACGGACGTGAGCAGCGATCAGGCCGCCACCGCTGCCTCGTCGCGCACGCAATCGAGCGCGGCTTGCAGCACCTCGAAACCCGCGCCCGGCCTCACCCCCTGCTCCGCCAGCATGCGACGGAAGGCGCGCGCACCCGGCACGCCATGAAATGCCCCGACCATGTGACGGGTGATGGCGTGCAGCCGACCGCCCGCCGCGAGATGCGCTTCGATATAGGGCCGCATCGCCAATAGCACCGCCTTCATGTCGGCATGCGGGGGCGGCTCGCCAAACACTTCTGCATCGACCGCCAATAGCCGCCACGGCTCCTGATACGCCGCGCGTCCCATCATCACCCCATCGACGTGGGCAAGATGCTGCCGTGCTTCCTCGATGCTGCCGATCCCGCCGTTGACGATGACGGGCACCCGCGGCAGCGCCGCCTTGAGACGGTAGACGCGATCGTAATCGAGCGGCGGGATGTCGCGGTTCTCCTTCGGCGACAGCCCCTTGAGCCATGCCTTGCGGGCGTGGACGACCAGCGCGTCGGCGCCGGCCGCGACCACCGCGTTCGCCAGCGCACCGAGCGCGGCCTCGGGGTCCTGATCGTCGATGCCGATGCGGCATTTCACCGTGACGGGAACGCGCACTGCCGCTTTCATGGTCGCAACGCAATCGCCGACAAGCTGCGGCTCCGCCATCAGGCAGGCGCCGAAGCGGCCGTCCTGCACGCGGTCGGACGGACAGCCGACGTTGAGGTTGATCTCGTCGTAGCCGAAATCCTCGCCGATCTTCGCGCATCTGGCGAGGTCGGCCGGCACGCTGCCGCCGAGTTGCAGCGCTACGGGATGCTCACTCGCATCGAACCCGATCAGCCGCGCGCGATCGCCATGGATCACCGCTCCCGTCGTTACCATCTCGGTGTAGAGCAGCGCCCGGCGCGTGAGCCGGCGATGGAAGACGCGGCAATGCCGATCGGTCCAGTCCATCATCGGTGCCACGGAAATTCGGCGATCTAAACCATTCATTTCGTTTATCTTTTCACCCATTAGTCGGTCCGATACCCTTCGACACAATTCAGCAATTTATCAGGCAGGTCCTTGCCACCACCATCCCGTTTTACGATTTCGCTGCCGACGATCGGCGGATATTTGTCGTGAGTTTTTCGTTGCTGTACACATCGTGCACACGCGGGGCGTTCGTAAGGACTTCCACAGGTCCACGCTCGCTTGAGGCGGAAGCACTGGCGGAATCGAAATCCGTCACCATGGCGTTGGCCGACGCCGCCTTCAACGAGACCACATCGATACGACTCAGCATCTATCAGACACACGATCCTGCATGAGCGTGGTTCAAGGAACAGGTGATGTTTGGGCGCGTTAGTCTATCAAGACCGATCGAACGAGGAGTTGCTGCACCGGGAGGACAATATGGCCCTGATCGACACTGAAACGACTGTTATCGATGTCGCTTCCCCCAGACATGGAACGACATCTGCACCGGCAATCCTGCTTGTGGAAGACGAAGTGCTTTTGCGCATGGTAACAGCCGATCATTTGCGCGCCTTGGGCTATATGGTGCTCGAAGCGGCCAATGCCAGCGAAGCGATCAAAATGCTTCAAAGTACGGTCCATATCGACGCGGTACTCTCGGATATCAGGATGCCAGACGAACGGAACGGCGTCGCGCTGGCTCGCTGGATTAAGACACATCGCCCTGACCTTCCCGTTGTCCTGGTGTCGGGAGAGGAGCCGCCCAGCATAAGCCCGAATGAGATCGAAGCATTCTTTGCCAAGCCATACTACGTCGACGATATCGTTGACTTTATCGCTACCCGGCTTGCCAACGGCCCGGTATCGTGACCGCCCCTTCGGCGGTTGTCTCCGATATCGGCTTTTTGCTCGATCACGCCTTGCTTCGGACGCCGTCAGCGTCTATGTTGAAAAGCGTCGATGTTGCCCGTTGAACATTGTTTCTAGCGCCATCTACGCTGTTGGCGATCTTCCTCCTCAAAATCGATTTCGACCGTTTGCCTTGCGCGATGCACGGCAAGCAATTTTCCATGCGTTTCTGGCCTTTGACCACGGATGGACTGGCACTGACCATCGAAGCGCATGGAGAAGGCCGGGTTCGCTCGGTCCTTTTTTGTTTTACAACTCTAAGGACATGACCACATGGGTATAACCATCACCAAGGATAATCTATTCCGGCCGATGCGATCGAGAATGGAAACCCGCGCCGATATCACGGATCAAGCCGCACGGGCGTTCATCCGCGCCGAATCCGAGCAGCGCGACGCCAACACCGCAAGACTGCGGCAGGCCCGACTGGAGAATGAGGCGAAATGCGCTGCCGCGCAGGCCGCCGTCAGCCCATGCCAAGCGAAAGCGGCACCACCTCGGCGTGCCAGATCCGTGATATAATGGGATAACAAAAGTCCCGAGAATACGTGATGAACAACGTTGTCACGCTGCACGCCGAGAAGCGCTGGAAAGCCGTCATCGAGTATCGAAGCGATGAAGGCGTCACGAGCGTCGAGCACTATTTCGAGGAAATATCGGACCTGCACCTCATTATCGAGCACGGACCTGACTGGAATCTCCTGATCCGCTGCATCGTCACCCTGAACCGCCCTGATGACGGGGAGGAACAGAACAGCGTCGAAAAGGCGCGTCGGGACGAACGCTTGGCCTGATATAGGTGCGCCCGGATAACTGTTTCCTCGACCTCGGAGCGCGTCTCGCCCTTCGGCGCCAGCACGTCGTCGTCAAGCGGCACCTCGATGTCACCCGTGCAAGCAGCCCACGGATCGTCAGATTGCTGCCGTCGGTGATGAGCTGCAAGGTAGAAACAAATGGATACTCGTTCCTCGACCGACTTCACTGTCGATGTGAACGTGGCCTTCCGATTGCCGGACAAATCCGTAAACCTGACTCAGCCCCAGTCCGGTGCCCTCGCCTTCGCCCTTGGTCGTGAAGAACGGCTCGAATACATGAGCCACAATCTCGCGGCTCATCCCGCAGCCGGTATCTCGAACGGTGATCCGGGAGAATGAAGCTGTAGAGTTCTCCAATTCCTCGACGTCGCTCAGGACGTCCCGGCTCGTTTCAATGGTGAGCACACCGGCACCGGCCATCGCATCCCGGGCATTGACCGCGAGATTGAGGATCGCCGTATCGAGTTGATCGGGATCGATCAGGACCGGACACGACGCTTTATCAAGATCAAGCTCGACCCGAATGCCGCTGCCCAGCGTGCGGTCCAGCAAGCTTGTGAGAGAACGGATTCGTTCGTTCAAATCGGTGACTTGCGGGCTCAATACCTGTCGGCGAGAAAAGGCCAGCAGACGATGCGTGAGTGCGCTGCCATTCTGCGTCCGCCTCAGCAATTCCTCTATCAAGGTTGCCACCTTCGGATCGTTGGGGTCTTGCGCAAGCCGCTTTTCCAAGAGCCGCAACCCCGATTCAAAGACGGCAATCAGATTATTGAAATCATGGACAATACCGGCTGCAAGCCGGCCGACGGCTTCAAGCTTCTGCGACTGGCGCTGACGCTCTTCCTGCGCTCGGCGAGCCGAGATGTCGCGCAGGCTTGCAAGAAGAGCTGGCTTGCCATCCCACGACACTTCGACGACGCGCATTTCGACTTCGGCCGGCTTTCCGCCGGGGCGATGCACGGTGATCTCAGCCGTCTCGCCGCGTGCGATGGGCCGCCCGAGCGGAACATGGAGCAAGTCCTCGCGCGAATGACCAAGTATCTTTCCGGCTGCCGGATTGGCGTAAAGCACCGCGCCGGAGAGATCGACGACGAGGACGCCGTCCGCGGTGTTCTCGATCAGCAGGCGAAAGCTCGGCTGGCTGATTCCGGTCAGCCGGGAATCGTCGACCGGCTCCAAAACCTCAGCCAGACCTCGCTCCGTATTCATGGCGGTCCTCACTTTGCAGAAGAGTCGCCGATAGCGCCGCCAAAGATGTCCGGCGCATCGTGCAAGGGCTCGCCCAGGTGCATACCGCTCCCGTCGATCGTAAAGCGCCTGATCTGCTTGTCATGGTCGCTGCCACGCATCTTCAGCACCATGAGACCGCGATGCAGAGCATCGACCTTCTGGATGTAGCGCAGAAGAATGATCGAATCTGTGAGCGTGGAGATATGCTGCTCGCTGGCGCTGTGACCGCCAATTAGCGACTTGTCGGTTGCGCTGCACAGCCCCGCGATCTCCCGCTTCTTGATAAACGAGGTCAGGCTGATCAGAAACTCGCGAAACCCGGTTTCCGGCGCGATCCGCTCCAGTGCAGACAGGCTGTCGATGGCAAGCCGCTGCGGCCCAAATTCCTCGACCAGTTCACGGATCATCAGCAAATGGTCGGGCAGGCTCTGGGCCTCCGGATAGAGGCAGATAACTTTAAGGCGCCCGTCCCTCTCCATCGCCTCGAAATCGACGCCCCAGCTTCGAGCATTGCGGAAGAGTTGCCCGCGGCTTTCCTCGTAACCAACCAGCAGCGCTCGTTCGCCCGCCGCGACACCGCCGGCGAGAAAATGGGTCGCGAGCAGGGTTTTGCCGGTGCCAGTTGCGCCGCTCACAAGCGTAACGCTGTCGCGAAAGAATCCGCCGCTTGTCATCGCGTCGAGTTCGGGGTTTCCGCTTGTGACCCGCTTGGTGCCGGACTGCTGCTCAAGACGCAACGACGACAACGGAACAGCGACCATGCCCTGCTCGCTCATGAGCGTAAACGGGATCTCGCCTTCCACATGCCGGCTTCCTCGCATCTTGAGCACCTCGATCGTGCGCCGACGGCGTTCACGGTCGAGTGCGTTACGGAGGATAACCACATTATCGGCCACGAATTCCTCAATCCGATGCCGGGATATCTCCCCATACTCGCTGTTGCGCTCCGCCGTTATGAGGACAGTCAAGCCCTCCCCCTTCAGCGCCGTTGCGATGCGTAACAATTCTCGCCGAACCAGAGCCTGGTCTGCAATGAAGTGATCGAAAAGCTGAGTGATCGAATCGAGAACGATGCGCTTCGCCTTTGCACTCCTGGCGGCGTGCAGAATACGGGCCAGCAGGCCAGCCAGGTCAAAATCGCCCACAACGATCTGGTCGGAATCGCGCGGGCTCGCATCGACAAAAGCCAGCTTTGCCACGTTCTTCCAACGCCGGATGTCCCAACCGAAACTCGCCATGTTGACTTCGATTTCCTCCGGCGATTCCTCGAAGGTTACGAAGACGCCCGGCTCATCGAGTTCGGTGATGCCATGGGCTAGAAACTGTGTTGCAAACACTGTCTTGCCGCTGCCGGGCGTGCCGCCAACTATGGTGGTGCGACCGCGCGGCAGCCCGCCCATGACCAAATCGTCAAACGCCTCAACGCCGGTCTTCACGCGCTCGAGCACCGGATCGGCAGGCGGTTCATTGTTCACAGCGGTCATCGGGTGCTGTCCTTCCTGTCATAGCCAAAATAGGCGAGCACCTCCGCGAGGTTGCTGATGTCGCCGATCAGACGGCGTGGCGGATGGATGGAGTCATCGGACAGCGTCGGGGTCGCAAGAATGCCGGCCTGTTCGGCCTCTTCCGGCCTTACAAGAATATCGATCACCTCGATCTGGAGCGCTCCGTCCAGCGCCTTGATAAGTCGCCGTCTGTTGGCAAGCGCACGCCGCGCGCCCGGCGTCTCGCCAGCGATGTAGAGGCGCAACGATGGATGGCCATTGGAAGCGGATAACGATGCTGCGCTCATGGAAGGCACCTGCATGCAGGTGCTCGCCAACACATGGGGATGGCCGTGGCGCGCCATCGAGACATCACACGCGTCGGCACCTCGCTCCCTCCAGGGATTATCGCACGTCCTGTTTGGCAAGAACTGGTGCAATGTCATGGGCCGTCAGGCCAGACCGGCACCTTCTGTTAACTTGTAGACATAGGCGTCCTTTTCGTCTGTCCACTAGTGAACGTTTCTGCGGCTTCAGCGTTAGATATCCGACGAGGATGTTTTGGTGAGACCACGATGAAACCCGCCGCAAACGCAAATGAGACTTCCGACCCAATCGGAAATAACCTGCTGCGTGCGCTCAGAACGGACGATTGGACCATTCTCGAGCCGAAGCTGGAAGAATGGTCGGCAGCAACAGGAACGGTTCTGCATCAACCGGGCGATACCGTGCGCTCCGCCTTCTTTCCGCGAAACTCAAGCCTGATTTCCTATCTGGTCATACTCGAGGATGGCCGTGCGATCGAGACGGCGCTCGTCGGTCGCGAGGGAGCGATCGGCGGCATCGTGAGTTACGGAAGGCTTCCCGCATTTTCTCGCGCGGAGATCCAGCGCGGCGGATCGTTCTTTCGTATCGATCTCCATCATCTGGAAGAGGCAAAGACCCAGTCGCTGACACTGCGTCATCTGTTTGCGCGCTATGCAGACTGTCTGATGGCGCAGGTCTTTCAGTCGGTGGCATGCAACGCCGCTCACTCGATCGAACAACGCACAGCCAAATGGCTGATGGCGGCTGTCGAGCGGTCGGGCACCGACGATTTGACGCTCACGCAGGAACAACTCGCAGCGATGCTGGGCGTCGGCCGCAGTTATCTCAGCCGGGTTATCCACGATCTGAGGCACCGCGGGGTGATTGAAACACGGCGAGGTCGGATCCGCGTCTGCGATCCTCACGGGCTTCGCTTGCTGGCCTGCGAGTGCAACGATGCCGTCAGCCAGCATTTCGACGATGTCTTGAAAGGCGTTTACCCGGCAGATGAAAATGACCTAGCGGAGACCGCCGACGTCCCGGTGCGCATGCACAGGTAAAGCTGTCCGCATATAGAGAAGAAACAGCAGCTGCGTCGCGGAGATTCCGCTCGCTACATTCGACGCCGGCAGGACGGTCCGGTCCATTGTGCCGGATTGGATCGTTGCCTTGGGTTATGGTCTGCTCGGTTGCCGGCATGGCGCTTGGGCACAAGCGGTCAATCGATTCTTCGAGCCGGGCGTGATGCGGTGGATTGTGGGGTCCTCGCCCGCTAATATAACATCTCATTATCGCAAGGCTATCTTGCGGTTCGGTCCGCCGACGACCTTGCCCGGTTCGGCCGACGGCCGCGCTGTCGCTCCCGCCAGGGCGGAGCCTGCACGAGGACATTGCCCTTGGAGTTGAGGCAGCTACGCTACTTCATCGCAACCGCCGAGGACCTGTCGTTCTCGCGCGCCGCACGCCGGCTGCGTCTCGCCCAGCCCGCGCTCAGCCAGCAGATCAAGCATCTCGAGGAAGAACTCGAAGCCAGGCTGTTCACGCGAAACTCGCGCGGCGTGCAGCTCACCGCCGCCGGCGAGCGGCTGCTGGCGCAGGCGCGCGCTATCGTCGAGCAGGTGGCGCTGTTGCCCGCGGCCGTCAAGGACGACGACAGCGAGGTCCACGGCGAGGTGCGAATCGGGCTGCCCGGCACTGTCAGCGAGGTGCTCGCCGTCCCCCTGATCACGGCGTGCCGCGCCCGCCATCCGCATGTACGCATCAAGGTGGTCGAGGCCATGAGCGGCTACATTCGCGACTGGCTGATCGGCGGCGGCATCGATCTTGCCGTGCTCTACAGCAGCGCCGAAGCCGCCGCCGACGGTCTCGCCATGCACCAGGTGCTGACCGAGGAGGTATGCCTGTTCGCCGTTCCGGCGCTGATCCCGCCGGGCGGACCGGGCGGCACCCTGCCCTTCGCGGCGCTGTCCGCTCTGCAACTCATCCTGCCGGGCCGCGCCCATGGCCTGCGCGAGCTGGTCGAGCGCGCCGCGGACGGCGCCGGGATCTCCCTCTCCGTCGCCTTCGAGATCGACTCTTATGGGCAGATCAAGGAGCTTGCGGCCCAGGGGCTGGGATGCGGCCTGCTGCCGCGCCGCACGGTGCAGCGCGAGGCCGCCGGAGGGCAGTTCGACGTCAGGCAGATCGTCGATCCGGTGCTGAAACGTAAAATCTTCCTGGTCTGGCCGGACCGGCGGCCGGTCGCCCGCGCCACGGCAGCGGTTTCGACGCTCGCCTGGGAGACGTTGCGCGCGCTGGTAGCGTCGGGCCGATGGAGCGCCACGCTGAGCGAAAGCGAGGCCGCACCGGCGATCCGGTAGCCGCGGGGACGCCTGCCCGATCAAAGTTTCCCTTATGGCCGCATAGGGCGACACTATTGGACGCCGCCCGCCGTTTATTGCATTTACGGACCGCTTCCGCCCATTCCGGTCGAGCCGCCCGCGACGCAGGGCCAACGCCCGCGGCACCGCGTTTCGATCGACCCCGTGCCAGCCGAGGACTTCATCGATGAGCCAACACGAAAGCTATTCCGACATCCGCGAGGCGGTGGCCAAGCTGTGCGCGCAGTTTCCGGGCGAGTACTGGCGCGCGCTCGACCGCGAGATGGCCTATCCGAAGGCGTTCGTCGATGCGCTGACCGAGTCGGGCTACCTGTCGGTGCTGATCCCGGAGGCGTACGGCGGCGCGGGCTTGAGCCTGTCGGCGGCTGCCGCCATCCTCGAGGAGATCCAGCGCGCCGGCTGTAACGGCGGAGCCTGTCACGCCCAGATGTACACCATGGGCGTGCTGCTGCGCCACGGCAGCGAGGCGCAGCGCCAGCAGTGGCTGCCGCGCATCGCCAGCGGCGAACTGCGGATGCAGGCGTTCGGCGTCACCGAGCCGACCAGCGGCACCGACACCACCTCGCTCAAAACGTTTGCGAAGCGTGACGGCGACCATTACGTCGTCAACGGCCAGAAGATCTGGACCAGCCGCGCCGAATATTCCGACGTCATGGTGCTGCTGGCCCGCACCACGCCGAAGGAAGAGGCGAAAAAGCGCACCGACGGCCTGTCGGTGTTCATCGTCGACATGCAGGCCGCCAGGGGCAACGGGCTGACCATCCGCCCTATCCGCACCATGATGAACCACTCCACCACGGAGGTGTTCTTCGACAACATGCGGGTGCCGGCCGAGAACCTGATCGGCGAGGAAGGCAAGGGCTTCCGCTACATCCTCTCCGGCATGAACGCCGAGCGCATCCTGATCGCCGCCGAGTGCATCGGCGACGCCAAATGGTTCATCGACAAGGCGACCAGCTACGCCCGCGAGCGCGTGGTGTTCGGCCGCCCCATCGGCCAGAACCAGGGCATCCAGTTTCCCATCGCCCGTGCCTACGCCAACATGCGCGCGGCCGAACTGATGGTGCATGAGGCCGCGCACAAATACGAGGCCGGCGAGGATTGCGGCGCCGAGGCCAACATGGCCAAGATGCTGGCGGCCGACGCCTCGTGGGAGGCAGCCAACGCGGCGGTGCAGACCCATGGCGGCTTCGGCTTCGCCGAGGAATACGACATCGAGCGCAAATTCCGCGAGACGCGGCTCTATTCGGTGGCGCCGATCTCCACCAACCTGATCCTGTCCTACCTTGCCGAGCATGTGCTTGGCATGCCGCGGTCGTATTGAGGGCGGGCCGATGCTGCCGCTTGAAGGAATTACCGTCGTCGCCGTCGAGCAGGCGGTCGCCGCGCCGTTCTGCACCGCGCGGCTTGCCGACGCCGGCGCTACCGTCATCAAGATCGAACGGCCGGAGGGCGACTTCGCCCGCGGCTACGATGCCGCCGCCAAGGGCCAGAGCAGCTATTTCGTCTGGCTCAATCGCGGCAAGTCGTCGACCGTCATCGACCTGACGACCGCCGACGGGCGCGCCACGCTGGAAAACCTGATCAGGCGCGCCGACGTGCTGGTGCAGAATTTGAAGCCCGGCGCCATGGACAAGCTCGGCTTTCCGCTCGCCCGCCTGCGCAAGGACTACCCGGCGCTCGTTTGCTGCACCATCTCCGGCTACGGCGACGATGGCCCCTATGCGCAGCGCAAGGCTTACGACCTGCTGATCCAGGCCGAGAGCGGGCTTGCCTCGATCACCGGCGGGCCGGAGGGCCCCTCGCGCGTCGGCATGTCGCTGGTCGATGTCGCAACCGGCGCCACCGCGCATGCCGCCGTCCTCGAAGCGCTGATCGCGCGCGGCCGCACCGGCGCGGGCGCAGACATCCGCATCTCGATGTTCGATGTGATGGCCGATTGGCTCACCGTGCCGCTGCTCAATGCTGAATCCGGCCATCCACCGCAGCGCATGGGGTTGGCGCACCCTTCCATCGCGCCCTATGGCGTGTTCCGCTCGAAGGACGGCAAGGACATCCTGATTTCGATCCAGAGCGAGCGCGAATGGAAGGCGCTGTGCGCCAAGGTGCTGGGGCAGCCGGACCTGCCCGACGATCCGCGCCTCGCCAGCAATGTCGAGCGGGTGCGCCACCGCGCCCTGACCGACCAAATCGTCGGCGACACCTTTGCCGCGATGACGCGCCACGACCTGCTGCAACGCCTCGATGCGGCGCAGATCGCCTTTGCCGAAGTCAACACGATGGACGACCTGTCGGGGCATCCGCATCTGCGGCGCATCACGGTCGCGACCCCGGCCGGCGATGTCGCCTATCCCGCGCCGGCGCCGATCGTGGTCGGCGCGCCGCGCCACTACGGCCGCGTGCCCGCCGTCGGCGAGGACACGACCAAACCCAAAGCCTAGAGCGTTTTCAAGCGAAGTGGGAACCGGTTCGCGTGAAGAAAACGCGTCAAAACAATAATCTAGAGCTTCGCTTCTGATTCCATCAGAAGCGAAAAAGCTCTAGACGGCTTACGTGGCGACCCGGTCTCTCCGAAACAGCACATAGAGCGCCGGCAGCACCAGAAGCGTCAGCAGCGTCGATGAGACGATGCCGCCGATCACCACTGTTGCCAGCGGCCGCTGCACCTCGGCGCCGGCGCCGGTGGCAAGTGCCATCGGCACGAAGCCGAGGGACGCGACCAGCGCCGTCATCAGCACCGGGCGCAGCCGCGTCAGCGCCCCTTCCCTGACGGCCTCGATCACCGGCCGGCCCTCCGCGCGTAACCGCTCGATGAAGGCAATGATGACGAGGCCGTTGAGCACCGCGACGCCCGACAGCGCGATGAAGCCGACCCCTGCGCTGATCGACAGCGGGATGTCGCGCAGAAGCAGCGCGGCGACCCCGCCCGTCAGCGCCAGCGGCACGCCGCTGAACACCAGCGCGGCATCGGCAACCGAGCCAAGGCTCATGAACAACAGCAGGAACACCAGAAGCAGCGCGATCGGCACGACCACGGCAAGGCGTCTCGCCGCGGACACAAGCTGCTCGAACTGCCCGCCCCAACCGATCCAGTAGCCCGGCGGCAGCTTGACATCGCGCGCCACCGCCTCCTGCACCTCCGCGACAAACGACCTTAGGTCGCGCTCACGCACATTCGCCGACACCACGACGCGCCGCTTGCCGTTCTCGCGGCTGATCTGATTGGGACCGGTAACGATATCGATGCTGGCCACCGCCGACAGCGGCACATAGCGCATCTGCGGCGCGGTTGCGCCGTCCCATGCCGCACGGGTGGCGCCCGGCGCCGCCTCGGCGGCCGGCGGCAGCGGCACCGGGATGGCGCGGATCGCGTTTGGATCGCCGCGCAGGTCGTCGGGCAGCCGCACGACGATGGCGAAGCGGCGGTCGCCCTCGAACAATTGGCCGGCGCCCTTGCCACCGACCGCGATCTCGACAATGTCCTGCACCGCCGCCGCGCTCAGGCCATAGCGCGACAGCGCTTCACGGTCGAGCCGAACGGTCAGCACCGGCAGCCCCGCGACCTGCTCGACCTTGAGATCGGCAGCCCCCTGCACCTTGCGCACCGCGCCCTGCACCTCGCCGGCGAGCCGCAACAGCGTATCGAGGTCGTCGCCGAAAATCTTGACGCCGACGTCGCTGCGCACGCCGGAGATCAGCTCGTTGAACCGCAGCTCGATCGGCTGCGAGATCTCGTAGCTGCTGCCCGCGATCTCGTCCGCCGCCCGCTCGATGTCGGCCACCAGTTGCGCCTTGGTCTTGGCGGGGTCTGGCCACTCGTTGCGCGGCTTCAGCATGACATAGCCATCGGAGACCGACGGCGGCATCGGATCGGTCGCCACTTCCGCCGTACCGGTCCGCGAGAACACGTCCTTGACCTCCGGCAGTTGCAGAAGCCGCGTCTCCAGCGCCATCTGCATCGCGACCGACTGCGACAGGCTCGTTCCCGGAATGCGGAACGCGGCCACCGCGACGTCGCCCTCGTCGAGGCTCGGGATGAACTCGCCGCCCATCCGGGTCGCCGCATAGCCGCTCACCACCACGAGCACGGCCGCCGCGATCACCACGGCGCCGCGAAACCGGATCGCGGCCGACAACAGCGGCAGGTAAATTCGGCGCGCGCCGCGCATGAACAGGTTGTCGTGCTCGACCACCCGGCCGCGTACCAACAGCGCCACCGCCGCCGGCACGAAGGTCATCGAGAACAGGGCCGCGCCGGCCAGCGCCATCACCACCGTCAGCGCCATCGGCGTGAACATCTTGCCCTCGACGCCGGCCAGTGTCAGCACCGGCAGATAGACGACGGCAATGATCATGGTGCCAAACAGGCTCGGGCCGATCACCTCGCGCGCGCCCGCAAGCACGGTCTCGAGCCGCTCCGGCGCGGTGAGCAGCCGGCCGCGCCGGCGCTGCTCGGCGGCGAGCAGCCGCAGGCAGTTCTCGACGATGATCACCGCGCCGTCGACGATGATGCCGAAATCGATGGCTCCCAGGCTCATCAGGTTGGCGCTGACCTTGGTTTCCACCATGCCGGTCACAGCAAACAGCATGGCGAGCGGGATCACCAGGGCGGTGACGACCGCGGCGCGGATGTTGCCGAGGATCAGGAACAAGACGACGACGACCAGCAGCGCCCCCTCGAGCAGGTTGTTGCGCACGGTCGCGATGGTCGCTTCCACGAGGTGCGTGCGGTCGTACACAGTGCGCACCGCAACGCCCTCCGGCAGCGTCTCGCCGATCTGGTCGAGCCGGCCGGCGACGCTCTGCGCCACCGTGCGGCTATTCTCGCCGATCAGCAGCATCGCGGTGCCGAGCACCGTCTCGCGCCCGTCGATGGTCGCCGCGCCGGTGCGCAGTTCGCTGCCCTCGCCGACCTCGGCCACATCGCGCACCCGCACCGGGACGCTGCCGCGGCTGCCGATGACGATGTTGCGGATATCGTCGAGACCGGCCACCTGCCCCGGCACGCGGACGAGGTATTGCTCGCCGTTGCGCTCGATATAGCCGGCGCTGGCG
>QEVP01000001.1 GCA_003576765.1 Pseudomonadota bacterium
CTGATCGTGCCGATCGCCATGGAGGAGAAGCTGCGCTTCGCCATCCGCGAGGGCGGACGTACCGTCGGCGCAGGCGTCGTAGCTTCGATTATCGAATAAAGGACACGGTTGGAGCGCGGGCTGCGGTGGGTTGAACCCCGCAGCCCAAGCCTACACAGGACCAGCCTCGCGTTCTTGAGAGAAAGACCACGGCAATGAACGGCCAGAACATCCGTATCCGTCTCAAAGCGTTCGACCATCGCATCCTCGATACGTCGACGCGCGAGATCGTGAATACGGCGAAGCGGACCGGCGCGCAGGTGCGCGGGCCGATCCCGCTGCCGACCCGCATCGAGAAATTCACCGTCAACCGTTCGCCGCACGTCGACAAGAAGAGCCGCGAGCAGTTCGAGATGCGGACCCACAAGCGCCTGCTCGATATCGTCGATCCGACGCCGCAGACGGTCGATGCGCTGATGAAGCTCGATCTCGCCGCCGGCGTCGATGTCGAGATCAAGCTCTAGGGCGTGATCCCGAACAGCGGGGACGTGACCCCGCTTCGGACCGTGAATTTGGATTGTCCGTCTCACGCGGACGGTAAGGAACAGGAAGCACGACGATGCGCTCCGGAGTGATCGCACAGAAGGTCGGGATGACGCGGGTCTTTACGGAGACCGGCGAGCACATCCCTGTGACCGTGCTGAAGTTGGGCAATTGCCAGGTGCTGGGCCATCGCACCAAGGACAAGAACGGCTACGTCGCGCTGCAGGTCGGTTCCGGCACGCGCAAGACCGTGTACATGCCGAAGGCCGAGCGCGGCCAGTTCGCTGCCGCCAAGGTCGAGCCGAAGCGCAAGGTCGTCGAGTTTCGCGTCTCCGAGGACGCGCTGCTGCCGGTCGGCGCCGAAATCATGGCCGACCATTTCGTCGTCGGCCAGTTCGTCGATGTCACCGGCACCTCGACCGGCAAGGGCTTTGCAGGCGGCATGAAGCGCTGGAATTTCGGCGGCCTGCGCGCCACCCACGGCGTGTCGGTGTCGCACCGCTCGATCGGTTCGACCGGTGGCCGGCAGGACCCCGGCAAGACCTTCAAGAACAAGAAGATGCCGGGCCATATGGGCGTCGATCGCATCACCACGCTGAACCTGCGCGTGGTCTCGACCGATGTCGAGCGCGGCCTCGTTCTGGTCGAAGGCGCGGTGCCGGGATCGAAGGGCGGCTGGATCATGGTCCGCGACGCCGTGAAGAAGCCGCTGCCGAAGGATGCGCCGAAGCCCGGCAAGTTCCGGGTTGCGGATGCGCCGGCTGCCGCTCCGGCCGCCGCGGAGAAGGAGGGCGCGTGATGGAACTGAAGGTCACCACCCTTGAGGGCAAGGACGCCGGCTCGGTCACGCTGAACGAGGCGATTTTTGGCCTCGACCCGCGCAAGGACATCATCCAGCGCTGTGTCAACTGGCAGCTCGCCAAGCGCCAGGCCGGTACGCACAAGGTCAAGGATCGCGGCGAAATCGCCCGCACCGGCAAGAAGATGTACCGCCAGAAGGGCACCGGCGGTGCCCGCCACGGCTCGGCTCGCGTGCCGCAGTTCCGCGGCGGCGGTCGCGCCTTCGGCCCGGTCGTGCGTAGCCATGCTTTCGACCTGCCGAAGAAGGTGCGGGCGCTGGCGCTGCGCCATGCGCTGTCGGCCAAGGCCAAGGCCGGCGGGCTGATCGTGATCGACAACGCCAGCGTCGCCGAGGCTAAGACCAAGGTGCTGGCCGGACACTTTTCGACGCTCAAGATCACCAGCGCGCTGATCGTCGATGGCGCGGAGCTGAACGAGGGCTTTGCCATCGCCGCGCGCAACCTGCCCCATATCGATGTGCTGCCGATCCAGGGCCTCAACGTCTACGACATTCTGCGGCGCGACCAGCTCGTGCTGACGCGGGCCGCCATCGATGCGCTGGAGGCGCGCTTCAAATGACGATCGATCCGAAGTTTTACGACGTCATCGTCTCCCCGGTCATCACCGAGAAGGCGACCACGGCCTCCGAGCAGAACAAGGTGCTGTTCAAGGTCGCGGCCAAGGCCACCAAGCCCCAGATTAAGGAGGCGGTGGAGAAGCTGTTCGACGTCAAGGTCAAGAGCGTCAACACGCTGGTGCGCAAGGGCAAGACCAAGGCGTTTCGCGGCACCTTCGGGACGCAATCGGACTCCAAGCGCGCGATCGTGACCCTCGAAGAGGGCCACCGCATCGACGTGACCACCGGACTGTAAGGCTCAACGGCGATGGCACTGAAAAAGATCAATCCCACGACGCCGGGTCAGCGCCAGCTGATCATCGTCGATCGCGCCGCCCTCCATAAGGGCAAGCCGGTGAAGGCGCTGACCGAGGGCAAATCCTCGGCGGGCGGCCGCAACAACACCGGCCGCACCACCGTGCGCTTCCGCGGCGGCGGCCACAAGCAGACCTATCGCCTGATCGATTTCCGCCGCACCAAGGTGGATATGCCGGCGACCGTCGAGCGGCTCGAATACGATCCCAACCGCACTGCCTTCATCGCGCTGATCAAGTACGAGGACGGCGAGCAGGCTTACATCCTGGCGCCGCAGCGGCTCGCCGCCGGCGATACCGTGGTGGCCGGCAGCTATGTTGACGTCAAGCCGGGCAATTCCATGCCGCTCGGCAACATGCCGATCGGCACCATCGTCCACAACGTCGAACTGAAGATCGGCAAGGGCGGCCAACTCGCGCGCTCGGCCGGCACCTACGCGCAGATCGTCGGCCGCGACCACGACTACGTCATCCTGCGGCTCAATTCGGGCGAGCAGCGTCTGGTGCATGGCCGCTGCGGCGCCACCATCGGCGCGGTGTCGAACCCCGACCATATGAATACCTCGATCGGCAAGGCCGGTCGCTCGCGCTGGCTCGGCCGCCGCCCGCACAACCGCGGCGTGACCATGAACCCGATCGACCATCCGCACGGCGGCGGCGAGGGCCGCACCTCCGGCGGCCGTCATCCGGTGACGCCGTGGGGCAAGCCGACCAAGGGCAAGAAGACGCGCGCGAACAAGTCCACCAACAAGTTCATTCTCGTGAGCCGCCACAAGCGGAAGAAGAAGAAGTAAGGATCGCTGCCATGGCACGCTCGGTGTGGAAAGGTCCGTTCGTCGAAGCCTCGCTGCTGAAGAAGGCAGATGCGGCGCGGGCAAGCGGCCGGCACGACGTCATTAAGATCTGGAGCCGCCGCTCGACGATCCTGCCGCAGTTCGTCGGCCTGACCTTCGGCGTCTACAACGGTCACAAGCACGTCCCCGTCTCGGTCAACGAGGAAATGGTCGGTCACAAGTTCGGCGAGTTCTCGCCGACCCGCACCTTCCACGGCCATGCCGGCGACAAGAAAGCCAAACGGTCCTGAGGACGAAGCGATGAGCAAACCCAAGCGCGAACGGCGCCTGCCGGACAACGAGGCCAAGGCCGTGGCACGGATGCTGCGCGTCAGCCCGCAGAAGCTCAACCTGGTGGCGCAGTTGATCCGCGGCAAGAAAGCCTCCTCGGCGCTCGCCGATCTGCAGTTCTCGCGCAAGCGGATCGCGGTCGACGTGAAGAAGTGTCTGGAATCGGCGATCGCCAACGCCGAAAACAACCACGACCTCGACGTGGACGCCCTCGTCGTGTCGGAAGCCCACGTCGGCAAGGGCATCGTGATGAAGCGTTTCGCGCCGCGCGGCCGTGGCCGCTCGGGCCGCATCTTGAAGCCGTTCGCGCAACTGACGATCGTCGTTCGTCAGGTCGAGAACGAGGCCGCGTAAGGCGCGAGGAGAGAACGATGGGTCAGAAGATCAATCCGGTCGGGCTGCGGCTTGGCATCAACCGCACCTGGGACTCGCGCTGGTATGCCGGCAAGAACGAGTACGGCAAGCTGCTGCATGAGGACGTCAAGATCCGCGAGATTCTGCAGAAGGAACTGAAGCAGGCCGCCGTTGCGCGCATCGTCATCGAGCGCCCGCACAAGAAGTGTCGCGTCACCATTCACTCGGCGCGTCCGGGCGTGGTGATCGGCAAGAAGGGCGCTGACATCGACAAGCTGCGCAAGAAGGTGGCCGACATCACCGCCTCCGACGTGGTCATCAACATCGTCGAGATCCGCAAGCCTGAGCTCGACGCCACGCTGGTTGCCGAATCGATCGCCCAGCAGCTCGAGCGGCGCGTTGCGTTCCGCCGCGCCATGAAGCGCGCGGTGCAGTCGGCGATGCGGCTCGGCGCCGAAGGCATCCGCATCAACTGCTCCGGCCGGCTCGGCGGCGCCGAGATCGCCCGCATGGAGTGGTACCGCGAGGGCCGCGTGCCGCTGCATACGCTGCGCGCCGACGTCGATTACGGCGTCGCCACCGCGTTCACCACCTTTGGCACCTGTGGCGTCAAGGTGTGGATCTTCAAGGGCGAGATTCTGGAGCACGATCCGATGGCGCAGGACAAGCGCCTGGCCGAGGGCGAGGGATCGCGTCCGCGCCGCGACGCGGCGTGACGAGAGCTGAGAAGGTTTGAGGGCGTAACGCCATGATGCAGCCAAAGAAAACCAAGTTCCGCAAGGCGCACAAGGGCCGGATTCACGGCGTCGCCTCCTCGGGTGCGACGCTGGCGTTCGGCCAGTACGGCCTGAAGGCGATGGCGCCCGAGCGGATCACCGCGCGCCAGATCGAGGCCGCGCGCCGGGCGCTGACGCGCCACATGAAGCGCGTCGGCCGCGTCTGGATCCGCGTGTTTCCGGACGTTCCGGTGTCGTCGAAGCCGGCCGAGGTGCGCATGGGCTCCGGCAAGGGCGCGCCCGAGTTCTGGGTGGTGCGGGTCAAGCCCGGCCGCATCCTGTTCGAGATCGACGGCGTTGGCAGCGACACCGCGCGCGAGGCGTTGACGCTGGCCGCCGCCAAGCTGCCGATCAAGACGCGCTTCGTGGCGCGCATCGGCGAGTAGGGAACACCGTCATGAGCAAGCTCAACATCGACGACATTCGCGCGATGAGCGAAGACCAGATGACCGACGCCATCGCCGGGCTGAAGAAGGAGCGCTTCAACCTGCGCTTTCAGCGCGCCACCGGCCAGCTGGAGAACACCGCGCGGCTGCGCGAGGCGCGCCGCGACATCGCCCGCATCAAGACCGTTGCCGCGCAGAAGCGCGCCGCCAAGACCAAGTAAGGGGCCAACGATGCCGAAACGAACCCTTCAGGGCGTCGTCGTCAGCGACAAGCAGAACAAGACCATTGTCGTGCGCGTCGATCGCCGCTTTACCCATCCGCTCTACAAGAAGACGATCCGGCGCTCGAAGAACTACCACGCCCACGACGAGAACAACGAGTTCAAGGTCGGCGACGTGGTGTGGATCGAGGAATCCCGGCCGCTTTCGAAACAGAAGCGCTGGACCGTGGTCCAGAGCGAGAAGAAGACAGCTTAACGCAGCGCTAGAGGCGCAGCAGAGAAAGAGGACGAGGTGCATCAATGATCCAGATGCAGACCAACCTCGACGTGGCCGACAATTCAGGCGCACGCCGTGTCATGTGCATCAAGGTGATTGGCGGGTCCAAGCGCCGGTATGCCACGGTCGGCGACGTCATTGTCGTGTCGGTCAAGGAAGCCATTCCGCGCGGCAAGGTGAAGAAGGGCGACGTCATGAAGGCGGTCGTCGTGCGCGTGGCGAAGGATATCCGCCGCCCCGACGGCTCGGTGATCCGCTTCGACCGCAACGCCGCCGTGCTGGTCAACAACCAGTCGGAGCCGGTCGGCACCCGCATCTTCGGACCGGTGCCGCGCGAACTGCGCGCCAAGAACCACATGAAGATCATTTCGCTGGCGCCGGAGGTGCTGTGATGGCCGCGAAAATCCGCAAGGGCGACAAGGTCGTCGTGCTGACCGGTCGTGACAAGGGCCGCACCGGCGAGGTGTTCGAGGTGCGCCCGGCCGAGGGCCGCGCGCTGGTGCGCGGCATCAACATGGTCAAGCGCCACCAGAAGCAGACGCCGAACCAGGAAGGCGGCATCATCTCCAAGGAGAGCCCGATCCACCTGTCGAATATCGCCATCGTGGGCAGCGACGGCAAGCCGACCCGCGTCGGCTTCAAGATCCAGGCGGACGGCAAGAAGGTGCGTATCGCCAAGCGCACGGGAGCGGAAATCTGATGGCTGACACTGCTTACGTGCCGCGCCTGCGCGGCGAATACGATCGCAAGATCCGTGGCCAGCTGACGGAGAAGTTCGGTTACGCCAACGTCATGGAAGTGCCGCGCCTCGACAAGGTCGTCATCAACATGGGCGTCGGCGAGGCCGTCAACGACCGCAAGAAGGTCGAGCTGGCCGCCGCCGATCTCGCGCTGATCGCCGGCCAGAAGCCGATTATCACCTATTCGCGCAAGGCGATCTCCACCTTCAAGCTGCGCGAGAACCAGCCGATCGGCTGCAAGGTGACGCTGCGCAAGGCGCGGATGTACGAGTTCATCGACCGCCTGGTGACGGTGGCGCTGCCGCGCGTGCGCGACTTCCGCGGGCTCAACCCGAAGAGCTTCGACGGCCGCGGCAACTATTCGCTCGGCCTCAAGGAGCACATCATTTTCCCCGAGATCAACTTCGACAAGATCGCGGAGACCTGGGGCATGGACATCACGGTCTGCACCACGGCGAAGACCGACGAGGAGGCGCGCGCATTGCTCGCCGCATTCAAATTCCCGTTCCGGCAGTGAGCCGCTGACAGCAGCTCAAACGCGGAAACGTAAGGAGCCACACATGGCGAAGAAGAGTTCGATCGAGAAGAACAACCACCGCAAGCGGCTGGTGAAGAACGCCGCCGCCAAGCGCGCGCGTCTCAAGGCGATCATCGCCGACAAGAAGCTGCCGCTGGAGGAGCGTTTCGCCGCGAGCCTCAAGCTCGCCGAGATGCCGCGCAATTCCTCGCCGACCCGCATCCGCAACCGTTGCGAGGTCTCCGGCCGTTCGCGCGCCGTCTACCGCCTGCACAAGCTCTCCCGTATCGCGCTGCGCGAGATGGGCTCCAAGGGTCTGGTGCCGGGCCTGGTGAAGTCGAGCTGGTAAGGGGAGCGCAAGGCATGTCCGTGAACGATCCGATCAGCGATCTCATCACCCGCATCCGCAACGCGCAGATGCGCAACAAGGCCAAGGTCTCCTCGCCGGGGTCGCGCATGCGCGCCAACGTGCTCGACGTGCTCAAGGCGGAAGGCTACATCCGCGGCTATGCCAGCGTGGAGCATGCCGGCGGCCGCAGCGAGCTGGAGATCGAGCTGAAGTATTTCGACGGCGAGCCGGTGATCCGCAACATCGAGCGGGTGTCGAAGCCGGGGCGGCGGGTCTATGCCTCGGTGAAGAACCTGCCGCGCGTCAACAACGGTCTCGGCATTTCGGTGCTTTCGACGCCGAAGGGAGTGATGGCCGACCACGACGCCCGCGAGGCGAACGTGGGCGGCGAGGTCCTCTTCACGGTGTTCTGAGGATTTTGAAGGGATAAAGCCATGTCTCGTATCGGCAAGCGGCCGGTCGGCATCCCCTCGGGCGTCACCGCGACGGTCGATGGGCAGACCGTGACTGTGAAGGGGCCGAAGGGCCAGCGCCAGTTCGTTGTTCACGACGACGTTGAGGTGAAGTTCGAGGACGGCGCCGTCACGGTGGCGCCGCGGTTCGAAACCAAGCGGGCGCGCTCGCTCTACGGCACTTCGCGCGCGCAGGTCGCCAACCTGGTCGAAGGCGTCACCAAGGGTTTTGAGAAGAAGCTGGAGATCGTCGGCGTCGGCTATCGCGCGGCCCTGCAGGGCAAGAACCTGCAGCTCACGCTCGGCTTCAGCCACGACGTGGTCTATCCGGTGCCGGAAGGCATCTCGATCGCCGTGCCGAAGCCGACCGAGGTGGTCGTCACCGGCAGCGATCTGCAGCGCGTCGGTCAGGTCGCGGCGGAAATCCGCGGTTATCGGCCGCCGGAGCCGTACAAGGGCAAGGGCGTCAAGTACGTCGATGAATTCGTCTTCCGCAAGGAAGGCAAGAAGAAGTAACGGAGCCGGTCATGTCGAAGCTCAACGTCACCAACGCCCGGCGCAAGAAGCGCGTCCGGCTGTCGCTGCGCCGCGCCGGCAACGGTCATCCGCGGCTGTCTGTGTTCCGCTCGTCCAAGCACATCTATGCCCAGGTCATCGACGATGCCAAGGGCGAGACGCTGGCCTCGGCCTCGTCGCTGGAGAAGTCGCTGCGCGGCACGACCGGCGCCGATGTCGACGCGGCGCGCGCGGTCGGCAAGCTGGTGGCCGAGCGGGCGGTCAAGAACGGCATCAAGAACGTGGTGTTCGATCGCGGCGCCTATCTCTATCACGGCCGCGTCAAGGCGCTGGCCGATGCGGCGCGCGAGGGCGGGCTGACTTTCTGAACACGATGGGCGCAGCCGCGCCCATCGAGACGAACGGATTGAAGACAGAGGCGCAACGCCTCGCAAGGATTGGACAGCACCATGGCAGGTGAACGCGAACGCGGCGGCCGGGACCGCAACAGGGATCGCGAGGAGCGCGACAGCGAGTTCGTCGACAAGCTCGTGCACATCAACCGCGTCGCCAAGGTCGTCAAGGGCGGCCGGCGCTTCGGTTTTGCGGCGCTGGTGGTCGTCGGCGATCAGAAGGGCCGCGTCGGCTTCGGCCACGGCAAGGCGCGCGAGGTGCCGGAGGCGATCCGCAAGGCGACCGACTCGGCCAAGCGCAACCTGACCCGCGTGCCGCTGCGCGAGGGTCGCACGCTGCATCATGACGTCGCCGGCCGTCACGGCGCCGGGAAGGTGTATCTGCGCGCGGCGCCGGCCGGCACCGGCATCATCGCCGGCGGTCCGATGCGCGCGGTGTTCGAGACGCTGGGCATGGCCGACGTGGTGGCCAAGTCGGTCGGCTCGTCCAACCCCTACAACATGGTGCGCGCGACGTTCGATGCGCTCAAGCGCCAGGATTCGCCGCGGTCGGTTGCCAACCGCCGCAACCTCAAGGTTTCGACGCTGCAGGCGCGCCGCGTGGGCGGCGATGCCGAGGCGGCGGCCGACTGACGAATTTCGCCGGAGGGCTTAAGATATGGCCAAGGCCGCCAAAACCATCACGGTCGAGCAGACCGCGAGCAGCATCCGCCGCCACCAGTCGCAGCGTGCGACGCTGATCGGCCTCAAACTCAACAAGATCGGCCGCACCGCCGAGCTGCCGGACACGCCCGAGGTGCGCGGAATGATCTATAAGGTCCGCCACCTTGTGCGGGTGGTCGGCGACGCCTAATTGTCCGCGTGGCTGAGCTGACGCGAGACCGCACGGGACGAAGGAACGGAACGATGAAACTCACTGACATTGCCGACAACGCCGGCTCGCGCAAGAAGCGCACGCGTATCGGCCGCGGCATCGGCTCGGGCAAGGGCAAGACCGGCGGCCGCGGCGGCAAGGGCCAGACCGCGCGCTCGGGCGTGCGCATCAAGGGTTTTGAGGGCGGCCAGATGCCGCTGCATCGCCGCCTGCCCAAGCGCGGCTTCAACAACATTTTCCGGCTCGATTTCGCCGAGATCAACCTTGACCGTCTGCAGCAGGCGATCGACGCTAAGCGTCTCGATCCGGCCAAGACCATCGATGCGGCGGCGCTGGTTGCCGCCGGTGTCCTGCGCCGTGCCGGCGACGGCGTGCGGCTGCTCGGCCGCGGCGAACTCACCGCCAAGGTCACGCTTGAAGTTCATGGCGCCTCCAAGGCCGCGGCCGCCGCGGTCGAGAAGGCCGGCGGCTCGATCAAGATACTTGCGCGCGAGGCGGCGGGCGACGACAAGGCGGCCTCGTAAGGGGCTTCCCCCGGCGGCGCGGCGCGTCATGCCCGATTGGCTTCGGACATGAGGCGGATCGCCGGCGCGGCCGGGGACGCATGATAAGGATCTCGTGTCCATGGCCTCTGCGGCGGAACAACTTGCGGCCAACCTGAACTTCTCGGCCCTTGCCAAGGCCGACGAACTGAAAAAGCGCATCTGGTTCACGCTGGGTGCGCTCGTCGTCTACCGGCTCGGCACCTACATTCCGCTGCCCGGCATCGACCCGGCGGTCTGGAGCCAGGTGTTCCGCCAGCAGGCCGGCGGCATTCTCGGCATGTTCAACATGTTCTCCGGCGGTGGCATCGACCGCATGGCGATCTTTGCGTTGAATATCATGCCGTACATCTCGGCGGCGATCATTCTGCAACTTCTGCAATCGGTGTCGCCCAAGCTCGAGGCGCTGAAGAAGGAAGGCGAGGCTGGCCGCAAGGTCATCAACCAGTACACGCGCTATCTGACGCTGGTGCTGGCGGCGTTGCAGGCTTACGGCATCGCCATCGGTTTGCAGGGTGCCGGCAACGTCGTCAGCCAGCCGGGGCCGTTCTTCCTTCTTTCCACCACGATCACGCTGACCGGCGGCACCATGTTCCTGATGTGGGTGGGCGAGCAGATCACCGCGCGCGGTATCGGCAACGGCATCTCGCTGATCATCATGGCGGGTATCGTCGCCGAACTGCCCTCGGCCATCGTCGGCACGCTGGAACTCGGACGGCAGGGCGCGCTGTCCACCGGGCTGATCCTCGGCATTCTGGTGATGGCGGTCGCCGTGATCGGCATCATCGTGTTCGTCGAGCGGGCGCAGCGCCGGCTCCTGATCCAGTATCCGAAGCGCCAGGTCGGCAACAAGATGTTCGAGGGCCAGTCCTCGCATCTGCCGCTGAAGCTCAACACCTCGGGCGTCATTCCGCCGATCTTCGCCTCCTCGCTGCTGCTGCTGCCCGGGACGGTCGCCAACTTCAACGCCGGCGCAGGGCCGGAGTGGTTCCAGTGGCTGACCACGCAGCTTAGTCACGGCCGGCCCGCCTACCTCATCCTGTATCTCGGGATGATCGTGTTCTTCACGTTCTTCTACACCGCCGTGGTGTTCAACCCGACCGAGACAGCCGACAACCTGAAGAAGCACGGCGGCTTCATTCCCGGCATCCGTCCGGGCGAGCGCACCGCCGAATACATCGATTATGTGCTGTCACGCATCACCGTGGTCGGCGCCATCTATCTGGCGCTGGTCTGCCTGGTGCCCGAAATCCTGATCTCGTACGCGTCGGTACCGTTCTACTTCGGCGGCACCTCGCTCCTGATCGTGGTCAGCGTGACCATGGATACGGTGGCGCAGGTTCAGGGCTACCTGCTGGCGCACCAGTATGAAGGGTTGATCCGGAAGTCGAAGGGGAAGGGGCGACGGCGATGAGGCTTATTCTTCTCGGGCCGCCGGGGGCCGGCAAGGGAACACAGGCCAAGCGGTTGGTGGAGCGCCACGGCATCGTCCAGTTGTCGACCGGCGACATGCTGCGGGCGGCCGTTGCAGCCGGCACGCCGGTCGGCCTCAAAGCCAAGGATATCATGGCGAGCGGCGGTCTCGTGCCGGACGAGGTGGTGATCGGCATTATCTCCGAGCGCATCGATCAGCCCGACGCGGCCGGCGGCTTCATCCTCGACGGCTTTCCGCGCACCGTGCCGCAGGCCGAGGCGCTGACCCGGCTTCTCAAGGAGAAGGGCCTCAAGCTCGACGCGGCCGTCGAACTGCGCGTCAACGAGGGCGTGCTGCTGCAGCGGGTCGAGACCCGTATCGCAGAGATGACCGCGCGCGGCGAAAGCGTGCGCGCCGACGATAATGCCGAGGCGCTGGCCAAACGGCTCGCTGCCTATCGCGCCCAGACCGCGCCGCTCGTGGACTACTACGCGGAGAAGCGTCTTCTCGCCACGGTGGACGGCATGAAGTCGGTCGAGGAGGTATCGGCCGATATCGCGGCGATGCTGGAGGCGATGACTGCTACCGCGTCGGTGCCCCGGTCGCGCGCGAAGGCCAAAGCCAGGAAAGCCAAAGCCAAGACGCCGGCCGTACGTCCGAAGGCCAAGGCGTCCAAGGCAAAGACGGCATCCGGGGCCAAGGTTTCGAAGGCCAAGGTTGCGAAGGCTAAAACCGCCAAGGCTGCCAAGGGGAAGGCTGCCAAGGGGAAGGCGGCCAAGGCGAAGGCGGCCAGGACAAAGGCGACCAAGACCCGGTCCGCTACGGCCAAGCGGGCTAAAGCCACGCCCGCAAAGGGTCGCAAGGCAAGTTCGGCAAAAGCTGTAAAGAAGCCAGCCAAGTCTTTGAAGTCGCCTACCAAAAAGAAGGTTGCCAAGGCCCGTAAGCCGGCCGCGGGAGCCACCAGAGGCAAGGCCGTGAAAAAGGCCAAAGCCGCCAAGCGCGCCCCGGTCCGCAAGGTCACGAAGAAGCGAGCGGGAGCGGCGAGGCGGTTGACGCGACGACGCTGAATCCTTATTAACACCGGCATCTATTGGACAGATTCCAACGATGCCGGGCCTCACGAGACTGATCGGGGCCGGCGTCGCGTTCGTGTTTGCGGGCCTCGTTCCCCAGAAATAACAGCATTGCCGGCCTCAATGGTCGGAAACAGGAGAGACAGCCGTGGCCCGTATCGCCGGCGTGAACATTCCGACCAACAAGCGCGTGCTGATCGCGCTGCAGTATATCCATGGCATCGGCCCCAAAAGCGCGGCCGAGATCGTGGAGAAGGTGAAGATTCCGCACGATCGCCGCGTGATGCAGTTGAGCGATCAGGAAGTGCTGCAGATCCGCGAAGTGATCGACCGCGACTACATGGTCGAGGGCGACCTGCGCCGCGAGGTCGGCATCAACATCAAGCGTCTGATGGACCTTGGCTGCTACCGCGGCCTGCGCCATCGTCGCGGCCTGCCGGTACGCGGCCAGCGTACCCACACCAACGCCCGTACCCGCAAGGGGCCGGCGAAGGCGATCGCGGGCAAGAAGAAGTAGGCAGGCGTCCGGTCCGGGCTTTTGGCAGGGCATGTCCCGGCCGTCCGCGCTGGTCCTGTTGTCTGCATTGGTGGAGCCGCTGGCATAACGGCGGTGTCGAGATCGAAAGAAGGACCCTTTAATGGCCAAGGAAGTCGCCCGCGTCCGCCGTCGCGAACGCAAGAATATCGCCTCCGGCGTGGCGCATGTGAACTCGTCGTTCAACAACACGACCATCACCATCACCGACGCGCAGGGCAATGCCATCGCCTGGTCGTCGGCCGGCACGATGGGCTTCAAGGGCTCGCGCAAGTCCACGCCGTATGCGGCGCAGGTCGCCGCCGAAGACGTTGCCAAGAAGGCGCAGGAACACGGCATGCGCACGCTGGAGGTCGAGGTCGCCGGTCCCGGTTCGGGCCGCGAATCGGCGCTGCGGGCGCTGCAGGCGGCGGGCTTCACCGTCACCTCGATCCGTGACGTGACCGCGATCCCGCATAACGGCTGCCGCCCGCGCAAGCGTCGGCGCGTTTAGAGGTAAGACCCGCCGTTGTCACAAGGGCTTCGGCGGTTTTTTGAATGCACGGTGCGCGGTCCGATCCGCGCGCTCCAGCGCCGGATGGTTGCGCGGCCGATCCGCAACGCGTCCGGCGAGGCAAGCCGGACAGATGGCCCCGTCCGGCGGCCTCTGACACAGGGCTGGCACAAGAATGGGTGATACAGTGACGATCCAGAAAAATTGGCAGGAACTCATTCGTCCCAACAAGCTTCAGGTGACCCCGGGCAGCGACCCGAGCCGGCTTGCGACGCTGGTCGCCGAGCCGCTTGAGCGCGGCTTCGGCCAGACACTCGGCAACGCGCTGCGCCGCATCCTTCTGTCGTCGCTGCAAGGAGCGGCGGTGCAGTCGGTGCACATCGACGGCGTGCTGCACGAGTTCTCCTCGATCGCCGGCGTGCGCGAGGACGTCACCGACATCGTGCTCAACATCAAGGACATCGCGATCAAGATGCAGGGCGAAGGCCCCAAGCGCATGGTCGTGAAGAAGCAAGGGCCGGGCGCCGTCACTGCCGGCGACATCCAGACCGTCGGCGACATCGCGATCCTCAACCCCGACCTGCAACTTTGCACGCTGGACGACGGCGCCGAGATCCGCATGGAGTTCACGGTCAACACCGGCAAGGGCTATGTCGCCGCCGAGCGCAACCGCCCCGAGGATGCGCCGATCGGCCTGATCCCGGTGGACAGCCTGTACTCGCCGGTGCGTCGCGTCTCCTACAAGGTCGAGAACACCCGCGAAGGCCAGATCCTCGACTATGACAAGCTGACGATGACGGTCGAGACCAACGGCGCGCTGACGCCGGAGGATGCGGTCGCCTACGCCGCGCGCATCCTGCAGGACCAGCTCAACGTGTTCGTCAACTTCGAGGAGCCGCGCAAGGAAGTCGCCGCCGAAGTCATTCCCGATCTCGCCTTCAACCCGTCCTTCCTCAAGAAGGTGGACGAGTTGGAGCTGTCGGTGCGCTCCGCCAACTGCCTGAAGAACGACAACATCGTCTATATCGGCGATCTCGTGCAGAAGTCGGAAGCGGAGATGCTGCGCACCCCGAACTTCGGCCGCAAGTCGCTGAACGAGATCAAGGAAGTGCTGGCCCAGATGGGCCTGCATCTCGGCATGGAAGTGCCGGGCTGGCCGCCGGAGAACATCGACGAACTGGCCAAGCGCTTCGAGGATCACTACTGATCCATTTTCATCGCCATGGCCGGCACTATTCGGCCATCGCATCCCGGGCGAACGCAGGAAGCCCACCTGAATGGCCTGAGTGGCGTGCGCCGCGACATGGCAGACAAACGAGGATGACGACATGCGTCACGGAAAAGTCCACCGCAAGCTCAACCGCACTGCCGAGCATCGCCGCGCGATGTTCGCCAACATGGCGGCGGCGCTGATCAAGCACGAGCAGATCGTCACCACGCTGCCGAAGGCCAAGGAACTGCGCCCGATCGTCGAGAAGCTGGTGACGCTCGGCAAGAAGGGCGGGCTGGCGCTGCGTCGCCAGGCGATTGGCGAGCTGCGCGACCGGGATCAGGTCAAGAAGCTGTTCGAGGTGCTGGCTGAGCGCTACAAGGACCGCAACGGCGGCTATACCCGCATCATCAAGGCCGGCTTCCGCTATGGCGACAATGCGCCGATGGCCGTGATCGAGTTCGTCGATCGCGACGTCGATGCTAAGGGGCAGGATTCCGGTCCGGTGCCCGAGGCGGCTGAGACCGAGGCGGCATGACGCGCCGGCCGAGGCCGGATGGACGATCGAGGGCGGCGCGCGGCGTCGCCCTTTTCGTTTGGGCGGTGATCGGGCTGGCCGCGGCCGGCTGGATGGCGGAGGGATTGGGCATGGCGCAAGCGGACAAGCAGGCGGGGATGGCGCTGATCCACGCGGCGGAGCGTGGCGATGTTGCCCGCGTCGCCGAGCTGGTGCGTGCCGGCGTTTCGCTCGACGCGCGCGACACGCGTGGCCGCACCGCGCTGCTGGCGGCGACCGAAGGCGATCGCGTCGAGGTGGCGCGCGCACTGATTGCCGCCGGCGCCGACGTCAACGCCAAGGACCGTATCAGCGACAGCCCGTTCCTCTATGCCGGCGCCGAGGGCCGCAATGCGATCCTCAAGCTCATCCTGACCTCCGGCCGCGCCGATCTCGCCAGCACCAACCGCTATGGCGGCACCGCGCTGATCCCGGCCGCCCATCATGGCCACGTCGAGACTGTGCGCATCCTGCTCGGCACCGCGATCGATATCGATCACGTCAACAATCTCGGCTGGACCGCGCTGTTGGAAACCGTGATCCTCGGCGACGGCGGGCCGGTGCATACCGATATCCTGCGCCTCCTGGTCGAAGCCGGTGCTGACGTCAACATCCCCGACCGCAACGGCGTGACGGCGCTGGCGCACGCCCGCAGCCGCGGTTTTGCGGCGATGGCCGATAGTCTGATGCGCGCCGGGGCGCGCTGAGGAAGCTTTATCGCGCGGGCTACCGGCACCCCATAAAAGCGCTATATATCAGGGCTGTTCAGACGGAATCATGCGCATGCCGACCGCTCCCGCCGCCCGCGTCATTCTCGCCGCCCTCGCTCTCCTGGTGGCCCTGCCGGCCGCCGCGCAGGAGCGCCGCGTGCCGGCGTCGGCGCAGGACGTGCGGCTATCCTACGCGCCGATCGTGCAGCGGGTGACGCCGGCCGTCGTCAACGTCTATGCGGCCAAGACCATGCCGCGCAATCCGCTGCTCGACGATCCGGTGTTTCGCCGCTTCTTCGGCGTGCCCGGCCAGTCGCCCGAGCAGGTGCAGCGCTCGCTCGGCTCCGGCGTCATCGTCGACGAGCGCGGCTTGGTCGTCACCAACAATCACGTCATCGAGGGCGCTGATCAGGTCAAGGTCTCGCTCGCCGACAAGCGCGAGTTCGAAGCCGAGATCGTGCTGAAGGATACCCGCACCGACCTCGCGGTGCTGCGCATCAAGGCCCGCGAAAAGTTCCCGAAGCTCGACTTCGCCGATTCCGACGGCCTGCTGGTCGGCGACGTGGTGCTGGCGGTCGGCAATCCGTTCGGCGTCGGCCAGACGGTGACGCAGGGAATCGTCTCGGCGCTGGCGCGCACGCAGGTCGGCATCAGCGACTACCAGTTCTTCATCCAGACCGATGCCGCGATCAATCCGGGCAACTCCGGCGGTGCGCTGGTGGACATGGCCGGCAAGCTGGTCGGCATCAACACCGCGATTTTTTCGCGCTCCGGCGGCTCGCAGGGCATCGGCTTCGCGATCCCCGCCAACATGGTGCGGGTGGTGGTGGCCTCCGCCGAGCAGGGCGGCAAGGCGGTGGCGCGGCCCTGGCTGGGCGCGCGGCTGCAGACGGTGACGGCCGATATCGCCGAGACGCTGGGGCTGGCGCGCCCGACCGGCGCGCTGGTGGTCAACGTGGTGCCGGGCAGCCCGGCGGCGCGCGGCGGCTTGAAGATGTCCGACCTCATCACGGCGGTGGACGGCCAGCAGATCGACGATCCCAATGCCTTCGGTTATCGCTTCGCGACCCGGCCGCTCGGCGGCACGGTGACGGTCGAGGTGATGCGGGGCGGGCGGGCGGTCAAGCTCGCCATTCCGCTTGAGGCTGCACCCGATACCGGACGCGACGAAATCACAATCGCGTCGCGTTCGCCGTTCCGTGGCGCGAAGGTCGCCAATATCTCGCCGGCATTGGCCGACGAACTGCGGTTGCAGGGCGATCCGGAGGGCGTGGTCATCGTCGATCTGCCTGACGATTCCACCGCGGCCAATGTCGGGTTCCAGAAGGGTGACGTGATCCTCGCGGTCAACGGCCAGAAGATCGCGACCACCGCCGACCTCGCCCGCGCCACCCGTGAGCCGAGCCGGCTGTGGCGCATCACCGTGGTGCGGGGCGGCCAGCAGATTTCCGTCATGCTTGGCGGATAGGTCACTCCGGCCAACCACGTCCCCTTCCTTTTCCCTCCCCCGCAAGCGGGGGAGGGTAGGGTGGGGCGGGTGAGACGCGGATACCCGCGACATAGCCGTTCGATAGAACGCCGTTCTTCGAACGGTTATGCGCGGGCATGACGGAGGAGGGAATTTGCCGGACCTGCTTCGGCAACGACAGGTAGCAACATGGCGGAGCGGCGGAAGCAAGCATCACCAACCCTGTTCGCGGCGGCGGGCCTGGAGCGCGACGCGCCGCGGCCGTTGGCCGAAAAGCTGCGGCCGCGCACGCTCGCCGAGGTTGTCGGGCAGGATCATATCCTTGGTCCCGACGGGGCGCTGACCCGCATGCTGGACACGCGCACGCTCGGCTCGCTGATCCTGTGGGGACCGCCGGGCACCGGCAAGACCACCGTGGCGCGGCTGCTGGCGGACGCGACCGAACTGCATTTCGAGCAGATTTCAGCGGTGTTTTCCGGCGTCGCCGATCTCAAGAAGGTGTTCGATGCGGCGCGGGCGCGGCGCGAGACCGGCACCGGCACGCTGTTGTTCGTGGACGAGGTGCATCGCTTCAACAAGGCGCAGCAGGATTCCTTCCTGCCGGTGATGGAGGATGGCACCGTGGTGCTGGTCGGCGCCACCACCGAGAATCCATCGTTCGAACTGAACGCGGCGCTGTTGTCGCGGGCGCGCGTCCTGGTGTTCAATTCGCTCGACCCCGACGACATCGAAAAGCTGTTTTCCCGCGCCGAGGCAATCGAGGGCCGCAAGCTGCCGCTCGATGCCGAGGCACGCGCCGTCTTGGTGCGCATGGCTGATGGCGACGGCCGCGCCGCGTTGACGCTTGCCGAAGAAGTGTGGCGCGCTGCGCGTGCCGACGAGGTGTTCGGCGCCGTCCAGTTGCAGGAGGTTTTGCAGCGGCGCGCGCCGATCTACGACAAGTCGGCCGACGGCCATTACAACTTGATCTCGGCGCTGCACAAGGCGGTGCGCGGGTCCGACCCGGACGCGGCGCTGTATTACCTAGCGCGGATGCTTGATGCCGGCGAGGACCCGTTGTTCCTCGCCCGCCGCGTCGTGCGCATGGCGGTCGAGGATATCGGCCTGGCCGACCCGCAGGCGCTCATTATCGCCAATGCCGCCAAGGACGCTTACGACTTCCTCGGCTCGCCCGAAGGCGAACTCGCCCTTGCGCAAGCCGTAATCTACGTCGCGACCGCGCCCAAATCCAACGCCGGCTATAAAGCCTTCGGCGCGGCCATGCGCGCGGCAAAGGAGCATGGCTCTCTGTTACCGCCGCGCCACATCCTCAACGCTCCGACCAAGTTGATGCGCGAGGAAGGGTACGGCGCGGGTTACGAGTACGATCACGACACCCCGGAAGGGTTTTCCGGGCAGGATTACTTCCCCGAGGCGATGGGGCGGCGAACGTTTTACGACCCGCCGGAGCGCGGCTTCGAGCGCGAGATCAGGAAGCGGCTCGACTACTGGGCGAAGCTGCGCGCCGCGCGCAAGGCTTGAGCCTCGCCTCTGCGCCGGCGAGAGGGCGGCCAAGAAGGACGTCGAGGGTTTTCATCGAACGAGGCGCAACCTAATTCGACCGAGCGTGTTGGGGGACATGAGGAACGCAGATCGGGGCTGGCTCATGAAGGAGGCTTCTGATGTGCGACTACAGCCTGCAGCATGTTGCGTCCCGACCGGCTGCCGCCGGTCAGCGGCTGGTGACCACCCGGTTTCCGACATCGATGACCCGCGGCTTCACCGAGGTCGGTGAGCCCAACGTCGCGATTTGCCTGATGCCGGGCACGGAGGTGGCGTTCGACCACGATGTCGAGGCCGAGCCGAACTTCCCCTTGATGCCGAAACGGCAGATCGGCGAGCGGGTGGCGCGTTTCCGTCAGGTCGCGCTCGACAAGCCGGCCGCGCATCACGATGCGCTGGAATTCGCCAGCGGGGAGATCGTGCTGCTCACCCGTCTGGTCGAAGGCCAGACTGCCACCGTCCTGCAACTTCCGCACGGAGCGGTGCGCGAGGCGGCTGCGCCCGAGCCGGGGATGACTCAAGCCGGGCCGGCACCGATTGCGGCCACGCCCCGGCCCGCGCCGGTACGCTGACACGTCAAGGAGGCGCGCACGGTTCAGTCATGCGCGCCTTACCTGCGCGGGCATCGCGGTTTCGCAGTGACGCGGCCGTGGTTATGAGGTAACAGCGGACGCCACCAACGTGATCCGTCCGATGAGCCGCCGCGTCCGCAAAGCGCCCACCTCCCGCGCGTCTTCCTCCGCTTCTTCGCCGCCGCGCCGTCCGCGCAAGGCGGGCGCGAAGCCGCGCGCGCCGTCGCCTGCCGAGGCGCCGCCCAAGACAAACAACAAGCCGAACAAGACAAAAACGCGAAGCGACGCGGAGCCGGCGCTGCCGACGGCGGTTGAGACCGTGACCGTGACGGCGGACGAAGCAGGCATGCGGGTCGACCGCTTCCTCGAAGCGCGCTTTCCGGGGCTGTCGTTCTCCCACATCCAGCGCATCGTCCGCAAAGGCGAACTGCGCGTCGATGGCCGTCGCGCCGACAGCAAGGATCGCCTCGACGCGGGCAGCCGCGTTCGCATTCCGCCGCTGCGGCTCGATGCCCCGCGCGCGCCGGGCCACCTCTCGGAGGTGGAACGGCGCACTCACGATGAATTGCGCGCCATGATCCTGTTCGAGGACGACGACGTCATGGTGCTCAACAAGCCGGCCGGCCTCGCGGTGCAGGGTGGCTCCGGCACGGTGCGCCATGTCGATCGCATGCTGGAGACGATGCGCGACGCCAAGGGGCAACGGCCGCGCCTCGTCCACCGCCTCGACAAGGACACCGCCGGCTGTCTGCTGGTGGCCAAGACCCGCTTTGCCGCCTCGGCGCTGACGGCATCGTTCCGACACCGCTCGGCGCGCAAGATTTATTGGGCGCTGGTCGCGGGCGTGCCCAAGCCGAAGCAGGGCCGCATCTCGACCTATCTCGTCAAGGAGGAGAACGAGGAAGACTCGATCATGCGGATCGCGACGCATGGCGACGAGGGCGCGAGCCATGCCGTGACCTACTACGCGGTGGTCGAGACCGCCGCCCAGAAGCTCGCCTGGGTGTCGCTCAAGCCGGTGACGGGGCGCACCCACCAGTTGCGCGCGCATATGGCGCATATCGGTCACGCCATCGTCGGCGATCCAAAGTACTTCAACAAGGAGAACTGGCAATTGCCCGGCGGGCTGCAGAACCGCCTGCATCTGCTGGCGCGCCGCATCGTCGTGCCGCATCCGCGCGGCGGGGTGATCGACGCGACCGCGCCGCTGCCGCCGCATATGCAGCAATCGTGGAACCTGCTCGGGTTCGATGCCACCCGTTTCGACCCGATCATCGAAGCGCCGGACGCGTGAGACGCGGCGCCTTGCGCCGGCCCGCCGCCGGCCCGACATGATCGTCATGAAACAAGATGTCTTGTCCGGCGCGCTCGCCGTCCTGATGATGCTGGCGTCGCCGGCAGCGGCCCAGCTTATACCGCCGGCCGGCAGCCCGGCCGTAGTGCCGCCGCCGCCTCCACCCCCGCCGCCTCCGAAGATCGAGGTGCCCAAAGTGCCGCAGCTCGACGCGTCGCCGCGCAGGGTGCGGCCGGCGGCGCGGCCGGAAAGTTTCGGCGACCGCGTGACGCAGTGCCTGCACGAAGCCGCCGCCGCGGGGCTTGGCCCGAACGAGCGTGCGGCGTATTCACGCGCGTGCGCCAACCAGCAGTGACGAGGGACGGGATGCGCGAACTGTTCGAGGAGGGCCTTGGGCCATCGCCGCTCGACCCGCAGGAGGCGGCGCGGCAGTCGGCGCATGGGCCGCAGCGCAGGCGGTTCTATAAGGCGGCCGAGGTGGCCGCGAGCGAGGAGGGTTTTGCGCTGACCCTCGACGGCAGGCCGGTCAAGACGCCCGGCCGTCGTGCGGTCGCGGCGCCGGTCCGCTCCATCGCCGAGACGATGGCGGCGGAATGGAACGCGCAAGGCGAGATGCTCGATCCGCTCAGCATGCCGATGACGCGGCTCGCCAACAGCGTGATCGATGGCGTCACCGATCGCCGTGAGGCCGTGGCCGACGACATCGCAAAGTATTTCGGCTCCGACCTCCTTTTCTATCGCGCCGGCCACCCCGAGGGGCTGGTGGCGCGGCAGGCGCAGCACTGGAACCCAGTGCTGGACTGGGCACGCGAGACGCTGGGCGCGCATTTCATGCTGGCGGAAGGCATCATCCATGTGCGCCAGCCAGACGCGGCGCTGGCTGCCGCACGTGCCGCGCTGCCGGCCGGGCCATGGCCGCTCGGCGCGCTGCATGTGGTGACGGCCATCACCGGCTCGGCACTGCTGGGACTGGCGCTGGCGCGGGGCGCGCGCGACGCCGATGCGGTGTGGGCGGCGGCGAATGTGGACGAGGACTGGAATTTTGCCACCTGGGGCGAGGATGCCGAGGCGCTGGCGCGGCGCGCCGCAGCGCACCGCGATTTTTCCGCTGCGGCGGGGGTTTTGAAGGCGCTAGCCGGTTAACGCTGGCTTTACGACGGCTGGCTAGGGTCGGGGCCGAGCGAGGTCCGCCCGATGCCCACGCCCATTCTGCCGATCAGTCCGGTGGCGGCCTCCGATGCCGCCGCGAGCGCGCTCGTGCTGCGTCCCGGTGCCGCGATCGACGCCACCGTCGTCAAGCTGCTCGAAGCCAATCTGGTCCGTATCGCCATTGCCGGGCTCACCCTCGACGTTGCCTCCGAGGTGCCGTTGCAGGCCGGACAGTCGCTGCGCTTCGTGGTGACGCCGGGCGCCGAGGGGCTGCGGTTCGTGATTGCGCAGCCGTCCGGCGAGGCATCGGCTGCCGCGACCGCGGCCACGGCTGCCGCGGTGGCGCAGGCTGCTGCGGCAAGGCCGCCCGCGGCTTCTCCGGTGTTGAGCGCCGTCGAGATGCAGGCGGTCACCGCGGCTGCCACCCAGGCCGCGACCCGGCAGGGGAGTCTTGGCCCCCTTTTTGCCGATCTGGCCGCGGCGCCGATGGCGGCGCTGGCGCCTGCGGTGCGGGCTGCCGTCGCGCAGGTGCTGACGACGCGCCTTCCCGCCGAGAGCCGTATCGACGGGGCCGGGTTCAAAGCGGCTGTCGCCCGGTCCGGCCTGTTTCTCGAACAGCATCTTGCGACCGGTTCGCCGCCGACTGCCGGTGCCCCAGACATGAAGGCGGCGCTGACCGTGCTGCGCCACGCGCTGGCGGTTGCCGCCGAGGCCGCCGGCCCGCCTCCGGCCGTCGCTGCGCAAGGGGCCCCGGTCGCACCCGCCGCAAGCAGGCCGCTGGCGCTGGCCGCTCCGCCGCTGGTGCCGGACGGTCCCGATCCGGTGCCCGCCCGGACTGGCGAAGGCGAGGGTGGATCGCGGGCGCTGGTGCCGGTGGCGGGGCAGCCGGCTAATCCCCGCCCGGTCGCGGTGGGCACGATGCTCGCGCTGGTGCGCGACGCGCTGGCCGGGATGCCCGCGCGGTCGCCAGCCGTGCTGCCGGCAGCGGCGCCGGAAGCCGGTGCTGTTGCCCGCACCGATCTGCCGCCGCCGCCCTATCGGGGTGCGGCGCCTGCGGCGCAGCCGGTGGCGCAGCCGACGCTGGCGCCGGACGCATCTGCGGCGGCTGTCATCCATCGCCTGCTCGCGGATACAGACGCGGCCCTGGCGCGCCAGACCCTGTTGCAGGTTGCCTCGCTGCCGGGGCCGGACGCCGTGCAGCCGCGTGCCGATCAGCAGGCGACGCGCTGGCTGTTCGAGGTGCCGATTGCCCTGCCGCAAGGCACCGCGGTGGCGCAGTTCGAGATTTTCCGTGACGGAGCGCGGCCTGACGATGGGGAAGTGCAGGGCGCCCACCGTATCTGGCGCGCGCGCTTCTCGCTCGATGTCGAGCCGGCGGGGCCGGTGCATGCGCTGGTGTCGCTCTCCGGCGGGGCGACCTCGGTGCGGATGTGGGCGGAGCGGCCGCTGACGGCTGCGCGGCTGCGGAACGACGCCCCGGACCTGTCGCGGGCGCTGCGCGAGGCGGCGCTGGAGCCGGGCGACATCGTGGTCGGCGAGGGCGCGCCGCCGATGCCGGCCGCGCCGGCCGGGCATTTTTGGGACCGCGCGTCATGACGGGGCCGTCGGACGGACGCCTTGCCGTCGCGCTGCATTACGACCGTGGCGGTGCGCCGCGCGTGGTCGCCAAGGGGCGCGGTCCGCTCGGCGAAAAAATCATCGAGGTGGCCCGGGCGCACGATATTCCCATCGAGGAAAACGAGGTGCTCGCGGGTGCGCTCGCGCATGTCGAACTGGGCGACGAGATTCCCGAAGAACTCTACCGCGCCGTCGCCGAGGTGCTGGTGTTCGTGCTGCGACTGTCGCGGCCGCAGCGCTGAGACGAGACGGTCATCATTCCACCATGAAGCGCCGCATTGTGGCCTGCGTCCCTCATTGACCGGAGCACGATGCCGATGAATCGCCGCCAGGCCATCGGATGCCTTGCCGCCGCGGTGGCGCCGTTCCCCGCGATGGCCGCGTCCGTCACCTCGCACGAAACGGTGGACGAACGGCTTGCGCGGCTGTTTGCCGACGAAGACACACGCGGCGCGTTTGCTGCCTATCGGGCCGACGGGCGGCAACTGATCCTGAGCGACAAGGCGCGATGCGACGCGGCCATCCTGCCGGCCTCAACGTTCAAGATTGCCAACTCGGTCATCGCACTCGAAACCGGCGTGGTGAGCGATCCGGACAAGGACGTGTTCAAGTGGGATGGCGTGGAGCGTGCCTTCCCGGACTGGAACAAGGACCATACGCTACGCTCGGCCATCGCCGCGTCCGCCGTGCCGGTCTATCAGGAGATCGCCCGGCGCATCGGCCCCGAGCGCATGCAACGCTATCTCGTTGCCTTCGATTACGGCAATCGCGCCATCGGCGGCGGCATCGATCGCTTCTGGCTGACTGGAGCCTTGCGGATTTCCGCACGCGAGCAGATCGCATTCCTCGACCGCCTGCGCCGCAACGCGCTGCCGGTGTCCACGCGAAGCCAGGAGCTTACCCGCGACATCATGCCGGTTACGAAGGTCGGCGATGCCATTATCCGCGCCAAGAGCGGGCTGGTCGGCGTCGATGATCGTTCGGTCGCGGGTGGCTGGCGCGCCACTGCAGGCTGGCTGGTCGGTTTCGCCGAGAGCGGTGGGCGCCTCGCCGTGTTCGCGCTGAATCTCGATATTGCCGACAAGCGGCATATCGCGGCCCGCATGCCGCTTGCGCAAAAAGCGCTGGCACTGGTCGGGTCAATCTGACGGCGAGTTTCAGCACCCGTCTGCCGCAAGCCTCCGCCTCGAGCGGGAGCGCCAGGCTATTCCGTATTCCGATATGCCGTTATGCCATGTTTCCTTACCCGAAATTCGCGTGCTATAGCGTTTTCAAGCGAAGTGGACACCGCTTCGCGTGAAGAAAACGCGTCAAAACAAAACCCGAGAGCTTCGCTTCTGATTCCATCAGAAGCTAAAATGCTCTAGAAAACGCCATCTTGGAGGCCGGGGCAGGGCGCCTCGGGTTCGGTGAGGCACGGGCGGGACGACATCATGGACATTCTGGACAGGCTCGAAGCGCGCCGCGCAGGCGCCAAGCTCGGCGGCGGCGAGAAGCGCATCGAGGCCCAGCATAATCGCGGCAAGCTGACCGCGCGCGAGCGCATCGAGGTGCTGCTCGACAAGGGCTCGTTCGAGGAGTTCGACATGTTCGTCGAGCACCGCTCGGTCGAGTTCGGCATGGACAAGACCCGGATTCCCGGCGACGGCGTCGTCACCGGCTGGGGCACCGTCAACGGCCGCAAGACGTTTGTGTTCGCCAAGGACTTTACCGTGTTCGGCGGCTCGCTGTCGGAGACGCATGCGCTCAAGATCACCAAGCTGCAAGACATGGCGATGAAGGCGCGCGCGCCGATCATCGGCCTGTACGATGCCGGCGGCGCCCGCATTCAGGAAGGCGTCGCGGCGCTCGCCGGTTATTCCTATGTGTTCCGTCGCAACGTGCAGGCGTCTGGCGTGATCCCGCAGATCAGCGTGATCATGGGGCCGTGCGCCGGCGGCGACGTCTACTCGCCGGCGATGACCGACTTCATCTTCATGGTGAAGAACACCAGCTACATGTTCGTCACCGGCCCCGACGTGGTGAAGACCGTAACCAACGAGATGGTGACGGCGGAAGAACTCGGCGGCGCCAGCGTGCATGCCACCAAGTCGTCCATCGCCGACGGCGCGTTCGACAACGACGTCGAGGCGCTGTTGCAGATGCGCCGGCTGATCAATTTCCTGCCCGCCAACAATTCCGATGGCGTGCCGCACTGGCCGAGCTTCGACGACATCGAGCGTGTCGATCATTCGCTCGACACGCTGGTGCCGGACAATCCGAACATTCCCTACGACATCAAGGAACTGATCCTGAAGGTGGCGGACGAGGGCGATTTCTTCGAGATCGCGGGAGCCTTCGCCAGGAACATCGTCACCGGCTTCGGTCGCATCGCCGGGCGCACGGTCGGCTTTGTCGCCAACCAGCCGATGGTGCTGGCGGGCGTGCTCGACTCGGATGCCTCACGCAAGGCCGCGCGCTTTGTGCGGTTCTGTGATGCCTTCAACATTCCGATCGTCACCTTCGTCGACGTGCCGGGCTTTTTGCCGGGCACCGCGCAGGAATACGGCGGCCTGATCAAGCACGGTGCCAAGCTGCTGTTCGCCTATTCACAGTGCACCGTGCCGCTCGTCACCGTGATCACCCGCAAGGCCTATGGCGGCGCTTTCGACGTCATGGCGTCGAAGGAAATCGGTGCCGATGTGAACTATGCCTGGCCGACGGCGCAGATCGCCGTGATGGGGGCCAAGGGCGCGGTGGAAATCATCTTCCGCCGCGACATCGGCGATGCGGAAAAGATCGCCGCGCGCACCAAGGAATACGAGGACCGCTTCCTGTCGCCGTTCGTGGCCGCCGAGCGCGGCTATATCGATGACGTGATCATGCCGCACTCGACGCGCAAGCGCATTGCCCGCGCACTTGCCATGCTGCGCGACAAGAAGGTCGAGGTGCCGGCCAAGAAGCACGACAACCTGCCGCTGTGATGTAAGCATCCCCGCAGCAATATACTTCGTCATTGCCGGGCATAGCCCGTCAAAGACGGGCGTGAACGCCCTTATTACCCGGCAATCCCGAGTAGACAGGCATTGCGTTTGCTGTCGGGATGCGCGGGTCAAGCCCGCGCATGACGGTTACCCCGCCGGCGTAATCTCGATGCGCAGTTTGCCGATGCCGTCGATGCCGGCTTCCACCTTGTCGCCCGGCGACAGCGGGCCGACGCCGGCGGGCGTGCCGGTCATGATGATGTCGCCGGCCGCGAGCCGCACCTGACGCGACAGCCGCGCAATAATCTCCGGCACGCTCCAGATCATCTGGGCGAGGTCGCCGTCCTGCTTCTCCGTGCCGTTGACCTTGAGCCAGATACGGCCCTTGGCGGGATGGCCGATCTTTGTCGCCGGGCGCAGCGCGCCGACCGGTGCTGAAGCCTCGAACGATTTGCCGATCTCCCACGGCTGCTTCTTTTCGCGCGAGGCGAATTGCAGGTCGCGTCGCGTCAGGTCGATGCCGACGCCATAGCCATAGACGGCGTCGAGCGCCGCCGCCTCGGCCAGATCGGTGCCGCCGTCTTTCAGCGCCACCACCAGTTCGACCTCATGATGCAAGTCCTTGGTCAGCGGCGGGTAGAGCACGCGCGCGCCGTCCGGCACGATCATGTCGGCGTGCTTGGCGAAGAAGAACGGCGGCTGCCGCTCGTCGTTGCCCATCTCGCGGACGTGTTCGAGATAGTTGCGCCCGACACACCAGATGCGGCGCACCGGAAAGGTTTCGCTCCGTCCGGCGACGGTGATGGCTGGCTGCGGCGGCTGGGCGATGACGTAAGGATTGCTCATGAATGGATCACCTGGAAGAACTACACGGACGCTGCGACCGCGCGCGGCCCGGCCTCGCGCTGTTGCAGGCGGAAGAACGAGGCGTAGCGGCCGCCCTTGGCGAGCAGGTCGGCGTGGCGGCCGGATTCGACCACCGCGCCGTTCTCTACCACGCAAATGGTGTCGGCGTGCATGATGGTGTGCAGGCGGTGGGCGATCACCAGTGTGGTGCGGCCGTGGCTCAAGCGTTCGAGCGCGGCCTGCACCAGCGTTTCCGATTCCGAGTCGAGCGCGGCCGTGGCCTCGTCGAGCAGGATGATCGGGGCGTCCTTGATCAGCGCGCGGGCGATGGCGATGCGCTGACGCTGGCCGCCGGAAAGTTGCGTGCCGTGCTCGCCGACCGGGGTATCGTAGCCTTGCGGGAAGGCCATGATGAAGTCGTGGGCGTTGGCCGCCTGCGCCGCCGCGACGATTGCATCCTCGCTCGCGTCCGGTCGGCCGAAGGCGATGTTGTCGCGGATGCTGCCGCGGAACAGGAATACGTCCTGTCCGACATAGGCGGTCTGCGCCCGCAGCGAGCGGCGCGACACGGTGGCGATGTCCTGCCCGTCGATCAGAACGGCGCCGCCGGTCGCATCGTAGAAGCGCAACAGCAGCGCCAGCACCGTGGACTTGCCGCCGCCGGAGGGGCCGACCAGCGCCGTCACCCGACCGGGCTCGGCCGTGAACGACATGCGTTGCAGCACCGGCTCGTCGTGACGATAGGCAAAATCGACCTCGCGCAGCTCGATGCGCGCTTCGCTTAACCGAAGCGGAGGCTTTGTCTCGTCGTCCGGTTCGGTCGCGGGTGCGTCGATCAGGTCGAGCAGCATCCGCGCCGGCACCAACTGGCTGTTGAGTTCAAGGTTGAGGCGGGCGAGCCGCTTGGCCGGCTCGTAGGCCAGCAGGAATGCGCCGACGAAGGTGAAAAACTGCCCCGGCGTCGCCCCGGTCGAAACCACCGCATAGCCACCATACATCAGGGCGCCGGCGACGGCGAAGCCGCCCAGCGTCTCCATCAGGGGGCTGGCGCGGTTCGACACCCGCGCCATCTTGTCGGCGTTGCGCTGCACCTCGCCGATGCTCTGGTCGATGCGCGCCCGCATCGTATCTTCGAGCGTAAACGCCTTGACGGTGCGGATGCCCTGCAGCGATTCCTGCATCGTCTCCAGAATGTCGGCGGTGCCGGTGAACTGCACATGGGCGAGCCGCTTGATGCGCTTGACCAGCTTGCGCAGCACCAGGAAGGCGGGCGGCGCGACGATGGCGCCGAACAGCGTCATGCCGGGGTCCTGATAGACCATGACGCCGACCAGCGCGATCAACGTCAGGAAATCGCGGCCGACCGAGGTGACGAGCAGGTTGAGGATCTGCGCCACCGCCGCAGCGCCTTGCGTCAGCCGGTTGAGAAATTCCGACGAATGGCGGTCGGAGAAGAAGCCGATGCTTTCGCGCATCAGCTTTGCGAACAGGCTGCGCTGGTTGTGGGCGACGATGGCGTTGGAAATCTGGCTCAGGATCACCGCCTGGCCGTAGGTGGTGGCGCCCTTGACCACGAACAGCGCCATGATCAAGAGCGACAGCGAGACGATAGCGCCGACGTTGCGGTCGATATAGGCCTTGTTGATGACCTGGCCGAGCAGCCATGGCAGCGCCGCAGTGACGCCCGCGGCCGTCGCCATCAATATGGCGGCGACCATGTAGCGCCGCCAATAGGCCGCGCCCTGTTCGCGCAGCAGCCGGCTGATCAGCGTGGCTGCCGCGTGAGGGTCGTCGCTGATCGTCTTCGGCGTATCGGCCATCGGCCCTGCTGTTCGCCACGGAGTGCCGTCCACGGCTATCATGGCGGCTGGACGGCTTATTGCCTGTGAATGCGGCGCCATTCAAGCGCCGGGGCCGCCCCGGGGAACCGGGCGGACGGTCAGGCCGGGCCGCCTTGGTGGGTCAAAAGGTCCGGCTCGCGGGCCAGCCGATCCTCCCAGGCGAGCGCATGGGCGACGATGGCGTCGAGGTCGTCGTAACGCGGCGTGAAGTCGAGCGTAGCGCGCATCAACGCGTTGTCGGCGATCATGGTCATGATGTCGCCCTCGCGGCGGCCGACATGGCGCACGGTGAAGTCGCGGCCCGAGACGCGGCGTACGGCGGCGATGGTTTCCAGCACCGAATAGCCGCGGCCGTAGCCGCAGTTGAGCGTTGCCGAATGGCCGCCGCCGCGCAAGTACACCAGCGCGGCACGGTGGGCTTCGGCGAGGTCCGAGACGTGGATGAAGTCGCGGATGCAGCTTCCGTCCGGGGTCGGATAGTCGGTGCCGAACACCTCGATGGCCTCGCGGCGGCCGAGCGCCGCCTCGACCGCGACCTTCAGAAGGTGGGTCGCGCCGGCGGTGGCCAGCCCGACGCGGGCTTTCGGGTCGGCGCCGGCGACGTTGAAGTAGCGCAGCACGACGTAGTGCAGCCCGTGGGCGCGCGCGGTGTCATGCAGCATGATCTCGGTCATCAATTTCGAGGTGCCGTAAGGCGACAGCGGTCGGGTCGGCGCATCCTCGCGCACCGGCATATGCTCCGGGTTGCCGTAGACCGCGGCGGTCGAGGAAAAGATGAAGCGGTCGATGCCGCGCCGCACCGCGACCGCGATCAGGTTGCGGGCGGCCATGGTGTTGTTGCGATAGTAGCCGAGCGGGTCTGCGAGCGAGTCGGGCACCACCACGGAGCCGGCAAAATGGATGATGGCGTCGATGCCGTGGGTGTCGATGGTCCGCTCGACCAGGGCCTCGTCGGCGACGTCGCCTGTGACCAGCGGCACGCCTTCAGGAACGAAGGCGGCAAAGCCGGTTGCGAGGTTGTCGAGCACGACCACGGCTTCGCCGGCCTCATGCAACGCCAGTACGGTGTGGCTGCCGATATAACCGGCACCGCCGGTTACGAGGATTGCCATCTTTGTCGGGTCCCGATCCACGGTAGAACTGAATCGGATTCTAGGGGCGGACCGTGGAGTTAGATATAACGCGGCGGCGCGGGTGGCGATTCCGCCGGCGTTTTCGGCAGACGATGGCAATTATGGTTGCCAAATCCTCAACCGCATCGCTTCACCTCGGGATATCCTGACCGCCATGGATACGATCCTGTTCGTCAAGACGTCCTCGCTCGGCGATGTCGTGCATAATATGCCGGCGGTGACCGACACGCGGCGGCGCTGGCCGCGGGCGCGAATATCGTGGCTGGTGGAGGAGACGTTTGCACCGCTGGCGCGGCTTCACCCAGGCGTGGACGAGGTGCTGACGGTAGCGACCCGACGCTGGCGCTCGCGGCTGTTGTCGCTGGCGACGTGGCAGGAGATTGCCGCGACCCGGCGGCAATTGAAGGCCCGCGCCTTCGACCGCATCGTCGATGCGCAGGGGTTGATACGCTCCGCGTGGCTGGCGCGCATGCCGAAAGGCGAACTGCATGGCTACGATGCCAAAAGCATCCGCGAGCCTGTCGCCACGCGCTTCTACGACGTTCGTCACGCGGTGCCGCGCGATCTTCATGCGGTTGCCCGCAATCGCCGGCTTGCAGCGCTGGCGCTGGACACGGATGCAGCAGCGCCGCTCGACTACGGGCTGCCACGGCCCGCGCCGGCGGCCGGCGGCGACGTGCCTTACGCGGTGCTGCTGCACGGCACCTCGCGGGTTGCCAAGGAATGGCGCGAATCCGACTGGATCGGGCTCGGCCAATGGCTGTCGCGGCGAGGGCTTGAGGTGGTGCTGCCATGGGGCACGGAGGCCGAGCGCATCCGCGCCGAGCGCGTAGCCGGCGCCATCAAGGGCGGCCGGGTGCTGCCGCGCCGGCCACTCGACGAGACAGCGGCGATGCTTGCCGGGGCGGCGCTGGTGGCCGGCGTCGATACCGGGCTGTTGCATCTGGCGGCGGCCTACCGGGTGCCGCTGATCGGCATCTTCACCGCCTCCGACCCCGGCCTGACCGGACCGGTCGGCGCCGGGCCGATCGCCGTTCTGGGCGGTGTCGGGCAGTATCCCGGTTTTGCCCGGGCCATCGAGGCCGCGGAAGCGCTGCTGGCCGATCGGGCCAGAGGGTAGGCGTCAGGCGGCCGGGCGGGCTAGCAGGGTCGTCGCCACCTCGACCACGTCCGCTGGCGGAATGGCGCGGATATAGGACTCGTCGGTGCGGGCGGCGATCGAGTGGTAGGGCATTTGTGTGCCGCGCAGCGCCGGCGGCTGCACCACGGCCGCCAGCGGATTGAGCGGTGCCCAGTGCCATGGGCTGGTCGGCCCGAAGATGCCGATGGTCGGGGTGCCGATGGCGGCCGCGACATGCATCAGCCCGGAATCGTTGGAGATCGCCAGTCGCGCCGCTGCCAGCGCCAGGATCGCGGTGCGCAGGTCCGTCCCGGTCAGGTCGCGCACCTTTGCCCCGCCCTTGGCTACGATCTCGGCGGCAAGCGCCCGTTCCGAGGGGCCGCCGACCACCCAGACGTCGAACCCGGCCGCGGCCAGTGCCTGCGCGGCTTCGCCGTAATAAGGCCAGCGCTTGTGCGCCCCGACCGAGCCCGGCGCCAGTGCGACGGCCGGTCCGTCGCCGAGGTTTTGCGCCGCCCGCCATGTGGCCGCATCGGTGGCGGGAACGGCAAGCTGCGGCACCGGCCAGTCGGCGGGACAGGCGGCGCCGGCCGGCAACGCCAGCATCGCTGTCTTGTCGATCAGCCGGGGCAGCGCCCGCTCCCCCCAGCGCCAGCGGTTGATCAGGCCGAAACGCACTTCGCCGACGAAACCGACCCGTTCCGGGATGCCGGCCAGCGCCGGCGCGATGGCCGATTTCCAGGTCCGGGGCATGATCAGCGCCGTGCCGTAATCGTTGGCGCGTAGCCGTGCCGCCAGCGCCGCCTGCCGGCCGAGCGCGAGCCGCGAGCGCGGCAGGTCGTGAACGATGGCGGCCCGCACGCCGGGCATATAATCGGCCAGCGGTGCGCACAGCGGCGTGGTCAGGACATCGATGGGCCGCTGGGGCCAGCGTTGCTTCGCAACCCGGACCACGGTATGACCGCGCACGAAATCGCCGATCCAGTTGTAGGGAACGATCAACAGCGGTCGTGTGTCCGCCAGGTCCACCGAAGCCACTGGAGTATTGAGCGAATCTTGGTTCATGCTTTGACGGATGCGAGCGCTGCGGCAACGGGCGAAGCGCCCTGCGGCGGTTTCGTCCGTCGGTAGCCGTTGCCAGCGCTGCGGTAAAGACGTTTGTCGCGATCCCGGCTCGGGGTGATTTAGATCTTTCCGCTTCTGATTGAATCGGAAGCTGAGCTTTAGATCGTTGTTTTGACGCGTTTTCTTAACGCAAGCCGGTTTCCACTTTGCCTGGAAACGCTCTAGAGTTCCCTGCTTCCAGCTGGAAGGATCGCAGATGTATCTGGTTACCGGCGGCGCCGGCTTCATCGGCTCGAACGTCGTTGCCGCGCTGAACGAGGCCGGGCATGGTGACGTGGTCGTGTGCGATACGCTCGGCCACGACGGCAAGTGGCGCAACCTCGCCAAGCGCCAGCTCGCGGATATTGTGCCGCCGCACGAGTTGTTCGACTGGCTGCAGGGGCGCCGGCTCGACGCGGTGATCCATCTCGGCGCGATCTCGGAGACCACTGCGACCGACGGCGACCTGGTGATCGCCACCAATTTCCGGCTGTCGCTCAGCCTGCTCGACTGGTGCGCCGCGCAGGCCGTGCCGTTCATCTATGCCTCGTCCGCCTCGACCTATGGCGACGGCGCGGAAGGGTTCGCGGACGACAATTCGCTCGTCGCGCTGCGCCGGCTTAAGCCCATGAATCTCTACGGCTGGAGCAAGCATCTGTTCGACATGGCGGTGGTAGCTCGCGCGACTGAGGGTGGGGCAATGCCGCCGCAGTGGGTAGGACTGAAATTCTTCAATGTGTTCGGCCCCAACGAGTACCACAAGGGCGCGATGATGAGCGTGCTCGCCAAGCGCTTCGACGATATCCGGGCAGGGCGGGTGGTCGAACTGTTCAGGTCGCACCGCGAGGGCATTGCCGACGGCGAGCAGCGGCGCGACTTCATCCATGTCGACGACGTCGTGCGGGTGATGACGTGGCTGTTGGCAACGCCTTCGGTCAGCGGCATTTTCAACGTCGGCACCGGCAAGGCACGCAGCTTTCGCGATCTCATCCTGGCCGCCTATGCCGCGCTCGGGACCGCGCCGAACATTTCCTATGTCGATATGCCCGAGCATATCCGTGGCAGCTACCAGTATTTCACTCAAGGGGAGATGGAGCGGCTCGCGCGTGCCGGCTACAACGGCGGCTTCACCGCGCTGGAAGACGCGGTCGGCAGCTATGTGCGAAGCTATCTCGATGCACCCGATCGTTACCGCTAGTGGTCCAGGGGGCAGGGCCTTTGATGTTCGATTTCGATACCCTTGCGACTGCGATGTCCGGCCGGACGGTGCTGTGCGTCGGTGACCTGATGCGCGACGAGTTCGTCTATGGCGAGGTCGCGCGCATTTCCCCGGAAGCGCCGGCGCCGGTGATCGCTGCCACACGCAGCGAGCGCCATATCGGCGGCGCGGGCAATGTCGCGCGCAACATCGCCGCGCTCGGCGCGCGCTGTATCTTTGCCGGCGTCGTCGGCGATGACGAAGCGGGCCGGGCACTGCGCGCGGAGCTTGCCGCGGTGCCGGGGATCGAGGCGCATCTCGTCACCGATGCGAGCCGGCCGACGACGCGCAAGGTGCGCTTCGTCTCCGATCATTTTTCCACGCACATGCTGCGCGCCGACTGGGAAATCGCAACCCCGGTCGATGCCGCAGTGGAGAACGAGTTGATCGGTATTGTCGAGGCGGCGCTGCCGCGCGCCGACATCGTATTGTTGTCCGATTATGCCAAGGGCGTGCTGACTGTCGGCGTCATTCGCGCGACGATCGACGGTGCCCGCCGCCTCGGCAAACGGGTGGTGGTCGATCCCAAGAACGCCGATTTCACCGTCTATCGTGGCGCCAGCGTGCTCACCCCCAATCAGCGCGAGTTTGCCGCGGCCAGCCGTCGCCGCGCAACGACCACGCCCGAGATCGTGGCGGCGGCGCGGGAGGTGATGGGCGAGGGCGCGTTCGAGGCGATGCTGGTCACACGCAGCGAGCACGGCATGACGCTGGTGCCGCGCGAGGGTGAGGCCGTTCACGTGCCCGCGCATCCGGTCAGGGTGCGCGATGTGTCGGGAGCAGGCGACACCGTCGTCGGGGTGCTGGCGGTGGCGCTCGGCGCCGGCGCCGGCTGGGAGAGCGCGCTAAGGCTCGCCAATGCGGCCGCCGCCGTTGCGGTCGGCAAGCAGGGCACCGCAACGGTGTCGGCCGCCGAACTGCGGCGACGCGTGTTGCCGCCAGCGTCGCTCGCCGCGGAAGAGAAGATCGCCGCCGATCGCGCCATGCTCGACGCACACCTCGCCGACTGGCGGCGTCAGGGGCTGCGCATCGGTTTCACCAACGGTTGCTTCGATATTTTGCACCCCGGTCATGTCCGGGTGGTGACGCAGGCGCGCGCCGCCTGCGACCGGCTGGTGGTCGGCCTCAACAGCGACGCCTCAGTGCGGCGGCTGAAAGGTGCGGATCGCCCGGTGCAGACCGAGCGTGCCCGTGCCGAGGTGCTGGCGGCGCTGGAGGCGGTGGACCTCGTGGTGATCTTCGATGAGGATACCCCGCTCGAATTGATCGAGGCGATCCGGCCCGGCGTGCTGGTCAAGGGCAGCGACTACCGGCCAGAGCAGGTGGTGGGCCACGATGTCGTGACGTCCTATGGCGGGCAGGTGGTGCTGGTCGATCTGCTGCAAGGTTTCAGCACCACGGCGCTGGTCGAGCGCGCGCGGAGGGCGCGATGACGCAGGGGGAGGCCGCGCAGGCAGCACCGGCGCACGCCGCTCTGCCGCGCTGGCGCGACCGTCGAGCCTGGCTCAAGGTTGCCGACGTCTTTGCCATCCTTACCGTTGCGACCTTGCCGTGGTCGACCTCGCTGCCGTCGATCTGCGCGGCGATCTGGGTTCTGGTGCTGTTGCCGGCGATCGACCCGCGGCAGTTTCTCCAGTTGTGTCGCGATCCGGCCTGCTGGCTGCCGGCCGCGCTATTCGTGCTCGCGGTCGTCGGCATGCTGTGGTCGATCGCGCCATGGGACGAGCGGCTCCATGCCGTCAACCCGGTCGGCAAGCTCCTGATGCTGCCGCTGATCCTCTACCATTTCCGGCAATCGCCGCGCGGGCCCTGGGTGTTCGGAACCTTCCTGGTGTCGTGCACACTCTTGATGCTGCTGTCGTGGCTCACGGTCTATGACGCTCGCTTCATGCTCAAAGCGGAGGGTGCGGTCCGCGGGGTGCCGGTCAAGAACTACATCGCCCAGAGTCACGATTTCGTCCTGTGCATCGCCGGCCTTGCCTGGCTGCTGCTGACGATGATCCGCCGCAAGCGGATGGTGCCGGCCCTGCTGTTCGCAGTTGTCGCCCTCGGCTTCCTTCTCAACATGATGTTCGTGGTCGTCGCGCGGACTGCGCTGGTGACCCTGCCGCTGCTGCTGGTGGTTTTTATCCTGCTTCACTTGAAGCTGCGCGCGATCCTTGCGACCGCAGCGGTGATGGTGGCTGCGGTGGCGCTGTTGTGGGCGACATCGCCGAATTTTCATAAACGGTTGGCGAGCATCGCCAGCGAGGCGGCAAAATATCGGACCTCAGACGCCGTCACCTCCGGGGGGCTCCGGCTGGAGTATTGGCGCAAATCCCTGCACTTTTTTGCCGAGGCGCCTCTCTTTGGCCATGGAACCGGCTCGACCAGGACCCTGTTCATAGGGGCCGCCGAGAACCAGACCGGCATCCGCGCTGAAGTCATCGGCAATCCGCACAACCAGACCCTCAACGTGGCGGTGCAGTGGGGCCTGCTTGGCGTTGTGCTGCTCTATCTGATGTGGCTGCGCCACCTGATGCTGTTTGGCGAGCCGTCGCCGGGGCAGGAACTGGCCGTCTGGATCGGGCTCGCGGTCGTGCTGCAGAATGTGACGAGTTCGCTGTTCAACTCTCATCTTTTTGATTTTCACGAAGGTTGGATGTACATCATCGGAGTCGGCGTCGCCGGCGGCATGATGCTGCAAGCCGGAAGCCGCGCCACTCGTGGCGTGGGCTGAGCGGTTCTCGTGCCGATATTCCAGTTGATCCTAGCTCATCCATGACCAGTATCTTCAAATTCACATGGCGCAACTGGGTTATCGCGGCCCACGATGCGGTTGTCACGGCGCTTGCGGTGCTGGCAAGCTTCTGGCTCCGCTTCGACGGCAGCGGGCTGATGGACCGGATGCCGCTGCTGTTGCGGATCCTGCCGTACTTCATCGCCTTCAGCGTGGTCGTCTGTTATCTGTTCCAGTTGACCACCACCAAGTGGCGGTTCGTCTCGCTGCCCGACCTGTTGAATATCGTGCGGGCATCGAGCGTGCTGACGGTGGCGCTGCTGGTGCTCGACTATATTTTTGTCGCGCCGACCGTCTATGACGGGTTCTTCTTCGGCAAGACCACCATCATCATCTACTGGTTCCTCCAGATTTTCTTTCTGTCTGGCGGCCGGCTGGCCTACCGCTACTTCCGCTACACCCGCACCCGCAACCGGGCGCGGGTGGGGGGCGCCGTCCCGACGCTGCTGATCGGCCGGGCGGCGGATGCCGAGGTGTTTCTGCGCGGCGTCGAAAGTGGTGCGGTGAAGCGGCTGGTGCCGGTCGGCATTCTGTCTCCGGCCTATTCCGACCGCAGTCAGGTGCTGCGCGGCATCCCGGTGCTTGGCGGCATCGACGATCTCGGCGACGTGGTTGCCGATTTTGCGTCAGGCTCGCGCAAGATCAGGCGCGTCGTGATGATGCCGTCGGCGTTCGAAGCCGATGCGCAGCCGGAGGCGGTGTTGATGCGTTCGCGCAAGCTCGGCCTCGAGGTGAGCCGGCTGCCGTCGCTCGGCGAAAGCCGCGATACGCCACAGCTTGCGCCGGTCGCGGTCGATGACCTGCTGCTGCGCCCCAGCGTCAAGATCGATTACGACCGGCTGGAAGCGTTCATCAAGGGCAAGGCGGTGGTCGTTACCGGTGGTGGCGGGTCGATCGGCTCGGAAATCTGCGACCGCATGGCGACGTTCGGCGCCGCGCGGCTTCTGGTGATCGAGAACTCCGAGCCGGCGCTGCACGCGGTGACCGAGAAGCTCGCGGGCAAGGTCAATCCGGTTGCCGTCGAGGGGCGCATCGCCGACATCCGCGACCGCGACCGCATCCGCCAGCTCATCGTCGGCTTTGCGCCCGACATCGTCTTTCATGCCGCTGCGCTCAAGCACGTCCCGATCCTCGAGCGCGACTGGGACGAGGGCGTGAAGACCAATATCTTCGGCAGCGTCAATGTTGCCGATGCCGCCGTCGAGGCCGGCGCCGAAGCGATGGTGATGATCTCGACCGACAAGGCCATCGAGCCGGTATCCGTGCTCGGTCTCACCAAGCGCTTCGCGGAGATGTACTGTCAGGCGCTCGACCGCGAACTGGCCGGCAAGACCAACGGCAAGCGGCCGATCCGGCTGATCTCGGTGCGGTTCGGCAACGTGCTTGCCTCGAACGGCTCGGTGGTGCCGAAGTTCAAGGCGCAGATCGAGGCCGGTGGCCCGGTCACCGTCACGCACCCCGATATGGTGCGCTACTTCATGACCATTCGCGAGGCCTGCGACCTCGTGGTCACCGCGGCGACGCACGCCATGAGCGGCGGACGCAGCGACGTCTCGGTCTACGTGCTCAACATGGGCCAGCCGGTGAAGATCGTCGATCTCGCCGAGCGTATGATCCGGCTGTCGGGGCTACAGGTCGGCTACGACATCGACATCGTGTTCACCGGTATCCGGCCGGGCGAGCGGCTGCATGAAATCCTGTTCGCCGAACAGGAGCCGACCAGGGATATCGGGATCGACGGCATCGTGGCCGCGCAGCCGAAGGAGCCGCCGCTTGCAGCGCTGCGGCAATGGCTGGCCGAACTGGAACGTGGCGTCGAGGGCGACCGGCAGGGCGTCATCGCCGACGTGCTCAAGGAGGCCGTGCCGGAGTTTCGGGCCGGCGCCACTTAAGAAAGCCGAGAGCGTCGGCGAGCGGCTGCCGGCGCGGTCTGCGGGGTGGCTTTGGCTACGAAAGTAGGCTAATTCCAGCCGACCGTCGGCAGGATTGGGCATCGGTGCATTCGTCGTTCGATCCGGCATATCCCCTGGCGTGCTGCCGCGACGGCAGCCCGGAACCGAATGCCATGAGACAGCTTTTTGCCCGCCTTGAGCGCGCCTGGCGCGAGCGTGCCGTGGTGCTCAAGGCGGCAAGTTTTGCGATGATCGGCGTCGTGAACGCGGCGGTCGATCTCGCGGTGTTTCTCGCGGCCTACGATATTGCCGGCGTGCCGCTGGTGCCGGCCAACGTGCTCGCCTGGCTGGTCGCGGTGTCGTTCTCCTATGTGATGAATACCTACATCACCTTCGGACCGGAGAGCGGCCGGACCTTGCGGCTGCGCGACTATTTTGCGTTCGTGCTGTCGGGAGTCGCCGGCGTCACCGCCACCACGATCACGCTGGTGGTGCTGTCGCATTACGTCAGCGTGCTGGCCGCCAAGTTGCTGTCGATCATCGTCAGCTTCGTGGTCAATTTCTCGCTGTCGCATTTTGTCGTATTTCGCCGCCGGCCCGCCGGCAAATCTCTCGATTGACAGGCCGATGACGATCCGAGCGGCGAGGCGGTGCGGGGCCGGGGCAAGATGCAAAATCGCGGCATACTGATTACCGGCGTTGCCGGCTTCATCGGCTTTCATCTCGCCGAGCGGCTGCTGCGCGAGGGCTGCCGCGTGGTCGGCCTCGACAATCTCAATGCCTATTACGATCCAGGGTTGAAAGAGGCCCGGCTGGCGCGGTTGCGCGCGCATGACGGCTTTACGTTCGCCAAGGTCGATATCGCCGAGCGCGATCAGATCGAGGCGGTGTTCGCGGCCGAGCGCTGCCCGGTGGTCGTCCATCTCGCCGCGCAGGCCGGCGTGCGCTACTCGCTCGATCATCCGCTGGCCTATACGCGCGACAATCTCGTCGGCTTCAGCCATGTGCTGGAGGGCTGCCGGCATCACGGCTGCGAGCATCTGTTGTTCGCATCGTCGTCGTCGGTCTACGGCGGCAACACCAAACTGCCGTTTTCGACGCAGGATAGCGTCGATCATCCGATCAGCTTTTACGCCGCCACCAAGCGCGCCAACGAGCTGATGGCGCACAGCTACTGCCACCTCTACCGTTTCGCGGTCACCGGCCTGCGCTTCTTCACCGTGTACGGACCGTTGGGGCGGCCGGACATGGCGCTGTTTCTGTTCGCCGATGCCATCGTCAAGGGGCGGCCGATCCGGCTGTTCAATCGCGGCGACATGGCGCGCGATTTCACCTATATCGATGATGTGGTGGAAGCGGTGACGCGTCTGATCGACCACCCGCCGCAGGGCGTCGCGCCGGAAGCGGTCGGCCCCCCGACGGGCACCGCGCCGTTCCGCATCCATAACATCGGCAACAGCCAGCCCGAGACCATCCTGCGGATCGTCACGCTCCTGGAGAAGGAACTGGGGCGCAAGGCAACTACGGAGCTAGCGCCGCCGCCGCGCGGCGACGTGCTGGCGACGTTCGCCGACATCGACGATCTTGCGGCTGCGATCGATTTCCGGCCGACGACGAGCATCGAGTCGGGCGTGGCGAAGTTCGCCGCGTGGTATCGTGATTACTATGGCGTGTAGGGTGTATCGATGACCCAGCCGATCGTCCCGCTGATCATGTGTGGAGGGGCCGGTACGCGGCTGTGGCCGCTGTCGCGCGAGGGCTGGCCCAAGCAGTTCATCGCCCTGTTCGGCGAACACTCGACGTTTCAGGATACGATGCTGCGCGTTGCCGATCGCGCGCGCTTCGCGCGGCCCGTCATCGTCACCAATGCCGCCTATCGCTTCATCGTGCGCGAGCAACTGGACGAGATCGGCGCCGATGCCGACATTCTGCTGGAGCCGATGCGCAAGGATTCCGGCCCGGCGATTGCAGCCGGAACGGCATTCGCGGTGGCGCGCGAGGCGGATGCGGTGGTGCTGGCGCTTGCCGCCGATCATGTCGTGCGTGATCGCGATGCTTTCACCGCCGCCTGCGCGGCGGCGCTGCCGGTCGCCCGCGACGGCCATATCGTCACCTTCGGCATTGCGCCGACGCAAGCCTCGACCGCCTACGGCTATATCCGGCCCGGCAAAGCGATTGCCGGCGCGGTGCGCAAGGTCGCGCAGTTCGTCGAAAAGCCGGATGAGGCCATCGCGGCGCGTTATGTCGCAGACGGCTATTTCTGGAACAGCGGCAATTTCATGTTTCGGGCCGAGACGCTGCTTGAGGAATATCGCAGCGTCGATGCCGACAGCGTTGCCGCGGTGACGGCGGCGGTCGAAACCGCCGGCCGCGATCTCGGTTTCGTCACGCTCGATCCCGAGGCGTTCGCCCGCGCCAAGCCGATTTCCATCGACTATGCCGTGATGGAGACCACCGCGCGGGCCGCCGTCATCGCGCTTTCCTGCGGCTGGTCGGATGTCGGGTCGTGGCGCGCGGTCTGGGAGTTGTCGCCGAAGGACGCGGATGGCAACGCCGCGCGCGGCACCGCGGTGTTCGACGATGCGCGCGATTGCAACGTGATCGCCGACGATGCGGTGGTGGCCTTGGAGGGAGTGGATGACCTCGTGGTGGTTGCGACCGGCGACGCAGTGCTGGTGGCGCGCCAGCAGAACGGCGGCCTCAAGCGGCTGGTGGCGAAGCTCAAGGCTGTCGTACCGCGGGTCACCGAAAGCCACCTCAAGGTGCATCGGCCGTGGGGGTCGTACCAGTCGCTCGACGCGGGCGACCGGCATCAGGTCAAGCGCATCGTGGTGAAGCCGGGAGGGCGGCTGTCGCTGCAGAAGCATCACCACCGCTCCGAGCACTGGATCGTGGTGCGCGGCACCGCGGCGGTCACAGTGGACGAGACCGTCAGGACGGTGCACGAAAACGAGTCGGTCTATATTCCGATCGGCGCCACGCACCGGCTGGAAAACCCCGGCAAGATTCCACTGGAACTGATCGAGGTGCAGACCGGCAGCTATCTCGGCGAGGACGATATCGTTCGTATCGAGGACGATTACCGCCGGCCGTAACCGCTGCCGCACCGGCGGGATCGCTTCGGCGGGCAGGGCGGCCGCCCGCGGGCCATGCGACGAAAATCCGCATTTCCTTGTAATTTTTTGAATCAAAACGTGTTTGTACGGGCGTCCCGACCCTTCGCGCGGCCTGCGAGGGCATGCTACACAGCCTCCGCCTTGCGTCGCGGTTCACTGCGGCGAACGATTCCGAAACGGTTTTTTTTTGATGGATTCCAAGCCACCAGCAGATAGCGGCCCGCTGCGGATCGGTGTCGTCGGCGCCGGCGTAATGGGCACCAACCATGCGCGGGTCCTCGCCACGCTGCCTGATGTCCGTCTCGTCGGCATCGTCGATCCTCTCGAGGAGCACCGCGCCCGCGCCACCGACCTCGTTGGCTGCGCCACTTTCGCCACGCTCGACGCGTTGCTTGCCGAAGGCATCGATGCCGCCACCATCGCCGCGCCGACGCATCTCCATCACGAGATTGCGCTCACCTGCATCGGGCGCGGCATCCATGTGCTGGTCGAAAAGCCGATCGCCTCTACCGTTGCCGAAAGCCATGCCATCGTCGATGCCGCGCACCGCGCCGGCGTGACGCTGATGGCCGGCCATGTCGAGCGCTTCAATCCGGCAGTGGCGGCGATCAAGCGTGCCATCGCGGGTGAGGATATTTTGTCGATCGCCATCGAACGGGTCGGCCCGTTTCCGCCGCGCATGTCCAATGTCGGCGTCGTCATTGATCTCGCCGTGCACGACATCGATCTGATCCGCTGGTTCACCGAGTCGGAGATCGTCGAGGTGCAGCCGCAGCTCTCCAGCGCCGTGGCGGAGCGCGAGGACATCGCGCTGTTGCAGTTTCGCACGGCCTCCGGCGTGCTTGCGCACATCAACACGAACTGGCTGACGCCGTTCAAGGCACGCAGCGTGACGGTGGCGACGCGCGAAAAATACATCATGGGCAACCTGCTGACGCGACAGGTCAGCGAATGCTTCGGCTTTCAGCCCGACGGCAGCTATTCGATGCGCCATCTGTCAGTCGGCCACGACGAGCCGCTGCGCGCCGAGCTGATGGCATTCATCGCCTCGGTCCGGGATGGCTCGACGCCGCCGGTGACCGGCGAGCAGGCGTCCGCCAGTCTCGAAATCGCGATCCAGTGCCTTGAATCCCGCAATACGTCGGTGGCGGCCCGGCCGGCCCTGCCACGTCGCGCCGCCGGCTGAGTCCACCGTCAAGGAAGACCCGATGAACCAGCATGCGCCTGTTTCCTCCATCGCCTTCATCGATCTCGAAGCGCAGCGGCACCGGCTTGGCCGGGCGATCGACGATGCCGTCGGCCGGGTGCTGACGCATTGCCAGTTCATCAACGGGCCAGAGGTCGGACAGCTTGAGGCGGAGCTTGCGGCGTTTTGCGGCGCCAAGCATGTCGTGAGCTGCGCCAGCGGCACCGACGCGCTCCTGATGGTGCTGATGGCGAAAAACATCGGTCCCGGCGACGCGGTGATCTGCCCGTCGTTTACGTTCTGCGCAACGGCGGAAGTGGTGGCGCTGGCCGGCGCCACCCCGGTGTTCGTCGATGTCGACGAGGCGACCTTCAACATCGACATCGCCTCGCTTGTGCGCGGCATTGCCGCCGCGCGCAAGACGGGGCTCAAGCCGAAGGCGATCATCCCGGTCGATCTGTTCGGCCAGAGCGCCGATCACGATGGCGTTGCCGAAGTGGCGCGGGCGGAAGGGCTGTTCGTGCTCGACGACGCCGCACAAAGCTTTGGCGCCACATTCAAGGGGCAAAAGCTCGGCACGCTGGCAGACGCCACCACCACGAGCTTTTTCCCGGCCAAGCCGCTCGGCTGCTACGGCGACGGCGGCGCGATCTTCACCGACAACGACGAATTGGCGCAGACGTTGCGCAGCATCCGCGTCCATGGGCAGGGTTCGGACAAGTACGACAACGTGCGCCTCGGCCTGACGGCGCGGCTCGACACTGTGCAGGCCGCGGTACTGCGGGAGAAGCTGAAGATTTTTGACGACGAGATCGCAGCCCGCGATGTCGTCGCGGAGCGTTATGCACAGGCGCTCGGCAATATCGTCGATGTGCCGCGTCTGATGGCCGGCAACACCTCGACCTGGGCGCAGTATACCGTCCGTGTTCCGGGAGGGCATCGCGCCGCGCTGGCCGCCGCGCTGAAGGCGCGCGGTGTGCCGACCGCGATCTACTATCCAAAGCCGCTTCACCGCCAGACCGCCTATCGGCATTTCCCTGTCGCCGCGGACGGCCTGCCGGTCAGCGAGCGGCTGTCGGGGGAGGTACTCAGCCTGCCGATGCACGCCTATCTCGACGAGCCGACGCAGGCGCGCATCATCGCAGCCGTCGGCGATGCGATGGCGGAGATCGCCTGACCCGGTTTCGTCCGTCTTTCGGATACGGTAGCCTCTGCCGATGCTGGGACGCATTTTCACCGTCGGCGGCTATACCCTGTTGTCGCGCATCACCGGGTTTGCGCGCGACATCATGCTGGCCGCGATCCTCGGCGCCGGCCCGGTGGCGGATGCCTTCTTCGTCGCGCTCAGGCTGCCCAACCATTTTCGCGCGATCTTTGCCGAGGGGGCCTTCAACGCCGCCTTCGTGCCGGCCTATGCCCATGTGCAGGAGGCCAAAGGCTCGATCGCCGCACAACTGTTCGCCAGCCGGATCTTTACGCTGCTCCTGGCTTCGCAACTCGTGCTGCTGGCGGTGGCATGGCTGTTCATGCCGCAGGTCATTACGCTGCTCGCGCCCGGCTTTTCCGACGATCCGGCGCAGCGCGAACTGGCCATCGAGCTGACGCGCATCACCTTTCCCTACCTTCTGCTGATCACGCTGGTGACGCTCTACGGCGGCATGCTCAATGTCGCCAACCGTTTCGCCTCCGCCGCCGCCGCGCCGATCCTGCTCAACCTGTCGATGATCGCGGCGCTGGCGCTCGCCGTGTTCTTCCCGACCGCCGGCCATGCTGCGGCGTGGGGCGTGCTCGTCTCCGGTGTGCTGCAAGTCGTGCTGCTGGCTGGCGACACCGCGCGCCATGGCGACCTGCCGCGCCTTGCGCCGTTCCGGCTCGATGCTGACGCGCGCGCGTTCTTCCGTGCGCTGGGTCCGGCGACGGTCGGGTCGATGGGCGTGCAGCTTGCGCTGTTCGCGGACACCATCATCGCCACTTTCCTCGCCAGCGGCGCATTGTCGACCCTTTATTATGCCGATCGCCTCAACCAGTTGCCGATCGGCGTCATCGGCATCGCCATCGGCACCGTGTTGCTGCCGGACATGGCGCGGCGGCTGGCGGCCGGCGATCATGCCGGCGCGCTGGCCGCGCAGCGCCGTGCCTTCGACTTTACGCTGTTGTTTGCCGTGCCGTTCGTGGCGGCGTTTCTCACCGTTCCCGATGTGGTGATGCGGGCGATGTTCGCCCGCGGCGCCTTCACCAGCGCCGATGCCGCAGCGGCCGGAGCCACGCTTGCCGCCTATGCCTTGGGCCTGATCCCGTTCGTGCTGATCCGCAGCGCGGTTGCCACGTTCTACGCCCGCAAGGATACGCTTACGCCGGTCAAGGCATCGCTCGCCGGGCTTGTCGTCAACCTCGCGCTCAAGGTGGCCCTGATGGGGTCGCTGGCGCAGGTCGGGCTTGCGCTCGCCACCGCCGTCGGCGCCTGGGTCAATCTGGTGCTGGTGCTCGTCTTCGCGGTTCGCCTGGGCCATGTCGTGCTCGATCGGCCATTGTGGATCGCGGTGGCGAAATTCGCCGCGAGCGGTGTCGTGCTGGCGGCCGCGCTGTGGCTCACCGCGCGCGCGCTTGGCGTGGCGCTCGCCGACTGGACGGCGCTGCGTGACGAGACAACGCTCGGCGGGCTGATCGTGGTCGGCGCGGTCGTCTATGCGGTAGCGATCTGGCTTCTGTTCGGCCGTCGCTGGCTCAAGGCGCTTTTGACCGGGCGGTAGCCGGTCACCAAACCCGCGTTTGCCAAACAGTATCGATGCGCGAGGACACGATCGGTTTCCGTTTGTGTTCTGACAAGGTGTTGATTTGCGTGAGTTCCGATTTTACGGCTTCCTCCATGGATTAGAATGATTTCAACCTGGAGATGTTGATGAATCGCGTGGGTTTTTTCGGGCTGTCGCTATCCGCGCTGGCACTCGGTACGCTTCTGTCCGGTTTCGGGGCCATGGCGCAGGATGACGTGGTGGCCAAGCGCAAGGATGCCATGAAGGCGGCCGGCAAGAGCATGTTCGGCACGCTCGGCCAGATGTCCCGCGACCGCAAGCCCTACGACCAGGCGGAGGTCGATGCGGCGCTGGCGCAACTGGAAACCTTCAGCAAGTCGATTGCGCCGCTCTATCCCGAGAGCACCAAGGGCGCCCCGAAGACCGGCGATTACAGTGCCTCCGACAAGGTCTGGGAGGACCGTGCCGGCTTTGAATCCCATATCGCCGACCTCGACAAGGCCATTGCCGACAACAAAAGCAAGATCAAGGACCTCGATAGCCTGAAGGCGGTGTTTCCCGTCATGAGCAAGGGCTGCTCCGGCTGCCACGAGACATATCGCCTGAAGAATAGCTGATCGTGTCCACGCGTTCCGTGCCGCGCCGGCGCAGAACCGTGCTTCGCGTGCTGGCTGGCCTCGTCGTGCTCGCCGGCCTCGCTGCCGGCGGCATCTACTGGCTGCTGACGGTGCCGCGCGTGGTCGCTGCGTCCGCGCTGCCCCCGCATACGCCCGACCTCGCCAATGGCGAGACGGCATTCAATGCCGGCGGCTGCGCATCGTGCCATGCCACGCCGGGCCAGCAGGACCAGCTGGCCCTTGGCGGCGGATTGGCGCTCGCTTCGCCGTTCGGCACGTTTCATGTGCCCAATATCTCGCCCGATCCGAATGACGGCATCGGGGGCTGGAGCGAGGCGGAGTTCGTCACCGCGATGGTTGAGGGCACGGCGCCCAACGGCTCGCACTACTATCCGGCGTTTCCCTATCCGTCCTACAGGAACGCCAGCGTCAGCGATCTGCGCGACATGTTCGCTTATCTCAAGACGCTGACGCCGGTTGCCGGCAGGGTCCGCGATCACGACTTGGCATTTCCGTTCAACATCCGGCGCAACGTCGGCATCTGGAAGGCGCTGTTCCTGAACGGCGAGCCGTTCAAGCCCGATGCCACGCAGTCGGCCGAGGTGAAGCGTGGCGCCTATCTGGTCAACGGTCTCGGCCATTGTGCAGAGTGCCACAGCCCGCGCAACGCGCTCGGTGGCATCGTTGCCGCGCAACGCTTCGCCGGCGGTCCCGATCCCGAGGGCAAGGGGTTCGTTCCCAACATCACCGCCAAAGGCCTCGGCGACTGGAGCGCGGACGATTTGTCCTATTTCCTCAAGACCGGCGAGACGCCCGACGGCGACACCACCGGCGGATCGATGGTGGCGGTGGTGCGCAACCTGTCGCATTTGAGCGAGGACGACCGTGCCGCGATGGCCGCCTATCTCAAATCGCTGCCGGCGGTCGAGGGACCGGCACGGCCGCCGCGGAAATAGAGCATCCGTTCCGCCGTCATGCCCCGACTTGATCCGGGCATCCATCCCTCTCGAAGGAAGATGGATTGCCGGGTCAAGCCCGGCAATGACGAATTTCACGGCGAAAAGAAAACCCGGACCGCCATCAGCGGTCCGGGCTTTTGTTCAGGGTCGCCTGCTGGTTTACTTCGTCAGCGGGCAGCCGCTGTCCTTCGCGGACGGATAGGCGGTGTCGCCCGGAACGGTGGCAAGCACCTTGTAGTAGTCCCACGGGCGCTTGCTTTCCTCAGGCTTCTTGACCTCGAACAGATAGAGGTCGGCGACCATGCGGCCGTTGGCGAGCACCTTGCCGTTCTGCGTGAACGAATCATTGACCGGCAACTCCTTCAGCTTCTTGGCCACGGCGTCGCTGTCCTTCGTCCCGGCGGCCTTCACGGCCTTGAGGTAGGACAGTGTCGCCGAATAGGTGCCGGCCTGAATCATGCTCGGCATCCGGCCGGTCCGCTTGAAGAATTCTTCGGAGAACTTGCGGGTCTTGTCGTTGAGGTCCCAGTAGAAGCTCTCGGTCAGCACCGTACCTTGTGCCGCCTTGAGGCCGAGGCCATGCACTTCCGATGCGGTCAGCAGCAGCGCTGCGAGCTTCTGGCCGCCGGCAACGATGCCGAATTCGGCGGCCTGCTTGATGGAGTTGATGGTGTCCGCGCCGGCATTGGCCAAGCCAACCACCTTGGCCTTCGAGCCTTGCGCCTGCAACAGGAAGGAGGAGTAGTCGGAGGTGTTGAGCGGGGTGCGCACGGCGCCGAGCACCTTGCCGCCCGAAGCTTTCACCACCTCGCTGGTGTCCTTCTCCAGCGCGTGACCGAAGGCGTAGTCCACGGTGAGGAAGAACCAGGTATCGCCGCCTGCCTTCACCATCGCGCCGCCGGTACCGACCGCGAGCGCGTGGGTATCGAACGCCCAGTGGAATCCATAAGGCGAGCAGGCCGAGCCGGTGACCGCCGACGAGGCCGCGCCGACCACGATGTCGATCTTCTTCTTTTCCTTGGTGACTTCCTGCACCGCCAGCGCCACCGAGGAGGTGGTGAGCTCGGTGATCATGTCGACACCGTCGGTGTCGTACCATTTGCGGGCGATGGTCGAGGCGAGGTCGGGCTTGTTCTGATGGTCGGCCGCGACCAGTTCGATCTTGTGGCCAAGCACTTCGCCGCCGAATTCCTCGATCGCCATCCTGGCCGCCTCGATCGAGGTCTTGCCGCCGTAGTCGGCGTAGACGCCGGACTGGTCGTTGAGGATGCCAATCTTGACGCCCTGCGCGGCCGCCGGAACGCTGAGCGCCAGCGTGGTGGCCGCGACGGCGGCGGAAAGAGTTTGCAGTTTCACATGGACCTCCCTTGAGTTTTTCCGGTGCGATCTTATTGAACGAGCCCGCCGGAGCCTACAGGCGTATCGGCCCGGCAAATTAGACTTTATGCGAATAATCGCTCAGTTTCCTGCGGGCAAGAGACGGTGTGCGCTGTCGTGCAGCTTCGGCCGGTAGCCCGCCGCGAGCGCGCGCAGGGTGGACGGCGGCGTCAGCAGCAGGGCGGATGCCGGCGGCGCGCGCGATGCCTCGTAGCCGTGCTCGCTCCAGCGCAGCGCCCGGCCGCCGCTCATCAGGTAGGCACGATCGTTGCCTGCGATCATTGCGCCGTCGGGCAGCGCCGCAACTGCCATCGGCAGCGGGTGCAACCTCTTGCGGCGGCGCTCATCGAGACGTTCGCGGTGCAACACGGCATCGATCTCAAGCGCGCGTGGCAGGGCGCCGCCATTGCCTTCCACCCACGCCGCGCGGAAGGCGAGCGCATCGGCGCGGCGGCAGGTGAAGCAGGGGCGGTGGCCGGCGGCCAGCGCGGTTGCCTCGTCGAGGAAGAACAGTTCGGTCCAGCTTCGTGTCGCCATCACCTCACGGCGACGGCCTTTGAAGTCGCAGACGCAAGCGATCCACGCCCGCGTGGTCCAGCGTCGTCGCAGCAGGGTGCGCGTGGCGGGGTCGTGAATGATGCCGCGGTTGCCGGTGAACAAGCCGCGCTGGTCGATGGCAACGATATCGCCGAACGGCGTGACGCGATTTTGCAGTGGCATGGTGTGGCCGGTCAGCGGCGCCGGCCGCCGCCTTCGGCGGTGCCCCCGGAGAAATTGCGGTAGACGAATTCTGCGGCGCCCGCCGTTGCCTCATGCTCGGCGGTGGCGAACAGCCGCTCGTGCAGCGGCGACAGCGTGCAGGCGGGATCGGTGTTGGCGGCATCGCCCGTCAGCGCGAATGCCTGGCAGCGGCAGCCGCCGTAGTCGATCTCGCGGTAGGCGCAGCTTTGGCACGGCTCCGGCATCCAGTCCGTACCGCGAAAGCGGTTGAGCGCTTCGGAATGCTGCCAGATCCAGGCGACGGAGCGATTGCCGCGCACCGAATCGAAATCGAGGCCGGTGATCGTTTCGGCGGCGTGACACGGCAGGATCTTGCCCGAGGGCGAGATGTTGAAGAACTGCCGGCCCCAGCCGCCCATGCACTTCTTCGGCCGCACCGCGTAATAGTCGGGGATGACGTGATCGATCACCAGAGTTCCGGCGAGCCGCTCGCGGGCCGCCTCGACGATCGCGACGGCGTCCTCGACCTGCGCCGGCGTCGGCATCAGGGCTGCCCGGTTCTTCAGCGCCCAGCCGTAATACTGGACGTTGGCGACCTCGAGGCGGTCGGCATCGAGATCGACCGCCATGGCGATGATGTCGGGCAATTGCTCGATGTTCTGGCGATGGATCACCGCGTTGACGGTGAGCGGCAGATCGAGGTCGCGTGCAAGGCGGGCGGCGGCGATCTTCTTGGCGTGCGCACCGTTCAGGCCGGCAACCCGGTCTGCTGCCTTCGGCACGCTGCCCTGGAAGCTGATCTGGATGTGGCACAGCCCGGCGTCAGCGAGCGCAGCTAGCGAATCGCGGTCGAGCAGCACGGCCGAGGTGATGAGGTTGGTGTAGAGACCGACGTCGCTGGCGTGTCGCACCAGTTCGGCGAGATCGCGCCGCGCCGTCGGCTCGCCGCCGGACAGGTGAAACTGCAACACGCCGAGGTCGGCCAGTTCCGACATCACCCGCTTCCATTCGGCCGTGGTCAACTCGGCCCTGGCGCGCTCAAGCTCCAGCGGGTTCGAGCAGTAGGGGCATTGCAGCGGGCAGCGATGCGTCAGTTCGGCCAGCACCGCGAGCGGGATGCCATAGGCTACGCTGCCGGCGTGCGGCTCCAGCACGGCCACGCCATCGGCCGGATCGGCCAGCGCCGGGGGCACGTCGGTGGGGGAGGGGCTCATTCGGCTGTGTCCCGTGCCGCGACGACAAAGCCCTTGTCAGCGAGGTCCTGCAACAGGGCAACGACGTCGGTGGCGATGGTAGCACGCGGCGCGGCATATTTGGCAGCGAGCGCGTCGACGATGTCATCAACTCGTCGTGCGCCGTCGCAGAGTTTCAGGATCTCCACCGCGATGTCGTCCGGCGCCAGCACGCGCTCCGGCACCAGCAGCACCCAGGCTTGCCTTGTGTCGTCGAAGCGCAGCCGGGCGTGGCGCGGCAGTTGCGGCCGTGTCTCGCCGTCGATGCGGATGCGGCGGGGGCGGGCGGGATTCATCGCGCGTCGTCGGGCACGAAGGCCCCGGGTGGGATGTGGCCATGGACATAGGCATGGTGCAGCGCATCGAGTTGCGCCCACAGCACGTTGGTCTTGAAGATCAGCGCATTGCAGACCGCCGCGCGCTCGGCCGGCGTGGTCGCGTGGCGCTTGACGTAGTCGAGCGCAAACAGCGCGTCGCGCGGCGCCTGTTCGAGCCGCCGGGTGAAATAGGTCATGATCTCCGGATTGATAAAGTCGTAATGCGACAGCATGCCGGCGATGCGTTCTTCATGCAGGCGTGGTGCGAACAGTTCGGTCAGCGACGAGGCGATGGCTTCGAGCGGCGTGCGCTCGCGCACGAAATGGACATAGGCTTCGACCGCAAAGCGCGTCGCCGGCAAAATGCCCTCGGTCGATTCGACGTAAGCCGTATCGAGACCAAGCCCCTCGGTCAGCTTGAGCCAGCGCGCGATGCCGCCCTCATGCGCGGCGTCGCCGTCGTGATCCTCGATGCGGTGCCGCCATTCCAGCCGGATCGCCCGCTCGCGGAAGCGCGACAGCACCACCGCATCCTTGATCGGGATCGTGCTCTGATAATAGTAGCGGTTGAGCGCCCAAGCCTGCACCTGACCTTTGTTCAGCTCGCCGCCGTGCAGCATGCGGTGAAACGGGTGCAGGTTGTGGTAGCGCGCTGCGCCGATGGCGCGCAGCCGCGCCTCAAGTTCGTCCGCGGACTCAATCGGCGCCCCGCGCACCGAAAAGGCGGTCATGGCCGTCATAGCGTCAGCTCCATGCCGTCGTCGGGGATTTCCCAGCCGGCATCCTCCGCCATGCGCCGCTCCTCGGAGTCCGACAGCAGCACCGGGTTGGAGTTGTTGATGTGCAGGAACATTTTGCGCCCGATCGCAAGGCCGGCCAAGGCCGCGATGGCCCCGTGATCGCCTGACATGGCGATGTGTCCCATCTGTTGTCCGGTTTTCTGGCCGAGATGGGACGCGATCAGTTCGTCGTCGCGCCACAGCGTGCCGTCGAACAGCACCAGTGCCGCGCCGTCGAGCCGGGCCTTCAGCTCGGGCGTGACGGCGGCGCAGGCGGCGACGACGACCAGCGCGCGGCGGCTGTGCATGTCCCTGATTTCGAGGCCCAGGGTGTCGCCCGGCCTTGTGCCCCGTGCGGTGTCGCCGAGATACCACGCCGGCTTGCCGGGGACCGGGAACGGCACGATCTCGATCTGCGCTTGCGTGCCATCGGGCAAGCGCGGCGAGAAGGCGACGTCAGGCTCGATCGCAACGCGGGGGACGCGGGACCGGTCGAGCACGTTGAAGATGCTGTTGGCGTCCAGCGTCGCCAGCACGTCGGCATGCGCATAGATCGTGAACGGCGAGCCTTCGCGCAGCGTCAGCAGGCCGGCGATCGCATCGATCTCGCCGTTGGTCAGGATGACCCCGGCAATCGGGCTATGGCGCAACTCGCCGCGTGCCGGATGAAGCCGGGGCGTGGCATTGACCTGCGCGCGCAGGTCGGGCGAGGCGTTGATCAGAAACCAGTGGTGGTCGTCGGCGCTGACGGCGATGGATGTCTGCGTGCGCTGCAGGGCGGGTGGGTCGGCGCGTGCCGCGCCGCACACCCGGCAGCCGCAATTCCATTGCGGGACGCCGCCGCCGGCGCCGCTCCCAAGAATGATAACCCGAAGCATGGCAGCATTCCCGCGCCGCCACCAGGATGATGGTATCGCCGCCAGACGACGGGGAGGTTACGATATCCAGTCCAGGCGTCGCGGTTATTTGCGCGCCGCGCAGGCGTACATGTTGATTTCCATGCCCACCGGAAGCTCGACGATTTTTGGTGTTTTCCAAGCCATGGCAAATCCTCCGTGCGGCAGTCGGCCGCCGCTTTCAGAAGATTAGGACGCTTCGGCCCCTCTGTCACGGACCAAACGCGCCGGGCGGTACGATTTTGCCCGACGAGCGCCGGCGCCGCAGGCACAGTCGGGCGCAACGGCGCGGGGCAGCCATGCGGTCGGCGGCGCATGGTTGACGCCGTAACGCTGACGCGGGAAGACAGGCGGAATCGGCCATGGGCCGATTTCCCCCGGATTTTCAGACAGAGACCCGCCATGCCCGCATATCGCTCCCGCACCTCAACCCACGGCCGCAATATGGCGGGTGCGCGCGGCCTGTGGCGCGCGACGGGAATGACGGACGCGGATTTCGGCAAGCCGATCATCGCCATCGCCAACTCGTTCACGCAGTTCGTGCCCGGCCATGTCCACCTCAAGGACCTCGGCCAGATGGTCGCCCGCGAGATCGAAAAGGCCGGCGGCGTCGCCAAGGAGTTCGACACCATCGCGGTGGACGACGGCATCGCCATGGGCCACGACGGCATGCTCTACAGCCTGCCGTCGCGCGAACTGATCGCCGATAGCGTCGAATACATGGTCAATGCCCATTGCGCCGACGCGCTGGTGTGCATTTCCAACTGCGACAAGATCACGCCCGGCATGCTGATGGCGGCGCTGCGCCTCAACATTCCGACCGTGTTCGTCTCCGGCGGCCCGATGGAGGCCGGCAAGGTCAAGTGGCACGGCACCACCCGTGCGGTGGACCTGATCGATGCCATGGTGGCCGCCGCCGACGACACCGTGAGCGATGACGAGGTGCAGGCGATCGAGCGGTCGGCCTGTCCGACCTGCGGCTCGTGCTCGGGCATGTTCACCGCCAACTCGATGAACTGCCTGACCGAAGCGCTGGGGCTGGCGCTGCCCGGCAACGGCTCGACGCTCGCCACCCATGCCGACCGCAAGCGGCTGTTTGTCGAGGCCGGACACCTCGTCGTCGATCTGGCGCGGCGCTACTACGAACAGGACGACGCCTCCGTGCTGCCGCGCAACGTCGCCAACCGCGACGCCTTTGAAAATGCGATGACGCTCGACATCTCGATGGGCGGCTCGACCAACACCGTGCTGCACCTTCTGGCCGCGGCCTTTGAGGGCGAGATCGACTTCACCATGGCCGACATCGACCGGCTGTCGCGGCGCGTGCCGGTGCTGTGCAAGGTCGCGCCCTCCGTCGCCAACGTTCACATGGAGGACGTGCATCGCGCCGGCGGCATCATGGCGATTTTGGGCGAACTCGACCGCGCCGGCCTCATCAAGACCGACGTCGGTTCGATCCACAGTGGCACGCTGGCAGAGGCGCTGGAGCGCTGGGACGTCCGCCGCACGTCAAGCGAGTCCGTGCAGTCGTTCTATCGCGCGGCCCCCGGCGGCATTCCCACCACGGTCGCCTTCAGTCAGGAGCGCCGCTACAAGGACCTCGACCTCGACCGTGAGAACGGCGTGGTGCGCAGCGTTGCCCACGCCTACAGCAAGGATGGCGGCCTTGCCGTGCTCTACGGCAATATCGCGCTTGACGGCTGCATCGTGAAAACCGCCGGCGTCGACGAGAGCATTCTCACCTTCGCAGGCCCGGCGCGAATCTTCGAAAGCCAGGACGACGCGGTGGACGCCATTCTCGGCGACCGCATCAAGCCCGGCGATGTCGTGCTGATCCGCTACGAGGGACCGCGCGGCGGGCCGGGGATGCAGGAGATGCTGTATCCGACCAGCTATCTGAAATCGAGGGGCCTCGGCAAGGCATGCGCGCTGATCACCGACGGCCGTTTCTCCGGCGGTTCCTCGGGACTGTCGATCGGCCATGTCTCGCCCGAGGCGGCCGAAGGCGGCGCCATCGGCCTGGTCGAGGAGGGCGACCGGATCGAGATCGACATCGCGCAGCGTCGCATTCACCTCGCGGTTTCCGATGAGGAGCTTGCCCGGCGGCGCGAGGCGATGGTGGCGCGTGGCGGCCAGGCCTGGCAGCCGCGGGAACGGGCGCGCAAGGTATCGCGCGCATTGCGTGCATATGCCCACTTCGCCACCAGCGCCGCGCGTGGTGCCGTGCGCGAAGTGCCGTAACGGCGCGCGACCCGTTCTTACTTTCCAAGCCGTCTTTTCTTTCCACACGTCTTTATCTTTGCAGGTCGTGCCGACCCTTCGGATGGGCTGTTTCGGCGCGTGCGTCCCGCAGTTTTCTTGCATCCTTGCGGCCGGCTTGCGCGACGGGACGCGACCGAACAAGCGGCAATCGCGCAGGCGGAAAACGTCAATAGTCATTTCGTCTTATAAGCGTTTGCACAACGTATCTTGCGACCAAAGTGGGATTGACGGATCAGGCCACGTCAGCGCGCAATGGCAGACATCGATCAGGGTCGGTTCGGTGTTGCCCACGCGATGCCCTCCGATCTTTTTTTGGTTGTATCCGCCGACCGAAATCGCGGCGGCTGAAGAATTCAATCCGGGAGGAAATTCATGGCGAACAACAATCACGATCGTGGTTTTCGCATCTCGCGACGGAAGCTGTTGCAGGCCAGCGCCGGCTTTGCCGGCGGCGCCCTGCTGCCGGCCGGGCTGGCGATGCCGGCGATCGCGGCTGACAAGCCCGCGATCGGCACCTGGCCCGCTGGGTCGCAGGGCGACACGGTCTATATCGGCTCGGCATCGCCGCGCACCGGCACCTACGCCGTGCAGGGTGAAGACGAAATCAAGGGGGCCGAACTTGCCGTCGAGCACCTCAACACCGCTCATGATCTGGTCAAGAAGCTGTCGCCGAAGACCAAGAAGGGCGTGCTCGGCAAGGAAGTCAAGCTGCTGGTTGCCGATAGTGCCGCCAAGCCGAACCAGGCCGTGCAGGCGCAGCAGCGTTTCATCACCGAGAACAAGATCGTGCTGATGACCGGCTCGACCTCCTCGGCGGTCGCGGTGGCGCTCAACAAGCTCGCCCAGCGCGAGAAGGTGCTGTACATCGCCCAGATCTCCGGCTCCAACGACACCACCGGCAAGGACTGCGTACGCTACGGTTTCCGTCAGTGCTTCTACGGCGAGATGGCCGCCAACGCGATCGGCCCGGTGGTCGTCAAGGCTTTCGGCAAGAACAAGAAGGCCGCATATCTGACGCCGGATTACACCTACGGCCACACCACGACGGCATCGGTGGAAAATTATCTGAAGTCGCAGGGTTGGACCACCGTGACCAATCAGGTATCGCCGCTCGGCGCCCCCGACTATTCGTCCTATCTGCTCAATGTCGCCAACTCCGGCGCCGACGTTCTCATCAACGTCAACTGGGGCAACGACTGCGTGCTGTCGACCAAGCAGGCCAAGCAGTTCGGCGTGCTCGACAAGATGAAGCTCGTCGTTCCCTATCAGGTGCCGTTCCTGGCGCGTGAGACCGGCGGTCTGATGGAAGACGTCTACGCCGCCACGGACTACTGGTGGACCCTCGAAGACAAGTTCCCGCTTGCCAAGATGTTCAACGAGTCGTTCGAGAAGAAGTACGGCTACAAGCCCGAGTGGGGCGCCGAGAATGCCTATATGGGCATCGTTCACTGGGCTCGCATGGTCGAGGAAACCGGCAGCTTCTATCCGCCGGATGTCATCAAGACCTGGGAAAAGGGCGAGACCATCCCCTCGCTGGTCGGCGACGTCCACTATCGCCCCGAGGATCACCAGTGCATTCGCCCGGTGATTATCGTCAAGGGCAAGAAGAAGGCGGACATGAAGAACAAGGAAGACTGGTACGATATCGTCGATATCGTCCCGGGAGACGGCGTGATCCAGAAGCCCGACGCGTTCGGCTGCAAGCTCGGCGATTACACCTGATCCTGCTTCCGTAATGTCACTCCGTGCGCGAGGTCCACAGTGATCAACTGGCCTAATTTTGTTTCGCAACTGTTCAACGGACTGGTGCTCGGCGCGCTGCTTGCGCTGATCTCCTCCGGTCTGACGATCATTTACGGAACGCTCGGTGTCCTGAACCTTGCGCACGGTGCGATGTTCATGCTCGGCGGCTACGCCGGGTATGTCGCCTACACCTATACGGACTCCTTCATCCTCGCGGTGATCGCCGGATCACTGTTCGTGATGGTGGCGGGCGTCGTCATGGAGCGGGTCATCATCCGGCACTTTTATAGTCGGTCGGATGAAGACCAGCTCCTGGTGACGTTCGGCATCGGCATCGTTATGGTCGAGGTGGTCCGGTTCTTCTTCGGCAGCCTGTCGATGAACGTGCCGCCGCCGGCGGCCCTGTCGGGCATCACCTCGCTCGGCTTCATGTTCTACCCGACCTACCGTCTGGCGCTGGTCGGCATTATCGCTGTGGCGCTGCTGGCGCTGTTCCTCGTGCTCTACCGCACCCGGATCGGCATGATCGTGCGGGCCGGCATCGAGGATTCGGTGATGGTCGATTCGCTCGGCATCAACGTCTACCGGGTGTTCATGGTGGTATTCGGCATCGGCGCGATGGCGGCGGGCTTCGCCGGCATCGTCAACGCCCCGGTGGTGTCGCTGACCCCGGATATGGGTGACTCAATTCTGGTGCAAACTTTCGTGGTCGTCGTGATCGGCGGCGTCGGGTCGTTCCCAGGCGCCATCATCGGCGGGCTGATCGCCGGTGAGATCATCAGCATCACCTCGATGATCAACCCCGGTTACTCCTACGTCATGCTCTTTGCGGCGATGACCCTCGTTCTGGTGCTCCGGCCGCACGGTCTCCTGGGCTCCCAGAGTCGTGCATAGAAACAGCCACGGTCATGATCAAACAACGGCCCTTCCTCGTCGAGACGCTGACCGCCATCGGGCTGATTCTCGCACCTCTCATCCTGCCGCACCTCGGCTTCGCGCCGAATACGGTCAACCGCATTCTGATCTGGGGCCTGTTCGGCATCGGCTTCGACATCCTGTTCGGCTTCACCGGCCTGTTGTCGTTCGGCCAGTCGGCACTGTACGGCACCGGCGGTTTTGTCGCGGCCTATCTGCTGACCCGCGCCGGCTTCCCGCATGTGGTGACGGCGCTGTTCATCGGCATGGTCGCGGCGGCGGCGGTCGGCTATCTGGTCGGCCTGATCGCGCTGCGCCGTACCGGCATCTATTTTGCGATGATCACGGTCGCGATCGCCGAGGTGTTCTACTTCGTCGAGTTCAACCCGCTGGCCGAATGGACCGGCGGCGAGAACGGTTTGCCGGGCGTGCCGAGTCCGTCGTTCGATCTCGGCTTCACTCAGATATCGTTCTCCAGCGGCTGGTCGCTCTACGGCTTCCTGGCCTTCTGGTTCTTTATCGGGATCGTGATCGGCCTCCGCATCATACGCTCGCCGGTCGGCGCGGTGTTCCGTGCGATCCGCGACAATCCGCTGCGCGCCGCCGCAGTCGGCCACAATATTCACAGCTACAAGCTGACGGCGTTCGTCATCGCCGCCGCCTATGCCGGCTTCGCCGGCGGGTTGCTCGGCGTCATGCAGGCATTCATGCCGCCTGATGCCTTTATGTTCCACACCTCCGCCGAACTGATCATGATGACGGCGATCGGCGGCACGGGGACCTTGTTCGGTCCGCTGGTCGGCGCCGCCGTCTGGCTGTTCCTGCAGGATTTTCTTCAGGCGGCCCTCGGCCTCGGCGCGGCCTGGAAGCTGGTGCTCGGCATCATCTTCGTGCTGCTGGTCTGCTTCCTGCGTCGTGGCATCGTTGGCGGCATCCACGACCTCTATCTGTGGCTGACCCGGCGCGGCGAGAGCGAGCCGGACGCGCCCGAAGGGGTACCCCTGCCGCTCGGCGCCGACGTGACGGCATCGGATACACCGGCGATGCCGCCGCAGCCGCGCGCCACGAACGGCTATGACGGCCCCATCCTGCAGGCGGCCGGCCTCACCAAGCGCTACGGCGGCTTGGTTGCCAACAGCGACATCGACTTCACCGTTAACCACGGCGAGGTGCGGGGCATCATCGGGCCGAACGGCGCCGGCAAGTCCACCTTCTTCAAGATGCTGACCTGCGAGGTGCCGCCCACCTCCGGCCGGATCGTGTTCGAGGGCAACGACATCACCGGCCGCAACGTCACCGACGTCTGCCAGCTCGGCCTGACCAAGAGCTATCAGGTCAACCAGTTGTTCTCGCGCCTGACCGTTCGCGAAAATCTGATCATTGCTGTGCTCGGCGAGTTGCGCGGCAAATTCCGCCTCGACATGTTCCGCAAGATCGACAACGTGCCCGGCCTGACCGAGCAGGTGGAGCGGACGCTGGCGATGGTCAACCTCAGCGCGCGCGCCGATACGCCGGTGACGGCGCTCGCGTATGGCGAGAAGCGCCGTCTCGAGATCGGGCTGGCGCTGGCCAGTTCACCGAGCCTCTTGCTGCTCGACGAGCCGCTGGCCGGCATGAGCCCGCAGGAGCGCGTGGAGACGGTCAAGCTGCTCAAGTCGATTAGCAGGGGGCGCACCATGATCGTGATCGACCACGACATGGACTCGCTGTTCGAACTGGTCGAGCGCGTGACGGTGTTGCAGGAAGGACGTGTTCTCGTTGAAGGCACTCCGGAGGAAATCAAAGGCAATCCCGCTGTGCAGGAAGCCTATCTTGGCGGAGTGCTCGAATGAGCCTGCTCGAAGTCCACGGTCTCAATTCGTACTATGCCGACTCCCACATCCTGTTCGACGTCGGCCTGCACGTCGAGCGCAACGAGGTGGTGGCGCTGATCGGGCGCAATGGCGCGGGCAAGAGCACCACGCTGAAAAGCCTGATGGGCGTGGTGCGGCCGCGTTCCGGCCAGATCGTGCTGGATGGCGTCAACGTCGCGGGCAAGGCGAGCCACGCGGTGGCGCATGCCGGCATGCAGCTCGTCCATGAGGATCGACGCATCTTCGGTTCGCTCAATGTCGAGGAAAACCTGGTTCTCGCCGGCCTCACCGCCGACAACAAATGGCCGCTCGATCGCATCTACGAGATGTTCCCGCGGCTGAGGGAGCGGAAAGGTAGCCGCGGCACCGACCTGTCGGGTGGCGAGCAGCAGATGCTGGCGATCGCCCGCGCCTTGATCCGCGACCCCAAGATCGTGCTGCTCGACGAGCCGTTCGAGGGACTGGCGCCGGTCATCGTCCGCGACCTGATGAAAGCCTGCCGCGACCTCGCCGCCGAAGGGCAGACCATCGTGCTGGTTGAGCAGAACCTTGCCGCGACGCTGGCGTTGGCGCAGCGGGTCTACATCATCAACAACGGCCACATCGTCCACGAGGGCAGGGCGGCCGATATCAAGGCGCAGCCCGAGGTGCTCCACCGCTACCTCGGCGTTTGACGCAGGCTCCCCTCGCGGCGAGAGTATTTTTGCTTTCGACAAAATCGAAACTACAAATACTCAGTTCTCGCCGCGCAGCAGCGCGAGGAAGGCGGAGTCCACGGCGGCGCCCTTGATCGCGCCGGCGGCATCGATCAAGGCCCAGGCCCGCACCTCGTAGCCGTTGCCGATCGGCCTGCCGCCGCAACTCATCCGATAATTGATGCGGAAGCGGCGGTTGCCGACCAGATCGACCCCGGCGTCGATATCGAGCACGTCGTCGTAGCGCGCCGGCGCCCTGAACTCGGCGTGGACATCGACAATCGGCGTCACCGCGCCGAACCGCTTGCGAACGTCGCGCTGGCTTAAGCCCCGCGCCCGCAACAGCCGCTGGAAGGTGCAGTCGAACCAATAGAAGTAGTTCGGATAGAAGACGATTCCCGCTTCGTCGCAATCGCCCCACTCGATCGTGAACGTTGCTCTGAACATCGTGGTGATGGCGTCCTCCATGCGGGGGATGCGGGCGCGGCGTGTGGCCGGGCTTGCCGGGCGCCGGCCGCGGACCATATTATCCGCGCAGCAGAGGAATGCCCATGCACGTCGTAAAAATCACCGATAAACTGTCGGTTGCCAAGCAGCCGGCGGTCGAGGAGTTCGGCGAGATCGCCAAAGCCGGCTTCAAGGCCCTCATCAACAACCGCCCCGATGGCGAGGATCAGCTTCAGCCGGGCAGCGCCGCGGAAGCCGACGCCGCCGGTGCCGCGGGGCTCGCCTATGCGCACATCCCCGTCACCGGCGCGACGATTACTGCGGCGGACGTGCACAAGTTTCAGGAGACGGTCGCGGCCGCCGAGGGACCCGTGCTGGCGCACTGCAAGGGCGGTACGCGCTCGCTGTCGCTGTTCGTGATTGGAGAGGTGCTGGCCGGCCGTATGCGTCCTGACGAGGTGCGCGATTTTGGTGCGCGCCACGGCTTCGACCTTGCGGGCGCCGAGGCGTGGCTGAAGTACAACGGCTATGCCGAGTAAGGCGGCCTTGCGCGCGTCGCGCATTCACAGATAGTCGGCGCCGGCCTCGGCGGCAAAGCGCGCGGGATCGCCTTCCCAGACGATTCGGGCGTGCTCCAGCACATAGACGCGGTCGGCGTGCGGCAGGGCGAAGGTGACGTTCTGCTCGCCGAGCAGCACGGTGATCGGCGTCGTCTGCCGCAGCTTTTCCAGCGCCTTCGACAGTTGCTCCAGGATCACCGGGGCAAGCCCCAGCGTCGGCTCGTCGAGGATCAGGAGGTCGGGGCGCATCATCAGGGCGCGGCCGATCGCCAGCATCTGCTGCTCGCCGCCGCTCAGGGTCTGCGCCATCTGGCCCTGGCGCTCCTTGAGGATCGGAAACAGCGCGAACAGCCAGGCGAGCTGTTTGGCCTTCTCGCCGCTCTCGAGGTGCTGACCGCCGAGGTCGAGGTTTTCGCGCACCGTCATCTCGCCGAACAGTTCGCGCGTTTCCGGGCACTGCACGATGCCGTGCCGCGCGATATGCGCTGCACTGTGGCCGCGCAAGGGTTGGCCGCCGCGCAAAATCTCGCCGGAATAGGGCAGGAGCCCGGAGATGGTGTTGAACAGCGTGGTCTTGCCGGCGCCGTTGAGGCCGACGACGGAGACGAACTCGCCCTGATGGACGTGGATCGACACGTTGTCGAGCGCCTGCGCCTTGCCGTAGTGGACGCTGACATTCTGCACGTCGAGAATCGGCATCTTGCCCTTGAAATCGACCTCCGGCCGCGCCGAAGTCTCGATGGCGCCGCCGAGATAGACGTGGCGCACGGTCTCGTTGCGCATCACCTCGTCGGCCCGCCCGGTGACGATCTCCTCGCCCAGGTACATCGCCAGCACGCGATCGACCAATGCCGCGACGCTCTTGACGTTGTGATCGACCAGCAGCACGGCGCGGCCTTCGTCGCGAAAACCGCGGATCAGGTTGGAGAAGGTCGCGACCTCCGCGAGCGTGAGGCCGGCGAATGGCTCGTCCACCAGCACCACCTTTGGATCGCGGGCGATCGCCTTGGCCAGTTCCAGCCGGCGCAGATCGGCAAACGGCAGCGTCGGCGGGCGGCGGCCGATGACGGGACCTAATCCGACGCGCTCGGCGATGCGGCGGGCATTGGCGGCAAGCGAGCGGTCCGGCAGCACCTTGGTGAGACTGTCCGGCAACAGCGCCACCATGATGTTCTCCAGCACCGTTTGCCGGTTGAGCGGCCGTGAGTGCTGGAACACCATGCCGAAGCCGCGCCGCGCGATCCTGTGCGCGGGCAGGCCGGCGAGGTTTTCGCCCTGGAAGATGACGTCGCCGGCGGTCGGGCGTTCGATCCCCATGATGCTTTTCATCGCGGTCGATTTGCCCGAGCCGTTCGGGCCGATCAGGCCAAAGATCTCGCCGCCGTAGAGGTCGAGGCTCAGGTTCTTGACGGCGGTTAATCCACCGAAGCGTTTTGTCAGCCCGCGCACCTGCAGGAGGGGCGCGGCGCGGTCCGCCGTGGCAGGCGCTGGCGTCACGAGCGTGCCCCCCGCGCCAGGATCGAACCGAGGAAGCCGTTCGGGAAGAACAGGATGACCAACAGCGCCACGGCGGACACGATAAAGGTGGCGATCTCGCCGGTCGGCCGCAAAAACTCGCCGGCGACGATGAGGAAGATGGCGCCGAGCGCGGCGCCGATCACCGTGCGCCGCCCGCCCAGCACGGCGGCGACGATCACCTGTACGCCGACAGCGATGTCGACCACGGTGCCGACCGAGGCGGTGCCCATGTAGAACACCAAGAGCGCGCCCGACAGCCCGGAGAAGAACGCGCTGACGACGAAGGCCGCCAGCTTGTGCTTGATGATGTTGAAGCCGAGCGCGCCGGCCTGCACCGGGTCTTGTCCGCTCGCCTGCAGGATCAAGCCGACCGGCGACTGCGCCAGCCCGAACATGATCAGGCCGCTCACCGTCATGAACACGAGCGCGATCCAGTAATTGACGCCGGCGTCGATCGACAGCACGTCGGGAATGGTGAGGCCGATCTCGCCGCCGGTGAGGTCGGCGAACACCACGACGAAGCTTTGCAGGATCAGCACCGCGACCAGCGTGGTCAGGCCGAAATAGGGGCCGCGCACGCGCAGCGCCGGCACCGCCAGCACCAGCCCGGCCACGACGGCGGCGAGCGCGCCGATGGCGATGCACAGGATGGGCGACAGACCATAAAGATTGTTGAGGATGCCCGACGCATAGGCGCCGACCCCGATCAAAAAGGTCGGGCCGAAATTGACTTCGCCGGCAAAGCCGAACAGCAGGTCCCAGCCCATGGCGAACACGCCGAAGTAATAGGCGACCGTCAGGATACCGAGAATGTAGGCCGAGACGTACCACGGCAGCACCGCGGCGACGGCGAGCGCAACGAGCGTTATCCAGGTCAGCGGCGAGCGGATCATGTCGCGCACGGTCAGCGCCTCCCGAGCAGGCCCTGCGGCCGGACGTAGACGACGATGACCAGCAGCAGCAGGGCGGGAATGGTGCGATAGGCCGGCGAGATCAGATAGGCGGTCATGGTTTCGAGATAGCCCACGACGTAAGCCGCGATCAGCGAGCCGGACACACTGCCGAGCCCACCCAGCACCACGATGGAGAACGCGCTCGCGGTGAGGGGCCCGATGCTGTAGGAGCTGACGCCGAGGAACATGCCGAGCAGCACGCCGGCGATGCCGGCAAGTACGCCGTAGATCACCCACACCACGATGTAGACGTTGGTGAGTTCATGGCCGAGCAGTGTCACGCCGCGCGGGTTCATCGAGGCCGCTAGCACGGTCTTGCCCATCTTGGTGCGATTGACGAGCAGCCACAACAGGCCGATGGCCAGCCAGCAGACGATCGCGGTGAAGATCTCGTTGGTCGGCGTGCGCACCTCAAAAATCCGCACCACACCCTCGACGATCGGGCGCACCGTCTTGGCATTGTTGGTGAAGAAATAGGCGATCAGCTCCTGCAGCATGATCCCCCACAACAGCGTCGCGGTGAGGATGAAGATTTCCTTCTCCTCGTTGGGGATGCGGGTAGAGCGCTGGATTGGCTGAACGACGGCGAAGTAGGTGGCGAGCGCCGCCACCAGCGCGGCGGCGATTCCGATCAGCGAGCTTGCATAGCTGTCGAGTTGCAGCAGGCTGCCCGCCGCCCAGGCGGCCACTGCCGCCAGCACCATGATGGCGCCGTGCGACAGGTTGAGCACGCCGGATACGCCGAAGATCAGCGTGAAGCCGGTGGCGCCGAGCGCGTAAAGTGCGCTGATGGCAAAGCCATCAATGAGGATCTGCAGCGCAAGCATGTCGCGTCACCGGCAGGCGGGCCGCCTCGTCGGAGGGATGGGAGGCGCGGATCATGCTCTAGCGGCTGCCGCTCGATGTGACGGAAGGGGAGCATCCAGCCACCGCCATCGTATCGGGGCGCGTGGCGGTCAGGGCCGGGTGGGGCAGAGCAGCGAGGGGAGGGACCGTGGCGCCCGGGCGTTCGAGCGGGGTTGCCGCCCGAATCTGCCGGCGGCCGCGCCGCAATGGAGGCGGCAAGGTGGATCGTCCCATGGCGCTGCGTGTCCCTGTCGCGTTTTTGATTGTATAATTGTACCGCGTCCGCGGTACTCTGCAACCCCTGCTGCCGCGATATCGTCGTGGTGCACGGAGGACGCGAGCGCGTCGGGCTTTTACCGCGTCTCGCAATATCGCGGCGGAGGCTGGACACCATTGCGTGTTGTGTTGCCACCGGGCGAACCAGGAGTGGTGACAGGCGTTGTCGTCGAACGAAGGGTGGGTGACAGGGGTGTTGCAAGGGAAGCGGAGTGCCGGCACGCATTGAGGACTACGGCCTGATCGGCGATTGCCAGAGCGTGGCCCTGGTCGATCGGCACGGCTCGATCGACTGGCTGTGCTGGCCCTCCTTTGATTCCGAGGCGTGCTTTGCGGCACTGCTTGGCGAGCGCCGCCACGGTCGCTGGCTGCTGGCGCCGGCCGCGGCGCCGGCGCGCGTGTCGCGCAGCTATCGTGGCGATACGCTGATCCTCGAGACGCGGTTCGAAACCGAAGATGGAGCGGCGACGCTGATCGACTTCATGCCGCTGCGGGGCGAGGCACCGGACATCGTCCGCCTGGTGCGCGGCGAGCGCGGGCGGGTGACGATGCGGATGGAATTGATCATCCGCTTCGGGTTCGGCAACGATGTCCCGTGGGTGCGGCGCATCGAGAACAACAGCATGCTTGCCGTCTGCGGTCCCGACATGGTGGTGCTGCGCGCGCCGGTCGAAACCCGCGGCGTCGATTTCACCACCGTCGCCGATTTCATCGTCGCGGCCGGCGAGACGGTGCCGTTCGTGCTGACCTACGCCCCCTCGCATCATGCGATCCCCGAGCCGATCGATCCGGACGAAGCCCTGCGCGAGACCGAGGACTACTGGAGCGGCTGGAGCCGCCGATGCACCTATCGCGGCTGCCATCGCGATATCGTCACCCGCTCGCTGATCACGCTGAAGGCGCTGACCTATGCGCCGACCGGCGGCATCGTCGCGGCGGCGACCACATCGCTGCCGGAAAAGCTCGGCGGCGCCCGCAACTGGGACTATCGTTTCTGCTGGCTGCGCGACGCCACCTTCACGCTGCTCGCACTGATGACCAGCGGTTACTACGAGGAAGCGACCGCGTGGCACCACTGGCTGCTGCGGGCGGTCGCCGGCTCGCCGGCCGATATGCAGATCATGTACGGCATCATGGGCCAGCGCCGGCTGACCGAGTGGGAGCCCGACTGGTTGCCCGGCTACGAGGGCGCGCGCCCGGTGCGGATCGGCAATGCCGCCTACGACCAACTCCAGCTCGACGTCTATGGCGAGTTGATGGACGTATTTCACCAGTCACGAATGGCCAACCTCGAACTCGACGGTGCAAGCTGGGCAATGGAGTGCGAGCTTCTCACGCACCTGGCGAAAATCTGGGACCAGCCGGACTGCGGCATCTGGGAGCGGCGCAACCGCAACAGGCACTATGTGTCGTCGAAGGCGCTGACATGGGTGGCGTTTGATCGCGGCATCAAGAGCGCTGAACGCTTTCGCTTCAAGGCGCCGGTCGAGCGCTGGCGCGCCTTGCGCGATGCCATCCATCGCGATGTCTGCGACAAGGGGTTCGATCCCGATCAGGGCGCGTTCGTGGAAGCCTACGGCTCGCCGCTGCTCGACGCCAGCGTGCTGCTGCTGCCGACGCTCGGCTTTCTTCCCGCCACCGACCCGCGCATGATCTCCACGGTTGCCGCCGTCGAGCGCGAATTGATGCGCGACGGTTTTGTGCTGCGCCACGACCCGCGCGAGGCGCCGGAGGAGGGGGAGCCTGTCGAAGGCGCGTTTCTTGCCTGCACGCTGTGGCTCGCCGACGTCTATGTGCTGAGCGGGCGCATCAAGGATGCGCAACGCCTGCTCGATCGCGTGGCTGCGGTTGCCAACGATCTCGGGCTTTTGTCCGAGGAATACGACACCGACGCCCGGCGGATGACCGGTAATTTTCCTCAGGCGCTGACCCACATTGCGCTGATCAACACCGCGCACAACATCAGCGATGCGCAGAAGCCGGCGGTGCAACGGGCGACGCAGGGCAAGGTGACGCAAGCCGACGCATGATCCCGTCCACGATTGTCTCGACGCTCGCGTCGATATCAACCGCGATGGCGTACTCATCGCAGGCCGGCTCTTCGAGCGTGGCGAACTGGCTGTCGAGCAGGTCCGGCGGCATGAAGTGCCCCTTGCGCGCCTTGAGGCGGCTCGCGATCACCTCGCGGCTGCCCTTGAGATAGACGATGCGGACATCGTCGCGGCCATGCACGAGAATGTCGCGATAGGCGCCCTTCAGGGCGGAGCAGGCGATGACGAACGGCTGGCCCGCGGCGGTGCGCCGGTCGATCGCCTCGGCGATGGCCGCGAGCCATGGCCGGCGGTCGTCGTCGGTCAGTGGGTGGCCGGCGTGCATCTTGGCGACGTTGCCCGGCGGATGGTAGGCGTCGCCGTCCTCGTAAGACCAGCCGAGCCGGGAGGCGAGGCGCTCGCCAACGGTGCTTTTGCCGGAGCCCGAGACGCCCATCACGACGATGGCGCGGGCAGTGGGGCGCTTGGCGTCATCGGGCATCGAGCGTCTCCGGTGCGGCCTCAAGGGTGACGATCCAGGTCAGGTCGCCCCACGGATCGAGCCGCGCCGCCGGCAGCGCCTCGCCGGCCGCGAGCCGGGCGAGCGTCGCGCGCTTGTCGGCGCCATCGACCAGCACCAGCATCTCGCGGCAGGCATTGAGCGCCGGCAATGTCAGCGTGACGCGCGGCACGAACGGCGCCAGGCCGGCCTGATCCACGCCGACCGCCCAGCGCGTGCGCTCGGTGAGCGCCGGCGCGCCGGGAAACAGCGAGGCGGTGTGGCCGTCGGCGCCGACACCCATCAGCACCGCGTCGAACAGCGGCTGTGCGGGATCGAGTTGGGTAGCGCCGTAAAGCGTTTGCAGCGTTGCCTCGTAGGCGCGCGCGGCCGCCTCCGGCGTGGCTGCGTCGGTCGGCACGGAATGGATGGAGCCGGGCAGGGCGCATCGGTCGAGAAACAGCGCGCGCGCCGTGCCCATATTGCTCAAGCGGTCGTCGGGCGGCACCAGGCGTTCGTCGCCGATGAACCACTGCACGTTCTGCCAAGCGATCCGGTCGCGCCACGGCGGGCGCGCCAGCAGCCGATAGAGCGCTTGCGGCGTGCGGCCGCCGGTCAGGCAGATGCGTGCCTCGCCCCTCGCTGCTGCGATCCGCGCAATCAGCCGTGTCGCGGCGACCTCGGCCAGCGCCGCCTCGTCGGTGGCGATCACGATATGCGCGGCGCGGTCGAACACGGTCATCCGCCATTCCGCCAACTGCGGCCATCGCGCTCAAGCAGCACGCGCGCGGCCGCCGGCCCGTCGCTGCCGGCTGCATAAGGGATTAGCCCCTGGCTGCCGGCTTGCCGCCACGCCTGGATGAATGGCTCGACCGCGCGCCAGCCGGCTTCGACGCCGTCGGCGCGCTGGAACAGGATGTTGTCGCCGATCATGCAGTCGTAAAGCAGCGTCTCGTAGCCGGTCGCCGGTTCGGCCTTGAAATAATCCTTGTAGCGGAACGTCATCTCGACACCGTCGATGGTAACGCTCGGCCCCGGCACCTTGGTGTTGAACTGCAGCGCGATGCCTTCGGTCGGCTCGATGCCGATCACCAGATAGTTTTGCGCAAGGCGCTCGACCGGCGTGCAACTGAACATCGCGAACGGCGCCTGCTTGAACTTGATCGCGATCTCGGTGCGCTTGGCTTTGAGCGCCTTGCCGGTGCGCAGGTAGAACGGCACGCCGGCCCAGCGCCAGTTGTCGATGGCGAGCTTGAGCGCCGCATAGGTTTCGGTCGTGCTGTCGGTTGCGACGTTGGCGCTATCGCGATAGGCGGCGAGCGCCGTGTCGCCGATGCGGCCGGCGCTGTACTGGCCGCGCACCGAGTTGCTGAGCGCCTCCTCTTCGCTCTGTGCCTGGATCGCCGAAAGAACATCACCCTTCTCGGTGCGCACCGAATGGGCGTCGAAGCGCGACGGCGGCTCCATCGCTACCAGCGCGAGAAGCTGGAACAGATGGTTCGGCACCATGTCGCGCAGCGCCCCGGTTGAATCGTAGAAGCTGCCGCGGTGGCCGACGCCAAGCGTCTCATCGACGATGATCTGGACATGGTCGATGTGGTTACGATTCCAGATCGGTTCGAACATGCCGTTGGCGAAGCGCAGCACCAGGATGTTCTGCACCGTTTCCTTGCCGAGGTAATGGTCGATCCGATAGATCTGATGTTCGGTCGCGACCTTGAGTATGTCGCTGTTGAGCGCCCGCGCCGAAGCGAGGTCGGTGCCGAACGGCTTTTCGATGATCAGCCGGCGCCAGCCGTTGCCAGTCTCGCGCAAAAGTCCGCTGTGACCGAGCAGCCGACTGATCGGCGCGAAGGCGGCGGGTGGCGTTGCGAGATAGAACAGCCGGTTGCCGCGGGTGCCGGAGGATTGTTCGAGCCGTTCAAGCTCCGCGCCGAGGTGGTCGAACGATGGCGGATCGGCCGCATCGGCGGTCACGCTGGTGACGCAGCCGAATAGTTTTTGCGCGATCGCTTGATCGACGGGGAGGGTGGCGAAGCGGCGAAGGCCCTCCAGCAGGCTGTCGCGCAGCGCGTCGTTGGCCATGTCCGTGCGCACCACGCCGGCCACGCAAAAACGGTCTGGCAGCAGGTTCTGTTCAGCGAGGTTATAGAGCGCGGGCACGATCAGGCGATGGGCGAGGTCGCCGGTTGCGCCGAAGATGACGAGACAGCAAGGCTCCGGCCGCGCCGGCCGGCGGGAAACCGGGACGATCACGGCGCGCTCTTGTCCGCTGCGGCGGGCGGCTCATTGTGGCCGCCGAAGCCGGCGCGCATCGCCGAAAGAATCTTTTCCGCGAACGTATGATCGCGCCGCGAGCGGAAGCGGGCATAGAGCGCGGCGGTCAATACCTCCGCCGGCACCGCCTCGTCGATGGCGGCGTTGACGGTCCAGCGACCTTCGCCGGAATCCTCGACAAAGCCGGAATACTGGTCGAGCACCGGACTGTTCGCCAGCGCGGCTGCCGTGAGATCGAGCAACCATGAGGGGATGACGCTGCCACGCCGCCATACTTCGGCGATGTCGGGCAGGTCGAGCTGAAAACGATGCTGCGGCGGCAGGGTTTCGCCGCCGGCGTTGCGCAAGATGTCAAAGCCTTCGGCGTAGGCCTGCATCAGGCCGTACTCGATGCCGTTGTGCACCATCTTAACGAAGTGCCCGGCGCCGGCCGGCCCGGCGTGGAGATAGCCGCGCTCGACGCGCGGATCGCGGCCCTCGCGCCCCGGCGTGCGCGGGATGTCGCCATGGCCCGGCGCCAGCGTTGCGAAGATCGGATCAAGACGGTCAACGATCGCCGTTTCGCCGCCGATCATCATGCAGTAGCCGCGCGCCAGCCCCCACACGCCGCCGCTGGTGCCGACATCGACGTAGTGGATCCCGTTCGCCTTCAACTCGGCGGCGCGGCGGATGTCGTCCTGCCAGAACGTGTTGCCGCCGTCGATGATGGTATCGCCGCCCTGCATCAAGCCGGCCAGCGCGCGGATCGCCGCTTCGGTGGCTTCGCCCGCCGGCAGCATCACCCACACGGCGCGAGGCGGCGCAAGTTCGGCAACGAGGTCGGCGAGCGACGCGCTGCCGGTCGCGCCTGCCGCCGCGAGTGCGGCGACCGCCTCGGGGTTACGGTCGTACACCACGGCGCCGTGCGTGCCGCCCGCGATCAGCCGGCGGACGATGTTGCCACCCATGCGGCCGAGGCCGATCATTCCAAGCTGCATGGGCGAGGCCCTTCGCTACGAGTGCGCTTTCAGCGCCTTGTCGAAGGCGGCGCCAAGCGCGGCGAGGCCGCTTTCGACATCGCCTGCGAGATGGATGCGCAGCGCGCGCCGGCCGCGATCGGTGAGGGCGTCGAAATCGCCGCGCGCCTGCGCCGCCTCGATCACGCCGAACGTGGCCTTCTGGCCCGGGATGGCGAGGTCGGGATCGCTGTCGGCGGTGATCTGGAAGAACACGCCGGTGTTCGGGCCGCCCTTGTGCGCCTGCCCGGTGGAATGCAGGAAGCGCGGGCCGAAGCCGACGGTGGTTGCCGCGTGCGTTGCGTCGCGTACCGGCAGCCGCATCTGCTGCAAGGCATCGCCGTGGGCTTTGTTGCGGGCGAGATAGGCGAGGAAGGCGACGTAATCGCCGGCTGCGACGCGCGAGAGCTGCGCCTGCACCCAGGACTCCAGGCTGCCATCGGCGCCGGCCTTGCGCAGCGCCGTTGCGTTCGCCGTGTCGGTGAACACGGCAAAGCCATCGCCGCTCGCCACCGGCGCCTCATCGGGCAGCGTGCCGCTCGTCTCGAACGCCGCGGTCAGTTCGCGGGCCTTGACCTTGGCGATCTCGACGTCGGGCTGGTCGAACGGGTTGATGCCGAGCACGGCGCCGGCGACGGCGGTCGCGAGTTCGAGGCGGAAGAATTCCTGCCCGATGTGGTCGGCCGATTTCATCACGATGTACGCCACCGGATGGCCGGCCTGTTCCAGCGCGGCCAGCGCCTTCGCCTGGGTATCGTCGTCCTCGGTGCGGATAGCGATGAAGAAGCGGTCGTTGCCGTAGACGGCCGGGCTGCCGAGCGGCTCGCCATCGACCGGGATCAGGCCCTTGCCGTTCTTGCCGGTGGATTCGGCGATGAGCTGCTCGGCCCAGGCGCCAAGATCGGCGACCTTCGGCGAGGTGACGATCGTCACCTTGTCGCGCCCGGCTCGACCGGCCAGCGCCATGGCGAGGCCAAGCTGCACGGCGGGATTGTGCGCGGGCGGCACGTCGGCGGCCGAGGCGCGCACCATCCGGCGCGTCGTTTCCAGAAACTGCCCGATGTCGATGCCGGCCGCGGCCGCGGGCACGAGGCCGAACGGCGACAGCACCGAGTAGCGGCCGCCGATCGCCGGGTCACCGTGGAAGATATGGGTAAAGCCCTGCTCCTTGGCTATTCTCTCAAGCGACGAGCCGGGGTCGGTGACGGCGACGAAATGCGAGCCGGCGAGGTTGTCGCCGATTGCGGCGCTGACCCGGGCAAAGAAATAATCCTTCAGCCGGTTGGGCTCGATGGTGCCGCCCGACTTGCTGGAAACGATGAACAGCGTCTTGGCGAGGTCGATGGCCTGTTCCAGCGCGCGGATCTGTGCCGGATCGACGGAATCCAGCACGCGCAGTTTTGGAAAGCCGTCGGCGTGCGGGAAAGTCGCGGCCAGCACCTCGGGGCCGAGGCTCGATCCGCCCATGCCGAGCACCACGGCATCGGAAAAGCCCTCGCCGCGCACCCACTCGGCGAACGTCTCGTAGTCCACGATGTTCGGCGTTTCCGCGGCGGCGACGTCGAGCCAGCCGAGCCAGGCATTTTCGTCGGCGCCGGTCCACACCGTCTTGTCGTGCTGCCACAGCCGCCGCACCTTTGCGTCCTTGCGCCACGCCTCGGCTTCGGTCGCAACCGCCTTGGCAAGCGTATCGCCGAGCGCCAGCGTTTGCCGATCGATCCGCGAGCCGAGCAGCGCCACGCGCTTGTCGGCGAGCGCGCCAAGCAGCTTGTCGGCGGCGTCGGCGAACAGCCGCACGCCGTCCTTGACCAGTGCCGCGGTGATGGCATCGAGCGAGATGCCGGTGGCGGCAAGGTCGGCGAGCACACGGCGGGCGTCGTCGATGCCCTCGTCCAGCGTCGCGCGCACCGTGCCGTGATCGCGGAAGGCGTCGAGCGTCGCCGGCGGCACCGTGTTGACGGTCTGGGGGCCAATCAACTGCTCGACATAGAGCACGTCGCTATAGGCTTTGTTCTTGGTGCCGGTGCTGGCCCATAACAGCCGCTGCGGTTTCGCGCCCTTGGCGGCAAGCGCCTGCCAGCGTTTGCCGGCGAACAGCGTCTTGAAATCCTGATAGGCGAGTTTGGCGTTGGCGATCGCCACCTTGCCTTTAAGGGTCTCCAGCCGTTCGCGCTCGCTGCCGCTTGCCTTGGCGATGAGCGCATCCAACTCGGTATCGACGGCGCTGTCGATGCGGCTGACGAAGAAGCTGGCGACACTCGCGACATGCGAGGGATCGCCGCCGTTGCCGATATAGGTTTCGAGGCCGGAGAGATAGGCTTCCGCGACCTGCCGGTAGACGCTTTGCGAGAACAACAGCGTGATGTTGACGCTGATGCCCTTGGCGGTGAGCTGCTCGATGGCGGGCAGGCCCTCGGGCGTCGCCGGCACTTTGATCATCAGGTTCTTGCGATCGACGTCGTGCCACAGCCGTTCGGCCTCGGCGATCGTCGCTTTGGTGTCATGGGCGAGATAGGGCGAGACTTCGAGGCTGACAAAACCGTCCGCGCCGTCGAGCTGGTCGTAGACCGGGCGCAGCACGTCGGCGGCCGCCTGGATATCGGCGACGGCGAGCGATTCATAAAGATCGGTCACGGTGCGGTCGCCGCCGTCGAGAAGCCGCGCGATCGCGTCGTCGTATTCGTCGGAGCCACCGATCGCCTTTTCGAAAATGGCCGGATTGGAGGTGACCCCGCGCACCCCATCCTCGTCGATCAGCCGCTTGAGGCCGCCTGTTGCCGTGAAGCCGCGTGCAAGGAAGTCGAGCCAGACGGCCTGATTGTGGGTTTGCAGTGCTTTGACGGGGTTCATGATGCCTTGAGCTTGAGCGAGGGTGGAGGTGTCGAGCGCCAGCCCAGCGCTGAACGTGCGCAGGGTGGGCGGATGCTACATCATCTCTACCCGGGATGCAGCGTCGGGTTCCGAAAATCGTCCGTCACAATTCTGCGCTTCGTGCGGTGGCGCGATGCCGCGCGCGGACGGCGTCGTCGGGGATCGTTCTCATGCGGCATGTCCACAAGCCTTTGTGGTGGTCCGATTGCACGAGCCTGATTTGTAGCAATAGTCGCAGTTTGCGGGGGAAGGGAACCGATTCTGTGAGTCGGCACGACGTCCGCGGGGCCGTCCGGCCGGTTGATCCCGGGCGGCCCTTGCCCTCCGGCCCTGCGTCGCCGGCCGCGGACGGATCGTGGCCCAGCTTCACGCCTTGCCTGCAAAGGCGATGACGCTGCGCGCGGGCGCGTCCATCATCGCGCCGGACTCCTTCTCCACCGCTGTCTGCGTCGTCTCCGCCGTGTTCAGCACCTGCGTCCACAGCCTGAAGTCCGGCATTTTTGGCAATGTGAACGGAATGGCGTCCGGTGCGGCGTTGAGCACGATGAAAATCGGTGCAGTGTCCGGCTCCACCGGCCCCAGCACGAAGGCAAGGAAGCGTCCTTCCGGAAAGCTCCAGTCGTGCTCGGTCATCTCGGTGGCGTCCGGTTTCAGCCAGAGCGCACCGTAGGAGCCGTCGGTGCGGCGGCCGTCGATCCAGCGCGGGCTGCGGAGCTGCGGGAAGTCGCGGCGCAGGCTTGCGAGATGCCCAATAAAATCGATCAGGTCGTCGCCGTCGCGGCCGATCCCGTCCCATTTCACCCAGCCGATGTCGTTGTCCTGACAATAGGCGTTGTTGTTGCCGTATTGCGTGTTGCCGACCTCGTCGCCGGCCAGGATCAGCGGCACCCCTTGCGCCAGCATGAGGCAGGCGAGCTGATTGCGGCGCAGCTGATGGCGTAAGCTCGTGACGGCGGGATCGTCGGTCGGCCCCTCGTGACCGCAATTGACGCTGAGGTTGTCGTCGGAGCCGTCGCGGTTGTCTTCGCCATTGGCCTCGTTGTGTTTGGCCTCGTAGCTCACGAGGTCCATCAGCGTAAAGCCGTCGTGGACGGTGACATGGTTGACGGAGGCGCGGGGGCGCCGGCCATCGTGGTTGAACAGGTCGGCGGAGGCGGTCATGCGGGCGGAGACATCGCCGATCAGGTTGCCTTCACCGGCCCAGAAGCGTCGCAGCGTGGCGCGGTAGCGGTCGTTCCACTCCGACCACTGCGAGGGAAAGGCGCCGACCTGATAGCCGCCGAGTCCGACGTCCCACGGTTCTGCGATCAGCTTGACGGAGGCGAGCACCGGGTCCTGCCGCACGGCGGTGAGGAACGGTGCGTTGCGGTCAAAGCCGTTCGGTCCGCGCGCCAGCGTAGTGGCGAGGTCGAAGCGGAAGCCATCGACATGGCAGACCTCGACGAAGTAGCGCAGCGAGTCCATCACCATCTGCAGCACGCGCGGGTGGCTCAGGTTGAGCGAATTGCCGGTGCCGGTGAAGTCGTCGTAGTAGCGCGGGTTGTCGGGCATGAGCCAGTAGTAGGAGGCGTTGTCGATGCCGCGGAACGACAGCGTCGGCCCCATATGGTTGCCTTCGGCGGTGTGGTTGTACACCACGTCGAGCAGCACTTCGATGCCGGCATCGTGCAGCCGCGCCACCGTGGTGCGGAAGGCATCGAGCGGCACCTCCTGCGCATAGCGCGCATCGGGAGCGAAAAAGGCCAGCGTGTTGTAACCCCAGTAGTTGGAGAGCTTCTTCTCCACCAGCGTGCGGTCGTCGACGAAGCCGTGGATCGGCAATAGCTCGATGGCGGTGACGCCGAGCCGCCGCAAATGCGCAATCATCGCCGGCGAAGCCAGCGCCCGGTAGGTGCCGCGCAGATGCGGCGGAACGTCGTCGCGCAGATAGGTCAGGCCCTTGACATGCGCCTCGTAAATGATGGTGTCTTCCCAGGCGACGTGCGGCCGAAATTCCTGCCGTCCCCAGTTGAACATCTCATCGACCACCACGGCCTTGCGCACGCCGCGTGCGTTGTCGCGCCGGTCGAACGAAAGGTCCTCGCGCGGGCTGCCGGTCCGATAGCCGAAATGCGCCTCGCTCCACACCATGCGCCCGGCGAGCCGCTTGGCGTAAGGATCGAGCAACAGCTTGTGCGGATTGAAGCGGTGACCGTGCTCGGGCGCATAGGGGCCGTAGACGCGGTAGCCATAGAGCTGGCCCGGCGAGACGTCGTTGAGATAGCCGTGCCAGACGTCTTCGGTGCGCTCCGGCAGAACGATACGCTCCAGTTCGCGACGGCCGTGCGCGTCGAACAGGCACAGCTCGACCTTCTCGGCGTTGGCCGAGAACAGCGCGAAATTGGTGCCGCGCCCGTCCCAGGTGGCGCCGAGCCGGTGCGGGGTGCCCGCGGTCAGCCGCATGGTCATGCCTCCGGCACCAGAAACACCGCCGCGAGCGGCGGCAGGGTGAGTGAGAGGTGCGGCACCGGCTCATTGGTTGCCGTCACCCAGCCGGCGTTGCCGACATTGCTGCCGCCATAGAGCGCGGAGTCCGAGTTGAGGACTTCGCGCCAGCGTCCGGTGAACGGCGCGCGCACGCGGTAGTCGTAATAGACGTTTGGCGAGAAGTTGACGGCGACGAGGCAGCGGTCGCGGCCGCCATGTCCCTTGCGAAGCCAGGCGAACACGTTGCGGTCGGCGTCGTCGGCCGCGAGCCACTCGAAGCCGCTCGCCTCGCAATCGAGTTCATGCAGCGCCGGAGTGTCGCGGTAGAGGCGGTTGAGATCGCGGATCAGCGCCTGGATGCCGGCATGGCGCGGCTCGTCGAGCAAATGCCAGTCGAGCGAGGTGTCGTGGTTCCATTCGCGCACTTGCGCCAATTCGCCTCCCATGAACAACAGCTTCTTGCCGGGATGACCGAACATGAAGCCGTAATAGGCGCGCAAGTTTGCAAAGCGCTGCCAGTCGTCGCCGGGCATGCGGCCGAGCAGCGAGCGCTTGCCGTGCACGACTTCATCGTGCGACAGCGGCAGGATGAAATTCTCGGAGAAGGCGTAGCTCAGCCCGAACAGGATCTCGCCATGATGGTATTTGCGATGGATGGGATCGTGGCCGATGTAGTCGAGCGTGTCGTGCATCCAGCCCATGTTCCACTTGTAGCCGAAGCCGAGACCGCCGGTCTCGACGGGTTGCGACACCTGCGGCCAGGCCGTCGATTCCTCGGCGATCGTGGTGGCGTTGGGAAAGGCGCCGAACACCTCGCGATTGAAGCGGCGCAGGAAGTCGATTGCTTCGAGGTTCTCGCGGCCGCCGTACTTGTTGGGAATCCAGGCGCCCGCGGGGCGGCTGTAGTCGAGATACAGCATCGAAGCCACGGCATCGACGCGCAGGCCGTCGGCGCCGTAGCGATCGAGCCAGAACAGCGCGTTGGCAGCGAGAAAGTTGGCCACCTCGGTGCGTCCGTAATTGTAGATCAGCGTGCCCCAGTCGAGGTGGCGGCCCTGCAGCGGGTTGTCGTGCTCGAACAGCGCGGTGCCGTCGAAGCGCGCCAGCCCGTGCGGATCGTCGGGGAAATGTCCCGGCACCCAGTCGATCAGCACGCCCAGCCCCTCGCGATGGCAGGCATCGATCAGCGCGGCAAAATCCTGCGGCGGGCCGAACCGGCTGGTCGGCGCAAACAGCCCGGTCGGCTGATAGCCCCACGAGCCATCGAAGGGATGCTCGCTCACGGGAAGAAATTCCAGGTGCGTGAAGCCGAGATCGCGCACGTAAGCCGGCAACGTGTCGGCCAGTTCGCGATAGCTCAGCCAGCGGTTGCCGTCGCCGCGCCGCCATGAGCCGAGATGCACCTCGTAGATCGAGATCGGTGCGTCGCGGGCATTGAGGCGCGGCGGCGTCGGGCGTGGCCGCGGCAGGTGAGCCTCGTCGAAGATCACCGAGGCGGTCGCCGGCCGCAGCTCGGTCGCGAACGCCAGCGGGTCGGCCTTCAACGGCAGCAGACGATCGTCGGGCCCGGCGATCTCGAACTTGTAGCGCTGGCCTTCCTGCGCGCCGGCGACGAAGGTTTCCCAATAGCCGTTGTCGCGCTGGCGCATCGGATTGCGCCGCCCGTCCCAGCCGTTGAAGTCCCCGACCACGCTGACACGCTCGGCATTGGGCGCGAATACCGCAAAGCTGGTGCCGGTCACACCGTCGCGCACGGCCGGATGGGCGCCGAGCTTGTCGTAAAGCCGCCGATGGCTGCCTTCGCCGAGAAGATAAAGGTCGAAATCGGACAACAGCGTCATGCCGGCGCCTCGCTCGGTCCCGCGAGCACACGCAGCATGCCGCTCAGCGGCACGCGCAGCCAGGCCGGCCGGTAGGCCAGTTCGTACTCGATCTCGTAAAGCGCCTTCTCCAGCAGGAAGAATTGCAGCAGGCGCTCGGCCGCCTCCGGGTCGGCCGGCCACAGCCGATCGTCGGTCATGGCTTCGCGATACGCGACGACGAAGGCGTTGACGGCGCGCTCGCGCCAGCCCTCGAGCGCGGATGCAAGCTTGCCCTGATCGTCGGGAGCGACCTGAAGCGCGCGTTCGAGGGCGGCGGTCGCCGCGTAATCGAGCGAGCGGATGAGGCCGGCAACGTCGCGTGCGGCCGGCGCCTTGTGGCGGCGCTCGTCGAGAGTGCGGCGCGGCTCGCCCTCGAAATCGATGATGAAGATGTCGTCCTTGACGATCAGCATCTGCCCCAGATGGAAGTCGCCGTGGTGCCGGATTGTGTGGACGTCGATGGTCTCCGGCAGCAGCGTTTCGAGATGCCGGCGCAGACCCTCGCGCGCCGCGAGCGCCTGGTCGATCAAGGCGCGGTCGGCTTCCTTCGCCGTAACGCGGAGCTGCCGCAGGCTGTCGAACATCGGCTTGGCGCGCGACACGATGCTGTCGATCCAGCCGTTGACGTCCGCAGCACTGGCGCGCTCGGGACGGAATTCGGCGATGTCGTCGCGCGAGGCGAGCGCCATGTGCATCTCGGCGACGCGCCGGCCGGTCTGCAGCATATAGAGCGCGTAGGGCACCGGCTCGGCCGTTTCGTCGGTGCCGGCGTCGGGCGGCAGCAGGCGGTGCTCCTCCGCGAAGCGGTCGAGGTAGCTCGCCGTGAAGCTCCACGCATCGCCCTGGTTCTGGACGAAGGCATGCACGACCGCCACCGCGCTGCGCCGCTTGCTCTCGACCAGCTCGACGTTGCCGAGCAGCGCCGGCGTGTTGGTGAAATCGGTCGCTTCGGTGAGGAAGCGGCCCATCTCGATCTCGGGATTGATGCCGCTTTCCAGCCTGCGGTAGACCTTCACCACATAGTCGGAGCCGACCAGCGAGGTGGTGTTGGACTGCTCGGTCTCGACCGGGCGCACGCTTTCGATCGGCTTGACGTAATCCTGCAGGAACGTCCCGGTCGGCTGGAACACGAGACGGGCCCCCTGGTCCTCGGTTTCGACCGCGCGGTACAGGTTGTGAATCAGCGTCGCGACGAAATCCTTGTCGGAGGCGACATCGACGAGCGTGCCCTCGCGCGCGCCCTGGCGCACCGCCGCCAGCGCCTTCGGATCGTGGCGCTCGCGGTCGAAGCGCTGCCAGTGAATCCGCATCGGCAGCACGTAGCGGCCGTGGCGGCCTCTCAGCGTCGCTTCGAAAAACGCGATCCACGGGCGGTTGTCGCCCTCGTTGCTGAAGGGAATAGCCGACGTCACCCTGGTGCGGATCGCGGACGGCGAGCGCTCGGGAAACCAGCGTGTGCGCGACAGATACGGCGGCAGCACGTCGCGCTCGAAGATGCCGCGGGTGCGCTCCAACGTCACCCACGTGGCGCCATAGGGCACCACCAGGGTCTCGAATTCCTGCAACACCTGCGGCGCCTCGTGGGGCAGCGTCTGCCGCTCCTGCAACTCGAACCAGTAGAAGCCGTAGGGGCCGAGCGTGATCATGTAGGGCAGGTCGCCGATGGGGGGGAAACGGGTGCGGCCGAGCATTTCCAGCGGCACGCGCTCCTTCCACGGCGACAGGTCGAGTTCGGTCGCCTGCGCCGAACGCGACAGGTTGGCGACGCACAAAATGATCTGGTCGCGGTGCTGGCGCACATAGGCGATGACCGTACGGTTGGTCGGACGCACGAAGGTCATGGTGCCGCGGCCGAAGGCGGGCGCGGACTTGCGCACCGCGATCAGCCGCTTGGTGGCGTTGAGCAGCGAGGACAGGCTGCGCGCCTGTGCCTCGACGTTCACCGCCTCGTAGCCATAGACCGGGTCCATGATCATGGGGGCGTAGAGCCGCGCGGGATCGGCGCGGGAAAAGCCGCCGTTGCGGTCGGACGACCACTGCATCGGCGTGCGCACCCCGTTGCGGTCGCCGAGATAGATGTTGTCGCCCATGCCGATCTCGTCGCCGTAATAGATGATCGGGGTGCCGGGAAGCGAAAGCAGCAGTGAGTTCATCAGTTCGATCTTGCGGCGGTCGTTGTCCATCAACGGCGCAAGGCGCCGCCGGATGCCGACATTGATCCGGGCCCGCGGGTCGTTGGCATAGGTCGACCACAGGTAGTCGCGCTCGACGTCGGTGACCATTTCGAGCGTCAGTTCGTCATGGTTGCGCAGGAACAGCGCCCACTGGCAGTCGTCGGGAATGTCCGGCGTCTGGCGCAGGATGTCGGTGATCGGGAAGCGGTCTTCCTGCGCGATCGCCATGTAGATGCGCGGCATCAGCGGGAAGTGATAGGCCATGTGGCATTCGTCGCTGTTGCCGAAATACTCCTGGACGTCTTCCGGCCACTGGTTGGCCTCGGCGAGCAGAACCTTGCCCGGCGCGTAGGCGTCGAGCGCGGCGCGCAACTGCTTGATGATGGCGTGGGTCTCGGGCAGGTTCTCGTTGTTGGTGCCTTCGCGTTCGCACAGGTAGGGGATGGCGTCGAGGCGGAAGCCGTCCACGCCGGCGTCGAGCCAGCGCTTCATCACCTGGATCACGGCACGCACGACGCGCGGGTTGTCGAAATTGAGGTCCGGCTGGTGCGAGAAGAAGCGGTGCCAGTAGAACGCGCCGGCGTCGGGGTCCCAGGTCCAGTTCGACTTCTCGGTGTCGGTGAAGATGATGCGCGTGCCCTGGTATTTCTGGTCGGTGTCGCTCCACACATACCAGTTGCGCGCGCTCGACCCGCGCGGGCTGCGGCGCGCGCGCTTGAACCAGTCGTGCTGATCTGAGGTGTGGTTGATCACGAGTTCGGTGATGACGCGCAGGCCTCGCCGCTTGGCCTCCGTGATGAAGCGGCGAAAATCCTTCATGGTGCCGAAGTCGGGATTGACCGTGCCGTAGTCGGCGATGTCGTAACCGTCGTCGCGCCCGGGGGAGGGATAGAACGGCAACAGCCACAGCGTAGTAACGCCGAGGTCCTGCAGATAGTCGAGCTTCTCCGTCAGCCCGGCGAAATCGCCGATGCCGTCGTTGTTGCTGTCGGCGAACGCCTTGACATGAAGCTGATAGATGATCGCGTCCTTGTACCACAGCCCGTCGGTGGCGGTCGCGGTTTCATCCATGGGCGACATGACGTTCATGACGGGGTCCTTCAGGCGAGGCAACGGAACAGCAGCGCGGGATCGTAATCAGGCTCGATGCGGATGCGGACGCCGCCCCATTCCACCGGAAGCCGCTCCTGCGTGAGGAGGTTCTCCAGCGCCGCCACCGCGCGGCGGCCGTCGCCGGCCGCGACATCGAAGCCGTCGAGCGGAAGCCACACCTCGTGCGGCTCCGGCGAGAGCGCGATGGCGGCGACGACGGTGTCGCTGCCGTCCGCCGCTTCCTTCACGAAGGCGGTGACGTTGCCGTCGTCGATGGCGAGAAAACGCAGGTTCGCCGTCTGCTGCAACGCGGGCCGGGTGCGGCGGGCACGGTTGATCGCCGCGATATAGGGTTTGATATTTCCATCCTGGTCCCAGTTCCGCACCTTGATCTCGTATTTTTCGGAATCCAGATATTCCTCCTTTCCCGGGATCGGCGTGTGTTCGATCAACTCAAACCCGTTGTAGATGCCGTAGTTCCCGGAGAGCGTTGCGGCCAGCGCAAGGCGTGCCTTGAACAGCCAGGTCTCGCCGCTTTGCAGATGAAACGGCAGGATGTCCGGCGTGTTGGTGAAGAAGTTGGGACGGTAGAAGTCGCGTTCGGGGTGGCGCGTCAGTTCGCGTAAATAGTCCTCGATCTCCCACTTGGCGGTGCGCCAGGTGAAATAGGTGTAGGATTGCGTGAAGCCGCGCTTGGCCAGCGCCTTCATCGGTTTCGGCCGGGTGAATGCCTCGGACAGGAAGATCACGTCCGGGTGGCGCGCCTGGACCTCGTGGATCAGCCATTCCCAGAAGTCGAACGGTTTTGTGTGCGGGTTGTCCACGCGGAAAATGCGCACGTCCTGATCGACCCAGAACAGCACGACATCGCGCAGCGCCCGCCACAGCGCCCGCACGTCGGCGCACTCGAAGTCCGGATTGACGATGTCCTCGTATTTCTTCGGCGGGTTTTCGGCGTAGCGCATCGAGCCGTCGGGCCGGCGCCTGAACCAGTCCGGATGCTGCGTCAGCCAGGGGTGGTCCGGCGAGCATTGCACGGCGAAATCGAGCGCCACCTCCATGTCGAGGGCGCGGCAGGCGGCGACGAAGTCGCGAAAATCATCGAGTGTGCCGAGTTCGGGGTGAACGGCATCGTGGCCGCCCTCGCTGGCGCCGATGGCGTAGGGGCTGCCGGGATCGCCGGGCTCCGCCGTCGGCGCATTGTTGCGGCCCTTGCGGTTGGTGCGCCCGATCGGATGGATCGGCGTGAGATAGACCACGTCGAAGCCCATTGCGGCGATGTCGGGCAGGCGGGCGATACAGTCCCTGAACGTACCGTGCTGGCCGGGCACCGTGGCCTGGCTGCGCGGGATCATCTCGTACCAGGCGCCATATCGTGCGCGCAGGCGGTCGATGACGAGGGGAAATCCGCGGGTGCGCGTCAGGTCCGGGGCGGGCAGGCTCACGGCCATCGCCTCGGCCAATTCGTCCGCCAGCAGCGCTTCGATGTCGCCGCTGCTCAGGAACGCTTGGCGCTGGCGGGCGATCATGGCGGCGGCCTGGCCGTCCGCCTGAGCCCGCGCCAGAAGATCGGCGCCTTCGCGTGCGTCCAGCGTCAGGTCGAGACCGGCCGCCCGCTTCAATTCCGCGCCGTGGCGCCAACTCGCAAAGGCATCGGTCCATGCCTCGATGGCGTATTGATAGCGTCCGATCTCGTCCGGGGTGAACGTTGCCGTCCAGCGGTCGTTGTCGTGGTGCCGCATCGGGGTGCGCTGCCAGCGGGCGTCGCTCTCCCGCCGCCACAGCAGCGTGGCGCGGGTGACGTCGTGGCCGCCACGAAAAATGTCGGCCCAGACCTCGACCGATTCGCCGACGATGCGCTTGACCGGAAAGCGGCCGCCATCGATTTGGGGATAGATGTCTTCGATGTGAAAGGGGCCGTGGATGGCGACGTCCTCGGCAGCCTGGAGGGACTTGTTCACGGGCGGTATCATTGACATCGATAAAGGCGTCTCCGTTTCGTTGGCGAACCGAGACGTCCGTCTCTAGGGCAAGTCGAACGACGGCTGAAAGTTCCCGTTCGGCCGGCCTCGGGAACCTGTCTCACGCCACCCGGCAGCCCACGGAACTTCCGGGCGGCGGGCGCTTGGGCAAATATGAACGGTCCGATGGATATTTTTATGAAAGCCCACGAGCTTGGCATTGAGACCGGGTTCGTCGATGTCGTAGGACGGTGGCGGAACGCGAACCCGGCTGCGCTCGAGGCGGTGATCGAAGCGCTTGACGGCGAGGGGGCCTTCGAGGCGGAGGCGGAGGCGGCACCGCCGCTGCACCCGGCGTTCGGTGGCGATTTCGACCGCGTCTGGCTGCCCGCCGTCCAGCTTTACGCGCTGTGCTCGGCATGCAACTGGGGCATCGGCGATTTTTCCGATCTGCGCCGCTTGATCGCATGGGCGGCGGAGGCCGGCGCGGCCGGGGTCGGGCTGTCGCCGCTGCATGCGCTATCGGACGAGGCTGCCGATTGCAGTCCCTATGCGCCAAGCAGCCGGCTGTTTCTAAATCCTCTTTATATCGACGTCGCGGCGCTGCCCGAGCTGCCGCGCGAATATCTCGCCACCCATGGCGCCGCCATCGCGCGCTTGCGCGAGGGCGAGGTCATCGACTACGCCGCCGTTGCCGCACGCAAGCGCCATGCGCTGGCGCAAGCCTTTGCTGCGTTCAAGACGGCGGCGACAGCGGAGCGGCGCGCGGCCTTCGAGGTGTTCCGGCGTGCGGGCGGGGCGGCGCTGGCACGTTTCGCCGCGTTCGAGGTGCTGCGGGGCGAGTTCGCCGGCCCATGGTGGGAGTGGCCGTCGGCCTGGCGCGTGCCGGACGACGACAGGATCGCGATGCTGCGCGCCGGGCCGCGCGGCGAGGCGATGGAGGCGGTGGAGTTTGCCCAGTGGTGTGCCGACGCGCAGCTTGCGGCCTGCGGCGAGCTTGCCGCCCGGCTGCGGCTGCCGGTCGGGCTCTATCTCGACCTCGCGGTGGGAGTGCGGCCGGACGGTTTCGATAGCTGGCACGAGCAAGGCGCGATTTCGCGCAACCTTGCGGTCGGCGCGCCGCCCGATCTTTTGAACACCGCCGGGCAGAACTGGGGCCTTGCCGGCCTCAACGCCGCCGGGCTGGCGCGGCGAAACTACACGCCGCTGCGCGACATGCTGCGCGCGGCGATGCGCTACGCCGGCGCGGTGCGGCTCGACCATGCGATGGGGCTGAAGCGGCTCTACCTGATCCCGCAAGGTTTTGCCGCCGACGAGGGCGTTTATGTGCGGATGCCGTTCGAGACGCTGCTAGCGGTGGTGGCGGAGGAAAGCCGGCAGTACCGTTCCATTGTCATCGGCGAGGACCTCGGCACGGTGCCCGAAGGCTTTCGCGAAAGGCTTGCGGCGTGGGGCATCTGGCGGATGCGCGTCATGATGTTCGAGCGCGGGCCGGATGGCACGTTTTGTGGCGCCGAGAGCTATCCGCCGGACACGCTCGCCACCTTCGGCACGCACGATCTTGCGACCTTCGCCGGCTGGTCGCGCGGTCACGATATCGCGCTGAAGTGGGCGCTCGGCCTCGATCCCGGCGAAACCATCGAGGCGCGCCGCGCCGCGGTTGCGCAGTTGAAGCACGCGCTCGGTGGCCGCGACGATGTTTTTGCCGCCATCGGGTTTCTGGCCTCCATGCCCTCGCGGATCCTCGCGGTCATGGTCGAGGACCTGCTCGGCCTCGTCGATCAGCCGAACCTCCCCGGCACGCTCGACGGGCACCCGAACTGGCGGCGCCGGCTGCCGGTCGCCATCGAGGATTTTGCGACGGCGATCGACACCGCCCGGCTGAAGCGCGCTGTCGGCGCCCGCGACCTGACGGCGAATTGAGCCGGGAACGGATCGGCCGCGTCCCCATCCAACGACCGCTGGCCAACGACCGTCAGCTTTGGCTTGCGCTGGCGCAACGTGCTAGTGGAGCGGACGGCGCATCGATGATTGGGAAACGGCCGCAACCGTGGTAAAGGTGACGCGGCGTCGGATCGGGGACGGCGGTTGTGAGGCGTTGGGGCATTTTACGGTTCGGGGCATGGATCGCTTGGGCGGCAGCCTATGCGCTCGTGCTCAATGCCGTCCTCGCCAGCAGCCTGCTGGCGGCGACGCCCGCGGCGGCGTTCGGCGATGTTGCGGTCCTGTGCATCGCCCATCCTGATGCCACCGATGGCGGCGCTGCCGATGGCACCGTGGCGCGCACCGTGCATCACTGCAAGCTGTGCCTGCCCGGGCTCACGGCGGCGCTGCCGCCGCCCGCCGCGGGCAGCATCCCTGTGCGGGTCGCCGTCGCCGAGCCGCAACATCTGGCATTCGAGGCGCGTCTCAAGACTTACGCGCGCCAAGCCTCCTACAGTTCGCGAGCACCGCCGGCCGGCATCTGACGGGCGCCCCGAGGCGCCGCTTTCCGTCGTCGTCAGAATATGCCTTGCCGGAGTCGATCCGATGTCATCCGCCTTTTCGAGGGTACGCGGCCTGTGGCTCGTCCCTGCCGCTACCTTGCTCTGTCCTGCGCCGCTTGCCGCGCAAACCTCTCAAGACCTGCCGACCATCGTGGTGCAGTCGCCGCGGACGCCGCCGCCGACACCCCGCGCCGCCCAACCGGCGCCGAGCCGCGCCGCCACGGCCACGACGACGCTGCCGCAGGTGGTCATCACTGGCCCGTCCGACCCCGGCGTGCGCGGCGCGCTCGCGGTGCTCACCGCGCAGGAGGCGTTGCGCGAGATCCAGCGTGCGCCCGGTGGCGTCGCGCTGGTGCCGGCCAATGCCTACCGGAACTCCACGGTGGCGAGCACGATCAAGGACATCCTCGACTATGTGCCAGGTGTGTTCGCACAACCAAAATGGGGCGACGACACGCGGCTGTCGATCCGCGGCTCCAGCCTGTCGCGCAATTTCCACCTGCGCGGCGTGCAACTCTACATGGACGGCATTCCGATCAACACCGCCGACGGCTATGGCGACTTTCAGGAGATCGATCCGACCGCCGCCAAATACACCGAAGTCTACAAGGGCGCGAACGCGCTGCGCTTCGGGGCGAATTCGATGGGCGGCGCGATCAATTTCGTGACCCGTACCGGGCGCGATGCGTTCCCCAACGGCGCCTCGCTCGATATCGGCGCCTACGGCTTCGCCCGCCTGCAGGCCAATGCCGGTGGCGTCAACGGACCGTGGGACGGTTTCGTCACCGCCTCGGGACAGACCGCGCAAGGCTTTCGCGAGCATAGCGATGGCCGCTCGCTGCGGCTCAGCGCCAATGTCGGCTATCAGATCTCGCCGGATTTCGAGACCCGCTTCTACGTCAACGCCAACAGCGTGCGTCAGCGCATTCCCGGCACGGTGACGCGGCAGATGGCGCTGACGACGCCGTGGCTGCCGGCGCCGAACAACGTCGCGCTCGATCAGCAACGCAACATCGACACCGTGCGCGTAGCCAACAAGACCACCATCCGCTTCGAGGATACCAAGGTGGAATTCGGCGCCTTCGCCATCGACCGCCACCTGATGCACCCGATCTTCCAGTGGCTCGACTACCGCTATAACGACTACGGCGGGTTTGCCCGCCTCACCGACGACCGCCATATCGGGGCGTTCCGCAACCGGCTGGTGGCTGGCGTCAATGTGCTGAACGGCCGCATCGACAACAAGCAGTATGCCAATGTCGGCGGCCGCAAGGGCGCGCTGATGTCGTCGTCGCTCGACCGCTCGACCAACACCGCGGTCTATGTAGAGGACTCGTTCTACTTTGTGCCGAACGTCGCCGTGGTCGCCGGCACGCAGTTTCTGCATGCGACGCGCGACCGCGCCGACCGCTTCCTGAGTAACGGCGACCAGTCGGGCCGCACCGCGTTCGACCTGTGGTCGCCGAAGGCGGGCCTGTTGTGGCAGGTCGATCCGGGCTGGCAGGTGTTCGCCAACGTGTCGCGCAGCGCTGAGGTGCCGAGCTTCGGCGAAGGTTCGGCGGTCGCCAGCATCGACTGGACCAGAATCAGGCCGCAGCGCGCTACCACTTACGAGGTCGGCACCCGTATGCAGCGGCCGGACCTCACCTGGGAGGTGACGCTCTACCGCGCCAACATCCGCGATGAACTGCAATGCCTCTATAGCTCGTCCGGCACCTGCCAGGTGACCAATGCGGAGCGCACGGTTCATCAGGGCATCGAGGCGGGCGCGGGCGCGGCGGTGCTCAAGGGGCTGTTCGTGGACGGCGAGGCGTCCGACAAGCTGTGGCTCAACGTCGCCTACACTTTCAACGACTTCCGCTTCGACAACGATCCGCTGTTCGGCAACAATCTGCTGCCTGGCGCACCGCGTCACTTCGTTCGTGCCGAACTGCTCTACAAGCACCCCACCGGCTTCTATGTCGGGCCGAATATCGAATGGGTGCCGCAGGCATATTATGTCGATAGCGCCAACACGCTGATGACGCAGCCTTACGCCATCGTCGGCCTCAAGGCGGGGTTCGACAATGGCGGGCCGTTCTCGGCCTATGTCGAGGCGCGCAACCTCGCCAACACCGCCTATATCGCCAGCGCCAGCATTTTGGACCGCGCCATGCCGAATGCGATGCTGTTCGAGCCGGGCACGGGGCGGGCGGTCTACGCCGGCATGAAATATCGCTGGTGAGCCGCCATCGTTCGTCATTGCCGGACCGCCGCGCAAGCGGCGCGATCCGGCAATCCATCCTTCTCACAAAGGATGGACACGCGGGTCAAGCCCGCGTGTGACGGGAGAGAGAAAGGCTTGCGTTAGGCTGACTTGCGCGCGATACCGGCCTCGCAACTCTGCGCCGTGATGAAATCGAGGTGAGCGGCAATGATTTCTTCTGCTCAGATCCCGGTGTTCGACGGGCACAATGACGTGCTGCTGCGGCTGCATCTCGGCGGCGGCGACCCGGTCGCGGCATTCCTTGACGGGCAGGGCGGCGCCGGCCATCTCGATCTGCCGCGTGCCCGCGCGGCCGGCTTTGCCGGTGGACTGTTTGCGATCTTCGTGCCGTCGCCGGCGCAGGCGGCTGCGGCATCTACCGCCGCGCAGGGCAAGGCGGGCGAGGGAACGCAGAATCTCGGCCCCGGCGCGCACGAACCGGAGGAGGTCGGGCTTGCCGGGGCGCAGGCGGCGACACTGGCCATGGCGTCGCTGCTGGTGCGTATCGCACGAGCGTCGGACGGGCGGGTGCGTATCTGTCGCAGCGTCGCCGACATTCGGGCTGCAATGGCGGACGGCGCGCAGGCAAGCGTGCTGCATATCGAGGGCGCCGAGGCGATCGATGCCGATCTCGCCATGCTCGACGTGCTGCACCAGGCGGGCCTGCGCTCGCTCGGTCCGGTGTGGAGCCGGCCGAATATTTTCGGCTTCGGGGTGCCCTTCCGCTTTCCATCGCCGCCGGACATCGGCCCCGGCCTGACCGATGCCGGCAAGCGGCTCATCGCCGCCTGCAACGATTTGCGCATACTGATCGACCTGTCGCATCTCAACGAAGCCGGCTTCTGGGACGTGGCACGGCTGAGCAACGCACCGCTGGTGGCGACGCACTCCAACGCGCATGCGATTTGCGCCGCCTCGCGCAACCTGACCGACAAGCAGCTCGCGGCGATCCGTGACAGCGGCGGGCTGGTCGGCGTCAACTATGCGGTGAGCTTTCTGCGGCCCGATGGGGCGCGCAACGCCGATACGCCGATCGATGTGGTGGTCGATCACCTGGCTTACATGGTCGAGCGCCTCGGCGAGGACGGCGTGGCGCTCGGCTCGGATTTCGACGGGGCACTGATTGCCGCCGGCATGGGGTCCGTGTCGGGGCTGCCGGCGCTAATCGCCGCAATGCGCACGCGCGGCTTTGGCGACGCATTGATCGAAAAAATCTGCCACCACAACTGGCTCGGCGTCCTCGAACGCACCTGGGGCGCGTAGCGTTTTCCATCAAACGCGCCTCGACGCCGCTCTTGCGCATCCGGCGCGATTTGCGTTTGGTGGCCACCGACGAATCGCAAACTCCGCCGTTGGCGAGGTGCCGATGACCGACGAGCCTGCCCGACTTCCCGACCGTCTTTCCACCGATCCGCGCAGCCCATTCTACGATGCGCAAGTGCTGGAGCGCGATATCGGCGTGCGCTTTCGCGGCGTGGAGAAGAACAATGTCGAAGAATATTGCGTGAGCGAAGGCTGGGTGCGCGTCGCCGCCGGCAACGCCAGGGACCGCTTCGGCAACCCGGTGACGGTCAAGCTCAGCGGCACGGTCGAGCCCTATTTCCGCGACGCCACCTGATTGACGCCGCACCGCGCCTCAATAATGCGGCGGCGGAGGCTCGCTCTGCGGCGGTCCGGCCGGGCGGCTCTCGGCCTCGCGCAGGCGGTCGTCGAGCTGCCCGAACAGCCGCGTCAGGCGGTCGATCTCGCGCCATTGCGCGGTGATGGTGGTGTTCAGCGTCTCGATGGTCTCGTCCTGGTAGGCCACGCGGATTTCGAGGCGCTCGAGGCGCGCAGTCAGGGTGTGGTCGGTCATGGTCGTCCGTACTCGTCGCAGGCGGGGTCGCCCATGGCACCACGATATCAACATCCGGCTTTCAATCGCGGGGAAAAAAGCAGTACCTTTCGGGCGCGGGCGGGGCACGGGACGATAGGGCGATGAAAGCGGTGCTGCACTTCAACGCCGGGCAGCGGCTGCGGGCAAGACTTGCCGAGGTCGCCCTGCCGCGCATCACGGTCGTCGGCGAGCAGGACGAGGCGCGCTTCCTTGCGGAAATACGCGACGCCGAGGTGCTGTTGCAGGTTTTCAAGCCGGTCACGGCCGCCACCATCGCGGCGGCGCCGAAGCTCAGGTTGATCCAGAAGATCGGTACCGGCGCCCACACGATCGACCTGGAGGCGGCGCAGGAGGCCGGCGTTGCCGTCGCCGACATGCCGGGCACCAGCACGCAAGCCGTTGCCGAACACACACTGGCCCTGATGCTCGCGGTGCTGCGCCGCGTCGGCGTGCTCGATGCCGCCACCCGCATGGCGCGCGGCTGGAACGTGGCGCCGGAGGTGCCGGAATCGAGCGGCGAGATTGCCGGCCGCACCGTCGGGCTGGTCGGCTTCGGCGCCATCCCGCAACGGCTCGTGCCGGTGCTCAAGGCGCTCGGCGCCGAGGTGATCTTCTACAGCCGTTCGCAGCGCAGCGACGCGCCGGTGCGACAGGTCTCACTCGGCGAACTCATCAGTACTGCCGACATCGTGTCGCTGCACTTGCCGGCGACGCCCGAGACGCGGCACCTGATCGACACCGAGGCGCTCGGTCGCATGAAGCCGGGAGCGATCCTGATCAACACCGCGCGCGGCGAACTGGTGGACGAGGCGGCGCTGGCAGCAAAGCTGCGCAGCGGCCATCTTGCCGGCGCCGGGCTCGACGTGTTCGAGGACGAGCCGGTGCGCGAGCCGCGCCCGTTGATGCTGTGCTCGGGCGCGGTGCTGACCCCGCACATTGCCTGGCTGACGCCCGAAACCGTCACCCGCAGCCTCGAGGTGATCGCCGAGAATTGCCGGCGACTCGCTGGCAACCAGCCGCTGCTGCACGAGGTGGTGCCGGCCCCGGTCGCGCCAGAGCCGGAGCCCACGCCCGCGCCTGTCACCTAAATACCTGACAGGACACGTAGATTGCTGTTCCGGTTGGATTGGTGCGGCGCAATATGGTTGACTTTCGCAAGGTGAGTGCTTACTCACACAGCCCCATGAACGCCCCCCTGAAAACGCACCGCATCGCCGCAGACCTGCGGCGGGAGTTGATTTTGTCGGCGGCGCGGCGCTGTTTCGCGCGGCACGGTTTTGCCGGCACCACGACGAAGAGCGTCGCGGCCGCCGCGGCTGTGTCGGAGGGGTTATTGTTCAAGCATTTCCCTTCGAAATCGGCGCTTTATGCGGCCACCCTGACCGAGTCGTGTGAGACTGATCCGGACCTGCGCCGGCTCCTGGAGCTTGAGCCGTCCACCGCGACGCTGGTGACGCTGGTGCGCGAGATGGTCCGCCACTTCCTCGGCGTGGTGCGCGCGCCGGAGCGAGATGAGGCGCAGCGCGTGCGCCTGACGGTATCGAGCCATCTCGAGGACGGCGAGTTCGCCCGGCTGCTCTACCACAAGATCGGGTGCGCGGTCGGTCCGCTGTTTGCCGCCTCGCTGGACCATGCCATTGCCGTCGGCGATGCCGTTCGCGTCGGCGCCTCGCCGCTCAACCTGTTCTGGTTCGCCCACCATGCCGTTCACATGGTGACCCTGACCAGCCTGCCCCCGACGCCGACGCTGTTCTACGGCGAGGATGGGGAGCTGGAACGCCAGCTCACTGAATTCATTCTCCGCGGGATCGGCCTGAAGGAGGCGGCGTTCGCCCGCCGCCTCGGCGAGGCTCCGCTCCGGCAAGCCTTGTGCGCAGAAGAAAGTGCATGACATGACGATTTCCCCCCTGGACGACGAGGCAGAGCGCAAGACCCGCCATGAGGCACGCGCGGAACCGGTGACGAGCCCGGCCCGCCGCAAGCCGGTGCGCACCACGCGGTGGTTCATCATTGTCGGCCTGCTGCTGGCGCTTTTGGTCGGCGGCATCTGGGGCTTCAACGCCTTCCGCAGCCACATGATCGCGCAGTTCTTCGCCAATCATAAGCCGCCGCCGGTCACCGTGGCGGTGGCGGAGGCCAAGCAGGAGGTGCTGCCGAACCTGCTCACTGCTGTCGGCGAACTCGCCGCGGTCCATCAGGTCAACGTCACCACCGACGTCAACGGGCGCGTCATCCAGGTGCTGTTCGAGGCCGGTTCGTCGGTCAAGAAGGGCGATCCGCTGGTGCAGCTCTTTGATGAGCCGGACCGTGCCGACCTTGCCAGCTTCAAGGCGCAGGCACTGGCCGCGCAACTTGCGCTCGACCGCGCCAAGCAGCTCGCCGCGCGCCAGTTCGGCCCGCAGGCGACTGTCGATCAGGCGCAGGCGACCTACGATCAGGCCAGCGCCGGCATTGCCAAGACCGAGGCGATCATCTCGCAGAAGCTGGTGCGCGCGCCGTTCGACGGCGTGCTCGGCGTACGCCACGTCGAGGTCGGCCAGTTTTTGACCGCCGGCTCGCAGATCGTCACGCTCACCGACCTGTCGAGGCTGTTCGCCAACTTCACCGTGACGGAGAAGGATTCCGGCACGCTGAAGGTTGGCCAGACCGTGCGCGTCACCGTCGATGCCTATCCGGACCGCGTGTTCGAGGGCAAGATCACCACCATTGAGCCGCAGATCTCGACCGACACCCGCTCGATCCGCGTGCAGGCGACGATCGACAATCCCGGCCAGATCCTCAAGCCTGGCATGTTCGCCACCACCACGGTCGTGCTGCCCGACAAGCCGGCAGTGGTGACGGTGCCGGAGACGGCGGTGGACTACACGCTCTATGGCGACAGCGTCTACCTCATCAAGGAAAAGAAGGAGGACGACGGCTCCACGGCGCTGACGGCGGAACGCAGCTTCGTCGAGACCGGCGAGCGTGCCGGCGGCCGAGCGGTGATCCGGCGCGGCGTCGAGCCGGGCCAGCGCGTCGTCGCGGTCGGCCAGCTCAAGCTGCAGTCGGGAGCGGCGGTTGCGATTTCGACCGATCCGCTGCCGCCGATCCCGGCCAAGCCGCCGCGCAACTGATCCGACCCGGAGCGCCCGCTCATGTCACTCACCGACATTTTCATCAAGCGCCCGGTGCTGTCGGTCGTCGTCAGCGCGCTGATCCTGCTGTTGGGTCTGCGTGCCGCCACCGACCTTCCGGTGCGGCAGTATCCAAAACTGTCGAACACGGTGATCACCATCACCACCGTCTATCCCGGCGCTTCGCCCGAACTGATGCAGGGTTTCATCACCACGCCGCTGGAGCAGGCGGTGGCTTCCGCCGAGGGCGTCGATTACATCAAGTCGTCGTCGGTGCAGGGCACCTCGAAAATCCAGGTGTTCGTCAAGCTCAACGTCGATCCCAATCAGGCGATGACCGAGGTGCTGTCCAAGGTCAACTCGGTCAAGTACCTGATCCCGCGCGAGGCCAACGATCCGGTCATCCTCAAATCGACCGGCGAGACCACGGCGGTGATGTATATCGGCTTCTCCTCCAGCGAACTGTCGGGGTCGGCGATCTCCGACTATCTGACGCGCGTGGTGCAGCCGGTGCTGTCCACCGTCGATGGCGTCGCCTCCGCCGACATCCTCGGCGGGCAGATCTTCTCGATGCGGGTCTGGCTCGATCCGGTGCGCATGGCGGGGCGCGGCGTATCGCCGGCCGAAGTCGCCGCCGCGATCCAGGCCAACAACTATCAGGCCGCCGCCGGGCAGGTGAAGGGCTACTACATCGTCTCCAACGTCTCGGCCAACACCGACCTTCTGGACGTCAACCAGTTCAAGCGCATGATCGTCAAGTCGAAGGGCGGCGGCTTCGTGCGCATGGAGGACATCGCCGAGGTCGAACTGGCGGCGCAGAGCACCGATGCCAGCGTCGCCTTCAACAATCAGGACGCGGTGTTCATCGGCATTCAGGCGACGCCTGAGGGCAACCCGCTCAACATCGTCAGGGGCGTGCGCGCGCTGTTCCCCGACATCGAGCGCAACCTGCCGCCGGCGCTCGCGATGAAGGTCGCCTACGACTCCACAAAATTCATCCAGTCGTCGATCGACGAGGTGGTGAAGACGCTGACCGAGGCCGTGCTGATCGTCATCGTGGTGATCTTCCTGTTCCTCGGCTCGCTGCGCTCGGTGGTGATCCCGGTCGTCACCATCCCGCTGTCGCTGATCGGCGTGTGCAGCCTGATGCTGGCGGCCGGCTTCAGCATCAACCTGCTGACGCTGCTGGCGATGGTGCTGGCGATCGGCCTTGTCGTCGATGACGCCATCGTCGTGGTGGAGAACATCCATCGCCATCTGGAGGAGGGGCTGCCACCGGTGCAGGCCTCGCTCAAGGGCGCACACGAGATCGTCGGGCCGATCATTTCGATGACCATCACGCTGGCCGCCGTCTATGCCCCGATCGGCTTCCTCGGCGGCCTGACCGGCGCGCTGTTCCGCGAGTTCGCCTTCACGCTCGCGGGCGCGGTGATCGTCTCCGGCGTGATCGCGCTGACACTGTCGCCGATGATGTGCTCGGTGCTGCTCAAGAGCGCCGACGAGGGCTGGTTCGCCCGCAAGATCAACGAGGTGTTCGGCGCGATAGCGCGCGGCTACGGCCGCCTGCTCGACCGCTCGCTGGACTATCGCCCGGTCACCGCGCTGTTCGCGGTGACGATCCTCGGTCTGGTCGGCTTCATGTATGCCAACACCTCGAAGGAGCTGGCGCCCGAGGAGGACCAGGGCATCCTGTTCTCGGTGCTGAAGTCGCCGAAATACGCCAACATCGACTACGCCAATTTCTACGGCGAAAAGGTCGATGCGGCGTTCGCAAAATTTCCCGAGACCGATCTGCGCTTCGTCATCAACGGCTTCGATGGCGTCAACAACGGCATTGCCGCGATGCTGCTGAAGCCGTGGGACGAGCGCACGCGCTCGGCGATGAAGCTCAAGGAGCCGGTGCAGAACGAACTGAACAAGATCGAGGGTTCGACCGTGTTCGCGTTCAATCTGCCGTCGCTGCCGGGCAGCGCCGGCGGTCTGCCGGTGCAGATGGTGGTCTATTCGACGGCCAGCTTCCGCAGCGTCTACGAGGAGATGGAGAAGATCAAGGATGCCGCCCGCAAGAGCGGCATGTTCATCGCCGTCGATAGCGACCTCGATTTCAACCAGCCGGTGGTGCGGATCAACATCGACCGCTCCAAGGCGAGCGATCTCGGCATCACCATGCAGCAGATCGGCGGCACGCTGGCGACGCTGCTCGGCGGCAACTACGTCAACCGCTTCAACCTTGAAGGCCGCTCCTATCAGGTGATCCCGCAGGTGCCGCGTGGCGTGCGCCTGACGCCGGAAGCGCTCACCGGTTATTACGTCGCAACACCGACCGGATTGCAGGTGCCGCTGTCCACCGTGGTATCGATCGAGACCGCGACCGATCCCAACGCGCTGTCGCACTACAATCAGCTCAACGCCGCGATCTTCCAGGCGGTGCCGATGCCGGGCGTGACCATGGGCGCGGCGGTGGACTTTCTCGAAAAGTCTGCCAAGGAGTTGCCGTCCGGCTTCAGCCACGACTACCTCTCCGATTCGCGGCAGTACGTGACGGAAGGTAATCAGCTTGCGATCACCTTCGGCTTTGCGCTGATCATCATCTTTCTGGTGCTGGCGGCGCAGTTCGAGAGCCTGCGCGATCCGCTGGTGATCCTCATCAGCGTGCCGATGGCGGTGTCGGGCGCGCTGATGCCGCTGTTCTTCGGGGCGGCGACGATCAACATCTACACCCAGGTCGGGCTGTTGACGCTGGTCGGCCTCATCAGCAAGCACGGCATCCTGATGGTGGAGTTCGCCAACGAACTGCAACTCAGCGAGCGGCTCGACCGCCGCGCGGCTATCGCGCGCGCGGCGCGGGTGCGGCTCAGGCCGATCCTGATGACCACGGCGGCGATGGTCGCGGGCCTCTTGCCGCTGTTGACCGCGACCGGCGCCGGCGCCGCGAGCCGCTTCTCGATCGGTCTCGTGGTGGTAGCGGGCATGCTGATCGGCACACTGTTTACGTTGTTCGTGCTGCCGGCGGTGTATTGCGCCATCGCCACCGACCACCAGGCGGTGGCCGGGTCGGCGCGCACCCGGCAGATCGCCGAGTTCGAGGCGGAGAGCGGCCGGGCGTAAGGGCGCCCGGCGTAGCCTGCGAGTTTCCTTGGCCGCCAATCCCGTCTATCCATGCGGCAGGGCGGCCGCGCACCGCGGTGAGCCGCTCGTGAGCCGGGGAGGGGAAGCCGTTGCGCGCCGTGCTGGTCGATGGAACGGATGAGTTCGCGGCGATCGTGCGCCGGCTGTCGCGTACCGGCGATCCACCGGTTGCCGTCAATCTCGATCCGAAAGTGCAGCCCGAGCAGTTGCCCGAGGTGTTGGGCGACGCCGCCATCGCCCTGATCGATCACACCGCGCTGCCTGCCGCGGTTGCGCGGCGCTGCCGTGCGCTGAAGCACGTGGTGTTCCTCGGCACCGGGGCGCGCAGCTACATGAACCCGGAAGAACTGGCCGATCTCGGCATCACGGTCCACACCATCAAGGGCTATGGCGACACCGCCGTTGCCGAATGCGCGATGGCGCTGATGGTGGCGGCGGCGCGCGACCTGGCCCGTATGGATCGCGCCATCAGGGCAGGCACCTGGCTGCGGCAGGAGGGCATGCAGCTTACCGGCAAGACGCTGGGGTTGATCGGTTTCGGCGGAATCGCCGCGGAGGTGGCGCGAATGGCGGCCGGCATCGGCATGACGGTGCTGGCCTGGAACAGAACGCCGAAGGCTCATGCCGGCGTCACGTTCGTGCCCATCGAGCGGCTTCTTGCCGAAAGCCACGTCGTCTCGCTGCATCTTCTGCTCAACGACGAGACGTGCGGCTTTCTGTCGGCCACACGGATCGCGACGATGCGGCGGGGGGCGATCCTCGTCAACACCGCGCGCGGCGCATTGGTGGACCAGGCGGCGCTGATCGCGGCGCTCGAGGCCGGCCATCTGCGCCATGCGGCCATGGACGTGTTTGCGGTCGAGCCGCTGCCGCCGGATCATCCGTTCGTGCGGATGCCGAACGTTACGCTATCGGCACATGCGGCGTTTCTCACGCCCGAGGCCAGCGACAATCTGATCGCTGCCGCGCTCGACCATTGCCGGCGTATCGCCGCCGCTGTGCCGTAGGCGATGTTTCAGAGGTTAGTGGGTGGTCTCGAGCGCGGGACGGGGCGGCCGAGCGTTCAGCTCAGCCTTGCCCGGCAGCGGTCCTGGCATCGTTTCGGGCGCACCGCATAAGACGGACGGCACACCTGCGAGATGTTTCCGGCACGCCTCGACCGTCTCGGCCGGCGGGGCAGGGGCGCGAGCCATAGCCTCCAGCGCCGCCACGAGGCCGGACAGCCAGATGTCAGGCACGGATTGGACGCGGCCCATATCGCTCATTGCGGCTGCCTCCACGGACAATGACACAAACATCAATGGCGTAAGCCCCGTATTCGTTCCCTGATATGTCGTCGCATCCCGGCGCCGGGTTCGAGGGGCATCGTCGCAACGCGTCGTGACCTTTGGAGAAGATTCTTCCAGTCCGACCCGGATTGGCAGCGTCACAACAATGCGGCGCATGCCTGTCCGCCAAAAATGTCCTACCGGCGCGGCAGCGTTCGGGATAAAGAGCGGCGCATGACCGCAGCCGTCACCGACAGCCTGATCGACGATACCCGCGCCCGCGCCAATGTCGCGCGTCTGGCGATCGCGCAGGCGCTGGCCGGCGCCAATGCCGCGGTGATCTACGCCACCGGCTCGATCGTCGGCGCCACGCTGGCGCCGATGCAGTTCGCCACCGTGCCGCTGTCGGCCTACGTCGTCGGTCTCGCCTGTGCCACGCTGCCGGCGGGGGCGATGTCGCGTGCCTATGGCCGCCGCGTCACCTTCATGGTCGGCGCGGGGCTCGGCGCCCTGTGCGGTCTTCTGGCGGCCGCCGGCATCGTCTTTGCTTCGTTTGCGCTGTTCTGCTTCGCCACCTTCCTTGGCGGCGCCTACGGCGCGGTGACCCAGACCTACCGCTTTGCTGCCGCCGACGGCGCAAGCCCCGGCTTCCGCCCCAAGGCGGTGTCGTGGGTGATGGCGGGTGGCGTGTTCGCCGGCGTGCTCGGGCCGCAGCTCGTCGAATGGACGATGGACTATTTTCCACCCTACCTGTTCGCGGTCAGTTTCCTGGCCCAGGCGGCGGTCGCGCTGGTGGCGATGGTGCTGCTGGCGACCGTCGATGCGCCGAAGCCGGTTGCGCACAGCCTCGGCGGCGGTCGCCCGATCGGCGTCATTGCGCGCCAGCCGCGGTTCATTGCCGCCGCGATCTGCGGCGTCGTCTCCTACGCGATGATGAACCTCGTCATGACCTCCGCGCCGCTTGCCATGAAGATGTGCGGGTTGTCGGTTAGCGATTCCAATTTCGGCATCCAGTGGCATGTCGTGGCGATGTACGGGCCGAGCTTCTTTACCGGCAGCCTGATCTTGCGCTTCGGCGCCGGCCGGGTGGTGGCGCTCGGAATGCTGCTGCTGGCGCTCGCCGCCACCATCGGGCTTGCCGGCATCACCACGCTGCATTTCTGGACGGCGCTGATCGCGCTCGGCCTCGGCTGGAATTTCGGCTTCGTCGGTGCGACCGCTCTGGTGCTGGAAACGCACCGGCCCAATGAACGCACACGCGTTCAGTCGTTCAACGACTTTCTGGTGTTCGGCACCATGGCCATCACCTCGTTCGGCTCGGGGCAACTGCTCGCCGACTTCGGCTGGAACATGGTGAACGTCGTGGTGTTTCCGCCGGTCGCCATCGCGCTGCTGGCGCTCATCTACGATGCCCGCGCGCGCCGGCGCGAGGCAGCCATGGACGGTTAAAGCGTTTTCGAGCGAAGTGGGAACCGGTTCGCGTTAAGAAAACGCGTCAAACAATAACCTGAAGCTTTTCCGCCTCTCATTCGAGAGATGGAAAAGCTCCAGCGGCTTACGCCTCGTCGATAACGCCGTTGCGCAGCACGCCGATCCCGTCCGCTTCGACCTCGATGACGTCGCCCGGCTCAAGAAAGCGTGGCGGATCGAGCCGCGCGCCGGCGCCGGTCGGCGTGCCGGTGACGATGATGTCGCCGGCGACCAGCGTGGTGAAGGTCGAGATGTAGTTGATCAGGGCACGGAAGCCGAAGATCATCCGGCCGGTGCGGTCGTCCTGCCGGATATCGCCGTTGACGCGGGTGACGAGACGGATGTCGGCAATCTGCGCTTCGTCCGCAAACGGCACCAGCCATGGCCCGAGGCTGCCGGAGCCGTCGAAATTCTTGCCTTGCGTGACGTTGAACTTGGCGTGGCGCACCCAGTCGCGGACGGTGCCCTCGTTGCACAGCGTCACGGCCGCGACATGATCGAGCGCGTCGCGCTCCGCGATGTGGCGGCCGGCCTTGCCGATCACCAGCGCCACCTCGCCCTCGTAGTCGAGCTTTTGCGAGGCGCGCGGGCGCACCAGCGGCGCGTCGTGGCCGACAAAAGAGCGCGCCGTGCGCATGAACAGGCTGGGATAGGCGGGCGGCGCCTCACCGTCTTTGTATTCCTCGTTGCGGGCAGGATAATTGACGCCGACGCAGATGATCTTTTCCGGCGCTGGCACCGGCGGTTGCAACACCACGTCGCCCGCCGCGTAATCGGCGGCGCGGCCTGCCGCATAATCGGCAAGACGCGGCAGCGCACCGGCCGCGATCGCCTCGCGCAGGCTCAAAAACTCACTTTCGAAGCGGCCCGACAGATCGACGAGACCGGCCTCGGTGACGGCGCCGTAGCGCGATGGACCGCCGGTGGAAAAGGTGACGAAGCGGGCAGGGGTCATGAGCGGCTGACTAATCGGCAACGATGACGTCGGCGATGAATTGCGGCTCGCGCACCGCCTGTCCGGCGAACGGCGTGCCTTCCTCGAACCACGAGCGCGGTGCCGGCGCGCCCCACAGGGTCTGTCGGCGCGGATCGCGTAGCGACCAGCGCAGCGGCGCATGGTCCGGGTCCATGGTCTGGTAGTCGCTGGTGTAGATTTCCAGCCGGTGGCCGTCCGGGTCGCGGACATAGAGGAAGAACGCGTTGGAGATGCCGTGGCGGCCGGGGCCGCGCTCGAGGCTCGGCAGGTAGCCGGTGGTCGCCATCACGTCGCACAGGTGCAGGATGTTCAATGGGCTTGGCACCCAGTAGGCGAAGTGGTGCAGCCGTGGCCCACTGCCGTTGGTGAAGGCGAGGTCGTGGACATTGCCCTTGCGGTGCATCCAGGCGGCGGCGATGCGGCCGTCCTCGCCGTCCTCCTCGGCGTATTCGGTGAGGCGGAAACCGAGCCGCGCATAGAAATCCACCGTATCCTGCACCTCCGGTGCAAAGATGTTGAAATGGTCGAGGCGTTGCGGATGACAGCCTTTGTAGAGATCGTAGCGGCGCAGCAGTGAGGGGCGCCTGTCCATCGTCGCATAGAGGCCGATGCGCACCCCAAACGGGTCGGTGAGCACCAGTGTCCGGCCCTGGAACGGCTGCTCCACAAAGGTGTGCGGCAGCTTGTTCTCGGCGCAGAACGCCGCTGCCTTGTCGAGGTCGTCCTCGCTCGCCACCTTGAAGGCGATGCGGGCGCAGCCGGGAGAGGCCGCCTTGCGCAGCACCAGCGAGTGATGCTGGTGCTCCTCGCAGCCGCGCAGATACACCACGTTGTCGTCGGCATCCTCGACATGCAGGCCGATCGCGCCCTCGTAGAAGGCGCGGCTGGCGCCGAGGTCGGCGACGTCGAGCATGACGTGGCTGCAGCGCACGATGTTAAAAGGCGGATCGAAAACGTGGTGTGGCACCGGCATGGCGGCTTTCCGTGGTCTCAGGCGTGCTTGGTCGAACGCGGTTATCCCGCCGCCTTCGTCGTGGCAAGATAATCGTGCAGGTTGTTGCGCTTGAAGCTGGTCTCGGCGTCGTTCACCTGCATGTCGAACGACAGCGCCAGCGTGCCGTGCGCGAATGCCGGTTCGAGATGGTCCGATAGCGCCTTGAAGATGGTTTCGCCTGCCCTCTTGCGGGTCGCGAGGTCGCGGCCCGCGCCGAGCCGTAGCAGCACCGCGAGGAAGGCGTGGTCGGGGTTGCCGTCGGCCATCGTCGAATGGTCGCAGCGGATCGCACGCACGCGGATGCCGCCGAGCGGGAAGATGCCGGTGGCGATCGCCGCCTTTCGCACCACCTCGATGGTATCGGCGATAGCGATGCGGCGCTCGAGATTGGCGGAATACTCGATGGTGAAGTGGGGCATCGGCCCTCCTTCAGGCGAAATGGCAGCCGATGCTGCCATGGGCGCCGAAATCGGCGTGGATGGTGTCGCCCTTGCGCACCTCGATCGGGCGGATGAACGAGCCTGCCAGCACCACCTGGCCCGGCTCCAGCGCGAGCCCCTGCGGCGCGAGCTTGCGCGTTAGCCAGACGATGCCGTTGGCGGGATGGTTGAGCACGCCCGCGGCGAGGCCGGTCTCCACCAGCGCGCCGTTATGATAGCACAGCGCGCCGATCCAGCGCAGATCGGCGTCGCCGGGCCTGAGCGGCTGATTGCCCAGGATGATGCCGGCGTTGGCGGCGTTGTCGGCGACGGTATCGACGATCTTGCGCGCCGCCTTGGTCTGCGGATCGATGCGCTCGATCCGGGTATCGAGGATTTCAAGCGCCGGCACCACGAAGTCGGTGGCGTTGAGCACGTCGAACACCGTGACATCCGCCCCCGACAGGCGGTGCTTGATGACGAAAGCCAGTTCCGCCTCGATACGAGGTGCGATGAAGCGCCCGGTCGGCACCAGCCCGCCGTCGTCGAAGAACATGTCGTCGAACAGCACGCCGGAGTCCGGCTCGTCGATGCCGAGCGCGCTCTGCATCGCCTTCGAGGTCAGCCCGATCTTGTGGCCGCGCACGATGCGGCCTTCGCCGAGCTTGAGCGCCACCCAGGCGCGCTGGATGGCGTAGGCATCGTCCAGCGTGATCGCGGGATGCGTTTGCGAGAACGGGCGGATCTGTTTGCGGGCCTTCTCGGCCTGGTGCAGCCGCATGGCTGCGTCGTGGATGTCGTCGTTGCTGAGCGCCATGATCCTGCTGCCGGTGTCCCGCTGCCGGTCGGTGTTGCCTGAAATAATTAACATGTTAAGTTATGGAGATCAATCGCTTCTGCCACGGGAACAGGGTCAATGCCGAGACGGACAACCGCGACCTCGCGTCGCGCCTCCATAGCGACGCAGCGCGATGCCGCCGGGCCGGGCGAGCCGATGCGGGCGTTCTCGCGTTCGCTGCCGATGGCTCTGTTACGCGCGCGCGAGGCAGTGATGCGGCACTTCCGCCCGACGTTGCGCCGCCATGGCCTCACCGAGCAGCAGTGGCGCATCCTGCGCGCGTTGTCGTCGGTGGACGATGTCGAGGTCACGGAGCTCGCGCGCATGGCCTATCTGCTCGGGCCCAGCCTGTCGCGCATCCTGCGCGATCTCGAGGCACGCGGCCTCGTCGCCCGTCGTGCGGTGGCCACCGACCTGCGCCGCGGCACGGTGTCGATCACCGCGAAAGGGCGCAACCTGATCGCCACCGTCGCGCCGTACTCGGAAAGCGTCTATGCGCGCGTCGCCGATCGCTATGGGGCCGCTGAACTGGCGCGGCTGCAGGCGATGCTCGCCGATTTTGAAGCGGCGCTGGCGACGCTGCCGGACCCGGACGGGGCAAGCGAGGCGGACGGCGAGGACGGATCGGACGGGTAGGGCGCGGCGTTATGCGCCGATGCGCCAGCGCAGCAGCCCGTCGTCGCCGCGCCCGATCGGTCCGCTTACGCCGACCGCGCTCCGCTCGAGATCGGTGAGCCGCGCCAATGTCGCGGCATCGTCGGGCGCGACCTTCGCCAGCGTGCGGGCGCCGTCGGCGGTGCGCAGCACCACGACGCCGTGGCGGACGCTGGTGCGGTCATAGAGCACGGTGAAGGTCTCGACGCGGCCTTCGCCGGTGGCCTCGGGTGCGATCGGCGGGACCGCGCCGCGGCGCGCATCGGCGGCGTGCTGGACGCTGACGTCCTGCGCAAGCGGCGCATCGGGCGGCCGTGCCGCCAACACCAGCGCATGGTGCTGCGTCATGTATCCGCCCTGGCCATATAACAGCCCGAGCCGGCCGCCGTCGCGCAGATGGCGGACCATGGCGCAGACCGCGTGCGCCATGTAGGCGTTGAGCGGTGCGCCGAAGAATGTCAGCCCGCCGGTCACCGTCGGCGTCGCCCCGGCGTCGAGACCAAGCCGGCGCCGCGCCATCTTCGGCACGCAAGGAAAGCAGCTATAAAGTTCGATCGCATCGAAGGCGGACGCGTCGCCCCCTGCCAGGGTCAGCGCGGCGTCGAGCACGGCGTTCTGCGCGTGGCTCTCGACGAACTGGTCGCGCGCCAACAGGTCGCGCGGCTCGTCGGCTGTGGCGCCGCCCCACACATGCACCATGCGCTCCTCGGCGAGGCCGGCGGCGCGGGCCCGCGCCAGCGTCGTCAGCACGAGCGCTGCGGCCTGGTTGACCTGCGGGTTCGCCACCATCAGCTTGGTGTAGGGCCAGGCGATCAGCCGGTTGTCCGGCGTCGGCGTGACGATGGTCCGGGTATCGCAGGAGCGCTTCATCCAGCTCTGCGGGTTGCGCGCGGCGACCTCGGCATAGCGCGCCCACAGCGCCCCGGATTCGGCGAGCGCCTCGCGCGGCGTCTGTCCCCAGTGCGCGGCGGTGGCGTTGTCGTAGAGCGGATAGACCGCGACCGGCTTGGTCAGCCCAAGCGCTGCGGCCATCGGGTGCTGGGAGCTGCCGCTGCGCGGGGCGGCCGGCGCATCGTCGGCAAGCGCCGTCCATGGCAGCGCAAGCCCGGCCCGCTTTGCCCGCGTCACGCTGCTCTGCGCCTCGCCACCGCAGATCGCGGCGACCTCGCTTTCGCCGCGCGCGATGCGCAATGCCGCCTCGTGGATGAAGCGCACCGGCGTTTCACCGCCGACCGGACCGTAGACCGCGCGCCGCGGTGCGATGCCGGTGCGGGCGCGAAGCTGGGCCAGCGGATCGCGATAGCGCCAGCTCGCGAAATTGATGATGTCGAGCGAATCGAGCGCGGCGAGCAGCGGCATGCCGGCGTCGCGTTCGGCGCGGCGCAGGGCGGTGGCCATCAGTGCGAGCGGTTCGAGGCCGGTGGTGGGGTCGGTGGGACGGTCGGAGATTTCCCCAATGCCGACGATGACGGGGGTGCGGTCGGCGGACGTGGGTGGCGGGGCCATGCGATCCTTGCTCCGAAACGCTCGCCGGAAATGCTCTAGCGGCGCTGGGCCTTGTCTTTTTCGTTCTGCGCCACGATGGCGTCGCGGGCCGCCTTCCAGTCGGCGTCGCTCCATGTGCGCAGTTCGTAGAAATTGCCGCCGGTGGCGAGTGCCTGCGCGCCGTCCATCGCGATGGTCTCGCCGTTGATCCAGTCGCATCCGCCGGAGATCAGGAAGGTGGCAAGGTTCTGCAATTCCTCCAGCGTGCCGACGCGGCCCATCGGGTTGGCGGCCTTGGTGCGTGCGCCCGGCTCCTCGCCGGGGTTGAGGCGCTTGCTCATGCCTTCGGTCGGAATTTCTCCCGGCGCGATGGTGTTGAGGCGGATGCCGTAGCGGCCCCATTCGGCGGCGAGCGACATAGTCATGGCGTGGATCGCCGCCTTGCTCATCGCCGACGGCACCACGAACGGCCCGCCGTTGCGCACCCAGGTCACGGTGATCGACACCACGTTGCCGCGATGGCCGCCGGCGATCCAGCGCCGCCCGACCGCGTGCGTGACATAGAAGGTGCCATGCATCACCGTGTTGGCAACCGCATCGAAGCCGCGCGAGGAGATGTCCTGTGTGCGTGCGATGAAGTTGCCGGCGGCGTTGTTGACGAGATCGGTGAGGGGGCCGCGTGCAAAAATGGTTTCGACCATTGCCTCGACCGCGGCCGCGTCGCGGATATCGACGCCGTGGCTTTCGACGTGGCCGCCATGCGCCGCCATTAGCTCGGTCGCGGTATCGTCGCACACGCTCTTGCGGCGCCCGCAGATGTGTACCTCGGCCCCGAGGCCGAGGAATTTCGCCGTCATCGCCTTGCCGAGCCCAGTGCCGCCTCCGGTGACGAGAATGCGCCGGCCGGCGAGAAGCTGGGGAGCGAACATCTGCGATCCTTTCAGCGTGTACATTAGTTAGCTGATTGATTAAAACAGGCGCCTTCGATCCTGTCAAAGGTCCTCAACCGCAAGGAGCATCGCATGAGTGAGCGTATCGCCGTGACGCTGTCGGAGGGCGTTGCCGATGTCCGGCTGGCGCGGCCGGACAAGATGAATGCGCTCGATATTGCGATGTTCGAGGCACTGGTGGACACCACGGCGCGACTTGCGCGCGAGAAGGGATTGCGGGCGGTGGTGCTGTCCGGCGAGGGGCGTGCGTTCTGCGCCGGCCTCGACGTGGGGCGCTTCGCGGCGATGAAGGAGACCGGCGGCGCCGGCCTGCCCGGTGGTGCGGAGCGCGACCTCACGGCGCGCACCCATGGCGACGCCAACTTTCCGCAGCAGGCGGTGTGGGGGTGGCGGCAGCTTCCGGTGCCGGTGATCGCTGCGGTGCACGGCGTCGCTTTCGGTGGCGGCTTCCAGCTCGCGCTCGGCGCCGACATGCGCTTTCTCAGCCTTGACGCGCGGATGTCGATCATGGAGGTCAAGTGGGGACTAGTGCCGGACATGGCCGGCACGCCGATCCTCGCGCGGCTGGTGCGCGATGATATCCTGCGCGATCTCACCTACACCGGCCGGGTGTTTTCGGCCGAGGAGGCGCTGGACTACGGCCTTGCCACCCGCATCGTCGACGATCCCTATGCGGCGGCGATGGACGCTGCGCGCGAGATCGCGAACAAAAGCCCCGACGCGATCCGCGCCGCCAAGCGGCTGTTCAACGCGCTCGGCGGCGATCCCCGGCCGGCCCTGATCGCGGAAAGCATCGAGCAGCAGAAGCTGATCGGCTCGCCCAACCAGCGCGAGGCGGTGAGTGCCAATATCGACAAGCGGCCGCCGCGCTTCGCCGACGCCTGATCCGACACGGCGGATCGCGCTCTTATCTCACCGCTCGTTGGCGAAGACGACGGTGCCCGAGGCCGCGAACATGCCGCCGACGCCCTTTGATTGAAACTCCGCCGCCGGTGGCGGTCGGCTCGCGCGCCGCACTGTTGCGAATATGGACACTAGCTGGATTTTTCTGTCATCTCTAGCGCAGGATTGCGTTGCATCTTGCGCAATCTCCCGCCGTCTGCGCTTTCAGGACATGCCGTCATGGTCGCCATTCCCGCCGAGAAGCTGATCGATTTCGTCACCGATGTCTTTGCCCATGCCGGCTCCTCGCAGGCCGAGGCGCGCCGCATCGCCGGCTATCTCGTCACCGCCAATCTCACCGGCCATGACAGCCACGGCGTCATCCGCGTCACGTCCTATCTGCGCTGGCTTGCACAGGGCAATCTCAAGCCGGATCAGAGCGTCGATGTGCTGGTCGATACGCCGTCGCTTGCCGTGGTGGACGGGCGCTTCGGCTTTGGCCAGACGGTGGGACCGCAGGCCGTCGCCATCGGCATAGCCAAGTGCAAGGAGAACGGCCTCGCCGCCGTGGCGCTGCGCAATGCCGGCCATATCGGCCGCATCGGTGATTGGGCCGAGATGGCGGCGGCGGAAGGGTTGATCTCGATCCATTTCGTCAATGCTGCCGGCTCGGTGCTGGTGGCGCCATTCGGCGGCGTCGAGCGGAAATTCTCCACCGCGCCGTATTGCGTCGGCATCCCGCGTCCCGGCCAGCCGCCGATCGTGCTCGACTTCGCAACCTCCGTCGTCGCCGAGGGCAAGGTGATGGTGGCAAGCCGCGGCGGCAAGCCGGTGCCGAAGGGAGCGCTGATCGCGACCGACGGCCACCTGAGCGAAGACCCCGCCGAACTCTACGGCCCCTATAGCCCGGAGGGGCCGCGCGACCATAGCAAGGGCACCGGCGCGATCCGCGCTTTCGGCGAGCATAAGGGCTCCGGCCTTGCCCTGATCTGCGAACTGCTCGGCGGCGCGCTGACCGGCAACGGCGCAACCCGCATCGGGCGCCCGATGACCAACGGCATGCTGGCGATCTACATCGATCCGGCGCGCGTCGATCCCGCGCATTTTTTCGACGGCGAGGTGGCGCGCTATATCGCCGACGTCAAAAGCTCGCGCACCGTCGCAGGTGTCGATGACGTGCTGATCCCCGGCGAGCCGGAGCAGCGCACCCGCGCCGAGCGCGGCAAGACCGGTGTGCCGCTGCCGGACGAGACCTGGGCGGCGATCGCGGCCGCGGCGCGCACGGTCGGCATCACCGAGGAACGTATCAGGCAGGTCACGGCGTGAGACGGGCCGCGGTCATCAACGGAGAACGAACAACATGACGAACAACGTCAAGAAACTCTGGGCGTCGGGCAAGGTGGTGATCAACGGCTGGCTCGCGATCCCGTCGGGTTTTTCCGCGGAAGTGATGGCGCAATGCGGCTTCGACAGCATCACCGTGGACATGCAGCACGGCGTGCAGGATTATCAGTCGATGGTCGCGTGCTTTCAGGCAATGCACGGCCATCCGGTGACGCCGATGGTGCGGGTGCCGTGGAACGAGCCGGGCATCATCGGCAAGGTGCTCGACGCCGGCGCCTATGGCGTGATCTGCCCGATGATCAACACGAAGGAAGAGGCCGAGCGGTTCGTCTCATCCTGCAAGTATCCGCCGCGCGGCACGCGCAGCAACGGCCCCGTTCGCGCTGGGCTGTACGGTACCGCCGGCAGCTATCAGGCGACCGCCAACGAGGAGACGCTGTGCATTCCGATGCTGGAGACGCGCACCGCGATCGCCAACATGGAAGCGATCCTCGATGTCGAGGGCATCGCTGGCGTCTATGTCGGCCCCTCCGATCTCGGCTTCTCCTACGGCTTCCCGCCGAAGCTCGACCGCGAGGAGCCAGAGATCCTGAAAATCTACGACAAGCTTCTGAAGGAGTGCGACAAGCGCGGCATTTATCCGGGCATCCATTGCTCGGGCGCCGAAGGGGCAGCGCGCAACATCAAGCTCGGCTTCAGGCTGGTAACGCTGCTCAACGACTGCGGGCTGATGGCGACTTTTGCAAAAATGTCGATCGCGCAGACCCGCAAGGAGGCGCAAGGCAAGGCGTAGGGAGATTTCCGGCCGCGCTTCCGCCGGAGTGTCGGGCGCCTCAATACCCGAACTGCTCGCCGATGATGCGCTCTTCGAGGCTGTGGCCGGGATCGAACAGCATGCGCATGGCGATGCTCTTGTCGGAGGCGACCTCGACGCGGGTCACGTCGCGCGCCTCGTCGTGGTCCGCGACTGCCGCCACCGGCCGCTTGGCATACTCCAGCACATCGATGGCGACGCGCGCGCTGTCCGGCAGCAGCGCACCGCGCCAGCGCCGCGGCCGGAACGGACAGATCGGGGTGAGCGCCAGCAGTGCAGCGTTGATCGGCAGGATCGGTCCCTGCGCCGACAGGTTGTAGGCGGTCGAGCCGGCCGGCGTTGCAACCATGACGCCGTCGGCGATGAGCTCGGCCATCCGCTCGCGGCCGTCGATCAGGATGCGCAGCCGTGCCGCCTGATGGGTCTGGCGGAACAGCGCCACCTCGTTGATGGCGTGATGGACGTGGACCTCGCCGGTGACGTCGGTGGCGCGCATCAACAGCGGGTTGATGACCGTAACCTGCGCCGCCTCGAGCCGCTCGCGCAGGCCGTCCGGGGAGAACTCGTTCATCAGGAAGCCGACGGTGCCGCGGTGCATGCCGTAGATCGGCCGGTTGGAGTGCATGTTGTCATGCAGCGTCTGCAGCATCAGGCCGTCGCCGCCGAGCGCGACGATGACGTCGGCCTCCTGCGGCGTGCAGTTGCCGTACGCGGCGGTGAACTGCGCCAGTGCGCGCTGCGCCTCCGGCGCGGGGCCGGCGACGAAGGCGATGCGTTCAAACTTCAGAGCCTTGCTCATGATCGCGGAGTGATTCCTGCCTTGCCTTGCCGCGGCGCGGCCCTGTCTACACGCGGTGGGCCGGCGCTGTCGAGCGGCGCGCCGTTACCCGCTCCCGCCGCCGGCGCAGATACCGCCGTCGATGGTGACGATGACGCCGCTGGTATAGCCGGAGCGGTCGGAGGCGAGGAAGGCGACGCTGTCGGCGATCTCGCGCGGGTGGGCCGGACGGCCGCGCGGGAAGCGGCGCAGCACGTCATCGACGCGGGCCTCGTCGCCGAACTGAGCGAGCGCCCGGCGCCGGGTCAGCGCCTTGATGCGGTCGGTCGCGACCGGCCCTGGATTGATGCCGACGACGCGGATGCCGTCCTTCAGGCTGGTGCCGCCGAGCGCGCGGGTGAAGGCCATCAGCGCCGCGTTGCCGGCGCTGCCGACGATGTAGTTGGCCTCGAAGCGTTCGCCGGCCGCGCCGATGATGTTGACGATGACGCCGTCGCCGCGCCCCTTCATCTGCGCGTAGATCAGTCGGGCGAGGTTGATGTAGCCATACACCTTGAGGTCCCAGGCGCGCCGCCACGTCGCCTCGTCGATGGTATCGAGCGATCCGCTCGGAACGTCGCCGGCATTGTTGACGAGGATGTCGCTGTCGGCCGCCGCCGCGGCGAGCCGGCTCAAGGCGCCGGCGTCGCGCAGGTCGGCGCTGTGCACGGCGACATCGACGCCTTGCGCGGCGCTGAGCCGCGCCGCCAGCGCTTCCATCGCAGCAGTGTTGCGCGCGGCAAGATGCAGGTTGCAGCCTTCCTCGGCGAGGGCTTCGGCCACCGCCGCGCCGATGCCCTTGGAAGCGCCGGTGATCAGCGCGCGCTTGCCGCGCAGGTGCAGGTCCATGACGGAAAATCCTTACTGTCGTTGATGGAGAGATATCAGCCGCTCGGCTCTGGCAAGGTCGTCGGCGGTATTGACGTTGAAGAACGGGTCGAACGGCATGGTCGGCCATGCCACGCGCGCCGCCCGGTGGCGCGCGACGAAATCGTGAGCCCGCCGCATGTCCTCGACCGTGAGCGCATGGCGCAGCGATTCGTGTAAACTCAGGCTCCACAGCGCAATCACCGGGTGGCTCCGGTCGCCGGAGGTGGCAACGGCCAGTGGCGCAGCGTGCGCAAGCGCGGCGGCATGAAGCCGCGCGGCAAGATCGTCGGGCAGGAAAGGGCAGTCGCCGGGCGCGCTCAACAGCCAGTCGATGTCGGGGCGATTTTGCGAGCACCAGTCCAGTGCGGCGAGCACGCCGCCGAGCGGCCCCGGCTGGCCCGGCACGGTGTCGGCGACGACCGGCAGCGCCAGCGCCGCGAAGCGCGACGGATCGCCGTTGGCGCTCACGATCACCGCCTCGCATTGAGGTTTCAGCCGCGCGACAACGCGGTCGAGGATGCTGCGGCCGCCGACGGTGCGCAGCGGCTTGTCGCCGCCACCCATGCGCGTGGCGCGCCCGCCGGCGAGGATCACGCCGAGAGTTGCTGGTTGCGGAGGGACGCTGTGGCTGGCTGCGGACATCGTGCTACAACTCGTGCAGCGGATATTGCGCACGGTTTGTGTCGAGGGGCAACGGAGCGGACATGAAGATCATCGGCCTTGCGGGATGGAGCGGCGCCGGCAAGACCACGCTGGTGAAGCGGCTGATTCCGTACTGGCGCGAATGCGGGTTGACCGTCTCCACCATCAAGCACGCCCACCACAATTTCGATCTCGACAAACCCGGCAAGGATAGCTGGATCCACCGCGAGGCCGGCGCGCAGGAGGTGCTGGTGTGTGCCGAACGGCGCTGGGTGTTGATGCACGAACTGCGTGACGCGGCAATGCCGCCGCTGCCCGAACTGCTCGCCAGGATGGCGGCGGTCGATCTGGTCGTGGTCGAGGGCTTTCGCGCCGCGCCCTACCGCAAGATCGAGGTGCATCGGGAAGCGCTCGGCAAGCCGTGGCTCTATCCCGACGACGACCATATCGTCGGGCTTGCCACCGATGCCGCGGTCGAGGCCGGTCTGCCGTCGGCGCATATCGACGACATCCCGCGCATCGCTGCGATGATGGAGCGGGCGGCGATGCGGATCGAGGATCTGCCCGCCGATTTGCGGGAGGCGCGGCCGGCTTGACGCTGCCACGGCCCGCCGCCATGTTGCGGCGCATGACGACCACCGTGCTCGACCTGACCGGGCTGAAATGTCCGCTGCCGGCGCTGAAGACCGGCCGCGCGCTGGCGGCTCTTGCGCCTGGCGGGCGGCTGGAGGTGCATTGCACCGACCCGATGGCGGTGATCGATATCCCGCATCTGGTGCGAGAGCGCGGCGACCTGTTGGCGCACACCGAGCAAAGCGGGCCGCGCCTGGTGTTTTTGATCGAGAAGGCGGCATGAGCCACGCGCCTGCGCGGCGGCGCACGGCGGCGGTCGTCGCGCTGGCGCTCTTGGTGGTGGTGCTGGCGCTCGCTTCGCTCGGCATCGGGCCGGTGCGGCTGTCGCCGCTTGAGGTCGCAACAGCCCTGTTCGGCGCCGGCGACGAGATCACGCAGATCATCGTGCGCGACATCCGGCTGCCGCGCACCGTGCTGGCGCTGGCGGTCGGCGGCATTCTCGGGATGTCCGGCGCGGCGTTGCAGGGCCTGCTGCGCAATCCGCTGGCGTCGCCCTCGCTGTTCGGGGCGCCGCAGGCGGCGGCGCTCGGCGCGGTGCTGGTGATCGTCGCCGGCGCCGCCGACGTGCGCTCGTGGCTGTTGCCGGCGGCGGCGATCGCCATGGCGTTCGTGTCGGTGTTCGCACTGCTCGCGGTCGCCGGCCGCAATGCCGGGTTGTTGATCCTGATCCTTGCAGGGCTCGCCATCTCAAGTTTGGCCGGGGCGCTGACGGCGCTGGCGATGAACCTGTCGTCGAACCCGTTCGCCTCGCTCGAGGTGGCGTTCTGGCTGCTCGGCTCGCTGGAGGATCGCAGCGTCCGTCACGTCGCGCTGGCGCTGCCGTTCATCGCGGCAGGCGCCATGGTGCTGATGAGCCGCCGCAGCGCCTTCCGCGTGCTGACGCTCGGCGAGGAGGCGGCTGAGAGCCTCGGCGTCGATGTTGGCCGGCTGCGGCTTCTGGTGATCATGGGCGTCGCGCTCGGCGTCGGCGGCGCGGTGGCCGTGACCGGCACCATTGCCTTCATCGGGCTGGTCGCGCCGCATCTGATGCGTCCCCTCGTCGGCCACGATCCCGGCCGGCTGTTGGGACCCAGCGCGCTGGCCGGGGCGGCGCTGTTGACCGCATCCGACATCGCGGTGCGGCTGATCCCGTCGGCCACCAACATCAAGGTCGGCGTGCTGACAGCGATCATCGGCGTGCCGTTCTTCCTCTATCTGATCGTGCGAGAGCGCCGCGCCCTTGGCGGGGGCGTGGCATGAGCGCCGCTTTCGTTGAAGCCGTCTCGCTCGCTGTGCGTCTGGCATCGCGGCAGGTGCTGCGCGATGTGACGTTCACGCTGCCGCGCGGGCAGTTCGTGGCTCTGGTCGGGCCGAACGGCGCCGGCAAGACCACGCTGTTGCGCGCGCTCAACGGGCTCATCGCCAGCGACGGTACGGTGCGGATTGACGGCACGCCGCTCGCCTCGCTCGACGTGCGCGAGCGCGCCCGCCGCTTTGCCTATCTGCCGCAGGGCCATCTTGTGCACTGGCCGCTGCCGGCCCGCGATATCGTCGCGCTCGGGCGCTACCCGCACGGTGCCGTCGACCCGGCGCGGCTGCCGGAGAAAGATGCCGCCGCCGTCTCCCGAGCCATGGCGGCCGCCGATGTCGTGGCGTTCGCCGACCGTCCCGTCACCGAACTGTCGGGCGGCGAGCGCGGCCGCGTGGCACTGGCGCGGGTGCTGGCGGTCGAGGCACCGGTGATCCTCGCCGACGAGCCGACCGCGGCGCTCGATCCGCGCTACCAGATCGACGTGATGACGGTGCTGCGGCGTGTCGCCGACGACGGCGCGCTGGTCGTTGTCGTCACCCATGACCTCGGGCTTGCGGCACGCTTCGCCGACCATGTGCTGGTGCTCGATGGCGGGCGGCTGGTCGCGCAGGGGCCGCCCGGGGTGGCGCTGTCCGACGCCATTCTGGCCGACGTGTTCCGCGTGCGTGCCTATCGCGCCGAGCACGGCGGCGCCCGTGTCATCGTGCCATGGTCGGAACTGCCGTGATCGGCCGGGCGGCGCTGCGATTGGCGTTGGCCGCCGCGCTGGCGGGGACGGCCACGGTGGCGCAAGCCGCGCCGCGCATTGCCTCGATCAACGTCTGCACCGACCAGCTTCTGATGGCGCTGGCCGATCCCGCCCAGATCGTGGGGTTGAGCCCCTATGCGCGTGACCCGGCCAGTTCGTGGATGGCCGAGCGCGCCAAAAATTTCCGCAGGCTGTCGGGCGAGGCCGAGGACGTGCTGGCGCTGCATGTCGATGCCGTGGTGGCGGCGCCGTTCACACGGCGTGCCACGCGCGAGATGCTGAAACGCCAGGGGGTGTGGGTGGTCGAGTTTCCGGTGGCGCAGTCGCTCGACGACGTTCGCGCCAACCTGCGGCTGATGGGGGATTTGGCCGGCCACCCGGAGCGGGCCGCCGCGGAGATCGCGCGGTTCGAGGCCGCACTTGCGCGTGTTCGCAACGCCGCCGCAGGCCGGCGCCTGCGCGTCTTGGCGGTGTCGCGGCGCGGCTGGGTCACCGGCCGGCATTCGCTGCTGGGCGCGCTGCTCGATGCCGCGGGGCTTGCCAACGCTGCCGACGAACTGGGCATTGCCGCCGGCGGGTTTCAGCCGCTGGAGGCGATCGTGCGGCTCAAGCCGGACCTGCTGGTCGTATCCGACGACCGCGACCTCGCCGTCGATCAGGGCCAGGCATTTGTGCTGCACCCGGCGTTGGAGCGGCTCTACCCGTCGGACAGGCGCATCGTGATTCCCGACCGGCTGACGGTGTGCGACGGCCCGATGCTGACCGAGGCGCTGGACCGGCTCGGCGCCGCCTTGGCGCAACTCTACCCCTTGGCGCGCGGGCGCCACAGCGCCGGCCCGTAGACCGCCGCAAAACCGAGGAACGCCGCCGCCCACGCCGTCGCCGCGATATGAAGAAGCGGCCCGCTCCATTCCGGGTGCAGTCCGGCGCAGATGCGCGCCAGCGCCCCGACGATAACCACGGCGTAGATGGCCTGCGTGGTGCCGGATGCCGCAAGCTCCCGCCCGGTGTGGCCGAGGCTGACCCGCGTCATCACCGCGAGCGTCATCACCCCGACCGCGCCGGCCGTCCAGGCATGGAGCGCGGCGCTCTCCGCGATCAGGCCGAGGCTCGCCGCCGCCATCAGCAGGAAGCCGAGCGGGACGAACGCGTAGCCGACATGGAGAATCAGCAGCAGGCGGTCGGCCAGCGTGCGGTCGCCGGCCCAGCGCGCCAGCCGCGCGATGTTGGCGGCGCCGGCCAGCGCCAGGATCGTCGCGGGCAGGGCGCCGGCCGGCAGCGCGAGCCAGGCCATGAAGGCCACTGCGCTCAAGCCCAGCACCGCGCTATCGAAGCGGTTGAACGGCACCGGCAGCCGGCCGGGCTTGTTGCGCTTCAGCCAGTTGGTGGTGAAGCTCGGAATGATTCGGCCGCCGATCACCATGATCAGCAGGATCACCACGGCGATTCCGGCACGCGCGCCGTACCATGCCTGCCCCTGTCCGTGCGCTTCGAGGTGGAAGGCGACGTTGCCGGCGAACAACAGCGCGATCAGCACCACGACCTTGAGATTGTTCCAGTTGCGGCCGGCAAGAATCTCGCGGGCCACCATGGCGGCGACGAGCGCGAGGAACGCCCCGTCGATCACCGCGGCCGCCGCCCAGCCGATCCACGCCGACAGCGTGACCGCGAGGCGCCCGGCGATCCAGACCATCACCAGCGTCAGCAGCGGCGTGCCCTTGATCGGCAGCCGCCCGGTCCAGTTCGGAATTGCCGTGAACAGGAAGCCGGTGATGACCGCCGGCAGATAGCCATACAGCATTTCGTGGACGTGCCAGTCGATCGGGGCGAACGCGGAGGCGAGCGCCAGTTCGCCTTGAAAGACCGGCAGCCAGGCCGCCATCGCGAGGCCGGCATAGAGCGCGCCGAACAGAAAGAACGGACGAAACCCGTATGACAGAAGCGCCGGCCCCCGGTAGGCCCGCAACTGTGCCATCGTACCCATGACCTTCTCCGCAAACGATGCCGGCCCGCTTTAAGCCGCCGGATCACATACACCAAACATATATCCAATAGTCATCAAATCGGCGCGCGATAAGCATCGCGCATGAATTTGCTGTAGCGCAACGAGCGCGTGACGCGGGCCGATATGCTGGCCACAGTTCAACGAAGGCCAAGTGAGGGCAAAGCCATGATCACCCGCCGAAACGCACTGATGGGCGCCGCAATGACCGCCCTGACGTTCACAACCGCCGCGCGCGCAGAAGCGCCGACGAAGGTTATGACGCCGGCCGCGGGAGGGGATCTCAATTTGCCGCGCGAGAAGGTGAAGCTGGTGACGCCTCCCTTCGTGCACCCCCATGAGCAGGCCACCACCAAGGGCCCGATGATCAAGGAATTCACCCTGGTCATCGAAGAGAAGAAAGTCGTGATCGACGAGCAGGGCACGACCTTCCAGGCCATGACCTTCAACGGCAGCATGCCGGCACCGATGATGGTGGTGCATCAGGGCGATTACGTCGAGTTGACGCTGATCAACCCCGAGACCAACACCATGCCGCACAACATCGACTTCCATGCGGCAACCGGAGCGCTGGGCGGCGGTGCGCTGACCCACGTCAACCCCGGCGAACAGGTGGTGCTGCGCTTCAAGGCCGATCGCACCGGCACGTTCGTCTACCACTGCGCGCCGGAAGGCATGATCCCTTGGCACGTCGTGTCCGGGATGAGCGGCACCATCATGGTGCTGCCGCGCGAGGGGCTGAAGACGGCCGACGGCAAGGCGCTGAAGTACGACAAGATCTACTACGTCGGTGAGTACGACCTGTATGTGCCGCGCGATGAGAATGGCAAGTACAAGGACTATGACACCCCGGGAGAGGCCTACGCCGATACGCTGGAGGTGATGCGCGGACTGGTTCCGACCCACGTCGTGTTCAACGGCAAGGTCGGCGCGCTGACCGGCAAGAATGCGATGACCGCCAAGGTCGGCGAGACCATCATGCTCGTCCACTCTCAGGCCAACCGGGACACCCGGCCGCACCTGATCGGCGGACACGGCGACTACGTGTGGGAGACCGGCAAGTTCGACAACCCGCCTGAGAAGAACCTGGAGACCTGGTTCATCCGCGGTGGATCCGCAGGTGCCGCGCTCTACACCTTCAAGCAGCCGGGCATCTATGCCTACGTCAACCACAACCTGATCGAGGCGGCTGAACTGGGTGCCACAGCCCACTTCAAGGTCGAGGGCAAGTGGAACGACGACCTGATGAAGCAGGTCAAGCCGCCGCAGCCGATCCCGCCGCAGGTGCAGGGTGCCCTGCGGAAGGGAATGATCCCCGGCTAACGCCTGGGTCGGAAGACCGGGCGCGTCGCGTCTGCCCCCGAGGCGCGTCCGGCTTCCTCAATCTGACGATGGCGAGGTGAGCCATGAGCGCCGCAGCCGAAACGACCGTTCTTCACGCCCACACTGAGACTCTTCGCAACGCGTTGCTTGGACTGGCGGGGGCGACCGCGCTGGTCTCCGTTGTCGGAGCCCTGGCCTTCGGGTTGCCGGGGCCGGCGAAAGAAGCGCCGGCGGCAGGCATCGAGACGCCGGCCCTGGTCGAACTCAAGCCGCAGCCGTTTGCCTATCGTCCCGCCGGGGATTTCAGCCAGGCCGGGCGGCCGACCAACGCCGCGCTGCGGACCGTGAGCCTCGACCGGCCGCTGGCGATCATGATGCACCAGGTGACGGTCGGCGAATATCAGCGCTGCGTTACCGACGGTGCGTGCCCGCGCGTTGCCGCCGATCAACGCGCGCCGGCCGACCAGCCGATGGTCGGCGTGAGCTGGCGCGACGCCAATGCCTACGCCGCGTGGCTCTCCGCCAAGCTGGGAACGACGTGGCGCCTGCCGACCGACGAGGAGTGGGCGTTCGCGGCCGGCAGCCGCTGGCATGACGACGTGCAGCCGGAGGGCGGCGTCGATCCGGCCCAGCGCTGGCTTGCCCGGTACACCCAGGAATCCGAACGCGAGGACGTCGCGCAGCGTGCGCCGCTGCCGGTCGGCAGCTTCGGCGTCAACGAAAAGGGCGTGCTCGATATCGCCGGCAACGTCTGGGAGTGGACGGAGAGCTGCTTCGTGCGCCGTGATCTTGCTGCGGCCGACGGCACGCAGACGGTCAACTGCGGCGTGCGCGTCGTGCAGGGCAGCCACCGCACTTATGTCAGCGATTTCGTCCGCGATGCCCGCGCCGGCGGCTGCGCGGTCGGCAAGCCGCCGAGCAATCTCGGTTTCCGCCTGGTGCGCGAGACGCCGGCCTGGAAACGCTGGCCGACGATGATGGCGCGGCTGTTGAAAGGCGCGGTCGGATAGTCACCGACGCAGTTGGGTGAGGGGGTGAAAGGGCGGGACCTTGGTCTCGCCCTTTCATTTTTGATTTGGATGTGGTCGATGAGCAGGTGACTGCTATCGATCGTCCGTTTCTGGCGGCAGACTGCGGACCGGATGTCCTTGCGCCCGCGCCTGCCTGAGATAAGTTACGATCTCATCGGGAAGGGGGCGCAGGATTTTGTTCCTCAAACGATGGAGATGATCCAAAACAGGCTTTCGTATTCTGGCGACCGATAGACTGACGCCATATCGAGTTGCGAGCTGCTCTGGATTGAGGCCATATGTAGTAAAATCGTACGGTACTAAAAAAGCCGCAGCAAATCTATTCGCCTCAGCTTCGTCTTGCAAAATAGGACGGGCAATTCGCTCTATCTCTCTGCCAGAGACACTGCGGTTTCGGGTGCGTTTGTGGCCCAGCACCGCGTGTCCCAGTTCGTGGGCAATCGTAAAGCGCGCACGCGCGCGATCAGGAGAGAACCTCAATACCTCATTGGCAGCAATAAAGGTGCTCTCGCGGATACTCAAAATTCGCGTATCGGGATCAAAGCGTCCGAGATCGTCCGGCAGATCGACGTCAGGGACACGCCGATAATCCGCAATCAATCCCCGATCCTTCATTTTATAGATGGCGGTAACCATATCCGGGCAGGCCTGCTTGCGGAATCCCAGATGCTCCCGCACTCGATCTGCTAGCTGCTCAATCCTCTCATCGGTTCGATACATAACGCCATGCCTTTCGACTGGTTATGTAGAAGCAATAGTTAATGCCTATGTCACCCACCGGTCATGAGCACCCGGTCGTCGAGCCGCAGGTGTCGCACTTCATGCAGGTGCCGTTGCGCACCAGCGTGAAGTTGCCGCACTCCGAGCACATCTCGCCCTCGTAACCTTTCGCTTTGGCCTCGGCGCGGCGCTCGGCCTTGCTCGGCGCAACAGCTGCGGTCCCTGCGGCAGTCCCGGCTTTGTTCCAGCCCTGCGCTTCCAGCTTCTCGGTCGGCGACAGTTGCGGTTGCAACTCGACCTTGCGTGCGGTTGCCGCTTGCGCCTGTGCGGCCGTCATCGCGGTGACGTTGCTGCCGCCGTCCGCCGTTGTCGTGGCGGTGCTGCTCGACACCAGGCCGAGCCGCTCGCCGCGCGAGCGTGTCAGCCCCTTCGACAGGTACTTGTTGGGGATGAAGCCTTCAGGCGCGCGGCCTTCGCCGACGCCCTTGCCGAGCGCATCGAACCCGGTCTCGTTGGGGTCGACATGGGCGAGATCGAAGCGCGACAGGTAGCTCACCGCCAGTTCGCGGAACACGTAATCGAGGATCGAGGTCGCGTATTTGATCGAATCGTTGCCCTGCACCGGGCCGGCCGGCTCGAAGCGGGTGAAGGTGAAGGCATCAACATACTCGTCCAGCGGCACGCCGTATTGCAGGCCGAGCGACACCGCGATGGCAAAGTTGTTGATCAGCGAGCGCAGCGCCGCGCCTTCCTTGTGCATGTCGATGAAGATCTCGCCAAGGCGGCCGTCGTCGTACTCGCCGGTGCGCAGGTAGACCTTGTGGCCGCCAACCACTGCCTTCTGGGTATAGCCCTTGCGGCGGTCGGGCATGCGCTCGCGCTCGTGCATCACCACAATGCGTTCGACCAGCCGCTCCACGATCTTCTCGGATACCTGCGCGGCGCGCGCCGCCATCGGCTTGTCGATCAGCGCGTCGAGCGCTTCGTCGTCGTCCTCGTCGTCGGCGATCAGTTGGGCGTTGAGCGGCTGCGACAGTTTTGAGCCGTCGCGGTAGAGTGCGTTGGCCTTCAGGCCGAGTTTCCACGACAGCAGGTAGGCGGACTTGCAGTCCTCCACCGTCGCCTCGTTCGGCATGTTGATGGTTTTTGAGATCGCGCCGGAGATGAACGGCTGCGACGCCGCCATCATGCGGATGTGGCTCTCCACCGACAAATAGCGCTTGCCGATCTTGCCGCACGGGTTGGCGCAGTCGAACACCGGATAGTGCTCGGCCTTGAGGTGCGGCGCGCTCTCGACCGTCATCGCGCCGCAGATGTGGATGTTCGCGGCCTCGATCTCGCGCTTGGTGAAGCCGACCGCGGTGAGCAGGTCGAAATCGGGGGAGGCCAGCGCCTCGGCATCGATGCCGAGCGTGTCGCGGATGAAGTCCTCGCCAAAGGTCCACTTGTTGAACACGAACTTGATGTCGAAGGCCGACGGCAACAGCTTTTCGACCTTGGCGATGGCCTCGTCGGTAAAGCCCTTCGCTTTCAGCGTCGCGGTGTTGATGCCCGGCGCGTTGGAGAGCGAGCCATGGCCGACGGCGTAAGCCTCGATTTCGGCGATCTCGCTTTCACGGTAGCCGAGCGCGCGCAGCGCTTCCGGCACGGCGCGGTTGATGATCTTGAAGTAGCCACCGCCGGCGAGCTTCTTGAACTTGACCAGGGCGAAGTCCGGCTCGATGCCGGTGGTGTCGCAGTCCATCACCAGGCCGATGGTGCCGGTCGGCGCCACTACTGTTGCCTGCGCGTTGCGGTAGCCGTGGGCCTCGCCCAGCGCCAGCGCTTTGTCCCACGCGCGGCGCGAATGCGTCGCGAGCTGTTCGCCGAAGGCGCCAAGCGTCCCGCATGCCTTGAGGTCGAGCGGCACCGGCGGCTGCGCGATATGCTCGTAGCCGGTGCGCTCGCCATGCGCCGCGCGGCGGTGATTGCGGATCACCCGCAGCATGTGCTCGCGGTTCTTCTTGAACTGGTGGAACGGGCCGAGCCCGGCGGCGATTTCGGCGGAGGTCGCGTAGGAAACGCCGGTCATGATCGCCGATAGCGCGCCGCAGATGGCGCGGCCCTGGTCGGAATCGTACGGGATGCCCGACGACATCAGAAGACCGCCGATATTGGCGAAGCCGAGGCCGAGCGTGCGGAATTCGTAGGAGAGCTGCGCGATCGCCTTGGAGGGAAACTGCGCCATCATCACCGAGATTTCGAGCACCACGGTCCACAGCCGCACGACGTGCTCGTAGCCCTCGATATCGAACTGGCCCCCTCCCAGCCCTCCCCCGCTTGCGGGGGAGGGGAGGGTGGGGGTGCGGAAGGTCAAAAGGTTCAGCGAGGCGAGGTTGCAGGCGGTGTCGTCAAGGAACATGTATTCCGAGCACGGATTCGAAGCACGGATCGCGCCCGAGGCCGCGCAGGTGTGCCAGTCGTTGATCGTGGTGTGATACTGCAGGCCCGGATCGGCCGAGGCCCATGCGGCGTAGCCGATCTTCTCCCACAGTTCGCGTGCCTTCACCGTCTTGGCGACCTTGTTCCTGGTGCGCCAGGTCAGGTCCCAGTTGCCGTCGGCTTCGACGGCTTTCAGAAACTCGTCGGTGACGCGCACCGAGTTGTTGGAGTTCTGGCCCGACACGGTGAGGTAGGCTTCCGAATCCCAGTCGGTGTCGTAAACGGGGAAGTCGATGTCCTTGTAGCCTTGCCGTGCGAACTGGATGACCCGGCGGATTGCGCTGTCGGCGACCGAGGCGCGGCGTGCCAGCTTAATCTCGCGGCGCAGCGCCGGGTTCTTCTCCGGATCGAAGCAGTCGTCGCCCGAGCCCTCGCAGTTGACGCACGCCTTCATGATGGCGCGCAGGTGCTTGCGATTGATCTTCGAGCCGGTGACGAGCGCCGCGACCTTCTGCTCCTCGGTCACCTTCCAGTCGATATAGGTTTCGATGTCCGGGTGGTCGGCGTCGACGATCACCATCTTGGCGGCGCGGCGCGTGGTGCCGCCCGACTTGATGGCACCGGCGGCGCGGTCGCCGATCTTGAGGAAGCTCATCAGGCCGGACGACTTGCCGCCGCCGGACAGCCGCTCGCCTTCGCCGCGCAGATTCGAGAAGTTGGAGCCGGTGCCGGAGCCGTATTTGAACAGCCGCGCCTCGCGCACCCACAGGTCCATGATGCCGCCGTCGTTGACGAGGTCGTCGGTGACGGACTGGATGAAGCAGGCGTGCGGCTGCGGGTGCTCGTAGGCCGATTTCGACTTGGTCAGCTTGCCGGTCTTGTAATCGACGTAGTAGTGGCCCTGGCCGGGGCCGTCGATGCCGTAGGCCCAGTGCAGGCCGGTGTTGAACCACTGCGGCGAGTTCGGCGCGGCCATCTGCATCGCCAGCATGTAGCGGTGCTCGTCGAAGAAGGCACGGGCATCGTCTTCCGAATCGAAATAGCCGCCTTTCCAGCCCCAGTAGGTCCAGGCGCCGGCAAGGCGGTCGAACACCTGCTTGGCCGAATGCTCGCTGCCGAAGCGCTCGGCTTCGGGCAGGGTGTCGAGCGCTGCGCTGTCGGGGACGGAACGCCACAGCCAGGACGGAACGGTTTCTTCCTCGACGGTCTTGAGCGCGACGGCGACGCCCGCTTTACGGAAATATTTTTGCGCCAGCACGTCGGAGGCGACCTGCGACCAGAACTCCGGCACCTCGACGTCGTCGAGGTGGAACACCACCGAGCCGTCGGGGTTGCGGATTTCGCTGGTGGTCAGCCGGAAAGGAATCTCCGCGTAGGGAGAGTGGCCGTCCTTGGTGTAGCGCCGTTCGATCCGCATCGTCATTGAGCCCCATTGCTGGCCGGCCGCCCGAGGCAGGGCCGGTTGATATCCGTCGCCAGACCCGTGGAGACCCGTTGGGGATCATCCTCAAGCCCGCAACTGCCGCTTCGTCTCCCCGTCACCGATAACGCGTGAACCGCGCTTTCGGGCCTCCGCGCCGGTCGGCGGTATGACCCTGGACAGACACGTCCCTTGCCCCGCCGTCGTCCTGCCGAACGGGCCCGCCTGTACCTGATTGGTGCTGGGATGGTCACCGCGAGCGACAACGAACCAACCGCGGCGACCGGACCAAAGGCTAAGACGACTCCGCCGTGCGCGTCAAGGAATAGTGCGCAGTTCTGAATCAAATACTAAATATGGTGGAAAGAGGGGAAAACCAGGGCGCGGCCGCGCCCCCGGCTGCCTCAACTATCGGTGAGTCTTGGGGATTCCGGAAGCGCCAAAAAGCGGTCGGGAGGACGAAGCCGGCGCCATCACCGCTGTTCACAGCCTCCGTGAGGCCGGCAGCCACGGTTTTCCCCGACTCGCAGCAAGGCGCGGGTAACGCACGGCGACCATGCGCGATTTCGGGTGGCAGGCGGCGAGGTTTATGGCCAAGGTTCCGCCTTCCGTTCTCTGCCCGCCGAGTCGCCGTGTTGCCGCTTCCCATATCCCTCCCATCGCTATGGCTGGTCTGACCTCGGCGCGCGGCGCCTCGCGCGCCACACTGGTTGGCCTCGCCTTGCTGCTGACCACGTCCGTCGGGTGGGGCTTCAACTGGCCAGTGACAAAATACCTGCTCAGCGAATTGCCGCCGCTGACGCTGCGCGGCGTGACCGGGGTTGCCGGCGCGCTGCTGCTCGCGGTCGTGTTGGCGGCGAGGGGACAGAGCCTGCGGGTCGCGCGGCCGCTGTGGCCGCGCCTTTGCGTCTACGCAGTTCTCAACGTGACGTGCTGGATGGCCTTGATGGGCATCGCGCTGTTGTGGCTCGGCGCGGGCGAGGCGGCGATGATCGCCTACACCATGCCGGTGTGGGCCGCGCTGCTGGCCTGGCCGATCCTCGGCGAGCGGCCGACGCTGTTGCGCGTCGCTGCGCTGGTGATGGCATTCGGTGGTCTCACCGTGATTCTCGGCAGCGGCGGGTTCTCGGTGGCACCGGACAAGCTTGCCGGATTTGTCATGGTGCTCGGCGGCGCAATCGCCTTCGCGCTCGGCGCGGTGTTGTCGAAGCGCTGGCCAGTGCCGCTGCCGGCGATGACGTCGGCGGCGTGGCAGATCGGGCTTGGCTGCCTGCCGGTTGGCATCGCCGGGCTGTTGATCGAGCACTCCGACTTCAGCGCCATCACGTCCCTCGGATGGGGACTGCTCGGCTACGCCACCGTGATGCAATTCTGCGTTGCCTATGTGACATGGTTTGCGGCGCTGGAAAGACTACCCGCATCGATGGCGGCAATCGGCACCACGCTGGTGCCGGTGATCGGCGTAGTGGTGGGTGCGGTGGCACTCGGTGAACCGCTTGGCATCAGCCAGACCGTCGCGCTCGCCTGCACGGTGCTGGGGGTCGCGCTGGCGACGCGGGCGTAACGAAAAGCGGCGCTCCGGGGCGCCGCTTTTGATGTCGATCGTAACCGGGCGCTACGGGCAGGGATGACGCAAGCCGTCGTAGCCGAGATAGGTGCCGGTGCGCGGATCATAGGATTTGAACCGGCTGGAGCAGTAGGCGACTTCGTCCGCCGACGGACCTCCCGGCGCTACCACCACATCGTCGTAGTAGTACGGGTCGGAATAGTACGGCCAGGCGAGCGAACTGCCGATGATGGCGCCGCCGATGAAGCCGGGATAGAAGCCATGGCGATGGTAATGATGCCGTCCGGGGCGATGCCCCCAGCCCGGGCGCGATCCGCTCCAGCCGGGCCGGCCGGCCCAGTTGCCGCCGCCGGGCCTCACCGCGAAGGTACGGCCGCTGGAGGTGCGTGCGCCGCTAAAACTACGCGCGCCACCGAATGACGGAGAGCCGCCAAAACTGCGGCCGCCACCGCCGCCCATGACCGCGCCGCCACCGCCGCCACCGCCTCCGCGGATGGCACCGCCACCGCCGGCCTGCGCATAAGCCGGTGCCGTGGCGAGCAGGGGCAGGATCAGCGCCATTGCGGCCGCAGTACCTAAAATCTTCGAATAAATCATATCCACCTCCTCTGACATGCGGCTCCAACCGGATAGGGAAGGTTGAGTTCCAGCGGGAGCCGTCACGATCTTCTGATCACATTGTTGGCTTTTGAAACTGTACTCGCCGTGAACGGATTTGGCCCAAACAGTGGCAGGTATCTGCCCTGCGGTCACGGCAGCCTTGCGGCTGGACAAACCGGGCAGCGACGTGCATCAAGGCGCGGATTTCGGCGGGATGCGGCGATGAAGCAGTTTTGGCTCAAATTCTTCACCTGGTGGAGCAGCCAGACATTCGGCACGCAGTTGTGGACGTGGCGATTCGGCGAGCTGGTCGGCGAGGACGAGGACGGCAACCGCTACTACCGCACCAAGGGCGGCAAGATCGATCCGACGCTCGGCTTCGAGCGACGCTGGGTGATCTATAACGGCTATGCCGAGGCATCGCGGGTGCCGCCGTCGTGGCACGGCTGGCTGCATCACACCATCGATACGCCGCCGACGGCGGAGACTTACACGCCGCGCCTGTGGGAAAAGCCGCACCGCCCCAACATGACCGGCACGCCCGATGCCTACCGGCCGTCCGGCTCGACGCTCGCCTCCGGCCAGCGCCCCAAGGCGACAGGCGACTACCAGCCCTGGACGCCGGTTTGAGGACGGCAGAAGCGCAAGCCTCACCGCGTTGCTGCGCGACCGCCCTTCCGCCGCCGCATTCGCCGTGTTAACCGGCGACGCGTCTGGTCGCGGCTACCCTGCGACCGGCTTTAAGTTGCCGATCGAAACCGCCATGCTTCGCCGCCTCGGCACCACCGGCCTGATGCTCCTTGCCGCGGCTTGGCTTGCCGCAGGTACGGCTGCGCATGCGCAGATCGGCACCATCTTCTCCGATCCGCCGCTGCGGCCGCCGGGCAATATTCCAGGCTCGGCGCAGCCGGATTACGACGCCGAGGAAGACGTGCCCGAGTTGCCGCAGCAGGGCCGCGTGCTGCCGGCGCCGAATCAGTTTCCGCGCGGGCAGGGCGTGGCCCCGCCCGGACCCGTGCAGACGCAGCCGCTGCCCCCGCCGCCGGGAACGACGGTGGTGCCGCGCAATGCGCCCGGCACCGCAACAGCGCCTCCGGCCCAGCATCAGCAGCCGCCGCAGCAACAGCCGGCGCCCACACAGGGTGCGAAGGCCGCGCCGCCATCACCCGCCACCCTGCAGCCGGGCGACGAGATCGTCACCGCGCCGCCGGCGCAGAAGATCGTCAACAAGAAAGCGGTGTTTTCCGGCCTTGATAAAATCACCGGCCGCATCACCAGCTTCGACACCGATATCGGCGAAACGGTGCAGTTCGGCGCGCTGCGGGTGAAGGCCGACGCCTGCTTCACACGGCCCGCGACCGAGGCCGCCAACACCGACGCCTTTGTCGAGGTCGATGAGATCACGCTGCAGGGCGAGGTGAAGCGGATTTTTTCCGGCTGGATGTTTGCGGCCAGCCCCGGCCTGCACGGCGTCGAGCACCCCGTCTATGACGTGTGGCTGACCGACTGCAAGGAGCCGGAGGCGACCGTTGCCGCGAGCGAGCCGGCGCCTGCTCCGGCGCCGCGGGCGGCTCCGGCGCCGCAGCAGAAGCGCGTGCAACGCGCGCCCGCGCCGCAGCCGCCGCCGCGCCAGCCGAGCCTGTTGCCGCCATTCCAGCAGTAATTATCCGTCAGCGTTTATTTTGACGCGTTGTCGTCACGCGAGCCGGCTTCACCCGCGGGTCAAGCCTCTAGGATATTTGCGGGGCGCGGGTCGCTCGAAACGGCTGTCGGCCCGCGCGCTGCGATGATCGCGAGCGCCTCGGTGCCGGAGAGCGGTGCGTCGGCGGTAAGTTTTGCGACGTCCGCCTCGCCGCGGATCGCGTGGTCGAGCAGGTTAAGATAGCGGCGGCGCGGAATCTCGATGGCGCCGAACTGGCGCAGGTGGTCGGTGACGAACTGCGTATCGAGCAGCACGAAGCCGCCGGCGATCAGCCGTGCGACGAGGTGCACCAGCGCCACCTTCGAAGCGTCACGCGCCTCATGGAACATGCTTTCGCCGAAGAACGCGCGCCCGAGGCTCACGCCGTACAGTCCGCCGACCAGTTCGTCGTCGCGCCACACTTCGATGCTGTGGCAGTGGCCAAGGCCGTGCAGCGCAATGTAGAGGTCGCGGATGCGGCCGTTGATCCAGGTGTTGTCGCGATCGGCCCGCGGCATGGCGCAGCCGGCGATCACGGCCTTGAAGGCGCGGTTCGCCGTCACCGTAAAGGCGTCGCGGCGCACCGTGCGGGCCAGCCGTGCCGGCACGCCGAAGCCGTCGAGCGGGATGATGCCGCGGCGCTCCGGCTCGACCCAGAACAGCGAAGGATCGTCGGCACTCTCCGACATCGGGAAGATGCCGCAGGCATAGGCGCGCAGCAGCACCTCCGGCGTGATCTCGGGCGACCCCTGGCTGCGCGACGACATGGCGGAGATTATAGGCCGCCGCGGACAAAAACGGGATGCGGTTTTATGTCGGCGGTGTCAGGCGGGCTGCGTCGCGGGCGTGGCCGCCGTCGCGGCAAAACGCACCACGATGCGGGTGCCGCTGTGGGTCGGGTCGCGGCTGACGTCGGCGCCGAGCTTGTCCGCCATCGCCGCGACGATGCGCTGGCCCATGCCGGTGGAGCGCGCATCGGGCTTGGCCTGAAAGCCGACACCATTGTCGGCGATGGCGAGCTCAAGCTCGTCGCCGTGGCGGGCGAGGGTGACGTGGATCGAGCCGGCCTGTTCGGGGTAGGCGTATTTGACGGCGTTCATCACCAGCTCGTTGACGATGATGCCGATGGCGACGGCGCGGTCGGGGTCGATCTCCACCGGCGAGGCGGTGAGTGTCAGCCGCGACATGCGGTTGCCCTCGGCCGAGCGCCGCAGGTCCTCGAGCAGCGCTTCGAGGTACTGATTGAGCAGCACGCTCTTGAGGTCCTGGGAGGTGTAGAGCCGGCGATGCACCTGCGCCACCGCCGTAACACGGCCCATGGCGTTGGTGAGCGCCGCCTTGATGTCGTCGTCGGCGCTGGAGGCCGCTTGCAGGTGGAGCAGCGATGCGATGATCTGCAGGCTGTTGCCGACGCGGTGATTGACCTCGCGCAACAGCATCGCGCGCTCTGCGGCAAGTGCCGCATAGCGGTCGCGCGAGGCATGGATTTCGGCTTCAGCCGCGTCGCGTGCCTTGCGCACCATGGCCTGGTCGATGGCGCCGGTGACGGCGACGTGCAACAGCGCGACGAAATCGCTGTGGCCGTCGTTGACGAGATAGTCGGCCGCGCCGGCCTTCAGCGCCGCCACCGCGATCCGGCTGCCCTGCGAGGCGGTGACGAACACCACCGGCGGTGCATCGGGCAATGCCTGGATGCGTTCGAGTGTCTCCAGCCCCTCGGTGCCGGGCCGGCTCTGGTCGAGCACGACGGCGTCGACGCCGCCTTCCTGGATACGGGCGATGCCGGCTGGGGCGTCCGGAGCGCGTTCGATGCGAAAGCCCTGCCGCTTCAAGCCGGCTTCGACGACATGGGCGAGGCCCGCGCCGAAATCGATATAGAGCAGGGTTCGTTCCTGAGCCGTCATCGCTCTTGCTCGTATCCTCCGTGTCCGGGCACGACGGGCTCCGACGCATGACCGCGCGCCGGAGGTTCGGTTTTCGCAATGTCTGGGCTGATAATGAAGTCCGGATAAGCATGGACACCGCACCGCCACACACGCCGCTGCACGGAGAGGTGCGGTGCTGCGCCGACACTTGGCGAAAAAACGCCGCGTCTGCGATTTGGTTCCATCGGCGATAGCCGCCTGCCGCGCTTAAGGTGGCGGCGCGCCGTGGTCGAGATACTGTTCGAGCCAGTGGATGTGATAGTCGCCGTCGATGATCGCCGATTCGCGCACCAGGGCGCGAAACAGCGGCAGCGTCGTCTCGATGCCTTCGACCACCATCTCGTCGAGCGCGCGGCGCAGCCGCATCAGGCATTCCGAGCGGGTTTTGCCGTGGACGATCAGCTTGCCGACCAGTGAATCGTAATAGGGCGGAATGAAGTAGCCCTGATAGACGGCGGAATCGATGCGCACGCCCATGCCGCCCGGCGAGTGGTACTGCGCGATCCTGCCCGGCGAGGGGCGAAACGTCACCGGGTTCTCCGCATTGACGCGGCATTCGATGGCATGGCCATGGATGGCGACATCCTCCTGCGCGCATGGCAGGTCGTGGCCGGCGGCGACGCGGATCTGTTCGAGCACGAGGTCGATGCCGGTGATCATTTCCGTCACCGGGTGTTCGACCTGGATGCGCGTGTTCATCTCGATGAAGTAGAACTCGCCGTCCTCGTACAGAAACTCCACGGTGCCGACGCCGAGATACTGCATCTCGCGCATCGCTTTTGCGACGATGCCGCCGATCCGCGCGCGGGAGGCCGCATCGAGGGCGGGTGAGGGGCCTTCCTCCCAGACCTTCTGATGACGCCGCTGCAGCGAGCAGTCGCGTTCGCCCAAGTGGATGGCGCCGCCGCGGCCGTCGCCGAGCACCTGGATTTCGATGTGGCGCGGCCGCTCCAGATACTTTTCCATGTAGACGGCGGCATCGCCGAACGCCGCCTTGGCCTCGGCGCCTGCGGTGGACAGCGCGAGTGCGAGGTCGGCCTCGCTGCGCGCTACCTTCATGCCGCGCCCGCCGCCGCCGGCGGCCGCCTTGATCAGCACCGGAAAGCCGATGTCGCGGGCGATCGCCGCCGCCTCGTCGGGGTTCGACACGCCGCCGTCGGAGCCCGGCACCACCGGAATGCCGAGGCGCTTGGCGGTGCGCTTGGCCTCGATCTTGTCGCCCATCAGGCGGATGTGCTCGGCCTTCGGCCCGATGAAATGCAGGTGGTGCTCGGCAAGGATTTCGGCGAAACGGGCGTTCTCCGACAGAAACCCGTAGCCGGGATGCACGGCGTCGGCGCCGGTGATCTCGCAGGCCGCGAGCAGCGCCGGGATGTTGAGATAGCTGTCCCGAGAGGCGGGCGGGCCGATGCAGACGCTCTCGTCGGCGAGCCGCACATGCATGGCGTCGGCGTCGGCGGTGGAATGCACCGCGACCGTCGAGATGCCGAGCTCCTTGCAGGCCCGCAGCACGCGCAGCGCGATCTCGCCGCGGTTGGCTATCAGGATCTTGTCGAACATCTCTGAGGCGTCCGCGGCGGCTATTCGATGATGACGAGCGGCTCGCCGAACTCGACCGGCTGGCCGTCTTCCACGAGAATCTGGGTGACGGTGCCGGCGCGGGGCGCCGGAATCTGGTTCATCGTCTTCATCGCCTCGATGATCAAAAGCGTCTCGCCGGCCTTGACCTGCGAGCCGACCTCGACGAACGGCTTCGCGCCGGGCGAGGGCGCCCAGTAGGCGGTGCCGACCATCGGCGAGGGCACGGCGCCGGGGTGCTTGGCAAGGTCGGCGATCGCCGCCGCCGATCCGGGCGATGGGGTCGGGGCCGGGTTGGGAAGGGCGGTGGCGGAGGCCGCGGCCATCGCCGCCACCGTGATGTTGCGAGCGACGCGCAGCCTGAGGCCGGCGCGCTCGATTTCAATCTCGGTCAAGTTGGACTCGTCGAGGGCCTGCGCCAGTTCGCGGATCAGGCCGCGCTCGGCGCTGAGCGAGGGCGTGCCCGTGGCGTCGGGCGCGGAATTGTGCGGCGAACTGTCTGGCGGCGTCTCGTGCGGCTTGTGAGCCATGCTTGCTTGATCCGATCGTGTCTTGAAAGAAGTCAGGTTTTGGCCTTGAGCCGGGCGGCGAGCCCGAGGATCGCCAGCCGGTAGCCGTCGATGCCGAAGCCGCACAGGCTGGCCGTCGCCGCCGGTGCGACGAACGAGTGGTGGCGGAACGGCTCGCGGGCAAAGATATTGCTGATATGCACCTCGATCGTCGGCAGCGCCACCGCCTTGAGCGCGTCGTGCAGCGCCACCGAGGTGTGGGTGTAGCCGGCGGCATTGATGACGAGGCCGGCCGCGCGCCTGGCGCCCGCCTCATGGACGAGGTCGATCAATGCGCCTTCGCTGTTGGTCTGGCGAAACTCTATGGCCATGCCGACCCCGGCGGCGGTGTCGCGACACACCGCTTCGACGTCGGCCAGCGTATGGCGGCCGTAGGTGTCCGGTTCCCGGCTGCCGAGCAAATTGAGGTTCGGGCCGTTCAGCACATAGATGACGTGGGTCATTCGGCGTCCAGTGGACCGCGGCCGGCAGGAACGAGGGCCGCCACGCGGTTATAGGTAAGGGCGGGCGCGAGGGGAAGCCTTTCGGCAGCGGACAAGGCCCATTCAGGCTGCCAAAACGGACCAGAACACTGCCGTAAGCTATTGATTACACGCCCGGACCATGGGCCTCAGCACGACGCCTTGCCGCACCGTGCGGTGGCGACCGCCTGTTTCAGCCGCTCGAGCCCGATGGCGCCGACGATCACCTTGTCGCCGACCACGTAGCTCGGGGTGCCGTTCATGCCCATCGACTCGGCCAATGTGAGGTTTTCCTGCAGCGTCGCGCGTACCTCGGGGCTCACCATGTCCTTTTCGATTCGCGCCATGTCGAGGCCGGCCTCCTTGGCGGCGGCGAGCGCACGCGCCTTGTCGGCCTGACCGCGGCCGCCGAGCAGCTTCTGATGGAAGGCGAGGTATTTTTTGCCGGAGGGGTCCTGCATGCGCACGGCGACCGCGACCTGGGCCGCCTCCACCGATGCCTGCCCCAGCACCGGAAACTCCTTCAGCACCACGCGCAGGTTGGGATCCTCCTTCATCAGCGCCAGCATGTCGGCCATTGCGTGCTTGCAGTAGCCGCAGTTGTAATCGAAGAACTCGACCATGTTGACGTCGCCCTGCGGGTTGCCAAGCACGACGCCGCGCGGCGAGTTGAAGATGGTCTGGCCGTGGGTCTTCACCGCCGCGGCATGGCGCTCCTGCTCGGCCGCTGCTTGCCGCCGGCCCAGTTCCGCCGACATCTCCTCGAGGATTTCCGGGTGGGCGAGCAGGTAATTTTTGACGATGGTTTCGATCTCGCCGCGCTGGCCGTCCGAGAAGGTCTGCGCGGAGGCGAGGGGGGCGGCACCGCACAGGGCGAACGCGACGACGGCGGCGGGAAGCAGGCGAGGGAACGGCATGCGGGCATCCTTGACAGGCGGGAATTGCGGGATGTTCGCCCGCAATGGTGGTGGGAGCGTGGCGAGGGTCAGTTGTTCGACTTTCCCGGCTTGGTGCTGACGATATCGTCGGCCCGGACCCAGCCGGGCGAGCCGACGGCGAACCGGGATTTGGCGCGGGTGGCGAGGTCGCGCGCGGTCTTGTTGTCGCCGCGCAGCAGGGCGGCCTGCGCCGAGGCGAGGTCGGCCTCGGCATAGGCTCCCTTGCGGCTGTAGGCCATGGCAAGCTGGACGTAGCCGATCGCCATCTCCGGTTCGCGCACCAGCGCGTTGCGCAGGATGGTGATGGCTTCCTCGGCATAGGCCGGGTTGCTCGAGGCGACCAGCGCCTGCCCGAGCAGGATTTCGATCAGCGGCGCGCGGCCGGAAAGCTGCGACGCCCGGCGCAACGGTGCGATGGCCTCGGCCGGCCGGCCGCCTTCGAGCAGCGCCTGCCCCTTCAGTTCGTGGAAGTAGGGGTTGTTGGGCTGGGCGCGGATCAGCGCATCGACCATCGCCACCGCGGCGCGCAGGTCGCCGTGCCGGTAGGTCGAGATTGCGCGGGCGTACTGTGCCGGCAGGCTCTGGTCCGAACCCGGATAAGCCCGCCGCACGGCGTCGGGCCGCTGCGTGAAGCCGGCGATCTTGGCCCGCATCAGATCGTGACGCAGTTGCAGTGCCGGCGAGTCCTCTTTGTCCCAGTTGGGGCTCGCGTGGGCGAGGCGCTCCAGCCCGGCGACACGCTCGGCCGCCATCGGGTGCGACTGGACGTAAGGATCGGCACCGTGCGTCGCGAACAGCCCCTCGTCGGCGAAACGGCGAAAGGTCTGATACATGCCCTTGGCCGACTGGCCGGTGGCGTTGAGGAATTTGACCGCGGCGCGGTCGGCGTTTTCCTCCTGCTGGCGGGCATAGGACAACAGCGTGCGGCGGATGACCTCCTGCGGCGCGCTCATCGCCGCCATGCCGGCCTGTCCCACGCCGCTGCCGCTGCGCGAGCCGGCAGCGATGGCGCCGGCGCCGAGCAGCATCGCCACGATCATCTGGGTCTGCGCCCGCGCCATCTGCTCGCGCATCTTCGATAGATGGCCGCCGGCGATATGACCGGCCTCGTGGGCCAGCACGCCGATCACCTGGTTGGGGGTCTTCGACTGCCACAGCGCGCCCTGATTGATGAAGATGCGACGACCGTCGGCGACGAAGGCGTTGAAAGTGGTGTCGTTGATGATGACGACCTGGATGTTCTGCCGGGAGAGGCCGGCGGCGCGCAGCACCGGGCTGCTATAGTCGCGCAAAAGCTGCTCGATCTCGGCATCGCGCAGGACCGGCAGGCCCTTGCCCTTGCTGTCGCCCTGCTGCGCATGGGCGAGCGGCGTCCCGATCAGCGCGGTGGCGACGATGGCCGTGACGGCCGCCCGGACGAGCGACGGTCCGCGCCGCGCGCCATGCGGCCATGAAGGGCGGATATGGGTCATGGTCTACGGATGTCGATGCCTGCGCAATTGTGGTAACAAACCGTGGAATGAGGCAGCAGCGCGGCGCAATCGGCCGCGCCAATTTTCCCTTGGATAGTCGATTTCGATGGTTGAAGCGACACCTCTTGTCCACGCCCGTGCTGCGCTTGCGGCGTCCCGCCGCAGCGACGTTCCGCCGTTCATGGTGATGGACGTGATGGCCGCCGCCGCCCGCATCGAGGCGGAGGGAGGCCATGTCATCCACATGGAGGTCGGCCAGCCGGAGGCGCCGGCGCCGCGCGCGGCCGTTGCCGCGGCCGAGGCGGCGCTGAGGCAGGGGCGCATCGATTATACCGCCGCGCTCGGCATCCCGAGCCTGCGCGCGCGGATCGCCCGACACTATCGCGAGACTTACGGCTGCGACGTTGCGGCCGAACGGATCGTTGTCACCACCGGGTCGTCCGGCGCTTTCATTCTGGCGTTTCTCGCGATGTTCGAGCCGGGCGACCGCGTCGCGGTGGCCGTGCCCGGCTATCCGCCGTATCGCCATATCCTCACCGCGCTGGGCTGCGAGCCGGTGCCGATCGAAACCGTCGCCGAGACGCGGCACGCGCTGACTGGTGAGGCGTTGATCGCTGCGCACCGCAAGGCGCCGCTGAAGGGCGTGCTGGTCGGCAGCCCGGCCAATCCGACCGGCACCATGATGTCGCGCGAGGCGCTGCAAAGCCTGATCGCGGCGGCGCGCGAAGCCGGCATCGGTTTCATTTCCGACGAGATCTATCACGGCCTCGACTACGCCTTCCCGGCGGTGTCGGCGGCGGAGCTTGCGCCGGACGCGCTGATCATCAACTCGTTCTCAAAGTACTTTTGCATGACCGGCTGGCGGATCGGCTGGATCGTCGCGCCGGATGTTTTGGTGCGGCCGATCGAGCGGCTACAGCAGAACCTTGCGATCTCGGTGCCGACGCTGTCGCAGATCGCGGCCGAGGCCGCCTTCGACGGCCGCGAGGAGATGGAGGCCGTCAAGGCGAGCTATGCCGAGAACCGCCGCATCCTGATCGAGGGCTTGCCGAAGGCCGGGCTCGATCGCTTCCTGCCGGCGGACGGCGCGTTCTATCTCTATGCCGACGTCTCGGCCTTCACCGACGACAGTTACGCCTTCGCGCAGAAAATGCTGGCGGAGACGCATGTCGCGGCAACGCCCGGCGTCGATTTCGATCCGGTGCAGGGCCGCTCGTTCATCCGCTTTTCCTACGCGCGCTCGCCGGCGGACATGCGCGAGGCGGTCGAGCGGCTGACGCGGTGGCTGCGATAGACGTTTGATCGCCCATGTCACGGACGCGGTGCGGCGTGCAACGCTGCGCCGCAGGCCGGAACCGTCGCGGGTGCTGGAGTTTCGACGATCCCGGATCAGCGCCGCGGCACGTCGTGCCGCAGTGCATCCGGGATGCGGGCATCGCTCGTCAGCCGCCTCACGCCCCGCCGAACCGGCGTGCCCACCAGCCGAGGCGGCGCGGCTGCGTGCCGTCGTCGTCGGCCGGCGACGGCGGAGTCTCGGCGGACGCGCTGTCCTGCGCCGGCGGAGTAGGCTCCGCCGCCGGCGCCGGTTCGGGCGCTGCCGATGCGTCCGGTGCAGCCTGCTGTTCCGGCTGGCTCAGGAAGGTGACCTTCTCGCGGACGGTGGAGCGCCGGCGCGGCTTGGCTGCGCCTTCGGGCTCCGACGACGCGGCGGTCTCGGCTTCGGTGGCAGCCGGCTCCTCATGGCCGGCATCATCGTCGTCATCGGTGCTGCCGGAGTCCTGCGGCGCCGATGCGTCAGGCGGCGTGTCGGACGATGAATCGGATAGATCGGCGACCGCCTCTGCGACCTCCGGTTCGGAGGGGAGGTCGAGTTCGTCGGCAATGGCCGCGGCCGATCCGCCTTCGCCACGCCGCCGCCGCCCGCCACGGCGGCCGCGCCGGCGCGGACGGCGCTCGCCGTTCTCGCCGTCGGCTTCCGCCGGTGCCGCGTCCGTCTCGCCGGCGCCTTCAGTTTCGGCATGCTCGTCCTGTTCGCCGTCGATCGCCGGCGCCAGGCTCGGCGCCTCGGCCTCGTCCGACCCATGCTCGTCGCGGGCCTCGCGGCCACGGCCGCGCCGCCTGCGGCGCCGCCGCCGGCGGCCGTCGCCGTTCTCATCCTCGCCGTCGTCGTGATCGGCTGCCGTGGGCGCTTCGGCCTCATCGCCGGCTGCCGCTTCGTCGTGCCCGGTCTCGAAGGTCTCGTCCTCGGCAACCTCCTCGATTGCCGGAGGCGGCGCCGAGCGCGCCGCGAGCAGCGCCTTGGCGGCTTCGAGCGTGTGGACCTGATCGCCGCGGTCGATAACGAACGACTGCTGGCCGCTGACGTTGGCGTCGGCCGCTACCGCAATCGCCACCTGGAAGGCGGTTTCGAGGTCGTGCAGGTGGCCGCGCTTGTGGTTGAGCACGTAGAGCGCGACGTCGGTGCGGGTGCGGACCACGAGGTTGTGGGTGGCGCCCTTCATCAGCACCTCTTCGAGGCCGCGCAGCAGTTGCAGCGCCACCGAGCCGACGGAGCGGATGCGGCCCGAGCCGCCGCAATGCGGGCAGGTCTCGGTCGAGCTTTCCAGCATGCTGGCGCGGATGCGCTGGCGCGACATCTCAAGAAGGCCGAAATGCGAGATGCGGCCGATCTGGATGCGGGCGCGATCCTGCTTCAGGCAGTCGGCGATCTTGCGTTCCACCGCGCGGTTGTTGCGCTTCTCGTCCATGTCGATGAAATCGATGACGATCAGCCCGGCGAGATCGCGCAGGCGCAACTGCCGCGCCACTTCCTCCGCCGCTTCGAGGTTGGTTTTGAGGGCAGTGTCCTCGATGTGATGCTCGCGCGTCGAGCGGCCGGAGTTGACGTCGATCGAGACCAGCGCCTCGGTCTGGTTGATGACGAGGTAGCCGCCGGAGCGCAGTTGCACTGTCGGCGAGAACATCGCGTCGAGCTGGCTCTCGACGCCCATGCGCGAGAACAAGGGCTGGGCGTCGCGATACGGCTTCACGGCGCGGACGCTGGAGGGCATCAGCATTTTCATGAAGTCGCGCGCCTCGCGGTAGCCGGCCTCGCCCGCGACGATGATGTCGTCGATGTCCTTGTTGTAGAGATCGCGCAGCGAGCGCTTGATCAGCGAGCCTTCCTCGTAAACGAGCGTCGGCGCCTGCGAGTTGAGGGTGGTGTCGCGCACCGTCTCCCACATCCGCAGCAGATATTCGAAGTCGCGCTTGATCTCCGGTTTGGTGCGGGCGGCGCCGGCGGTGCGCAGGATGACGCCCATGCCCTCCGGTACGTCGAGGTCCTGCACCACTTCCTTGAGCCGCGAGCGGTCCTGCGAGGATGTTATCTTGCGGCTGATGCCGCCGCCGCGGGCGGTGTTGGGCATCAGCACGGCATAGCGGCCGGCCAGCGACAGGTAGGTGGTGAGCGCCGCGCCCTTGTTACCGCGCTCCTCCTTGACGACCTGCACCAGCATCACCTGCCGGCGCTTGATGACCTCCTGAATCTTGTACTGGCGGCGCGGCCGGAAAGCGCGCTCGGGCACTTCCTCCAGAACGTCGTCGCCGCCGACCGACTCGACGTGATCGTCGTGGCCGTTGTCGTCGTCATCGTCACTGTCATCGTCGTCGCCATTGGCGTCGTGGTCGTCACCGAGGCGGGCGTCGTCACCGTTGCCATTGTCGTCGCCGTCATCATGGCCGGCATCATCAGCGTGGGATTCTTCGTCGTGGTCGTCGGCTGCGACCGCCGGCACGGGCGCGTCGTGGCTATCGTCCTCGGCGGCGGCGATATCGACGTCGCCGGCGGGGTCGACCTGTCCGGGCGCCTCAGCCGGTGTGGCGCTGGCCACGGTATCGTCAGCCGCATGGTCGTCGGCACGATCATGGCCGAATGCAACTGCGGTGTCGTCCGGTTCTGCGCCCGGCTCGAAGGCGACCGAGGTTTCCGGGCCGTCGTGCTCACCCGTCACGCCGTCCGTATCGGTCGGGACAGTATGGTCGTGGTCGTTGTCGCCATGGTCTTCGGCCTCGGCCGCAACGCCGTTGTCGCCCTCGACGATCTGGCTCTGGACGCGTTCGCCGTGGCCGCGCCGGCGGGCGCTGCGGTGGCGCGAGCGGCGGCGGCTCGGGCGGCTTTCGGTTTCTTCCTCGGCCTCGCGATGGGCCTGTTCTTCGGCCTCGATCAACGCCTGCCGGTCGGCGACCGGGATCTGATAGTAATCCGGATGGATTTCGCTGAAGGCGAGGAAGCCGTGGCGGTTGCCGCCGTATTCGATGAAGGCGGCCTGCAGCGATGGCTCGACGCGCGTCACCTTGGCCAGATAGATGTTGCCGCGAAGCTGCTTGCGATTGGCCGCCTCGAAATCAAACTCTTCGACACGGTTGCCGCGGACCACGACCACCCGGGTCTCCTCCGGGTGAGTCGCGTCGATCAACATTTTGTTGGGCATCAGGAAACTCTTGCTGGCGGCCACCGTGCCGCACGACGCGCGCATGAAGCGCGGCCGGAGAGCGACACGGTCCACCTGATTCGGGGGGATTGAAAAGGCCGAAGCGCAGTTCGGGGCGTCTGGCCGGCACCCCCGCCGGCCGGATGCGGCACGCCATAAAGGCGCGTCGCCGGGGCTCGGCATGAAGGGAGGTCGGTGGTGTCAGGCGCATGATGCGTCGGCCCGCGAGAACAATCGGGCGGCTTTGGCCGCCACATAGGATGCTGACAGTGTCGACACGATGCCTTGCGGCGCGCGCCGGCTGTCCTTTCGCGGTCGGTAGCCGCGATCAGCGGCAGCGCAACGTTCTGTCCGGAGAGCGTGATACCCGGGACCGTTGACCACTCGGGCTTGACCGCTTCTTACGACAGTCGCGCGCTGCGCTGGCTGGGGAGGAAGCGGCAAATACGCAGGTCTCCAGACGACTGGACCCGATTGATCGGGCTGGCCTGGAAGCGACCGGCGCTGCACCGGGAGGTTGAACGCGACACAACCGGAAATTTTACCGTCAGCCCTCGTTACATACGAGCAATCGCCGGCGCTGGCAAGGGCGGCCGCGAGGGCGGGAAAGGCGTCGCCCCGGCGCAACACTGCCGGGCAATTGGCGCGCGGCGGTTAAGGGCCGATTAACCCTGCAACCCTATTGCGGTAAGCAGGGGGCCGACAGGCGGGGGTATGTTGGCTGGTCGTTTTGGATATGGCGGCAGGCTTGGCGCGGCGCTGATCGGCGCGGCGGTCGCCATTGGCTGCTCCGTGCAAGGGGCGGCGCAAGGGTCGGCGTACGCGACCGAGGCGCCTGCCGCCGCGGTCGCCGCGGCCTTTCCCGTGGCATCGGAAGCGCGGCTCGCCGGCGACAACAAGCGGACCCGCTTCATCCTCGATCTCGACCGCAAAATTCCGGTGGCGGCCTTTGCGCTCGCCGATCCCTACCGGGTGGTGCTCGACGTCCCCCAACTCCGCTTCGATCTCGCCAAGGGCACCGGCGCCGAGGGGCGGGGCCTGATCAAGGCGTTCCGCTACGGCCTGGTGATGGCCGGCGGCTCGCGCATCGTGTTCGACCTTGCCGCGCCCGCCCGCATCGCCAAGGTCGAGGTGCTGGAGGCGGCCAACGGCCAGCCCGCCCGGCTCGTCCTGGATCTGGCCGCGGTCGATCGCGCCACCTTCATGCAGGCGCTGGCGGCCGAAGGGGCGTCCAAAGAGGGATCCAAGGCACCGGCTCAGACCGACCGCCACGACGCTGCCGCCGATGCTGCGGAGGCGGCCGGCGACAGCCGGCCGGTGGTGGTGATCGATCCGGGTCATGGCGGCATCGACAACGGCACCCAGGCCGCGAGCGGCGAGGCCGAGAAGGACATCGTGCTGGAATTCTCGCTGGCGCTGCGCAAGCGCCTTGAACAGGCCGACAAGTACCGCATCGTCATGACCCGCGGCGACGACACGTTCGTGCCGCTCGGCGAGCGGGTGCGCATCGCCCGCCGCCAGCGTGCGGCGCTGTTCGTGTCGATCCACGCCGATTCGCTGCCGCGTCGCGAGGGCGACGCCCACGGCGCCACCATCTATACGCTGTCCGAGCGGGCCTCTGACGCCGAAGCGCAGCGGCTTGCCGATTCGGAGAACAAGGCCGACGCCATCGCCGGTCTCGACCTTGCCGAGGAGCCGACCGAGGTCGCCGACATCCTGATCGACCTCGCCCAGCGCGAGACCAAGACGTTTTCCCACCGCTTTGCCAAGCTTTTGATGAGCGAGATGAAGGGTGTCGTCCGCCTGCACAAGAGGCCGCTCAAGTCGGCCGGCTTCAAGGTGCTGAAGGCGCCGGACGTGCCGTCGGTGCTGGTCGAACTCGGCTATGTGTCCAACAAGGACGACCTGCAACTGCTCAAGTCCGACGATTGGCGCGCGCGCAGCGTCGGGGCGGTGGCGCAGGCGATCGAAGCCTATCTCGGCAAGCGGGTGGTGTCGGCGGGACCGGCACAGTGATGGCAGCGGGCGATGGTCGGCGGAACACCGGCCAAAGCCCTAGTTTGGCCACAGCGTCGGCATTATAGAGGGGCGCTGGAAGACCGGCGGTGAATCGAGGAGCGGCGTTGTGGGTCCCGCGAGGCGGGGATATTGCCGCGGTGGCCTCAGTCCCTTTTTCCGAATGAAGGCGCCGGCCCGCCGGCGACGACCAGGGCGAACGCGACGATGCGGTTTCTGCTGCGCTTCATGGGCTTTGTATTTGCCGCGGGAACCATCGTGTTCCTGGTTGGCGTCGCGGCCGCGGCCGGACTGATCTGGCACTTCTCAAAGGACCTGCCGGACTACTCGCAACTCCAGAACTACGAGCCGCCGGTGATGACCCGTGTGCATGCCGGCGACGGCTCGCTGCTCGCCGAATACTCGCGCGAGCGGCGGCTCTACCTGCCGATCCAGGCGGTGCCCAAGCACGTCATCAATGCCTTCCTCGCCGCCGAGGACAAGAACTTCTACGAACACGGCGGGCTCGACTTTCAGGGCCTCGCCCGCGCCGCGCTGCTCTATGTGCAGAACTACGGCTCCAACCGCCGCCCGCAGGGCGCCTCCACCATCACCCAGCAGGTGGCGAAGAACTTCCTCCTGACCAACGAGGTGTCGTTCACACGCAAGATCAAGGAAGCGCTGCTGGCGATGCGCATCGAGCGCGCCTATTCCAAGGACAAGATCCTGGAGTTGTATCTCAACGAGATCTATCTCGGCCTTGGCGCCTATGGCGTGGCGGCCGCCTCGCTGGTCTACTTCGACAAGTCGGTGAACGAGCTGTCGACTGCCGAGGCCGCCTATCTCGCGGCGCTGCCGAAGGCGCCGGCGGCGCTGCATCCCGTGCGCAACCACGAGCGCGCCATCGAACGCCGCAACTACGTTATCGATCGCCTTCTGGAGAACGGTTGGATCAAGCAGGCCGAGGCCGACGCCGCGCGCAAGGATCCGCTTGCCGTCACCAGCCGCTCCAGCGGCCATACCTTTGCCGGCGAGTATTTCGCCGAGGAGGTGCGCCGCGAGGTGTTCGAGCGCTACGGCGAGAAGAAGCTCTACGAGGGCGGCCTGTCGGTGCGCACCTCGCTCGATCCCAAATTGCAGGTGGTGGCGCGGCAGGCGTTCGTGCAGGGGCTGGTGAAGTACGACGAGGCCCAGGGCTGGCGCGGCGAGCTGGAAAAGCTCGACGTCACGGGCGACTGGGGCGCCAAGCTCGCCGAAATCAAGTCGCTGTCGGATATCTCGCCGTGGCGGCTCGCGGTGGTGCTCGAAGTCGACGACAAGGCGGCGAAGATCGGCTTCCAGCCCCGGCGTGAACTGGGCGGTGCGCTGGCCAAGGCGCGCGAGACCGGCACCATTCCGCTTGAGGGCGTGAAATGGGCCAAGGCGGCGTCCGGCCCGCGCCGCGGCAAGGCACCGACCGCGGTGACGCAGGTGCTCAACCGCGGCGACGTGATTTATGCCGATCCCCTGATCGGCAAGGACGGCAAGCCGGAGGAGGGCCAGTATCGCCTGCGGCAGTTGCCGGAGGTCTCGGGCGCGATGGTGGCGATGGACCCCTCGACCGGCCGCGTGCTGGCCATGGTCGGCGGCTTCTCGTTCGACCAGAGCCAGTTCAACCGTGCCACGCAGGCCTATCGGCAGCCCGGCTCGTCGTTCAAGCCGTTCGTCTATTCGACCGCGCTCGACAACGGTTATACGCCCTCGACCGTGGTGATCGACGCGCCGATCGAGATCGATCAGGGCTCGGGCGTCGGCGTGTGGCGGCCTGACAACTACTCCAGCGGCAAGTATCTCGGGCCGACCACTCTGCGCAACGCGCTGCAGCGTTCGCTCAATACCGTGACGGTGCGGCTCGCGCAGGACGTCGGCATGCCGATGATCGGCGAATACGCCAAACGGTTCGGCGTCTACGATTCGCTGCCGAACTATCTTTCCTACGCGCTCGGCGCCGGCGAGACCACGGTGCTGCGCATGGTGACCGCCTATTCGATGTTCGCCAACGGCGGCCGCCGCGTCACGCCCACCCTGATCGACCGCATCCAGGACCGCTACGGCCACACCATCTACCGCCACGACCAGCGCGAATGCCGCGGCTGCGACGCCCCCGAGGGCTGGAAGGACCAGCCCGAGCCGACGCTGGTCGATCGCCGCGAGCAGGTGCTCGATCCGATGACCACCTACCAGATCACCTCGATGATGGAAGGCGTGGTCCAGCGCGGCACCGCCACCGTCGTCAAGGAGGTCGGCAAGCCGATCGCCGGCAAGACCGGCACCACCAACGACCAGAAGGACGCGTGGTTCGTCGGCTTCTCGCCGGACATCGCGATCGGCGTCTATATCGGCTACGACAAGCCGCGCAATCTCGGCCGCTCGATGACCGGCGGCGTGCTTGCCGCGCCGATCGCCAAGGACTTCCTCAAGGTGGCGCTGGCCGACAAGCCGTCGGCGCCGTTCCGTGTGCCGCCCGGCATCAAGCTGATCCGCGTCGACGCCAAGACCGGCATGCGCGTCAGTCCGGGCTCGTCCGGCGGCACCATCCTCGAGGCGTTCAAGCCCGGCACCGCGCCGCCCGACAACTACTCGATCATCGGTGTCGCCGACGGCTATGCCACGCCCGATGCCGACCGCGCCATCATCCGCTCCGGCACCGGCGGGCTGTATTGATACGATTGCCTCCGGTGCGCGTTGCGGCTACATGAGCCGCGCGCTTTCTGTCATGCCCGCGCCTGTCGCGGGCATCCCGATAAGGGACGCAGGACCCGTTTTATCGAGATAGCCGGGACAAGCCCGGCCATGACGCTGAGAACAGCCAATCACGCTTGTGAAAGAGCCATGCGACCTGAAATCGAAAAACTCGTTGACGAGATCAAGCAGTCTGTGGGGCTGCTGAGGAGGCATCTTTGACGTCGATGCCTCGAGCGCGCGACTGGCGGAGCTGAACAGGCTCGCCGAAGACCCCGACCTCTGGAACGATCCGCAGAAAGCCCAGAAGCTGATGCAGGAGCGCACCGCGCTCGACGACGCCCTGGGCGGCATTGCGCGCGTCGAGCGCGAACTCGCCGACCACACCGGCATGATCGAGCTTGGCGAGGCGGAGGGCGACGAGGGCGTCGTCGCCGAGGCGGAAGCCGGCTTGCGCGAGCTGAAGAAAGAGGTGGCGCGTCGCGAACTCGAAGCGCTGCTGTCGGGCGAGGCCGACCGCTTCGACACCTATCTCGAAGTTCATGCCGGCGCCGGCGGCACCGAGAGCCAGGACTGGGCCGCGATGCTGCTGCGCATGTATACGCGTTGGGCCGAGACCCACGGATTCAAGGTCGAGGTGCTGGAAGAGACGCCGGGCGAAGAGGCCGGCATCAAATCGGCGACGGTGCAGATCAGCGGGCACAACGCCTACGGCTGGCTCAAGACCGAAGCCGGCGTGCATCGCCTGGTACGGATTTCGCCGTTCGACGCCAACGCGCGGCGCCACACCTCGTTTTCCAGCGTTACGATCTTTCCGGTGGTGGACGACACCATCAAGATCGACATCAAGGAATCCGACGTGCGCGTCGATACCATGCGTTCGGGCGGTGCCGGCGGCCAGCACGTCAACAAGACCGAATCGGCGGTGCGGCTGACGCATATCCCGACCGGCGTCGCCGTGGTCTGTCAGGCCGGCCGCTCCCAGCACAAGAACCGCGCGCAGGCGTGGGACATGCTGCGCGCACGCCTCTACGAGATCGAATTGAAGAAGCGCGAGGAGCAGGCCGCCGCCGATCAGGCAGCCAAGACCGATATCGGCTGGGGCCATCAAATCCGTTCCTATGTGCTGCAGCCCTACCAGATGGTGAAGGACCTGCGCACCGGCGTGCAGACCTCCGACACCGCCGGCGTGCTCGACGGCGACCTCGACGCGTTCATGGCGGCGACATTGGCGCAAAAAGCCTTCGGCGCCGCGCCCGGCGTCATCGAGGACGTGGAGTAGGGCGCGACCGTTGCGGCCGGCATCGCTGCGATGCCGGGAAACGGGTGGCGGCCTCGCGCCACCCCGGCTATGGCAGGGGACCGTCTGCGCGACCTGCCGCGGCGGTGCCGTGAGGAGCGCCGCGACCCATGCCAGCATCCGACCTTCGCATCACGCCCGGTGACTGGCTGCGGCTTGTCGTGCTGTCGGTCATGTGGGGCGGCTCGTTCTTCTTTGTCGGCGTCGCGGTGAGGGAAGTGCCACCGATGACCATCGTGCTCGTGCGCACCGCGCTCGCCGCGCTGCTGCTGGCGCCGTTGTTATGGGTCTACCGGATCGATGCCCCCCGAACGCTGGCAGGCTGGTGGCCGTTCGCGGTGATGGCGCTGCTTGGCATCGTGATCCCGTTCACGCTGACGGCGATGGGGCAGACCTACATCCCGAGCGGGATCGCCTCCGTCGTCAATGCGATGACCCCGGTATTCACGGTGCTGGTGCTCGCCGCGTTCGGCGATGAACGGCTGCTGCCGCGCCGTGCCGTCGGAGTTCTGCTCGGCTTTGCCGGCGTGCTGATTTTGCAGGGAGTCGAGATGGATTTCGGCTCGGTGCAGAGCCTCGGCATCCTGCTGTGCCTGGCTGCGACGGTCTCGTATGGATTTTCCGCTCTGTGGGCCAAGCGGGCGCTCACGGGCGTGCCGCCGATTGCCGCGGCGACCTTTCAGTTTGTCTGCGCGAGCGTGATGATGCTGGTCATGTCGGCGATCTTCGACCGCCCGTGGCAACTGCCGATGCCGAGCGCCGCGACCTGGCTGGCGCTGATCGGGCTTGCTGCGATTTCCACCGCGCTCGGCTTCATCCTGTTCTTCCAGATCATCCGCGGTTCGGGCGCCGGCAACGTCATGCTGGTGACGCTGCTGGTGCCGGTGACCGCGATTCTGCTGGGCGCTGCTGTACTCGGCGAGACGGTGACGACACGCGAGATCGTCGGCGCGCTGGTGATCGCCAGCGCGCTAGTGATCATGGACGGGCGGATTCTGACGCGCCTCGCCATGCGTCGCGCCAGCGCGTGAACCGGCCGCTGTCGCGGCTGCCGCCATGGCGGGCGGCGAATGCCTCGCCGTTCGCCGCGACCATGATCACCGCGTCGAGCCCCTTGGAGCGCTTCAGCGTCTCGACCGCCTGCTGCGGCGTTTGCGCGATGGGGCCGGCGACGTTGAACGAGGTGTTGACCGACATCTCGACACCGACGCGGTGCCCCATCGCCTTGAGATAGGCGTAGGTGAGGGGATCGTCGGCCTCGCGAACGATCTGGATGCGGCCGGTGCCGTCGGCGTGGATCACGGCCGGGATTTTTTCGGCCGCGCCCGGCCGGGCACGAGCAGTCAGCACCATGTAGTTGTAAGCGTTGTAGCCGGCGTCGGACGCGCCGTCCTCCAGTTCGAAATAGCTCTGCGCGGCTTCGAGCGTCGCCATCGGCGCTAGGGGCCGGATCGCCTCGCGATACTTGACGCGGGCATTCAAGTGCTCGCGCGCCCCCGCGTCGCACGGGTTGGCGAAAATCGAGCGGTGGCCAAGCGCGCGCGGGCCGGTCTCCGCCGCACCCTGATAGAGAGCGATGATGCCGCCGTCGGCCACGCAGGACGCCATCAGGTCGGCGATGGCCGCGCGGCCCTCGGGCGTTGCGACGCTGCCGATGTGCTCGCTGGCGATGTCGTTGTCGGCAAGCGCGGCCGCGATGCCGGCCGCCTCCGGCGCCGTGCCGCAGTAGAACGCGTGGCTGAGCGGTGCGCCGCGCGGCGCGCCGGCGAGATGCGCGAGCCGCCACGCGGCCCCGATCGGCGTGCCGGCGTCGCCCGGCATCGGCGGCACCCACAGGTGCAGGCGGCTGTCGCGGCGCAGCACGGTTTTGAACCAGCGCGCGTCGAAATGTTCGAGCAAGCGCATGTTGGCGAGCGCGTTGAGCGCGACGCCGCCCGACAGCACCAGCCGATCAGTGTCGGTCGTCCGCAGCAGGTGGTCGATGACGTGGATCAGCGCGTCCTCGAACACCATTTGCGTCGCCGCCGCCTTGTCGAGACGCTCCTGCGTATCGGGACGATGGTGGATGTCCTCGACGCGCAGCACGGCGTCGGGATTCCACAATTGGTCGCGCGCGAGCGGCGGGCCGAGAATGTCCGCCAGCGACGGATGATAAGGGTTGTCGAACGGATCGCTCGCCCAGTTGGCCATGGCGCGGTTGAGCCGCACCTCGCCGTTGTCGCCGAGGTGCAGGACGTCTTTGAGCCGCGCGTAATAGGGGTTGGTGGCGCGGTTCATGTCGCCCCAGGCGGCGGCGCCCATGTAGCGGCCCTCGCTGGACAGCCATGTCCAGCCGCCTTGCGTCGAGGAGATCACGCTGTAGAAGGCGCCGAGCGAGTCGAACACGCTGTCGTTCGAAAACATGCGGCGCATGCCGTCGCCGTCGGCGACGTAGAGCGACACCGAGCCATTGTCGCCGGTGCCGTCGAGCACCGCGACCGCGACCCGCCGGCCGTCGGCGGCGAACGGCGAGGCGGCGTAGGAGAACCAGGCGTGATTGTCGTGGTGCGGCACGCAGATCAGCGGTACCGGCGCTTTCAGCCCGAACTGCCGCGCCAGCAGTTTTGGCGTGCGCGTCATCTGCTCCATGCGCCGGGCATCGACGCCGACAGCGTTGGAGACACGCAGCAGCCGCAGGCTCGCCGGCGCTTCTTCCAGCGCGGTGCGGATCATCGTGCCGAACAGCGCCGGATAGTCCCAGGTGACAGTGAAGGCGGCGATGTCCGCGATGCTCTTGCCCATTCCATGCAGCGCAGCCGCCATGGCATCGAGCGACTGCCGCGGATACTCGGTGGTGTGCTTGGTGCCGGAAAACCGCTCCTCCTCGTTGTTGAGGAGCAGGCGAGGGCCGTGCGCGGCCGTGACCTCGATCAGCGCCACGCCGGAATTGTGCGTGCCCGACGGCGACAGCCCGGCAATGTACACCGTCTCGCCGCGCGCCAGCCGCTCGCGGATCGCCGCGCATCGCTCGTCGGCAAAGCGGCTGCCGAGGCGGTGAAAGCCGCGCAGCCGCAGCGCCTGCCCGGCGAGCGCACGTGTGACGGCGCCACCGCCGCGTCCGAGGCGAGGGTGACGGGGGCCGATGCGGCGGGGGGGAGCGCTCACGTCCATGGTCCGGTTGATGATCGCTGCATCAACCACAATCGGCGTGGCGCAACAATGGCTGTATGGAGAGCGTTTTGAAGCGAAGTGGGAACCGGTTCGCGTTAAGAAAACGCGTCAAAACGGAAAAACTCTAACCGGCCGCGAGCTTGACGCCGGCGCGCAAAAAGCGCTGCGGATCGACGGCCTCGCCATCGATGCGGGTTTCGTAGTGCAGGTGCGGTCCGGTCGAGCGGCCGGTCGAGCCGACGTCGCCGATGGTCTGGCCGATACGGACGGTGTCGCCGACCTTGACTCGGATCGCCGAGAGATGGCCATAGCGGGTGGTGAGGCCGTTGCCGTGATCGACTTCGACCATGCGGCCGTAGCCGCCGAACCAGCCGGCCTTCACGACCTTGCCGTTGGCGGTGACGCGGGCTGGCTCGCCGGTCGAGGCGCGGAAGTCGAGTCCGGTGTGCATCGCCGGCCGGCCGAGGAACGGGTCGGTGCGTACGCCGAAGCCGGAGGAAAACTCCACCGG
>QEVP01000018.1 GCA_003576765.1 Pseudomonadota bacterium
GCGTGCGCATCACCTGCACCGGCACTATCCACACCTGCCTCGGCCACGACGACGCCGCCGACCTGCGCAGCCCCTTGCGCGCCTCCACCGGCGACGACCAGTTGAGCGCGGCCATCGACCGGGCCATCATGCTCAAGCCCAAGGGGCATGATTTCGTGATCGACCGCCGCCACAACCGGCCGAGCGTCAACCGCCATATGAGCGTGACCGGCGGCTGACCGGCCGCACTCGTACACCCTTTTATCCCACGCCTCATTACCCCTTCCCGCCCCCGGCTTGGCCGGCCGGAGGCCGTGTTTCAGCGGTGTTTATTTGCCAAACTTCCAATTGACGACGGCGCGGCGCGCTGAAATGGTGTGCCGGTTCGAGCCCTTATAAAAATCACCGCGCCGGAAAAGGCGTCGAAGAATCAAAGGGGAGCGGACGCCTGTGCGAGGAGGGGTGGCCGTTGCAAGCACTGCTGAGCGTCAGTCGCGCGATCGACGCGATCAATACCCGTATCGGCCGATGGCTGTCCTGGCTGATCCTTGTCGCCGTGGTCGTCTCTTCCGCCAACGCCACCATCCGCAAGATTTTTGACGTCTCCTCCAACGCCTACCTCGAACTGCAGTGGGTGTTGTTCGGCATCGTGTTCCTGCTGTGCGCGCCGTGGACGCTGCTCGACAACGAGCACATCCGCATCGACATCATCAACCACATGCTGCCGCTCAAGGTGCGAAGCTGGATCGACATGATCGGGCATGTGTTCTTCCTGCTGCCGTTCACGCTGGTTCTGTTGTGGGATTCGATCCCGTTCTTCCTGACCTCGTTCGAGCAGAACGAGCAGTCGCTGAGCGCCGGCGGCCTGCCGCAATGGCCGACCAAGTCGCTGATCATGATCGGCGCCGCGCTTTTGTTCATCCAGGGCATTTCCGAGATCATCAAGCGCGCCGCGATCATGCGCGGGCTGATGCCCGATCCCAACGAACGGACCATCAGCGCACAGGAAGCGGCCGAACTGGAAGCCGCGAAGCTCGCCACCCAGATCGCCGGCGAGAAGCCTTGAGCGTCATTTCCCATTCAGAATTGCCGGGGGGTATTTAATGGTCGCTATGTTGATCCATCACATGGCGCCGATCATGTTTGCGTCGCTGGTGGTATGCCTGTTGCTCGGCTACCCGGTCGCATTCTCGCTCGCTGCGGTCGGTTTGTTCTACGCCTTCATCGGCATCGAGCTCGGGTTGTTCCATCCGAACTTCCTGCAGGCTCTGCCCGAACGCATCTACGGCATCGTCAATAACGATACGCTGCTCGCCATTCCATTCTTCACGTTCATGGGGTTGATCCTCGAAAGATCGGGGATGGCGGAGGACCTGCTCGAAACCATCGGGCAACTGTTCGGCAGCATCCGCGGCGGCCTCGCCTATGCCGTGGTGTTCGTCGGCGCGCTGCTCGCCGCCACCACCGGCGTGGTCGCGGCGTCCGTGATCTCGATGGGCCTGATCTCACTGCCGATCATGCTGCGCTACGGCTACGACCGCCGTGTCGCCACCGGCGTGATCGCCGCCTCCGGCACGCTGGCACAGATCATCCCGCCGTCGCTGGTGCTGATCGTGATGGCCGATCAGCTCGGCCGCTCGGTCGGCGACATGTACGAGGGCGCTTTCATTCCGGGCATCGTGCTGGCGCTGTTGTACGCAGCCTACGTCTTCATCCTGTCGGTGTTCGCCCCGAAAGCCGTGCCCGGCCTGCCGCTCGAGGCGCAGACGCTGCGCGAGCCGGAGACCGCCCGCAACAAGCTCATCCTGCCGATCGCGGCGCTGTCCGCCGCCTACGCGGCCTGGCTCTTCGCCGTGCGCTGGGGGCTGTTCAACTGGACCGCGCCGGCCTTCGATGCTGTCGGGCTCGGCACCGCCATCCAGCAGGGATTCTGGTTCGTCATCCTGCTCGGAATCCTGACGCAGCCTTTCGTCGGCATCGTCCGCACCATGACGATGTCGCTGTACCTCGTCGTCGTCGGCGCGGTCGCCATCGCCCTGTTCGCGATGTCCTACGCCGACGTCAAGGGCGGCGCCGACTTCGTGGTTCTGACCATGACGATCACGGTGATCGTCGCCTTCCTGCTTGCCGTGATCAACAAGCTGCTGCACCTCAGGCTCCTGTCGAAGCTCGCCGAGCAGGTGGTGTTCGTCATGGTGCCGCCGCTCGGCCTCGTGTTCCTGGTGCTCGGCACCATCTTCATCGGCGTCGCGACGCCGACCGAGGGCGGTGCGATGGGCGCGAGCGGCGCCATCATCCTGGCGCTGATGAAGCGTCGCCTGTCGTTCGACCTGACCCGGCAGGCGGTCGAGTCCACGGCCAAGCTGTCCGCCTTCGTGATCTTCATCCTGGTCGGCGCGCGCGTGTTCTCGCTGACCTTCTACGGCGTGGACGGCCACCGCTGGGTCGAGGAAATGCTGGTGTCGCTGCCCGGCGGGCAGACCGGCTTCCTGATCTTCACCAACGCCTTCATCTTCGTGCTGGCGTTCTTCCTCGACTTCTTCGAGCTTGCCTTCATCGTCATCCCGCTGCTGGCGCCGGCGGCCGAGCGTCTCGGCATCGACCTGATCTGGTTCGGCGTCATGCTCGGCGTCAACATGCAGACCTCGTTCATGCACCCGCCGTTCGGCTTCGCCTTGTTCTACCTGCGCTCGGTGGCCCCCAAGGAATCTTACATCGACCGCGTCAGCGGCAAACGCATGGAGCCGGTCACCACCGGGCAGATCTATTGGGGCGCGGTGCCGTTCGTCTTCATCCAGATCATCATGGTCGCGCTGGTGATCGCCTTCCCGGCGATGGTGATGCACTACAAAGGCGTCACCCAGACCATCGATCCAAGCAAGATTCAGATCGACCTGCCGCAGATCGAGATGCCGCAACTCGACTTCGGGCCGTCGAAATAGGCGACATAACAACTGGCGCGGCGGCGGCCTTCTCCGCTGCCGCGCTCACGGCCACGAAAAAACCGGCGCCCTTTTCGGGGCGCCGGCTTTTATATGGAACGGCTTCGATCAGCCGCGCGTGCGCGAGCGGATCATGAAGCTGTCGTTGGTGTATTCGGCAACCTGCCACCACAGATACTGGTCGGAGCGATACGCCTGCATCGCCTCGATCGCCTTCTTGAACTCGGCGTTCTTGGCGGAGATTTCCGCCCACAGCTCATTGGTGGCCTTGAGCGAGGCTTCCAGAATCTCGTTGCTGAACGGGCGGAGCTGCGTGCCGCTGGCAACGAGACGCTTGAGCGCCTGCGGGTTCTGCATGTCGTAGCGCGCCCCCATGTTGACGTTGGCGAAGGCGCAGGCGTTTTCGAGCGCCACCTGATAGTGCTTCGGCAGCGCGTTCCACTTCTCCAGGTTGACGAAGGCGTGCACCATCGGCCCGCCTTCCCAGAAGCCGGGGTAATAATAGTACTTCGCCACCTTGTTGAAGCCGAGCTTCTCGTCGTCGTAGGGGCCGACCCACTCGACCGCGTCGATGGTGCCCTTCTCCAGCGCCGGATAGACATCGCCGCCGGCAAGCTGCTGCGGCACCAGGCCGAGCCGCGACATCACCTGCCCGGCGATGCCGCCGATGCGCATCTTGAGGCCGGAGATATCGGCGACGGTCTTGATCTCCTTGCGGAACCAGCCGCCCATCTGCGTTCCGGTGTTGCCGCACGGAATGCCGATCACATTGTACTTTTTGAAGAACTCGTTGCCGAGTTGCTCGCCGCCACCCTGATACCACCACGAATTCTGCATCCGGGCGTTGAGGCCGAACGGTACCGACGCGAAGATCGCGAAGGTCGGGTCCTTGCCGACATAGTAGTAGGCGACGGTGTGGGAGATTTCGACCGTGCCGTTGGAGGTGGCGTCGAGCGCCTGAAGGCCTGGCACCAGTTCGCCGCCGGCGAACACCTGAATCTGAAACTTGTTGTCGGTCGCCTCGGCGAGGTGCTTTGCCATCACCTCGGCACCGCCGTAAATCGTATCCAGCGACTTCGGGAAGCTGGAGGCAAGACGCCATTTGATCTCGGGCGATGACTGGGCAATCGCCGGAGAAGCAACCGCGGCCACTGCAGCGCCGGAGGCGGTCGCCTTCAGAAAATCACGACGTTTCATTCGGGTGGTCTCCTTGGGACAGTTTTCAGATGGGGCACGTCTCTAGCATGAATGATAACGGCCCGGAAATTGCGACGGCAACTTCAATCGGCGGACTATGACCAAAGTCGAATAACGGGCAGTAATGTCGCAGCCATCATCGTAACCACGCCGGCAGGCACCACGCTGCCCCGGAGCGCCTGCCCGTCCGGGTCACGGCTCAGGCAACCGCGGCGCGGGCGCGCAACTCGTCGCGCACGGCGGTGGCGATGGCACGATAGATGCGTGCGTGCTCGCCCTCCGGCTCCGCCTCGACCACCGGGGTGCCGGCGTCGGACAGCGCGCGGATGTCAGCATGTAGCGGCACCTCGCCGAGGAACGACACGCCGAGCCGTTCGGCCTCCTGCCTCGCCCCGCCATGGCCAAAAATGTCGGCGCGCGTGCCGCAGTTCGGGCAGCGGAAATAGCTCATGTTCTCCACCACGCCGAGCACCGGCACATCGACCTTGCGGAACATGGCGACGCCGCGCCGGGCGTCGATCAAGGCAAGGTCCTGCGGCGTCGAGACGATCACACCGCCGCGCAAGGGCGCCTGCTGCGACAGCGTGAGCTGGACGTCGCCGGTGCCGGGCGGCATGTCGATCACCAGCACGTCGATCCGGCCCCATTCGACGTCGCGCAGCATCTGCGTTACCGCCGAGGAGATCATCGGGCCGCGCCAGATCAGCGCGGTGCGATCCTCGACCATGAAGCCGATCGACATCACCGCGATGCCGAACCGCCAGATAGGAATGAGCTTCTTGGCGCTGTTGAGCTGCGGCTTCTCCGAGATGCCGCACAGCCGGGGCAGCGACGGGCCATAGATGTCGGCATCGAGCACGCCGACCCTGAGGCCGAGGTCGCGCAGGCCCAGCGCCAGATTAATGGTGGTGGTGGACTTGCCGACGCCGCCCTTGCCGGAGGCGACCGCGATCGCGGCGCCGATGCCGGGGATGCTGCGCGGCGCCGTCCGCCCGATGCCATGGCGCGGCGGCGCCACCGACAGGCCCGGCGTGCCGGCGCCCGATTGCGCCACCACCGTCGGCCGCGCCGGCGCGGCGCTCGCGCCCGGCCTGCGTTCGGCGGTCAGCACGGCCAACGCGCTCACGACGCCCGGGATGGCGCGCACCGCTTTCTCCGCTGCTGTGCGGACGCCTTCCCATGCCGGCGCCTCGGCGGCATCGACGCTGATCGAGAAGAACACCTTGCCGTCCGTCACCGAAATCCGCGACAGCGCGCCACTCTCGGTCAATGGCACGCCCTTGGGCGAAACGACCCTGGCAAGCTGATCGAGAACGGCCTGTTCGGTGATGCTCACAACGCTTCTCCTGCGCGTGGTGTTTCAGCGCCGCCCGCGCACCACGCCGGCCGACTCTAGAGCATCATCCGGCAAAGGGGAAACCCGCTTCGCCGCCTGCACGGCCGGATTCGCCGAAAGGATGATGGCCGGCCGCAGCGGCGGCCTGAGCCCGCGCCGCACCCGTGATTGACGCGGCTTCCGGCGACGCTGCATATAGGGATCGATCCGTCGCCGTGGGCCGCGCCTCACGCAAAACGACAAACGGCCGGGCCGCCACGCTTTCCCGCTGCCTGCCGCGCACCCCCCGCGCCCCCCGCGCAAGATACGCAAAGCAAGACACTCAAGGAGGACATCCGACATGGCCAAGGTTGCATTTCTCGGTCTCGGCGTCATGGGCTTTCCCATGGCCGGGCATCTCGCCGTCAAGGGCGGCCACGAGGTCACGGTGTACAACCGCACCCAGGCCAAGGCCGAGGCATGGACCGCGAAATACGGCGGCCGCGCCGCGCCCACGCCTCGCGCCGCCGCCGAGGGCCAGGATTTTGTGATGGCCTGCGTCGGCAACGACAACGACCTGCGCGCCGTGACCACCGGGTCGGATGGCGCTTTCGCCGGCATGAAGACCGGCGCGGTATTCGTCGATCACACCACGGCTTCGGCCGAGGTGGCGCGCGAGCTCGACGCCGCGGCCAAGGCGCGCGGTTTCCATTTCGTCGACGCGCCGGTGTCGGGCGGCCAGTCCGGCGCCGACAACGGCGTGCTCACCGTGATGTGCGGCAGCGAGGCCGCGACCTACGCCCGCGCCGAGCCGGTGATCGCCGCCTATGCCCGGATGTGCCGGCTGATCGGCCCGGCCGGCTCCGGCCAGCTCACCAAGATGGTCAACCAGATCTGCATCGCCGGGCTGGTGCAGGGCCTGTCGGAAGGCATCCACTTCGCCAAGTGTGCCGGTCTCGACATCGAAGCGGTGATCGCCACCATCTCGAAGGGCGCGGCGCAGTCGTGGCAGATGGAGAACCGCTACAAGACCATGACCGAAGGCAAGTACGACTACGGTTTTGCGGTCGAGTGGATGCGCAAGGATCTCGGCATCTGCCTCGGCGAAGCCAAGCGCAACGGCGCGAGCCTGCCGGTCACGGCGCTGGTCGATAATTTTTACGCCGAGGTCGAGAAGATGGGCGGAAAGCGCTGGGATACCTCGAGCCTGCTGGCGCGGCTACAGCGGTGACGTCCCCTCATGAGCCTTGAGTCCGTCCGCCGCTTCTTCGCGGAAAACGCCTCCGACATCGCCGTCATCGTCTCCGACAAAAGCTCGGCCACCGTGCCGCTCGCGGCGGAGGCGTATGGCGTGCGTCCGGAAGAGATCGCCAAAACGCTGTCGCTGCGCGTCGGAGAGCGCGTCGTGCTGGTGGTGACGTGCGGCACGGCACGGCTCGACAACAAGAAGGCCAAGGCGACATTCGGCGGCAAGCCGCGCATGCTCGGCGCGGACGAGGTCGAAGCGATCACCGGCCATCCGGTCGGCGGTGTCTGCCCGTTCGGTCTCAGCGCGCCGTTGCCGGTCTATTGCGACGTGTCGCTGCGGGCGTTCGACGAGGTGGTGCCGGCGGCCGGCTCGACCCACAGCGCGGTGCGCATCGCACCGAAACGGCTGGCCGACTTGACGGGCGCCGAATGGGTGGATGTGTGCCAGTTGCCGCCCCCTTCCTAAACCTCCCGCGCCCCCTCCCTTCCCTCCCCCGCAAGCGGGGGAGGGAAGGGAGGGGGCAAGCGGTCGAGGAATAAAGGGAGGGGCTAGAACACCGCCCTGAGGCCGGCGTAGAACGCCCGGCCGTCGCCCGGCAGGAACGCCGCCTGGTCGGGCCGTGCCTGATCGACGATCAAGGTCGATGACGCATAGCGCTCGTCGAACAGGTTGGTGACCTCGGCGAACAGCGTGAACGTCTTGTTGATCCGATATTCGGTGCGCAGGTCGACCAGCACATACGGATCGGCGAACAGCGTATTCATGTTGTCGACCGGCGTCTTATCGGGAATCCATCGCACGCCGCCCTGCAGCCGCCAGTCGGCGGTCGCCTGCCACTGCAACAGCGCCGCGATCACATGGCTCGGCGCACCGGCGAGCCGGTTGTTGCCGCGCAACGGATCATTGTCGAAGCGGAAGTCCTGATAGGTGTAGGCGATGCGGCCGCTCACGGTGTCGGTGAGCCTGGCGCCAAGCCCCAGTTCGATACCAAAATGGGTCGTCTTGTCGGCATTGACCGCGCCGAGCGAGTTGCCGCTGGTATCACGCAGGCTCAGCAGTTCGTTGCGCACCCACGAGTAATACGCCACCGCGTCCCACGACAGCACGCCGTTGCGGCCGCGCCAACCGCCTTCGACGGTGGTTGCGGTCTGGGCCTCCAGATTCGGCGTCGCAAACACGCTACGTGCCGTCGGATTTTGCGGATTGCGCCCGGCGCTTGAATTCGGCGTTCCGTTGATGGTCGCCAGCAGATCGTCATGGGTGGGCGGCTCAAAACTGCGGCTGACGGCGACAAACACGGTCTGATGCGCATCGGGCCGGAAGCTCAAGCCGACGCTCGGACTCCAGCCGGAATAGCTGCGCGCATAACTCGAACTCACGGTCGGCACCGCGCCGTTCGCCTGCAACATCGTCGGATTGACGCCGTTGTACTGGATCCATGGCCGCGTCGGCAGGCCGTAGGTGTCCTTGTTGTCGCGGGTCGCGTGCGCGTAGGAAATCGCCGGGGACAGCGTCAGCGCATGCCAGATCGGAATATTGAAGCCGGCGTTGAGCGACAGCGTGGTGGCATCGAGTTCGCTCTCGCCGAACTTCGCGCCGGTCATGCCCGACTGGTTGATGTAGTTGCCGCGACTGGCCGAGCCGATCGCGTACTGTGCGCCGGCCTCGAACAACGGCAGCACGGCCGAGGCGTCGGGCTTGTAGGCATAGCGCGCAACGCCGGTGAAATCGCCGCCGCGCGTGGTGCGCACCCCCGCCGAGAGCGGGAAGCGAAATGTATCGTCGGTGTAGGTGTAGCCGAGCGCGATATCGATCAGGTGCGCATCGAACGTCGCCGTGGTGCGCGAGCCGACCAGGAACTGGCTGGCATCGCGCCCCGGCCGGTCGCGCACGACGTTGGGGCCGGGGTTGATCGAAGTGCCGGGCGGGATCGGCGGCAGCACGGTCGGCCCCCGATGCACCTGCCGCGGATCGGCCTCGAGCCCGGCCTTGATCAGCGGGCCGGCCACGTCGAAGCCGAGATCGGTGTAGCCGGCGAAGATGCGGGTGCTGACGTTCTCGTTGATCTGCGCGCCGACATTGGCGTTGACGCTGACGCGCTCCGAACCGTTGTAGACGCGAAAACCGTCGCGGCGCGAGGCGTCGATCTGCAACGCGCCGTCGTAGTTGTCCTGACGGAAGCCGGCCTGCCCCGAAAGGCCGAACTGGCCAAAGCTGCCGCCGTTGACGGTCATGCGCGCGCCCGGCGCCGAGGAGCCGGTCGGCGACACGAAGTTGAGCGCGCCGCCGAGCACGGTGGCGCCGAGGCGGTTGGCCATGTAGCCGCGATAGACCTCGATCGATTCAGCCTGGCGCGGATTGGCGAGGCCGACGATGTAGGAGCCGTCCGCGCGGTTGATCGGCAGGCCGTCCTGCAACGCGAGAATGCCGCGCTCGACCGGGTTCTGCTGCAACCCGGAGCCGCGGATCTGGATACGCGGCTGGTCGTTGCCGCCGAAAAAGTCCTGCACCACCACGCCCGGCACGTTGCGCAGCGCGCGCGAGACGGTGAGGTTGGCGGTGTCGGCATAGTCGCCGCTTTCGACCAGCGCGACGCCGCCGGCCAGCGCCTCGAAGCGCTCACGCACGGTCGCCGGTGCGCCAGCGCCATCGCGTGCGTCCTCGACCGTGATCTGATCGAGCGCGATGGTCGCGCCCGGCGTTGCCGATTGCGCCAGCACCGTTTCGGACGCCCCCGTCATCAAGAGCGCAATGGCCGCACACAGCGTGCCTGCCTTTCGCGCACCGCACACCGCGGCTGTGTTCTCCGTCATTGCGTCCCCAGCCCTCGCCATCGCTCAGGTCCCCTCAAGCCGTGTTGCATCATCTCCGCCGCCCTGCCCCATCACGGCAGCGGCCTCCTCACCCCGGCGCCGAAACTTCACGCCGCCGGACATCGCTATGCCCGGGCTATTTCGCGCCAAGCAGCACCGGCGGAATCGATCCCTTCGGCGCCGCGACCAGCAGCAACTCGACCGGGCCGTTGCCGGTGCGGGCATAGTGCTGCGGATCGGTATCGCGCAGGACGATGACGCCGCCCGGCGCAACGGTCTTCAGGCCGGCTTCACTGAACTTGTCGCCAAGTCCGACCTTGAAGTCGCCGGACAGCACGGTAACGATCGCCACCTTGCCGGCCGGATGCGGGTGCGGGGTGATATCGGTGTTGGCCGGCAGCCAGACGCGGGCCGACACAACATCGCCACCTGCCTTCAGCAACGGTCGCGAGGTGATCTTCTCCGGCGAGGTCTTGCTCGGCAGTGCGTTGAACGCCGTGACGTCGAAGGTGATTATCTCCTGCGCCGACACCGGCGTGCCCGCTGCCAGCACGGCAACCAGCGCAAAAGAAGCCAGAGTGGATTTTGCTAACATCGTGATGGTCCTCGTCGTTGAGTTGAACGCCCCTGGAGCTTTTCTGCTTCTGATGGGATCAGAAGCAGGGCTCCAGGATTTTGTTTTGTCGCGTTTTCTTCACGCGAACCGGCCGACGCCGACCGAAGCCGGCTATGGCCGGCATAGGCCGGTTCCCACTTCGCTCGAAAACGCTTTAGCGCCGCTTTTCCGCTCCGCACCGTGCGCCACCCCGGCCCGGCCTGTCGGCAGGCACAACAGCGCCTGCCGCTGCGTCCGGACCGACAGTCGGGCGCACGGGTCACGCGCCGCCACGATAGCGACGGCAACGGCTTGGAGAATCGAAGCTCCGCCAGATAAGATATAAAGACAATGTATCTTATCAGCCGCCGGTTGCCGCGCAAGCGCAGCAGGAGGTTCTCCGCAGGCGGCTACTCCGTTACCAGAGATTGAAAAAACGCCTGCGCGCCAGCGGTTTTCTGCATCCGCGCAGGGCGGAGCGAGGCGCAATCTGGATATATTCTAGACGTCGTAGCGCGGCTGCGGCCCGCATCGGGCGGGCCGATCGGCATTGGCAAACCGGCACGGGATGGCCATAACGCTGCCATCCCTATTTTCTGGAAGGATTCCCCGATGACCGAATTATCTCTTGAGACGGCGCGCAAGATTATCGACCGCGCGCTGGCTGAGGGCGGCACGCGAAAGCTCAATCCGCTGGCCGTCGCCGTGCTCGATCCGCGTGGCGCGGTGAAAGCATTCGCGGCGCAGGACGGCACCAGCCTGATGCGCGGCGAGATCGCCCACGGCAAAGCCTACGGGGCGCTCGCCCTCGGCATGGGCTCGCGGGCGCTGTTCAAGCGCGCCGGCGAGCAGCCGTTCTTCATCAACGCCATGAACGCGCTGGCGCGCGGCGCGCTGGTGCCGGTGCCCGGCGGCGTGCTGGTGCGCGACGCCGGTGGCGCGGTGGTCGGCGCGGTCGGCATCAGCGGCGATACCTCCGACAACGACGAGGCTTGCGCCGTCGCCGGCATCGAGGCCGCGGGGCTGCGCGCCGACGTCGGATAAGCACAAAAAAAAACGGCCGGGCTGTGCCCGGCCGTTTCCAGACAGCGACGTGGGCTTACGCCATGTTGCCCATGCACAGATACTTCACTTCGAGGTAATCCTCGATGCCGTACTTCGAGCCCTCGCGGCCGTTGCCGCTTTCCTTGATGCCGCCGAACGGCGCCACCTCGGTCGAGATGATGCCCTCGTTGATGCCGACGATGCCGTATTCCAGCGCCTCCGCCACGCGCCACACCCGGCCGATGTCGCGGCCGTAGAAGTAGGCGGCGAGACCGAACTCGGTGTCGTTGGCGAGCTTGATGGCATCGGCTTCCGTCTTGAAGCGGAACAGCGGCGCCACCGGGCCAAACGTTTCCTCGCGGAAAATCTGCATGTCCGGCTTGGTATCGGCCAGGATGGTCGGCTGGAAGAAGCTCTGCCCCAGCGCATGACGCTTGCCGCCGGTGACGACGCGGGCGCCCTTGGCGACGGCATCGCTGATGTGCTCTTCCACCTTCTCGACCGCCTTCATGTCGATCAAGGGGCCGATCGCCACGCCCTGCTCGAACCCGTCGCCGACCTTCAGCGCATTGACGGCATCGGCGAGCTTGGCCGCGAAGGCATCGTAAACGCCGTCCTGCACCAGCAGACGGTTGGCGCAGACGCAGGTCTGCCCGGCGTTGCGGTACTTCGAGGCGAGCGCGCCCTTCACCGCGGCGTCGAGGTCGGCGTCGTCGAACACGATGAACGGCGCGTTGCCGCCCAACTCCATCGAGGTGCGCTTCACGGTTCCGGCGCACTGCTCCATCAGCTTCTTGCCGATTTCGGTCGAGCCGGTGAAGGTCACCTTGCGCACGATCGGGTTGGACGTCATCTCGCCGCCGATCGCGGTCGCCGATCCCGTCACCACCGAGAACACGCCGGCCGGCACGCCGGCACGCTCGGCCAGCACGCCGAGCGCCAGCGCCGACAAGGGCGTCTGGCTCGCGGGCTTGAGCACCATCGGGCAGCCGACCGCAAGCGCCGGGCCGGCCTTGCGGGTGATCATCGCCGAGGGGAAATTCCACGGCGTGATCGCAGCGCAGACACCGATCGGCTGCTTGAGGACGACGATGCGCTTGTCGGGCGCGAACTGCGGAATGGTGTCGCCATAGACGCGCTTGCCCTCCTCCGCGAACCACTCGAAGAAGCTCGCGGCATAGGCGATCTCGCCGCGGCTCTCGGTCATCGGCTTGCCCTGCTCGGCGGTCAGGATGGTGGCGAGGTCTTCTTGATTGGCCATCAGCAGCTCGTACCAGCGGCGCAGAATGGCGGCGCGCTCCTTGGCGGTCTTGGCGCGCCAGGCCGGCCATGCCGCATCGGCGGCCTCGATGGCACGGCGCGTCTCCGCCGCCCCCATGTTCGGCACGGTGCCGACCACGGCGCCGGTGGCGGGATTGGTCACGGTGATGGTGCCGCCGCCATCGGCCGCAACCCACTTGCCGTCGATCAGGCAGGTATCGCGCAACAGCGAGGGGTCCTTGAGGTTGAGCGAGGAGGTCACGAGTTTGAGAGTCGAGGGCATCCTATTCGTCCTTCTGTGTTGGGGCGCGGCCGGTGAAGGCCCCTGCCCGATCTGCAATTCCGTGCGCTCTGGCTTGTGCCACCCCGAAACGCGGCGCCACGGGCGCCCGGCGGCGTGCTCCCGTCGCGGCGGGCCGAAGCGCCCGAAGCTAGGGGGAGTTCTCGCTTGGTTCAAGCGGAATGGCGACCCCCGGTTCCGGCTGGGCCTATAATAGGTGGAATGCAACCTCCGCGCCGTGCAGCGCAAGCCCGGCAAGGCCGCCGATCACGGTGCCGTTGAAGCGGATATATTGCAGGTCGCGGCCGATATTGACCTCGATCAGCTCGATCGCCTGCGCCATATCCCACCCTTTCACCTGATCGGCGATGAAGCTCGACACGCCGCCCTTGTGCTCGGCGATAAAGCTGCGCAGCACCGTGACGAAGCTGGCGTTGATCTCGGCGCGCATGTCGGCATCGGCGGCAAGCTGGGCGCCGGCCTCCATCAGCAACCGGGCGAGGTGATGCTCGAGCACGCTCGATTCGCCGGAGGCGCTGCGCGCGACGAAATCGCGCACCTCGGCCCACAGCCGCTCCGTCAACTGCCCCAGCTCCGGCCGCGCCAGCAGATCGCGGCGCAGCCCGTCAAGCCGGTCGGCAAACGCCGGCTCGGTTTCGAGCCGGTCGATCAGCGACAGCACCATGCGGGTGAACTCGCCGCGCAGCGGGTGGTCGGGATCGGTACGCACCTCGTCGAAGAATGCGGTCGCGGAAGCCGCGAGCTTCTTCAGCATGAAGGCATCGGCGCGATAGAATTTCAGCAGCGTCGGCAGTTCGTCGCGGATCTTCTCGCGGATCATCGCGAGCGTCTCCGGCCGGTTGAGCGCCTCGTGCGCGGCCCGCATCAGTTCGTCGAGCAGCCCGTGATGGCGGCCATGGGCGACGAAGCCGCGCAGCGCGCCGGCCGCCAGCGGCGCCAGTTCGACCGATTGCAACAGCGCCAGCGCGCGGCGGCCGAGGAACGTCTTGAGCCCCGACGTCTCCGAAGCCGCCACCACCTCCGGCAACAGCCGCAACGCGAAGCGGGCCAGCGCCGCGCTGCGGGTGCGCTCGCTGAGCCAATTGGCAACGAAGGCGGCGAAATCGACCTGGCGGAGCCGCGCTTCGACAGGGGCGGCATCGAGGAAATTCCGCTCGATGAACTCGCCGAGCTTGTCGGCAATGCGGTCGCGGTTGTTCTGGATGATGGCGGTGTGCGGGATCGGCAGCCCGAGCGGGCGGCGAAACAGCGCCACCACCGCGTACCAGTCGGCCAGCCCACCGATCGCGGCGGCCTCGGCAAAGGCGGCGAGGAATCCGAAGGCGGCGTGAACCGGCGTCAACGCCTTGGCCGCCACCATCACGACGAGGCAGGCAACCAGCACGCCGGTCGCGAGCCACTTGATACGGCGCAGATCGGCAGCGCGCTTCACATCGAGCGCGGTGGCAAAGGATGGCACGCGGGGATCGGTCATCGCGAGGTCCGGCGGTCAGGCCCATGCCATCACGCGCCGCGCGGCCGGATTGTCAAGGCGAAGCGGCCGCAAAAAAACAAGGCCCGCGACAGCGCGGGCCTTGTCGTCATCCATTTGCGAAGGCTGTTGCCGTCAGGCGGCCTTGCCGGCGGTCGCGGCGACTTTTGCGAGGTTGTCCTGCGCGGCCTTGGCGCCCTCAGTGAACAGCTTGCCGGCGTATTCGCTGGCGAACTTGGCGCGCGCCACGGCGACCTCGCCGCGGGAGCGCAGGTAGTCCGACTGAATCTGCAGCGCGTCGGCGAAGGTCTTGGCGGACGCCAGCCTGTCGATGCCGGTGAAGAACGCCTCGGCGTCCTCGTAAAACGCCTGCTGCAGGTTGCGGGTGATCTTGACCGTCTCACTGACGGCGCCGACCGCGGCATCCTCGATCACGGCGGTCACCTTCTCGGCGCCGGCATGAGCATCGGCGGCGCGCTCCTTGGCGGTGCCGACCGCACGCTTGACGAAATCGCGCGCGGCTTCCGGAACGTCAGCGGTCTGAACGTTCTTGAACGCGTCGGCGAACGGCGCAAAGGCGGCCTTGAATGTGTTGAAAGCGGTTTCGGTCTGCTGGGTCATCTGGTCGATCATGGGGGGTCACTCCATCCTCTGGTTGAGCTATGGCTCACCCCGTCCATCAAGCCCGGGGCACCCCTTATATGGCACGGATTATTGTGCATTGCAACATTTATGTTGCGGCACAGCACAAATCATGTAAACACCTGTAATATCAATCATATAATAAAGGTTCCAGGCTACTCCTTGGGGCGATCCGGCTTGGCGCCGAGGCCGCCGAAGCTCATGAACATCTCCTGAAAGCGCTGGGCGATCTTGGGATCGAAGGTCAGCCAGCTTTGTAGCAGCGCCTCGGGCGAGAACTTCTCCATGCTCTCCTCCATGCGCGCCTGGAACTTGTCCATCATCGCCGATTGCATCGGACGGACATCCGGCAGCCCGAGAAACTCCCGCGCCTCGTGCGGCGTGCAATCGACCTCGATGGTGACTTTCATGGCGGTGTCCTCGCATGGCCCGGTTCAAACGGCAGTATCCGCGCGGACGGCGCGGCGGCGCAAGGGCACAAGGGGCGCAAAAGAGGCGGCGCCTCAGCGTGGCGGCGAGAGGACATCGCGGACGAAGGCGTCGAGATCGCCGCCGCGGTAGAGATGGCCCGGCAGGCCGGCGCGGCGCGCGGCGTCGAGATCGCTGTCCTTGTCGCCGATCAGGAACGAGCGGGCGGCATCGACCGGCCATTCGGCCAGCGCCCGACGCAGCATGCCGGGGCCGGGCTTGCGGTCGTCGTGGGGACGCGCGTAAGGCGCGACAACGCCGTCGGGATGGTAGGGCGCAAGATAAAAGGCATCGATCCGCGCCCCCTGTTCCGCCAGCCGCTCGCGCAGCGCCGTGTTGAAACGGTGTGCATCGTCGAGCGTATAGTAACCGCGCGCGATGCCGGACTGATTGCTGGCGACGATCACCATGTAGCCCGCCTCGTTGAGGCGCCGCACGGCGCTGGCCGCACCCGGCATCAGGTCGAGCGTCTCAATGCGGTGAACGTAGCCGTGATCGACATTGAGCACGCCGTCGCGGTCGAGGAAGGCCGCCGGGCGCAGGCGTTGCCGGCCCCACACGCGGTCGGCTTCCACCGCCGCTCCCATGAGATGATAGAGCGTGCTCGCCGGCATGAACGCAACGAGCGGCCGGTTCTCGGCATCGACATGGTCGATCCAGCCGCCGCGCACCGGGCGATCGAGAAAGACGGCGAACAGTCGCGCGATCAGGCGCGCGGCACGGGCGGCGGCTGCGGCGTCGCCGGCCTCGAACGCGACGGCATGGGCCTTGATCGCCTCGGTCTGCGGCCAGACGCGGCGCGACGCCCGCACGATCTGCCCGTCGTCGCGCAGTTCATCGACCAGCAAGCCGTCGGCGCTGATGCCATGGCGCATCGCATGGGCATAGAGTGCCGCACCGAGCGGGTTGGGCGTCGCGCGGGCGAGATGCGCGTGCTGCACAAGGAGCCATGCCCATTCGCAGTGATGCCCCGGCTCGCCAATGCGGCCGGCTTCGCCGGCGAGCGGCCGCCATTCCCCGTCGAAGCGCTCGCACAGAATGCCGCTCGGCTGCACGAAGCGCGTCATCATCAGGTCACGCAGGCGGTCGGCGCGAGCGAGGAAGTCAGGTTCGCCGGTCGCCTCGAACCACGTCAGCATAGCCTCGAACAGGTGCATGTGCGGGTTCTGCCGCAACTCGTCGGTCTGTGCCGGCCGCGCGCTGACATAGCCGCCGCCTGCCGCCGCAAAGCGCGCATCGAGATCGGCGAGCGTCGCGCGGGCCGCCTCCAGATAACGCCGCCTCGGCGCGAGCCGCCACGCCCAGGCCAGGCCGAACAGCACGAAGGCGCAGGCGTAGAGGTCGCGGCGCGTATCGTGCGGGCGACCTATCGCATCCGTTGAAAAAATCCAGCCCGGTGTGCCGTCGGCGCCATGGTAGCGCGCGATCAGGTTGTCGGCGGCGGCCAACGCGAGCGGCTGGTCCTGCGGCCGCCAGCCGGCAAGCGCGGCGCGGGCGAAGGCGTAGATCTGCCGCGCCTGCACCATGGCGCGGCGCGGCGTATCGATCAGCGGCGCGCCGCCGGCATCGAGCCGCTCGATGAAACTGCCATGCGCGGCATCGAACCCCACGCCGCCCCACCTCGGCAGCGCGTTCTCGATCAGCCACGCCTTGAGCCGGCCGGCGCTTGCGGCGATATCGTCAGCCACCGTGCCGCGCTTCGATCTCGACGGCGTCAACCTTGCCCATGGGGCGATTGTGCCGTGCCGGGGTCGAAAAGTTCAAGCCGGAAAACGCCATGGCTCAGTCCGGCCGGCCGAGCGCCCGCAGCGTCTCCTCGCGCGAGGCAGCCGCGCGGCCGATTCCCGACAGCGAACGCGTGAGATCGGCGACGCGGTCAGCATTGTCCGTCGCCACGCGGCCGTCGGAGTTGAGAAAGTTGTTCTCGAAGCCGATGCGGCAATGACCGCCGAGCGCGGCGGTGGCGGTCAAGAGCCGCGTCTCCAGCGCGCCGAACGCGCAGACCCACCAGTCGTAGCGCGCGCTGCCGCCGGCCTCCTGCAACGCGGCGACGAACGGCACCAGATCCTCGGGGCGGCTCTGCCGGTCGGAGGCGTAGCGGCCAAGCGGGAAGATCACGGAATAGCGGTCGCCGGGGATCAGCCCGCGCGCGGCATAGTCCGCGAAGCGCAAAAACTCTGCGGGCGTATAGAGGATATGCTGCACGGCGATGCGCCGTTGGTGCATCCAGCGATAGAGATCGAGCGCGGCCACCTCGGCGCTGGTGTCGGGCATCAGTTCGGCTATGGCGATGCTGACCGCTTCCGGCGCGACTGCCCGCACCAGTTCGATCTGCTGGCGCGGCGTATAGCGGCCGACCGCCTCCGTGGTCATCTGCACGACAAGGCTGTCGCCGGCGCGGCGGCGGATCGCCTGTTCGGCGGCGAGGTGGCGCGCGGCATCGAGAACGTGGCGGCCCTGTTCGTCGCGCACATGGATGTGGACGGCCTGCGCGCCGGCCTTGGCAACGGCGGCGGCATCCTCGGCGATGGCGTCAATGGTGAGCGGCACGCGCGGATGGTCGGCGGCGGTGGGGCGGGCGCCGTTGGGCGCGTTCATGATCGCAAGATTTGTCATGCAACTGGCTCGGCGGCGGAACGACTGGATGTCTTTGAGCCGCCTCGCGGCCCTCTCCGCCGATCTCCATACCTGATCCGGTGTCACTTTCAATGTCGGCGACGGCCGCCCGCCCCTCAATGCGTGACCGAGCCTCCATCGACCACGATGGTCTGTCCGGTCATGAAATCGCTCTCGGGCGAGGCAAGAAATACCAGCGCGCCGACCAGATCCTCCGGCGTCGCCTCTCGCTTGAGGCAGCGGCTGGCGATGTTGTTGGCGACGATCGGCCCTGCCCAGGCATTGTTTGCGATCACGCCCTCGCTCATCGTCAAACCCGGCGCGAGGCAATTGACGCGAATACCGGCGTCGCCTACTTCGCGCGCCAGCGCGCGCGTCATGGCGACGACTGCGCCTTTCGAGGCGACATAATGCAGCATCAAGGGAGCGCCCTTGAACACTGTGCCCGAGGCGATATTGATGATCTTGCCGTAGCCTTGCCGGCGCATAACCGGCACCACGGCGCGGGCGCAGGCGAACGAGCCGCGCACGTTTACCGTCATCACCCTGTCCCATTCGGCGTCGTCGATGTTCTCGAACGGCTTGAGCGCCAGATTGGCGAAGATCGCTGCGTTGTTGACGAGAATGTCGATGCGGCCGCACGCGGCCTCGACATCCCGGACGAAGGCGGCAATCGCCGCGGCGTCGGAGATGTCGCATACCGCACCGCGGGCCGTGCCGCCGGCAGCGCGGATCGCCGCCACGGTCACATCCGGCGCGAGCACGTCGCATACCGCAACGCGCGCCCCCGCCGCCGCAAGCGCCGCCGCGTAAGTGGCGCCGATGCCGCGCGCAGCGCCGGTGACGATCGCGACACGATCCTTGAGGCGCGATGCCTGCATCGAAGAGGCCGAAATGCTGTCGTTCATCAATCCAGACCCATAAACGTGGTTGCAAAGTTCTCGTCGGCCAGAAGCGCGGCGCTGTCGCCCGCAAGCACCGTGCGGCCATTGTGGATGACGCTGGCCCGCTCTACGAAGCGCAACGCACGGCGGATGTTCTGATCGACCAGGATCATGGTGACACCGCCGTCGGCAATGGCGGCAAGCGCCGTCATGATATCGTCGACCAGTATCGGCGCAACGCCAATGAACGGTTCGTCAAGCAGCAGCAGGCGCGGCCGCGCCATCAAGGCCCGGCCGATCGCCACCATCTGCTGCTGGCCACCCGACAATTCGCGCGCCGGCTGCGCCTGCTTGTCGCGCAGCACCGGAAACAGCGTAAACACCCTGTCGTATCCTTCGTTCAGCGCGGCGCGCGCACGCGCACCGTACGCTCCCATGCGCAGGTTCTCGCGCACCGTCATCTCACCGAACAGACGCCGCCCTTCCGGTACCAGCACGATGCCGCGCGACAGCGCATCGGGCGGGCTGCGGCTGTCGAGCGGCGCGCCGTCATAGACGATGGCACCGCCGGCGATCGGATACAGGCCGGCAATCGCGCCGAGCGTGGTCGACTTGCCGGCACCGTTGGCGCCGACGAGACCGACCCGCTGGCCTTCACCGACGCTGAAGGAGACATCCCACAGCGCGCGCAGCTTGCCATGGTCTACGGCAAGGTGAGAAACCTCCAGCATCATTGCATCGCCTCCGCGGTGTTGCCGAGATAGCTCGCCAGCACCCTCCGGTCCGAGAACACCGCGGCGGGTGGGCCGTCGGCGATGAGCTGGCCCTGCTCCAGCACCACGATGCGGTCGGCCGCGGCGTTGAGCGCCGAGGCGATGTGCTCGACCCAGATGACGGTGATGCCGTAATCATCGCGCACGGCGCGGATCCGCTCGACGAAGCGGCGAACCTCGACCGGGGTCAGGCCGGATGCAATCTCATCGACCAGCAGCAGCCTCGGCCGCACCGCCAGCGCGCGGGCGAATTCGAGGAGCTTCTTCTCCTGCAACGACAAGGTATCGGCGCGCACGTCGCGGCGATGATCGAGATCGGCGTAAGCGAGGAAGCTGCGGGCCTCAGCCAGCGCCCGCTCCGGTGCCTCGCGCCGCGGCCCCAGCATCACCGACAGCGCGACGTTCTCGGCCACGGTGAGATCGCCGAACGGCCGCGGAATCTGATAGGTGCGCCCGACACCAAGGCCCGCCATTTCGTCGCGGCGAAGGCCAGCGAGATCGCGGCCGCCGAGACGTATTTCACCGGCGGTCAGCGCGTGCACCCTGGAGATGCAATTGAACAGCGTGGTCTTGCCCGAACCGTTCTGCCCGACCAGGCCGAGAATCTCGCCCGGCCCAACGCTGAAGCTGACACCGGCCAGCGCCCGGTTGCCGCCGAATGCCTTCACGACATCCTTGCAGACCAGCAGCGGCGGGGCATCCGGCTCGATGGCGATGCGATCGAGGGGCATCGCGACCGCAGCCCCGCCCGCTGCCTGCCCCGCGGTGCGATCGGCGACGAACGCGCCATGTTCGCGGGTGAGCGGCGCAAGCCACGCAATGTTCTGCAGCAGGCCGGCACGCAGCATGCCGCCCGGCATATAGCGGCCGATCAGCAGGATGATCGCGCCGTAGACGGTCGCCTGAAGCATGGTGATGTTGACCAGCAGCCATTGCTGGATGCCGGCCAGCAGCACGACGCCGACGAACGGCCCCCAGCGCAGGCCCGAGCCGCCGAGCAGCGCCATCGCGATCGGTACCAGCGCGACGTTGAGGCCAAATACCGTGACGGCGTCGATATAGCTCATCTGCCAGGCCTGGATGGCGCCGGCCAATCCGGCAAACAGCGAGCTCAGCAGCAGCGCCTTGATCTTGGTCGGCAGCAGCGGCAGCCCCATCACCTCCGCCACCTCCTCGTCGTTGCGAATCCCGCGCAGCGCGAAGCCAAAACGGGCACGGTTGATCGCCAGCGTCGTGATGAAGCTGAGGACCGCCAGCGCGAGTGCCAGCCAGAACGCAACGGTCAGAACATGATCGACCGGCAGCACAATGCCGTCGGCGCCGCCGGTCAGCCAGCTCATGTTGTTGGTGAGCACTTCGGCCAACGGCAGCAATGCGAGCGTCGCGAAAGCGAAGTAATCGCCACGCAGCCGGAACAGCGGTAGCCCCAGCAGCACAGCGGCAATCCCGACCACGACCACCGCAATCACCATCGACACCGTGACCGATCCGATCGCCGCCGAGGTCAGCGCAATGGAGAAAGCATAAGCGCCGATACCGTAGAAAACGTAATGGCCGAGATTGATGTAGCCCATCTCGCCGGCCACCCAGTCCCAACTCTGGGCCAGCACATAGGCGATCAGAACGCTGAACACGAAGGTGGTCCAGTACGGCGCACCGGACAGCGGCAGCAGCGCCAGCGCGGCGACCGCGATCGCGGCCAGCGTCATTAGACTGACCCGTTTCATGCGCGCCTCCAGCGAAAACCGGCGGGAAACGCCACGAGGATCAGGAGCAGCAAGACGACGCTGATGGCCGGCGACCATTCTGGTCCCCAGAACAGCCCGACCAGGCCCTCGGCAACGCCGAGCAGCACACCGACGATCAACGCGCCGGGAAGATTGCCGATACCGCCGACCACGATGATCGTGAACGCCTTCACGGTGAGGCCGAAGCCCATATAGGGGTCGACGGGAAAGGTGAGCACGTAGAGCACGGCAGCCATCGCCACGGTGGCCGAGCCGACGCCGAAAGTCAGTGTCTTGATGCCGAGGCTGCGCGCCCCACATAGCTCGGCCGCAACCGGCTCCTGCGTGACGGCACGCACCGCGAGGCCAAACCAGGTGGTCTTCAGGATGACGTGGATCGCCAGCGTCAGCACCACGATCGCCGCGAGAATGGCGAGCTGGGTGATGGAAATGATGATATCTCCGACTTCGATGACCGGAGCGCGCAGCAGAATGTTCCGCTGCATCGGGCCGGCGAGCACGGCGGTGACATCGCTGAGGATCAACAACGCCCCGACCGTCACCAGTACCGTGCCGATCGTCGCCTCGAGCGGCGAGCGCCGCTCGAGCGGTCGCAGGAGACCACGATAGAACAGCGCACCGATCACGAACACGCCCGGTACCAGGATCAGCGCAATCAACACCGGCGACAATTGCCAGCTTGCGAACATCACGCTGGCCATGACGCCGACAACGGCAAGGATGGTGCCGTGCGCAAAGTTGAGAATGCGCACGACACCGTAGATCAGGGACAGGCCAAAGGCGACCAACGCATAGAGTCCGCCAAGCAGCACGCCGCCGACCACAACCTGGAGAACGACATCAACCGACATGAGTCATCCTCGATCCTCCGTTGGCCCGAATGCTGCGACTACTGCCAGGTCGGTGACGGCCAGATCGGCTTGGCGGTCGCCACGTCCGGCGGCCACACCACCTCGACCTTGTCGTTCTGCATCTGGATGGTGAAGGCGCCGGTATCCGGAAAGCCATGCTCATCGAACACGATATCGCCGGCCGGCGACTTGAAGGTGCCTTTGTAGAGGGCTTTCTGAACCTTCTCCCGATCGACGGCGCCGGCCTTCTCGATAGCCTGGATCATGACGAGATAGCTGTTGAGGCGCGCCAGCGTCCAGATGCTGTCGAACATCGTGATACCGGTACGGTCCATCACCCGCTCGTACAGATCGGCATACGGCCCCTTGACACTCGGAAACCAGGTCAATTCGCCGGTCATGCCTTCGAGGTCCTTACCGACCTGCTTCTTGAGCGCGCCGGTCAGCATGGCATGGTGGACATCCATGGCGCGCACCTTGAACTGGCGCAGCTGCTGCACCAGAGGCACCGATGGATTGTCGAATGAACTGATGTAGACGATGTCCGGCTTGGCGGCCCGCACCTTGGCAATCAGTGCGGTAAAGTCCTTGAGGTCGGCGGAAAACATCTCCTCGCCCACCACCTTGATGCCCTGCGCGGCGGCCTTCTTGCTCCACACGGCGGTGATGGCCTTCATCACCGGGTTGTCGTGGGTGAGAAACATGATTGTCTTCGGCTTGGGATCGACGTGAGCCAGCATGTCGAAGTAACGCTCCGACCAGCGCGGCACCGCCGGCGCCGGCGTGCCCCATACCCACTTGTAGCCGCGCTGATAGAGCGAAGGCGTGGCGACGTTGCCCATCACGATGGGAATGCCATGGCGCTCGGCGACCGGCGGCACCGGGCCGCCGATCGACGACCAGTCGGGCCCGACAAAGAAATCCACCTGATCGACGCTGGCCATCCGCTCGTAAAGCTGCACCGCGGTCGCTGGCACGCTCTGGTCGTCATAGACTACGAACTTGACCGGCACGCCCTTGTCGCCGCACGATGACAGCTTGATGCCGCCGGCCTTGTTGATCTCGTCGGCGAAGATCTCGGTCATCTTGCGCCAATTGCCGGTCAGCGTCGAAAACAGCCCGGTTTCGGAGATGGTGGTGCCGAACACCACCGGGTCGGTGCATGAGCCGAGCTTGGCGTCGGCCGGCGTCGACGCCAGCCATGCCACCGCGGCAAGAGCAACGGCCACACGAGCGGCCCGCCATTGCTGTCCACGCTTCGTCGTCGTACCCGTCATTATCGCTCCTCCCTGTTTTGCCGGATCGCCTGATCGACAGCCGGCACTTTGCTCAGCTCACACGGAAATAGCCCTCATCAGGTCGTCATGCGCCTGCTGCACACCAGCGTCTCCGGTCAACACGACGTGGCCTCGCTCGATGGCGTAAAAGCGATCGGACACCGCGAGCGCGCCGGCAATGTTCTGCTCGACGAGGACGACGATGATTCCATTTGCCTTCATTTCCCTGATGATGGCGAAGATTTCGGCGACGATCATGGGGGCCAGGCCCTCGGTGGGCTCGTCGATGAGGACGAGGCGCGGCTCGCCGATCATGACGCGAGCCATGGCGAGCATCTGCTGCTCGCCGCCGGACAGCGTCGTGCCGGTCTGCAGGCGGCGCTCGGCCAGGCGCGGGAACCGCTCGTAGATGCGCGCGACCGCGTCGCGATCGCCGGCGCGGCTGCGCTGGTTGCGCTGCATCAGCCCGAGCTTGAGATTTTCCTCGACCGTCAGGCCGGGGAAGATGCGGCGATCCTCAGGCACGAAGCCGACGCCGTGACGGCAGATCTGATCCGGCGTCAGCCCAACGAACGGCTGGCCGTCGAGCGCGATGGCGCCGTCGCTCGGCTGCACCCAGCCGGCCACCGTCTTCATCAGCGTGGTCTTGCCGACGCCGTTGCGCCCGAAGATGCCGACCACCTCGCCCGGTTTCGCTTCCAGCGTGATGCCCTGAATGACATGCGACAGGCCGTAATGGACGTGCAGATTGTCGATGCGCAGCGTCATGCGGCATCTCCAAAGTAGGCCGTCCTGACCGCCGGATCGGCGCGCACCTCGGCGGGCGAGCCCTCCGCCAACTTGCGTCCCTGGTGCATGACCACGATGTGATCGGAGATATCCATCACCAGGCCGATGTCGTGCTCGATCAGCAGAATCGTCACCTCGCGTCCCAATTTGCGGATCAGTTTCGCGGTGTCGGCGGTGTCGCCGTGGCTCATGCCTTGCGTCGGCTCGTCGAGCAGCAGCACCGACGGCTTCGCCGCCAGCGCCACCGCGATCTCAAGCCGGCGCTGCTCGCCGTGCGACAACGCGCCGGCCAGTTCGCCAAGCTTCGCCTCCAATCCGAAGCGCTCGACCAGTTCGCCCACGCGCCGGAGCCCAATCGTGCTACGGCTGATCGGCCGCAGCATCTGGTGGGGCGGATCAAGCCGCTGCGCGGCCAGTTGCAGGTTCTCGAACACGGTCAGATCGAAGAACAGGTTGGTGATCTGGAACGAGCGCCCGAGCCCGGCGCGCTGCATCAGATGCGGCGGCGCGCCGGTGCGGTCCACGCCGTCCAGCATGACACGGCCGGCATGCGGCCGGAACTGACCGCTGATAAGGTTGAACAAGGTCGACTTGCCGGCGCCGTTGGGGCCGATCACCGTGGTGATGGCATTGCGCCGGACCACGAACGACACGCCGTCGACGGCGCGGATGCCGCCGAAGGCGACGCTGAGGTTCTCGATGCTGAGCGCCTCGGTCATCGCCCACCTCCATCGAGAAGCCGCGCCACGCGCGGGCGGACGAAGCCCATCAGACCCTTCGGCAGGAAGATGACGACCGCCATGAAGATCAGCCCGACCACGATCAGGTGATGTTCGGTCATGGTGCCGATCACCGACTTGAGCACGGTCAGGATGACGCTGCCGTACAGCGCCCCGACCAGCGTACCGACGCCGCCGATCACCACGGTGATGACCGCGTTGCCGGAGGCGGCGAAGAACATCAGCTCGGGCGACACGAAGCCGCGCAGCATCGGATACAGTGCGCCCGACAGCGCCGCCACCACCGACGCGAACACATAGATCGCCAGCCGCGCCCGGTGTGTCGAATAGCCGAGGAACGGCACGCGATTCTCGTTAGCACGCAGCGCCCCGAGCACCCGCCCGAACGAGGTGTCGAGCAGGTAGGCCGAGACCGCGTAGAGCATGGTCACGAAGCCGAGCGTGAACAGGAAGAACGCGACCGGAGCGTTCGACATCACCGTCACGACGCCGAGCTCGATCGGGACGATCGGAATGCCGATCATGCCGTCGGAGGCGCCGAGCGCACGGGTGTTGTACACTACCTTGGCGAACACCTGGGCGAGGCCGAAGGTGACCAGCGCGAAGTAGACCCCGCGGACCCGGTTGGCGATCAGTCCGGTGAGGAAGCCGAAGGCGGCGGCGGCGACCAGCACCACGCCCATTGCCAACCAGAACGACGGCGTCTGCTTGAGCATCAGCGCCGAGACATAGGCGCCGAACCCAAAATAGAGGGCATGGCCGAGCGACAGCAGCCCGGTGTAGCCGAGCAAGATATCGACCGACAGCGCGAAGCCGCCGAGGATCAGCGCCTCGGTCGCAAGGCGCAGGAAGAAGGTATCGCCGAGCGCCGCGCCGAGCGCGGCGAACACCAGCGCGGCGACAACGAACACCACCACTAGCACGTGGCTGGCCCGCATCAGGAGGCCCGAGCGGTCGTGGCGCAGGGTCGCGGACAAGGGTAGATGCGAAGGACTAAGCATGGCCGAGCCGCCCGAACAGGCCCTGCGGGCGGAACACGAGGACCAGCACCATGATGCTGAACACGATGGGGTCGCTCCATACCGGCGAGACGACCAGACTCGACAGCACCTGGACCTGGGCCAGCAGCAGACCGGCGACCACGGTGCCGATGATCGAGCCCATGCCACCGACGATGACCACGGTGAAAGCCATGAAGATGAAGTCGCGCCCCATCGTCGGGAACACCGAGAACACCGGGGCCAGCAGCACGCCGGCCAGTCCCGCCAACGCCACGCCGAACGCAAACGTGCCGGCATAAACCTTGGTGACGGGAACGCCGAGCGAGGCCGCCATGTTGCGGTCGAACGCGGCGGCGCGCACCATCGCGCCGAGCGCGGTCCGGTTGACGATTACGATCACCGCCGCGATGATCGCGATGCCGAACAGGATGAGGAACAGCCGATAGTTCGGCATCATGATACCGAACATCTCGATCGCGCCGGGGATCGGCGTCGACGGCCGCTGGGTGTTCGGACCGAATGCCACCTTAAGCACGTCCTCCAGCACCAGTGCGAGGCCGAAGGTCAGCAGCAGCGTGGTGACGTGGCGGTCCGGCTTGTTGAACACCCGCTGAATCAGCCCGCGCTCGGTCAGATAGCCGAGCGGGATCATCAGCAGCGGCACGATCAGGAGCAGTAGCCAGAAGTTGATGCCGACCGCCCCGAGCGCTAGCGCCGCATAGGCACCGATGGCATAGAACTCGCCGTGCGCCATGTTGATGACGTCGAGCAGGCCGAAGATGATGGTCAGGCCAAGCGCCACCAGGACCACGGCGACGCCGAGCGACAGCCCCGTGATCATCTGCGGCGCCAGCACGAACTGGATAAAGTCGAGGGTCGAGGTCATCGTCTCGTCACCATGGCTCTCGGGCCGATCGCCCGGGCAGGCCAGTGAAGGCAGGGAACGGCGTCGGCCGGCGCCGTGCGTGCGAGGCACAGGCGCCGGCCGTCAGCTCAGAACCGCTTGCACTCGTCGGCACCGATCGCCTCACTGCCCGCCACATCGCCGACGACGTTGAACTTGCCCTCCCGGACCTGAACGACATACATCGGCTGCACGGCCTGGTGATCCTCTGAGCGCATCGTCTTTTCGCCTTGTGGCGTCATCCATGTCAGGCCGCGCATCGCCACGCGCACCTTGTCGGTCTCGGTTGACTGCGCCTTCTCGACGGCGGCCTTGTAGAAATAGATCAGGCCGTAGCTGTCGGCGCCGTAGAGATCGGGATCGGCGTTGTAGGCCGCCTTGAAGTCGGCGACGAATTTCTTGTTCTGCGGGTTGTCGATCTGCACCGAGTAACCGACGCCGGTGCCGAAGCCATTGGCTGCGGAGCCGATCGCCCCGATGTTTTGCGAGGTCACGGTGCCCGAGGCGCCGACCACCAGAAGGTTGCCGAGCAGGCCGAAGTCCTGCATCTGGGTCAGCAGACGTACGGTGTCATTACCCGCGACCGAGGTGTAGAGCACCTCCGGCCGGGCCTGGCGCAGTTGCCCGAAATATTGCGTGTAGTCCTTGTTGTCGAGCGGGGCGAACACCTCGCCGACCGAGGTCGCACCGAGACCCTCGATTGTGCGCTTGAAGGTCGCCACCGTCGAGCGGCCCATCTCGTAGTCGGGACCGAGGAAAAACACCTTGGCCTTGGGCTTCTGCTTCGCCACCCACGCGGCCAGCGCCGCCGACTGCTGGCCGGCCCGGGCATTGACGCGGAACACGTTGGGCGAGCATTTGTCGCCGGTGATCGAGTCGGCAAACGACACCGTGGTGGCGATCAGTTTGCCGGCCCGCTCCGCGGTCTGGCCGACCGCCAGCGTCGAGCCGGAATTGACCGTGCCGGTCAGAAAATCGACCTTCTGCGATTCAAACAGCTTGTCGGCCTTCTGCACCGCTACCGACGGATTGGCCTCCTCATCCTCAAACAGCAACTCGATCTGCCGGCCCATGATGCCACCCGCGGCATTGACTTCCTTGGTCGCAAGCTCAAGTCCCCACCGAACCTGCTGACCGATCGGCGAGTACGTCCCGGATAAAGGCGTCACAACGCCAATCTTGATCGGATCGGCAGCAAGTGCCTGCACCGACAGCATCGTGGTCGCGGCAAGCAACGTCAGCAGCGTCGTCGATCGTGTCATTGTCTTCTCCCTTGTGATGTGTCGTGTTTGATTTGCTCCGTGCCTCCAGCGGAGCAACCTTGGAGTGGCGCCCGCCACCACCGGCGGCGGGCGCCTGCCGTCAGCTCCCCTTGAAGTTCGGAGCACGCTTGGCGTCGAACGCCTCGACCCCCTCGCGGAAATCGTCGGACTGGCGCAGCCGGCTGTAGCAGTGCCCTTCCAACTCGATGGCGATCGACAGGGTCGAGTCTTCCGTATCGTTCAGAAGCTTTTTTGCCGTGCGTTGAGCTAACGGCGAAAATGCGCGCAGCTCATCAACCAGCGCATCGGTCGCCTTTTCGAGATCGGCATCGGCGACGCACTCGGTGACGATCCCCCACTCCAGCGCCTGCTTGGCGGGAATGCGCTTCGAGCGCATAACAATGTCCTTGGTGCGGGTGATTCCGATCATTTTCTGCAGCCGCGCCGAGCCGCCGGAGCCGGGAATCTGGCCGAGCTTCTGCTCGGGCAACGCGTACTGCGCAGTCTCCGACGCGATGCGGAAGTCGCATGCCAGGGTCAGCTCGAAGCCGACGCCGAAGCAGTAGCCCCGATTGGCGACGATTACGGGCTTGGCGCAACGAGCGGGCGAGGCAATATTCCAGGCGAGCTTCGAGACATGCTCGGGCGAGGCCTTCATGAAGCCGCCGATATTGCCGCCGCTGGAAAAATGCTGGCCGACGGCACGCACGACGATGGCCCGCACCCGCGCATCCTCGTCAAGGGTCTCGAAGGTCAGCCGCAGCTGGTCGCGCTGGGCCATCGACACCACGTTGTAGGGCGGCCGGTCGAGGATGATGTCAGCGCGCTCGTGAGCCTCATCGATCTCGACATGGAAGCCATCGAGCTGGCCCAGACGGGGGTCGCTGAACGAATAAGCAGTCGCCATATGCAGTTGTCCTGTATGTTGGTGGTTAGGGTTGGGAAGCCGGAAGCTGCCGCTCCTCGCGATAATCGCCAGCCACGAGCTGGCGCCGCAGCAGCTTTCCGACCGGCGATTTCGGAACTTCTTCGACAAAAATGAAACGGCGCGGCCGCTTGAAGTTGGCAAGACCCGAAACCTGGCAATACCGATCCAGCTCTTCGGGCTCGACCGGCGCGCCGCGCTTGATAAAGGCAGCAACGATCTTCCCCCAGCGTTCGTCGGGGAGTCCGGCGACAGCCACTTCCAGGACCGCAGGATGCAGCGACAGGCAGCTTTCAATTTCCACGGGCGAGACATTCTCGCCGCCGGTCACGATCATGTCGTCGACACGGCCGGTGACGAACAGATCGCCGTCCTCGTCGACATAGCCGGTGTCGCCCGTGAAGTACCAGCCGTTGCGCAGCGCTTTTGCCGTTGCTTCGGGGTGCTGCCAGTAACCCTCGAACGCCTCGTCGCTGCTGGCCAGCGCGATGATCTCGCCCTCCTCGCCTGTGGCCGCCAGATCCAGGGCGCTGGCGGCGTTGAGCTTCACCACCCGCACATGCTGATTGATTCCCGAGCGGCCAGCCGAGCCAGGCTTGGCGACCGCATCTTGATCGATGGTGAACGTATAGATCTCGGAGCTGCCATAGTGGTTGACGAACAACTCGGGCTTGAACTCGGCATTGAGCTTCCGCAGCAGCGCATCCGTCATCGGCGCGCCGGCAAAGCCAAGCTTGCGCACGCTGCTGACATCGGTTGCCGCGAACTCGGCGGCATGAACGAGGTCGTGATAGAGCGTCGGCACCAGATAGAGATTGGTGATCCGCTCCCGCTCGATGGCCCGCAACGCCTGTACGGTGTCGTAGCGCGGCAAACAGATGAACGCACCGCCGATCAACGACATAGACAGCAGCGAGCGCACGCCCATCGTATGGTAGAGCGGCATCACACCGAGCGTCCGCTCGTCGCGCCCGTAGAGGTTTTGCGCGACATGGGCGACCGCGGCGTGACGCTCGACGCGGTGACGACGCGGCACGCCCTTCGGCCGCGAGGTGGTGCCGGAGGTGTAGAGCATCACCGAGAGCGATTCGGCGGACGCACGGGGCAGCACCTCGGTAGCTGTCTCGGCGATCATTTCCGCGAACGCGAGGACACCGTCGGCCGGCGCATCGAGCGCAATCCGGCACAGCGCGCCGGCGCGCTGTGACTGCGCGACCGCCGCCGCGGTGATGTCCTGATAAACGATGGCGCGTGCTCCAGAATTCTCGAGATAGAAATCGATCTCCTCGGCCTTGGAGCGCCAGTTGATGGGCGTGATGACGAGCCCGGCCAGTTGACAGGCCCAGTGCAGCGTCGCCGCCTCCCAACGATTTTGCAATGCCGTGACCAGATGGTCGCCGACGCGCAGGCCGGCGTCGTCCAGCGCGGCAACCAGCGCGGAAATCCGCGCGTACCATTGCCGGTAGCTCAGCCGCAGATCGCCATCGACGATGGCGGGCGCCTCCGGATCGCGCTCGACGCTGGCGATGAAGCTGGTGCCCAAGTCAAACATAGCGGACGTCTTCTTGTCGGGTGGAGAGACTAAGTTCAGCGGCGGCATCCATCGCCGCGCGGACGATCGGCGCGTAGCCGGTGCAGCGGCACAGATGGCCGCTCAGCACCTCGCGGATTTCCGGCTCGGTCGGCGCGGGGTGGGCGCGCAGATAGACGTCGAGCGACATCAGAATGCCGGCCGTGCAGAATCCGCATTGCAGTGCATGGTGCCGGCGGAACGCCGCTTGCAGCACTGACAGCCGGCCTGGCTCCGGCGCCAGCCCCTCGACGGTGCGCACCTCACAGCCCTCGACCTGTGCCGCGAGCGTGAGACAGGAGCGCGCCATTGTGCCGTCGATCGAGACCGTACAGGCGCCGCATACGCCATGTTCGCAGCCGACATGGGTCCCGGTCCGCCCAAGCTCATGACGTATAAAATCGGCGAGCAGCATGCGCGGCTCGGCGATGCCCTCGACCGCCTCGCCATTGAGGCGGAAACGCACAGGATGGCGTTGCGCGGCGCTCAAACGCGGCATCGCCTGGCCTCATCGATCACGTCGCGCCCAATCTGCCGCACCAGGTCGCGGCGATAGCGGGCAGTGGCATGGATATCGTCGCGCGCATCGAGGTCGTAAGCGAAGGCGTTGAGCGCATCGTCGAGTGCATCGCCTTCGAGGTCGGGCCAGTCGCGCAACTCGGGACGATCGGCGACGCCGGCCACCGCAAGCCGGATGCCGTCAGCATGGGCGATAGCCGCACACGCCGCGATGGCGAAGTCGCCATGGCGGCGCGCCACCTCGCGGAAGCCGCAGCCGCGCCCCGGCCGGACCCGAAAGGCCACCGCCTCGATCAATTCGTCGTCGTCGCGCGCGGTGCTCATCATGCCGGTGATGTAGTCGCCGGCGGGCAGCACGCGGCGGCGGCGCGCGCTGCGCAGATGCACCTCGCCGTCGAGTGCGATCAGGCAGAGCGGCATCTCGGCGCTGGGATCGGCATGAGCGACCGATCCGCAGATGGTGCCACGGCTTCGCGTCTGTGCGTGGCCGGTCCATGGCAGCGCCAGCGCGATCAGCGGCAGCTTCGCGGCAAGTCTAGGCCATGCCAGCAGCGCCGCTTGGCGCACGCCGGCCCCGACGACGACCCTGTCGCCGCCATCGTCAACGCGGGCGAGCGATCCGATCCGCATGACATCAATCAGCACCTTCGGCCGCGCCAGCCGCATGTTGAGCATCGGCATCAGCGATTGTCCGCCGGCGATGACGCGCGCGTCGCTACCCTCGGCCGCCAGCACCGCCAGCGCCTCGTCCAGGGTCTCGGCTTGCACGTAATCGAACGGCGCCGGCTTCATCGCGCGCCTCCGAACAGGCGACGCAGCCAACCCGACAGACCGCCCGCCGCGCCGGCAGCGGGCGCGCCGCCGCCAGCGTGCCGCGCAAGGGCCGCAAAGAACTGGCCGATGATGACGCGCGCGGCGCCGTCGAGCAGCCGTCCGCCGATGCTGGCGACCTTGCCGCCGATCTCCGCGTCGTAGGTGTAGGACACCGTGGTGCCGCCATCGTCGCGTGGCGTCAGCGTGATACGGCCTTCGCCGGCACCGTAGCCGAGCGCACCGTCCGCCGTGCCGGACAGCGTCACCGCACGCGGTGCGTCGAGGTCAAACAGCTTGACCTCGGCGCGATAGCGGCCCTTGACCGGGCCGATGCCGAGCGTCACCTCGGCGCGGAAATGAGTATCCGATATCTTTTCGACGCCATGGCAGCCGGGAATCACCGCCTGCAGCGTGGCGGGGTCGAGCAGCATGTCCCACACCGCTTGTGGCGGTGCGCCCACGTCGGCGCTGCCCTCGCCTTCGAGGCCACGGCCGCCCGGCTTTTTGGCGCGCGGCGCAGTCATACCGCCGACCGGCGCCGGCGGCTCCTCGCCGGCGATCAGCGCACGGATGCGCGCCGGCACCAGCGGCAGCACGATGTTCTTCTCGCCGAGCGCATCGGCGACGGCGTTGGCGATGCACACCGGCGTCGACATGCAATTGCCCTCGCCAACGCCCTTCGCCCCAAGCGGCGTGAACGGAGACGGCGTCTGCATGTGAACGATCACCGGTTCGGGCAGTTCGGTCGAGGTCGGCAACAAGTAGTCGGCAAAGGTGCCGGTCAGAAAACTGCCATCGGCGCCGTAAGCAAACTCCTCCAGCAGCGCCGCGCCGAATCCTTGCCCGAATCCGCCGCGAATTTGCCCGTCGACCATGCCCGGATGCAGGATGGTGCCGCAGTCATGCGCCGTCACATAGCGGTCGATCCGCACTTCACCGGTGGCGCGATCGATCTCCACGCCGCAGATATCGAAAATGAAGCCATGGCACAGCGACGAGTTGATGCGGTCTGCATCGTCCGGAGCGGCTAATTGCTCGGGTGTCCAGAATACAGTCTCGCGGATGGTCTGGCCGGCGGCGTCGGGCAGAGAACCCGGCGACCAGTGACTGAGCGCGGCCAGCCGCGCGAACGGCATGGCGTTGTCGGGGTTATCGCGCGAAAATACCTTGCCGTTGCCGAACGCCACCTCACTCGCCTCGACGTTGAGATGACTCGCCGCGATGCGCCTGAGCCGCACCGCGATACGATCCGCGGCGAGTTTCGCGGTGCCGGCGACCGCAGCGGCAAAACGGCTGGAATAATTTCCCGAAGCGATCGACCATGCGTCCTTGGCGGTGTCGATCTCGGTGTTGACGCGTACGTCCTGCGGCGCGACGCCGAACACGTCAGCGATCACCTGCGCGAGCACGGTGCGATGTCCCTGCCCCTGCGGCACCGACGCGACATGCACCGACACTGCGCCGACCGGATCGATCGACACCGTCGCGGTCGCCTGAGCGCCGTTCTTCGGCCCGGCCCTGCGGCGCTCGGCCGGCGTCAGCACGGTGGAGAGATAGCCCATGTTCGATACGCTGGGCTCGACCACCGCAGTGTAGCCGATGCCGTAAAGCCGCCCTTCGGCGCGCGCAGCGGCACGGCGGGCCTTGAGTTCGTCGAGGCCACCTTCCCGCGCGCCCAGCTCGATGGTTTCGGCATAGTCGCCGGAATCGAGCAGCGCGCCGGAGGCGGTGCGATAAGGAAAAGCATTGCCGGGCACAAGGTTGCGCCGAATGACGTCGAGCGGATCGATGTCAAGCTCGACGGCGATGCGCTGCATCAGCCGCTCTAGTGCGAAATAGACCTGCGGGCCGCCGAAACCACGATTGAGGCCGGTCGGGGTCTTGTTGGTGACGATGACGCGGTTGCGCACGCTCATGTGGCGAATGTCGTAGGCCCCGGTGAGGTTGCCATGCATGCGATAGAGCGTGGCCGGCTCCGGCGCGCGCAGATGCGCGCCGCAATCCTCGACCTGATCCCAATCCAGCGCGAGCACGCGGCCCTCGTCATCCACCGCCGCCGCCAACGTCGTCGCGCGGTTGGTGGCCGAGCTCGAGGCACAGAGATGCTCGAGCCGGTCCTCGATCCATTTCACCGGACGGCCGGCGATGCGCGCCGCAGCCGCGATCAGCACGATGTAAGGAAACACGCCCTGCTTGACGCCGAAGCTGCCGCCGGAATCCGGCGGCGTGCGCAGCCGCACCCGGTTGCCGGGAAGTTTTAACGCGCGGGAGATCACCGCATGGATGCTGAACGGGCCCTGGAAATTGGCGAGGATGTCGTAGGCGTCGTCGCTGACGCTGTATTCGGCAACGACGCCGTAGGTCTCGATCGGCGTGCACGAGTTTCGCGGATAGACGATATCGATGGCGATGCGATGCGATGCTGCCGCGAACGCCGCCTCCGGATCGCCGTAGCGGAAGCGGCGATCGCTTGCGACATTGTGAGGAAAGCCATCATGCAGGATCGGCGCATCGGCGGCGATGGCGGCGAGCGGATCGATCACCGATGGCCGGGGCGCGTAACGCACCTCGATCAGGTCGAGGGCATCCTCGGCCTTGTAGCGGTCGCTCGCCACCACGACGGCAACCGGCTCACCAACATAGCGCACGCGGTCGACGGCGATCGGCCAGCACTCGACAGGCGCCTTGACGCCGACGACGAGGCTGGCGGTCAGCGCCTTCACATCCGGGCCGATCACCACCGCGGCAACGCCCGGCGCGGCCCTGGCAGCGGCGGTATCGATTGTCAGGATATCGGCATGGGCGTGCGGCGAGCGCAGGATCGCTGCGTGGAGCGTGCCGGGACGAACGCCGAGATCGTCGATGAAGCGACCGTTGCCGGTGAGCAGCGCCGCATCCTCGACACGCTCCGGCGAGCGGCCGATCCATGGCCCGCTCCGCGCGCTCGACGTCATCGTCGCTGTCAGGCCCATCCGGCGCCGCCTCGTTGTCGCGGCCTCCGGGCCGCTTACGGCACGTTCTGGGAAATATGAGCAGGCGTGAGAATACCGCCCACTCTCATGACTTACCAATGCGTCTCATTCGTCGTGCTGCGGCGCAGTATGCGGCTCAGCTCGCCAGCCTCGATACCGACCGGAACTCGCTTGGAGAGACGCCGGTATGGTTGCGGAAGAACCGCGTGAAGTGCGCCGGCACCTCGAACCCAAGCCGCGCACCGACATCGGCCAGCCGGGAATCGCCGGTGACGACCGCTTGAACGGCATGCTCGAGCCGCACCACATTGTAGAACACCCTCGGCGGCACACCGATCGAGGATTCGAACAAGCGAAAGAAATGCGAGCGTGACAACCCGGCCTCGCCGGCCAGCCGGCTGATGTCAACCTCGCGGGAGACATCGGCGCGGATGCTCTCGGCGATGCGCCGGATCCGCCAATCGAGCCGCGCGCCGCCGATAGCGCGGATCGAGGACATGCGACGCCATTCGGTAAAGCGTTCGATGACCGCGATCATCAGATCGGAGAGCAACTTTTCCTGGTCGCCGCGGCTGTCGGGATGCGCCATCATGACGACGGCGAGATCATGGGCGAGCATGCGGATGCGCGGCGAAATCTCGCCGCAGGGCTGCGCGAAGAAGCCCGGCGCGCCGCTTGCCGCCCAGGACGAGCGAAAAATCTGCAGCCAGTGCGGCTCGATATACAAGGCCAGGATCAAGGTGCGTGGCCGCGTCGGATCGTGAATGTAGGCGTGCGGCCGCCAGCCGTCGACAAACACCGCCATGGTATCGGTCAGCGGCACGATGCGGTCACCGACGATGAAATGCGTATCACCGCCTTCGACCTTGAGCAGCACATGACAATGAGGATGTGCATGGCGCACCAGCGACGCATCCATGTCGAGCAGCGCGACACGTCCGAAAGCGCCATGAGCGATCCGCAGCGCGGTCGACATTCACCCCTCCCAGATCCGACGCCGCGGCAACCTGCTGCTTGCCGCTCTCATTCAGCTATCATAACGCTCGCCGCGGCGTCTAGATCACGGCCGTTCGCGCGCGGCGTCGCCCGGCATGGTCAATTCTTGCTGAACCGCCAACAGACGGCGGCGCAGTTCCGTCACGAAGACCGTCGCCGCCCGGCTGAGCGGCCGGGTTGCATGATGGACCCCGACAATGTGGCGCATGATCTGCGGGGACACCGGCACGCAGCGCAGCCTGCCGGCCCGCAGCGAGTGCGCCACCGCGACAGGCGGCAGGATCGTCCGGAAGCCGGTACCGGCGACGAACCTCTCGATCATGCCGATCTCATCGAACTCGTAGCGTGGCGACAGGCGAATGCCCTCACGTTCCGCCGCCTCGTCCAGCAGCGTGCGCAGGCCGTGCCGCGGCGACGGAATGACCAGTTCGTGGTGATCGATGCTCCGGAAGCTGATCTCGCTTTCCGGGACCGGGTTGGCCGCGCTGCAGATCAGCGCAAACTCCTCGCAAATGAGGTCGATCTGCTGATATTCACCGCGCCGCGCCAGCGCATTGATGACCACAAGATCGAGCTGCCCCGCCCGCTGCATCTGGAGCAGTTCGCGCGTATAGCCATCGGTCATGCGCAGCGTGACATGCGGATATTTAGCGCTGAACGCGATCAACGTTTCCGACAGCGCGTTATGGGCAACCGACGCCACCACGCCGACCGCGACATGGCCCTTCACCATGTTGCGCGGTGCCGTCAGGTCCTGCCGGGCGTCTTCGATCGAACGAAGGATGGGAAGAAACAGCCGATAAGCCTCGTGACCGGCGCGCGTCGGCACCAGACCCCTGGGCGTGCGTTGGAATAGCGGATTGCCGAGCTCGCTTTCGAGCTTCGCCAACCGGGTGCTGATGGCCGGCTGGACGATGTTCAGGCGGCGGCCCGCCCGCGACACCGAGCCTTCCTCATACATAGCAACGAAGGATTGCAGCCAGCGCAATTCCATGTCGGCCCCCGGCCATAGTCAATCACTATGGCCGATATCGAGATAAAATAATAGCGATCGGCCGAGACCGCACTAAGCTTGCGGGCGTCTCACGAGGAGCCCGCGCATGGCCAACGACACGAGCGCACCGGCAGGCACCAAGGCGATGACGCTGCGGCCGTGGCTGCGACGGCTCGAGGAGACCGGCCGGCTCGCCATCGCCCGCCCCGGCGTCAGCCTTAGGCACGAACTCGGCGGCATCGCCAACCGGCTCGACGGTAGGAAGGCGACGTTCTTTCCCGCCGCCGGACATGGCGGGATGGCTGTCGTGTCCGGCCTGCTGTCTGATCGGAACTGGATGGCGGAGGCGCTCGGGCTGACCAGTGCGACCCTGCTCGGCGCGTTTCAAAACGCGGTAGCCAGGCCCGTCCGCTGGGTCGAGACCGACAATGCACCCTGCCAGCAGATTATCCATGAGGACGGCAACCTGTTGCCGCTGCTGCCGATCCCGACCCACAACGAGCACGACAGCGGCCCATACATCACCGCCGGTCTCCTGATCGTCCGCAGCCCCGGCACCGGCATTCAGAACGTCGCCATCCATCGCCTTCAGGTATCCGGGCCGCGCGAACTCGGCGCTCTGCTGCTGCCGCGCCACACCCTCGCCTTCTTCAACGAGGCCGAGGCCGACGGCCGCGATCTCGATGCCGCCATCGTGATCGGTGTCAGTCCCGCCTGTCTGCTTGCGTCACAGGCGATTGTGCCGCTGAACACGGACGAGCTGGAGATCGCGGGCGCGCTCAGCGGCGCGCCGCTCGAGGTCGTCAAATGCCTCGGCAGCGAGTTGCGCGTGCCGGCTGATGCCGAGATCGTCATCGAGGGCCGCATCAAAGCCAACGCCCGCGCGATGGAAGGGCCGTTCGGCGAGTTTCCGCAGTATTACGGCGAGCGCGCCAAGCGCCACGTCATTGCCGTCGACCGCGTCACTCATCGACGGGATCCGCTATTCCACACCATTGTCGGCGGTGGTCTCGAACATCTTTTGCTCGGCGCTATCCCGCGCGAAGCCACCATTCTCAGCACACTGCGACGCAACTTTCCCTCGGTGCGGGATATCCATCTCGCCCTCGGCGGGGTCGGCCGCTACCACCTCTACGTTCAGCTCGGCTCCCACAATCGCGGCGAAGCAAAGAACGTCATCATGGGATGCTTTGCCGCGCACTACGATATCAAGCATGTCGTGGCGGTCGATCAGGACGTCGATATCCATGATCCGCGCAGCGTCGAATGGGCGGTTGCGACCCGTTTTCAGGCCGACCGCGATCTCGTCGTCGTCAGCGGCGCTCAAGGATCGAAGCTCGACCCCTCCACCGACGATGGCTATGGCGCCAAGATGGGCCTGGACGCCACCATTCCGCATGGTGCGCCCGAGATGCGCTTCACGCGCATCCGCGTGCCCGGACAGGAGGAGATCGATCTCGCCGCGCGCATCGATCCGGATGCGACGCTGGCAACCATCCCGGGATGGCAGCCATGACGACTGAACCGCGGCGGCTGATCGTCGGCATCAGTGGCGCCTCCGGCATCGCTTACGGCATCCGCACGCTCGAAATCCTGCGCGAGGCAAGCATCGAAACGCATCTCGTAATGTCGCGCTCGGCCAAGGTCGCCCTGCTTCAGGAGTGCGCGCTGAGCGTATCAGACGTAGAAAGGCTCAGCCATACGGTGCATCATATCGACGACGTCGGAGCCGCGATTGCCAGCGGCTCGTTCCAGACGCTCGGCATGATCGTCGCGCCCTGCTCGATCCACAGTCTCTCGCAGATCGCAACCGGCGTCACCTCCAACCTGTTGACCCGCGCCGCCGACGTGGTGCTGAAGGAGCGCCGTCGCCTGGTGCTGATGGTGCGCGAAACGCCGCTGCACCTGGGGCATCTGCGCAACATGGCCGCGGCGACGGAAACCGGCGCCGTCATCATGCCGCCGGTGCCGGCGTTCTATCCGATGCCGGAGAGCATCGACGACATCGTCGATCACACAATCGGCCGCGCGCTCGATCTGTTCGGCATCGACAGCGGGCGGGTGCGGCGCTGGGGCGAACAGATTGGCCCCGATGCGAGCGGCCGGAAGCGCAAGCCTCCGAAAACCGGCAGGGCCGCAGCAAAATCCATGGCTGACCCGCCATGACCAGCGGCAGCGACGCAATGGCAGCACGGACCTGAGTGCCGATGACGACGAAACTGGATCTGAACGCGCTCGTCCTGTTCTATGAGGTGGTCAATTCGCAAAGCCTGACCCGCGCGTCGGACAAGCTGCGGGTGCCCAAATCGACCATCAGCCGCAAGCTGTCGATCCTCGAGCATCAGCTCGGCTCGCAACTGCTGAAGCGCGGACGCAAGGTGGCGGCGCTGACCGATATCGGCCGCATCGTCTACAATCACACCCAGCGCATCATCTCCGAAATCGAGGACGCGGGCTTCGAAGCTTCCAAGCTGCAATCCGAGCTGAGCGGCGTGCTGCGCGCCAGCCTGCCGATCGACTTCGGCGTATCATGGCTGGGACGCCTCGTCGCCGAGTTCGCCCTCATTCACCCGCACATTCAGCTCGTCATCGAGATCAACAACCGTTGGGTCGACGTCTCGCAGGAGCCGTACGATGTCGCTATCCATCTCGGGCCGCCGCGTAACTCGCATCTTCCGGTGAAGGTCTTCACCTCGCTGTCGCGCGGCATCTATGCCAGTCCCGATTATGTGAAGCGCCGCGGTGGCGTCCACACCATCGAGGATATCCAGAGCCACGACTGCATCGTCACCGATCATCAGCGCGACGAAGGGGTGTGGAACTTCCTGTCCGGCGCGTCAGGCCGCATCATCGATATCGACGCCCGCGTCCTCGTCAACAACATTGGCATGGCGCGGGAAATCACGATCGGCGGCCTCGGGCTCGGCATCCTGCCCAACGTGATGTGCAAGAACGACGTCGCCGCCAAGCGGCTGGTGCGGCTGCTGCCGGACTGGCGCAGCCCGCCTTTGCAGGCGTCCGCCTTTTATTCGGGTCGTCGCCGAATGCCGCGCAAGACCCGCGCCTTCATCGATTTCCTGTCGGAGCGCCTTTTGACCGACGAATAGCCGCCGGCACCGTCAGCTCAACTCGCGGACGCGGCCGAAGCGATGATAGATGTGCTTCGTGACGAGGAATTCGTTCAGCCCGTCGATGCCGTGCAGCCGGCCGAAGCCGCTGTCGCGGTGGCCGCCGGTCTCGGCCTCGGGAAACAGCTTGTTGTGATCGTTGAGCCAGACAGTGCCGCTGCGTATCGAACGGCTGACACGGAAGGCGCGATCAAGGTCACGCGTCCATACGCTGGCTGCAAGGCCATAGCGGGTGGCATTCGCCTTCTTCACCGCCTCCGCCTCGGTCGAGAACCGTTCGATGTTGAGGACCGGACCGAAAATTTCTTCCTGGATCACCGGCGAGGTCAGGTCCTCGACCGCCAGCAGGCTGGGGCCGAGATAGGCCCCGCCCGATGGCAGGTTGCGCGCAACCGCTCCCTTCAGCACGGCAGCATCGGCGTGCATCTCGACCAGACGACGGACCCGGTCGCGCGAGCGGATATCGATCAGCGGCCCGATTTCGCTGCGCTCGTCGTCGCTGCGCCCGACCCGCATCGCAGCCAGCGCCGCCGCCAGCGCCTTGGCCAGCGCGTCGTAACAACTGTCATGCACCAGCACGCGACTGGCAGCCGTACATTGCTGGCCAGCCAGAATCATGCCGGCGGCGGCGAGCTGCGGCGCGACCGTGGTGATATCGCAATCCTCGAACACGATCGCCGGCGCCTTACCGCCGAGCTCCAGATTGAGGCGCTTGAGCGTACCGGCCGCCGCCGCCATGATCCGGCGGCCGACCGCGGTCGAGCCGGTAAAGCTCACCACATCGACATCCGGCGATTCCACCAGCAGCTCACCGCCCGCGCTGCCGGCTTCGCAGAAGCTGTTCATGACCCCGACCGGCAGAGCGTCGATATCGGCCAGACAGCGCAGGAACGCGGTGTGAAACAGGCTCGACTGCGGCGCCGGCTTCATCACCACGGTGCAGCCGGCCGCGAGCGCCGGCCCCAGCGAGCGCACCAGCAAAATGGCCGGGGCATTCCATGGCGTGATAATCGCGGCAACGCCGGCCGGCTCCCGCGTCAGATGCGAATAGACGCCGGGCTCGATTTCGAGCATGCGCCCGGCGATGGCACGGGCAAGGCCCGCATAGTAGCGCAGCTCCGACACCGCAGCGGCGATCTCCATGCGGGCGACGCCGATCAGCTTGCCGGTCTCGATCGACAGCAGCCGGCTGAGGTCGTCCTTACGCGCCTCGACGCTCGCAGCCTGCGCCAGCAGCACATCGGCACGAAGCCGCGGCGCATGCGCCCATTGCGACTGGAGGAATGCGCGCTGCGCCGCCGCGATAGCGGCCTCCGCTGCGGCCGCGCCGCCCTCCGGCACGCCGCCAATCACCGTGCCGTCAACCGGGCTGACCACCTCGAAACGGGTGGCGCCGGCGCTCGGAATCCATTCCCCCGCGATCCAATGCGCTCCAACAACCGATATTGTCATCGTCTCATCCCTGTGGGCCGGTGGCCCCTGTTACGGCATGAAGGGCGCGCGCCCTCTCCGCCAACTGATGTTTCAGTACCTTGCCGACCGCATTGCGCGGCAAGGCATCGACGAAATGCACATGACGCGGCTTCTTGTAGCTAGCGATGGCCGAGCGGCAATGCGCGACAACCTGTTCGGCGGTCAGCGGACCGCCCTGTTTACGCTCGACGAACGCGACGACCGCCTCGCCGAACTCCGCATCGGGAATGCCAACCACAGCGGCATCGGCGACGCCCTCGATCTCGAGGATCGTTTGTTCGACTTCCTTGGAGTAAACGTTGAAGCCGCCACTCAGGATCATGTCCTTCTTGCGATCGACAATGTAGAGATAGCCATCGTTGTCGCGATAGCCGAGGTCGCCGGTGAAAAACCAGCCGTCCATCAGGGCTCTTGCTGTCTCCTCGCTGCGGTTGAGATAGCCCTTCATCACCGTGAAGACGCCTGGCTGGCCGGATCGGACGACGATCTCCCCGACCGTCCCGTCGGCGACGTCGCGGCCATCCTGCGCAACGATGCGCACCTCGACGCCCGGCGCGGCGCGGCCGACCGAGCGCGGATGCGACACCTGCTCCTCATGCGCAAGGTTGGAGATCGCGCCCGCCTCCGTCATGCCGAAGAACGACACCAGACGGGTATCCGGCAGCAAGGCCATGAAACGCTGCTTGAGTTCGACAGCAAACGCCTCGCCGGTGACGGGGGCGAGGCGTAGCGTGCGGCACCTGTCCGGCGCCCGTTCCAGTGCCGGCAGCAGCATCCGGCAGATCGTCGGCACCATGCCGAACACGGTGATCGCTTCGCGCTCGATCGTGTCGATAATCTTGTCGGCATCGAAGCCCGGCAGCATCACCAGCGTCCCGCCGAGGGTCATGGCGTTCATCAGCCGGCCGAGGCCCGCGCGATGCGCCAGCGGCGACACGACCAGGAAACGGTCGTCGTGATTGATCCCCCAGTCGGTGCCATTCATGAAGCCGTGATTGACGAGGATATTGGCATGGGTCAGCAGCACGCCCTTGGGCCGCCCGGTGGTGCCCGAGGTATAGAGGATCAGCGCCACATCACGGTCGAGCGGGACGAACGACGGCACGAAGGTGGCGTCGATGAGATCGTCGTAAGCGACGAAGCCGTCCTGCGACGCGCCTACCATCACCGCCTTGAGGCCGCCCCGCTCCACCAGAATGCCGCGAACGGCGTCGGCGCTGCGATCGTCGCAAACGATCAGTTTCGCCGCGCTGTCCTCGCAGAAGTACGTCACCTCTCTGGCGGTGCTGCGCGTCGTGACCGGAACGACGACGGCGCCGAGCAGGAAAGCCGCGTAAAGCAATTCGACGAAGGCGATGCCGTTTGGCAGGTACAGCACGAGCGTGTCGCCCGCGCCGATGCCCTGCCGGGCCAGGCCGCCGGCCACCTCACGAATCCTGCGCTGCAAGTCGCGGTAGCTGACGCGGCGCTCGCCGCAGACCAGCGCCTCCTTGTCGGGCCTGCGCGCCGCATGCGCCGCAAAGACGACTTCGAGGCGCATCGCTCAGCCTTCGACGACCTTGAAAGCCGGATAGACGAAATCGTCGGTGATCGGATCCCACGCCACCGCGACGCGGGCGCCGATGGCGATCCTGGCCGGATCGGTCTCGATGATGTTGGCGATGAAGCGTACGCCCTCGTCGAGTTCGACGGTTGCGGCCGGCAGCGGCAGGCGGCCCTCGAGGCCCGGTCCCGGAATGCGGATGACGGTGTGCGCATAGATCACGCCCCTACCACTGACCTCCCGCCACTCGAGATTGCGCCGGCCGGTGAAGATGCTGACCGGGCGCGGATAATGCTGAAACTTGCCAGCATCGCAGCAATACTGGATCACCAGCCTGCGCTGCTGCGCCGCTTCCCAGAACGGCGCGGTGTTGACGTAGACATTCGGCTTCGGCGGCGTGCGGGGTTTAACATCTGCGTTCACGATCAAGCCTCCAGGATCATGGCGGCACTGGTGCCCCAGTTGCGGCCATAGGGAATGACGCCGATGCCGGTGACGAGCGCGGTCTTCGGCGCCTTGACCTGACGCTTGCCGCCCTCGCCGAATAGCTGGCGCACCGCTTCGGCGAGGTTCAGGCCGCCGCTGGCGAGACCCGGCTGGCCGGCGGAAATCTGTCCGCCGCCGGTATTGAGCGGAATGTTGCCCTGGTAGGAGATATCGTTGGCGAGGATGAAGTCGCTGCCTTCGCCGCGCTCACAGAAGCCGAAATCCTCGAACTGCATCAGCACCGCGATGGTGAAGTCGTCATAGGGCTGGAACATCGAGATATCGGACGGTTTCAGGCCCGCCTTGGCGAACACCTTCGGCGCGATCCGGGCGAAGCCAGTCTCGGTGATGTCCGGGCAGGACTGATTGCCGTTGACGTTGGTCAGCTCCGCATAGGCCGCCGGGCGTACCGTCTTCTTGAGGCCGATCTGATTGGCCCGCGCCTGCGTCATCACCAGAAAGGCGTTGGCGCCGTCGCAGAACATCACCGAATCGAGCATGCGCAGCGGATCGGCGACGACGCGCGAGGACAGATAGTCCTCCTTGGTCATCGGCTTCTTGAATTTCTCAAGCGCATTGTCATTAAGCAGCGCATGCTCGCGCTGCACGGTCGCAATCTTGGCCAACGCCTCCTCTTTAAGATCGTATTGATAGGCGTAGCGGTTCATCAACAGCCCGAACATGGCCGGCGGCCCCTGAACGCCGACCGGATCCTGAAATTCGCCGCGGAAGGCGCCGTAATTGGCGCGCCAGCTCGTGCTCGGCGCATCCGCCGACAGTACCAAGGCCACCTCGCAGTAGCCGTCGCGAATGGCCGACATCGCGCGCGCGACCCCGCCGGTGGCCGAGCAGCCGCCGATGCCGCCGTAGTTCAGCCAAGTCGGCGAGATGCCCAGCGCATCAGCCATGTACACGGCGAAGAACGGGTTCGATGCCTCGCTGAGCGGCACTGTCACCGACATGCCATCGATAATGTCCTTGTCGATGCCGGTCGATTCGATCAGCGCCGCCAGCGCCTCGCCGGCGAAGTCATAGGCGCTGCGGCCCGAGCGAAATACCACCGGCGTCTCCGAATAGCCGGCAATCACGATGTCGCCTGTACTCATCACGTCATTCTCCACGGAATTGCGGGGGCCGCTTCTCGCGGAAGGCTTGCAGTCCCTCCTTCCGGTCAGCGGTGAAATACAGCATGAACGACACGTCGGCCTCCGCGATCATGCCATCCTGAAGCGACATGTCCTCGCCGCGATCGATCACGCTCTTGGTGAACATCACCGGCAGCGGCGCATTGGTGGCGATCGCCGCGGCCAACTCGCGCGCCCTATCGAGCGCCTGCCCGGCCGGCGTGACATGATTGACGAGGCGCATCTCGCGCGCTTCCGCCGCGGTGATGCGCCGCCCGGTCCACATCAGTTCCTTGGCCAGCGGCTTGCCGATCAGCCGCGACAAGGTCTGCGTGCCGCCGCCACCCGGCATCAAACCGAGCTTGATCTCGGGCAGGCCGAACTTCGCCGTCTCGGCAGCCACGATGATGTCGCCAGCCAGCGCCAGCTCCAGCCCGCCGCCGAGCGCAAATCCCTCCACCGCGCTGATCACCGGCTTTGTGTAGGCCGGCAGTTCGCGAAACAGCCGGTTCACCCTGCGCGCGCGGCGACGATAGCGGTAAAAATCAAAATACTCGTTGTCCTTGATCTGGAACTCGCTGGTATCGATGCCGGTACAGAACGCCTTGTCGCTGCCGCACAGGATCACTGCGGCGCAATCGCGCTCGAACTCAACCGCCTCCATCGCATGCAGGATGTTCTCGGCGGTCTTCTCCCGGATCGAATTCAGCTTCTCGGGGCGGTTGATCTGAATCTCGAGCCATCCCGCGCCGCGCGTCACGGCGATATCTTCATAATTCACATTGCACTCCCGCGTCGCTCACTTGCTTGCTTCACTCGCTGTCCTGCTCACCCATCGCCGCGGCGATGCGGCCGTGCAGCGCAGCCCGCCTCTCGCCGTCGATCCGGTCGTCGTCAACGATCCGTTCTTCCAGCACCATCGATGCGCCATGCTCGAGCACCAGCACGCGGTCCGCCATCTCGATGGCATCGTCGATGCGGTGCGTGACGAACAGGCATGTCTTGTTGAACTCGCGGACGACGCGGCTGAAATCCGCGCGCAGCGCCTTCGAGGTAACGTGATCGAGCTGACTGAACGATTCATCGAGCAGAACGAGCTCCGGATCGACGGCGAGCGCCCGCGCCAGCGATACGCGCTGCCGCATGCCGCCAGACAGCTCGTGAACATACTTGTCCTCAGCGCCGCCAAGACCGACCCGGGCCAGCCATGTCCTGGCGACGCCAAGTGCCTCCGCCTTTGACTTGCCAAGAATGCGCAAGCCGAGGCTGGCATTCTCGACCGCCGTCATCCACGGCAGCAGGCGATCCTGCTGAAAGCTGACCGACAGCCTGCCGCGCAGCTTCTTGAACTCCGCGTAAGGATCGAACCCGGCCACGCGGATCGATCCGGAATCGTAGGATAGGTTGCCCATGATCATATTCAGTACCGT
>QEVP01000019.1 GCA_003576765.1 Pseudomonadota bacterium
GCGCAGGTGCCGATCAGCGAGATCGGCACCGCCAGCGCCGGGATGAAGGTGGCCGAGGCCGAGCGCAGGAACAGGAAGATCACCAGGATCACCAGCGCCACCGCGATCAGCAGCGTCTCCTCGACGTCGGCGACCGCCTGGCGCACCGATTCGGCGCGGTCCATCATCACCGTGACCGCGACCGAAGGCGGAATCTGCGCCCGCAGCGTCGGCAGCTTGGCGCGCACGCCATCGACCACCGCCACCACGTTGGCGTCGGGCTGCTTCTGCACCGCGAGCACGATCGAGCGGCGGCCGTTGAGCCAGGTGGCGATCTTGTCGTTCTCGACGCTGTCGTGGATGGTGGCAATCTCGTCGAGGTTGACCGGCGCGCCGTTGCGCCAGGCGACCACCACGCGGCTATAGTCGGCGGCCTTGTTCATCTGGCCGGACGCCTGCAACTCGACATCCTGGCGCGGGCCGTTGAGAGTGCCGACCGGCGTCGAGGAATTGGCCGCGGCGACGGCGGTGCGGACGTCCTCGAGGGTGAGCCCGCGCGCCGCCGCCGCCTGCGGATCGACCTGGACGCGGATCGCAAATTTCTGACTGCCGTAGACCAGCACCTGCGCGACGCCCGGAATCTGCGACAGCGTCTGGCCGACGGTGATCTCGCCATATTCGTTGACGGCCGACAGCGGCAGCGTATCCGACGACAGCGAAATATAGATCACCGGATACTCGGCCGGATTCACTTTGCGGAAGCTCGGCGGCGTCGTCATCTCGACCGGCAGCCGGCGCTGCGCAATGGTCAGCGCCGTCTGCACATCGAGCGAGGCGGCGTCGATGTCGCGGTTGAGATCGAACTGCACGGTAATCTGCGCCCGCCCCTGCGACGACTGCGACGACATCGAGGAAATGCCGGCGATGGTCGACAACTGGCGCTCGATCACGCCGGCGACCGAGGCCGCCATCGTCTCGGCGCTGGCGCCGGGCAGCGTCGCCGTCACCGAAATGGTGGGGAAATCCACCTTGGGCAGCGCCGACACGGGCAGCAGGCGAAAGCCGAAAATGCCGAAGGCAACGATCGACGCCGTCAACAGCGTCGTCAGGACCGGGCGGCGGATGCACAGCTCGGAGAGCGTCATCGCCTCATGCCCCCACCTTGCGCTCGCGCGGGGACACCCTGGTGCCGTCCGACAGCAGGAGCTGGCCATCCACGACGACCTCCTCGCCGCCGGACAGTCCGCTCGCCAGCACCGAGCGGCCCTCGAACGTGCGCGTCACCTTGACCAGCTGCACCTGCGCCTTGCCGTCCTTGACGAGGAATATGAAGTCGCCGCTCTGGCTGCGCTGCACCGCCTCCGACGGCACGACGACCGCCTCCTCATGGCGAACGATCAGCCGCGTCGGCACCAGCGCGCCGGGCCACAGCCGCTCCTCGGCGTTGTCCATGACGGCCCGCACTGCCACCATGCCGGTCGCGGTGTCGACGGTGTTCTCGATCATCGCCACGGTGCCGCGCTCCGGTTTGGAATCGCCGGGCATGGTCGCAATCACTTCCGATGCCGAGACCGCCATCGCCGCGCGCAGGTCGCTGAGCACGCGCTGCGGCACCGAGAACGCCACATAGATCGGCGCGAGCTGGTTGATGGTGGCGAGCGGGGCGGTGTCGGCCGGGCGCACGAAATTGCCGACCTTGACCGCGGCGGCGCTGATGCGGCCGGAGATCGGCGCGCGGATCACGGTGTAGGTCTTTTGCACCTTGAGATTGTCGAGCGCAGCCTGATCAGCCTCGATGGTCGCCCTGAGGACATCGGCCTGGGTGGTGGCATTGTCGAGGTTGACCTGCGTGGTGGCGCCCTTGCCGATCAGCTCGCTGTAGCGCCGCACGTCGCGCTCCGCGCCTACGAGCGAGGACTTGCTCTTGGCGAGATTGCCCTCGGCCTGCGCGATCTGGGCATCGATCTGGCGGGCATCAAGCGTGAACAGCACGTCGCCCTTGTTGACCTTGGCGCCGTCCTCGAAATGCACCGCGGTGATCGTGGTCTCGAGCCGCGACTTGAGCGCGACGCTGGCGATCGGCGTCACCGTACCGATCGCCTCGACCTCGACCGGCACCGAACGGCGCTCGGCTGTTGCGGTCGTCACCGCAACGGCGCGCTCGCCACGCGGGGAGTCCTGGGTCGTGGCTTCGTTGTCGGTCCAGGGCGGGCGAACGAACACGGCGGCCAGCACGGCCGCGCCAATCACTCCGGCGGCAATCAATAGGTTCGCTGTTCTCATTCAGTGCCGGAGCGCAGGCTTCCGCGCCTCGGGCGCAAAAGCCGTCCTCCATCTCCATCGGCTGGCGTCAGCGGCTCGCGCTTCGCCACAGATTATCACAAAAGCGCCGGACATAGTACGCAAACCATTGGAATAGTGGCAATATTCAACATGGTCGCAAGTCGTGTCACAAGCCTTGCCGGCGCCTCGCCCGGCCTAGCCAGCTGCTCGCCCCATGATAAGGCGTCGCGGTGGGCAGCATCGGACAGGCCCGAGCGCCTTGTCCGGCCAGCATTTTTCAGCGCAAAGCCGCTTTCCAGCATGCCCTGAAACGCTCTAGACAACAGGGTACGCGCTCAATCTGAACCGGAGGTGACCGGCCCCGCGACGGCAGACCGGCAGGCACCGACAGCGACAGGATCATCGACCCCATGCGGATTGCCACCTGGAACGTCAACTCGGTCCGGCAGCGGCTCGACCATGTGGTGAGCTGGCTCAAGGCGACCGCGCCCGATATCGCCTGCCTGCAGGAGATCAAGTGCGTCGATGATGCGTTTCCGCGCGAGCCGATCGAAGCGCTCGGTTACAACGTGGTGACGCACGGCCAGAAAACCTTCAACGGCGTCGCGCTGTTGTCGCGTCATCCGTTCGAGGAGTCGCGGCCGATGCTGCCGGGCGACGGCGAGGATGCCCATGCCCGCTTTCTCGAAGGCGTGGTGGCGCACGGCTCCGGCGTGGTCCGCATCGCCTGCCTCTACCTGCCCAACGGCAACCCCGTCGGCACCGACAAATACACCTACAAGCTCAACTGGATGACGCGGCTGGCAGCTTACGCGCGCGAACGGCTCAAGGCCGAGGAGCCGCTGGTGCTGGCCGGCGACTTCAACGTGATCCCGGCGGCCCGGGATGCCGCCGATCCCGCTGCCTGGGTCAATGATGCGCTCTACCTGCCGCAAACCCGCGAGCGTTTCCAGACGCTCATCAACCTCGGCCTGACCGACGCGCTGCGCGCCGCCACCGACGAGGGCGGACACTACACCTTCTGGGACTATCAGGGCGGGGCGTGGCCGAAGAACAAGGGCATCCGCATCGACCACCTGCTGTTGTCGCCGCAGGCCGCCGACCGCTTTGCCGGCGCCGGCATCGACCGTCACGTCAGGGGCTGGGAGAAAGCCTCCGACCACGTTCCGGTGTGGGTCGATCTCGATTTCGCGGCGGGGTAACTTTTGTCGTCACACGCGGGCGTGACCAGACGGACTTGTGCCTCTCGTCATGCGCGGGCATAGCCGTTCAAAGAACGGCATTCTGTCGAACGTCTATGTCCCGCGCATCCACGTCTTTACGGCGATTCAGCGAAGGAAAACGTGGATGGCCGGGATAAACCCGGCCATGACGATGGTTGATGAACCGTCTCTTTCCCACTCACATGGTCATTGCCGGGCTTGACCCGGCAATCCCTCTTGGGGACACAGTGCGCCCATTGCTGGGATGGCCGGAACAAGTCCGGCCATGACGAAGAAAGGAAGGGCACCGCGTCCCTGAGTGAATGCCGCTACATAGGCGTTCGGCTGCTTCTGTCGGAAGACGGGAAGCCTTTAATCCCGCCGGCCCTGCACCCAGCGCTCCAAAAGCTTCAGCGCCATGGCCCGGTCATCTTCGCTCGCCTTGCCGAGCGCGGTGTTGTAGCTCTCGGTGATCCAGTCTTCGTCGGCGGTCGCGGCGTCCTTGGCGAGCGTCAGCCACATCAGCCCCTTGGCGGCCTGGCGTGGCAGGTGATCGCCGTTGAACAGCATCTGGCCGAGCAGGGCCTGAGCCTGGTGCTGGCCCTTCTGCGCAGCGAGCCCGAGCCAGCGCGCGCCGTAGCGCGGATCGCGCGGCGCCCCGACGCCCTCGATGTAGAGCCGCGCCAGATCGTACTGCGCGTCGGCATTGCCGAAATACGAGGCGGCGTAAGCGAACATCTCCCGCGCCCGCTCCGGATCGGGCTTGACCTTGGTGTTGGGAATGCCGTCGAGATAGTAGCGTCCGAGCGCGACAAAGGCGTTGGCGACGATGCCGGCCTGCGGCGCATGCGGGCTGTCCTCGGCGTGCGCATTGGCGATGCGGCTGAAATAGCCGAAGGCGCGCAGGTTGTCCTTGGCGACGCCGTCGCCGCTCGCATACATCCGGCCGAGCTTCCACTGCGCCACCGGGTGGCCGCCCTCGGCGGCGTATTGCAGCGCGGTCAGGCTGTTTTGCTGCGGCACGGCCTTCTTCATCCCCGCCGCCGTGCCGGGCTGCACGGTGACGACCGGGATCGCCGCATCCTCGTGGCCGACCGCCGTGCCCTCGAATGCCAAGGCCGACGTCGAAAAGGCTGGGCTCAAGAAGACCGGCCCCGCCAGCAGCGAGGCGGCCAGTGTCAACGCGCCCGCAACGATACGCTCAGATATCCGCATAGCACTGCTTCTCATCCGCTCCGCCGGGGTGGGTGACGGCCCCCTTCACGGCCGGACCAACCTGTTGGGCATACTTCCACAGCACCCCCGAGCGCGCGTCGGTCTCGCGCGGGGCCCAGCTTTTCCTGCGCTCGGCAAGCTCCGCCTCGGACAGCCGCACGTCGAGCTTGCCGGTGTTGGCGTCGATCTCGATGATATCGCCGTCGCGGAGAAGCGCGATCGGACCGCCGACCGCCGCCTCCGGGCCGACATGGCCGATGCAGAAGCCGCGGGTGGCGCCGGAGAAGCGCCCGTCGGTAATCAGCGCAACCTTGCCGCCCATGCCCTGGCCGTAGAGCGCGGCGGTGGTCGCCAGCATCTCGCGCATGCCGGGGCCGCCGCGCGGCCCCTCGTAGCGGATGACGATGACCTCGCCTTCCTTGTAGGTGCGGTTCTTCACCGCCTCGAATGCGTCTTCCTCACGGTCGAAGCAGCGCGCCGGGCCGGTAAACGTCAGTTCGCTCATTCCGGCGACCTTCACGATCGCTCCCTCCGGGGCCAGATTGCCCTTGAGGCCAACGACCCCTCCGGTCACGGTGATGGGATGGTCGGCTGGCCGCACCACGTCCTGATGAGCGTTCCATTTCACGCTTCTCAGGTTCTCGGCGATGGTCCGTCCGGTGACGGTGAGGCAATCGCCGTGAAGAAAACCGTGGTCGAGCAGCGTCTTCATCAGGAGCGGTATGCCGCCAACCTCATACATGTCTTTGGCGACATAACGGCCACCCGGCTTCAAATCCGCGACATATGGTGTCTTTTTGAAGATTTCGGCGACGTCGAACAGGTCGAACTCAATTCCCGCCTCGTGGGCGATGGCCGGCAGATGCAGGGCAGCGTTGGTCGAGCCGCCGGAGGCGGCCACCACAGCGGCGGCATTCTCCAGCGCCTTGCGGGTCACAATGTCGCGCGGCCGGATCCCCTTGGCGAGCAGGTCCATCACCTGTTCGCCCGCGGCCATGCAGAAGGCATCGCGGATTTCGTAAGGCGCCGGCGCCCCGGCCGAATAGGGCAGCGCCAGCCCGATCGCCTCCGAGACCGTCGCCATGGTGTTGGCGGTGAACTGCGCGCCGCAGGCACCGGCCGAGGGACAGGCGACACGCTCGATCTCATCGAGGTCCTCTGCCGACATCTCACCGGTCGAGTACTTGCCGACCGCTTCGAACATGTCCTGCACCGTGACCGGCTGGCCGCGGAAGGTGCCCGGCAGGATCGAGCCGCCGTAGATGAAGATCGAGGGCACGTTGAGACGGATCATCGCCATCATCATGCCGGGCAGCGACTTGTCGCAGCCGGCAAGGCCGACGAGGGCGTCGTAGGAGTGACCGCGAATAGTCAGTTCGACGGTGTCCGCGATGGCCTCGCGCGAGGGCAGCGACGAGCGCATGCCTTCGTGGCCCATGGCGATGCCGTCGGTCACGGTGATGGTGCAGAATTCGCGTGGGGTGCCGCCAGCCGCAGCGACACCCTTCTTGACCGCCTGCGCCTGACGCATCAGCGAGATGTTGCAGGGCGCGGCCTCGTTCCAGCACGAGGCGACGCCGACGAACGGCTGATGAATCTGGGCCGTGGTCAGGCCCATGGCATAGAGATAGGAGCGGTGCGGGGCGCGGTCGGGGCCTTCCGTCACATGCCGGCTGGGCAGTCTGGACTTGATGTCGGCCTTGGTGTCCATCGTCAACCCAACTCCCCGCCCATCGTGCCCGGGGTCAGCAAGCGACCGGCCTGCGCGCCCGTTTCGAGGGGACACGCATCACCTTCGCGCAGCGTCCAGAGCTACGAGATTGATTTCAGAAAGGCGTGTGGCCAAATCGCGGCACGCGCAAGGGGAGAGTACGGCGGCGGGCAAATGTTCGACGACTGTGGCGAGCGCGCAACATTTGTTGCGACGACGCCACCATGACCGGGCGGGTAGCGAGGCAGAAGCCCTATCGTCATGCGCGGGCTTGACCCGCGCATCCCGCTCAGGGACGCACAATGCCTTATGATCGGGATGGCCGGGATGAACCCGGCCATGACAAAAACGCAGTCGTTCAGATATTCAACACGCGGCCGTAGGCATCAAGCACCGCTTCCTTCATCATCTCCGACAGTGTCGGGTGCGGGAAGACGGTGTGCATCAGTTCTTCTTCGGTCGTCTCCAGATTCATGGCGACGACGTAGCCCTGGATCAGCTCGGTAACCTCGGCGCCGACCATGTGGGCGCCGAGCAGTTGCCCGGTCTTTTTGTCGAAGATCACCTTGATCAGGCCCTGATCCTCACCGAGCGCAATGGCCTTGCCGTTGCCGGCGAACGGGAAGCGGCCGACGCGGATGTCCCTGCCCTGCTCCTTGGCCCTGGCCTCGGTCAGCCCGACGGAGGCGATCTGCGGCTGGCAATAGGTGCAGCCGGGAATGAGGCTCTTGTCCATCGGGTGCGGCTTCAGGCCCTTGATCGCCTCGATGCAGATGACGCCCTCGTGCTCGGCCTTGTGCGCCAGCATCGGGGGACCTGCGACGTCACCGATGGCGTAGATGCCCGGCACGCTGGTCTTGCCATAGCCGTCCACGACGACGCAGCCGCGCTCGGTCTTGACCCCGAGCTTTTCGAGCCCGAGGTTTTCGATGTTGCCGACCACGCCGACGGCGGAAATCACCCGCTCGAACTCGGCCGTCACCGGATTGCCTTTTCCGTCGTCGATGGTGGCGACGACGCTGTCGGACTTCTTGTCGAGCTTCGTCACCTTGGTCGCGGTCAGGATCTTGATGCCCTGCTTCTCGAACTGCTTGCGCGCCAGCCCGGCGATCTCGGCGTCCTCGACCGGCAGCACCTGCGGCAGCACCTCGACCACCGTGACCTCGCTTCCCATGGTGCGGAAGAACGAGGCGAACTCGATGCCGATGGCGCCGGAGCCGACCACCAGCAGCGATTTTGGAATCTTTGGCGCGACCATCGCCTCAAAGTAGGTCCAGATGAGCTTGCCGTCGCCCTCGAGCCCCGGCAGCGCGCGCGGCCGCGCGCCGGTGGCGAGGATGATATGCTTGGCCTGATAGCTGCCCGTCCCGGCGGCGCCCTTCGGCGCTTCGACCGACGACGCCTTCACCGTGATCCTGCCCGGCGCATCGATTGCCGCCTCGCCCCAGATCACCGTGACCTTGTTCTTCTTCATCAGAAAGCCAACGCCGGCGTTGAGGCGCTTGGAGACGCCGCGCGAGCGCTCGACCACCGCTTTCGGATCGAAGCCGACCTTCTCTGCCGACAGGCCATAATCCTTGGCGTGCTGCATGTAGTGATAAATTTCCGCCGAGCGTAAGAGCGCCTTGGTCGGAATGCAGCCCCAGTTCAGGCAGATGCCACCAAGATAGCTTTTCTCGACGATGGCCGTCTTGAAGCCGAGCTGAGCTGCACGAATCGCGGTGACGTAGCCGCCCGGACCGGAGCCGATGATGATGATGTCGAAGGAAGTCTCGGCCATATGCTCAAGCTTTCAAAACGATGCGTCGTCAGTTCGCGATGTCGACCAGCTCGACGCGGCGGTTCAGCGCGCGGCCTTCCTCGGTGCGATTGGTCGCCATCGGCGCCGCCATGCCGATTCCCACCGGGATCAGCCGCGCCGCCGCGATGCCGTAGTCGCGCGCCAACGCCTCGACGATCGACCGGGCGCGGCGCTGCGAGAGGTCGCGATTGTAGTCATAGGCGCCCTTGGAATCCGTGTGGCCGACGATCAATACCTTCAGGTCCGGCTGTGCCTTGAGAAGCTTTGCAATCTCGTCGAGCTGTGGCCTGGAGTCGGGGCGCATCGTATCCTTGTCGAAGTCGAACAGGATGCCGTGCACCGCCACCCGCCCGGACGCCGCGATATCGCGCTGCATGGCGGAGGATTCCACCACCGTCATGCGCTCCTCCATCGCCTTGACCTCGGTGATCTCCAGCAGCGCCAAAGCGCGGTCCTTGAGGGGGCCGCCGCCCGTGCGGTGCATGATGACGTAGACCGAAGCGTAGACGTCACCTTCCGGTCGGCTCTTCTTGGCGGCGATATAGCGCTGGTCGGCATCCTGATCGCCGAATGTCATGTAGAGCGGCCCCGCGCCGATCGCGAGACCGAAGTTGCGGCCACCGCATTCCTTGCGATCGCAGGAGAAGATCGGCGTGAAGCCGGCATCGGCCAGCGCCTTCTCATAGTTCCGGAAAACCTCGAGAGATGAGCGCTCCGCCGGCATCTTGTAGGCGATCCGGGTGAACTTGCCTTCAAGCGGCAGCACCGCGTCCAGGTTGGTGTCCCTGCCGCCATGCTTCTTGATCGGGGCGACGATCAGCTTGAAATCGGTATAGGCCTGCTGCTCGTAGCGGATGATCTCCGAACCTTCATAGCGCGGCAACAGCGGATGATCCTTGGCCCCCTTGATGTCAGCAGCAGCGGCCACCGATACGGCCGTCAGCGTGAACAGCAGCGAGGTTAGCAGTCTTCGCATCAGATACCTTTCGCCGGGTTATGCTCGATTGACCGACAACTGCCACGGCAGCTCACACCACCATCAGCACCGGGTTCTCGATCAGCCGCTTGAAGGCGCCGATCAGCTCGGCGCCGAGCGCGCCGTCCACCGCGCGGTGGTCGCAGGAGAGCGTCACGCTCATCATGGTGGCGACCTCGACCTTGCCGCCCCTGACGATGGCGCGCTCCTCGCCGGCGCCGACCGCGAGGATGGTGGCGTGCGGCGGGTTGATGACGGCGGTAAAGTCCTTGATGCCGTACATGCCGAGGTTCGACACCGCCGAGGTGCCGCCCTGATACTCTTCCGGCTTGAGCTTGCGGGCACGGGCGCGCGCGGCAAAATCTTTCATCTGGTTGGAGATCGCCGACAGCGGCTTGCTCTCCGCCTCGCGCACGATCGGCGTGATCAGCCCGCCCGGCATCGCCACCGCGACGCCGATGTCGGAATGCCGGTGCTTGAGCATGCCGCCTTCGGTCCAGCTCACGTTGGCGTCGGGCACACGCTGCAACGCCAGCGCCAATGCCTTCACAACGAAATCGTTGACCGAGAGCTTGTAGGCGGGCTTGCCGTCCTTGTCCTTCGGCGCGGCGGCGTTGATGTCCTCGCGCGCCTTGAGCAGCGCATCGAGATTGCAGTCGATGGTGAGATAGAAGTGCGGGATGGTCTGGGTCGAGGCGGTGAGCCGCTGCGCGATGGTGCGGCGCATGCCGTCATGCGGCACCACCTCGTAGGAGCCTTCCGCGAACAGCGACCGCACCTCGCGGTCCGACAGCGCCGGTGCGACGGCGGGAGCCGCCGCACCTGGTGCGGCTGCGGGCGCCTTCAGGCCCTTGCCCGATTTCGCGCCCTCGACATCGCGGGCCACCACGCGGCCGTGCGGGCCGCTGCCTGCGATATTGGCGACATCGATGCCGGCATCCTTCGCAAGCCGCCGCGCGAGCGGCGAAGCAAAGACGCGCGCGTGGCCGTTGGTGCCCGTGACTCCCTCTCCCCTCTGAGGTGAGGGGGGGGCTGTCGATGACAAAGATGTTCCCTCACCCGCCGCCTTCAGCGTCGACCTCTCCCCGGAGGGGAGAGGTGAGGAGTTTGCATCGTCCGTTCTCGCCGCCGGCGACGGGTGGGGAGCAGCCTTGGTGCTGCCACCGCTCGAAGCCGCCGCCTTGACGTCCTCGCCTTCGCCCGCCAGCACCGCGATCACGTCGTTGACCGGCACATCGGCGGTGCCTTCCGGCACCACGATCCTGGCGAGCGTCCCGTCCTCGACCGCCTCGACTTCCATGGTCGCCTTGTCGGTCTCGATCTCGGCGATGACATCGCCGGACTGCACCTTGTCGCCTTCCTTCTTGAGCCACTTGGAGAGGTTGCCCTTCTCCATGGTCGGCGACAGCGCGGGCATCAGAATGTTGATCGGCATGATTCAAGTCCCGCAGCAAGCGCCATGTGTCCCGGGCGCGACGCAGCACGACGTGGTGCGACGCAGAACCGGGACCGTTGAATGATGTGACGGTCCCGGCTCGGCAACGCGGCGCCGATGCGCCGCATTGCGTCCGGGACACGGGTTCAGTTGACCAAACGCCATGATGTCACCGATAGCAGACGGCCTTGGCCGCGGCCACGACCTCCGCCACGCTGGGCAATGCCAGCTTTTCGAGATTGGCGGCGTAAGGCATCGGCACGTCCTTGCCGGATACGCGCGCCACCGGCGCATCGAGATAATCGAAGGCCTGTTCCATGATCCGCGCCGAAATCTCCGCGCCGACCCCGCACTGCTGCCAGCCTTCTTCCACCGCCACCGCGCGGCCGGTCTTCTTCACCGAGGCAATGACGGTCTCAGTGTCGAGCGGGCGCAGCGTGCGCAGGTCGATCACTTCCGCCTCGATGCCTTCCTTGGCCAGTTCGTCGGCCGCGTTGAGCGCGTAGCGCATGCCGATCGACCACGCCACCAGCGTCACGTCCTTGCCGGGCCGGGCGATCCGCGCCTTGCCGATCGGCAGGATATGGTCGTCGAGCTTCGGCACCGGGCCCGACTGGCCGTAGAGGATTTCGTTCTCAAGGAAGATCACCGGGTTGGGATCGCGGATTGCTGCCTTGAGCAAGCCCTTGGCGTCGGCGGCCGTATACGGCGCGACCACCTTCAGCCCCGGAATGTGGGAGTACCAGGCCGAGTAATCCTGGCTGTGCTGAGCGGCGACGCGCGCGGCGGCGCCGTTCGGCCCGCGGAAGACGATGGGGCAGCCCATCTGGCCGCCGGACATGTACAGCGTCTTGGCCGCCGAATTGATGATCTGGTCGATCGCCTGCATGGCGAAGTTGAAGGTCATGAATTCGACGATCGGCTTCAGCCCGGCGAACGCCGCGCCGATCCCGACGCCGGCAAAGCCGTGCTCGGTGATCGGCGTGTCGATCACGCGCCGCGCGCCGAACTCCTGCAACAGCCCCTGCGTCACCTTGTAGGCGCCCTGATACTCGGCGACCTCCTCGCCCATCACGAACACGTCGCCGTCGCGGCGCATCTCCTCGGCCATGGCGTCGCGCAGCGCCTCGCGCACCGTCATCGTCACCATCTCGGTGCCTTCCGGCACCTCCGGATCGGCCTCGGTATGAACGGCAGGCGCTGCGGGGGCCGCCGGCGCGTCGGCCTTTTGCGCGGGCGCGGATTCGGCCTTAGCCTCGGCGTCAGGCTTGGCCTCGGTCTTGGCGGACGCAGCGGCGGGCGCCTTGTCGAGGTCCGCGGCGCTCTCGCCGTCGGCAAGGATGGTGGCGATGGGGGTGTTGACGGCCACGTCGCTGGTGCCTTCCGGCACGAGGATCTTGCCGAGCGTGCCCTCGTCGGTGGCCTCGACCTCCATGGTCGCCTTGTCGGTCTCGATCTCGGCGATGACGTCGCCGGATTTGACGGCCTCGCCCTCCTTCTTGAGCCACTTGGCGAGGTTGCCCTTCTCCATGGTCGGCGACAGGGCAGGCATCAGAACTTGGATCGGCATGTCGGCTCCTGGGCGCACTCAGCGAAGAACGTCGGTGTAAAGCTCGGACGCATCCGGCTCGGGGTCGGTCTGCGCGAACTCCGCCGATGCGTTGACGATGGCGCGCACCTCGGCGTCGATCTTCTTCAGTTCGTCCTCGCCGACCTTCATGGCCAAAAGCCGCTGACGCACCTGCTCGATCGGGTCCTGATCGTGGCGGACCTTCTCGACCTCCTCGCGGGTGCGATACTTGGCGGGGTCGGACATCGAGTGGCCGCGATAGCGATAGGTCTGCATCTCAAGGATGTAGGGGCCGTTGCCCTCGCGGCACCACTTGACCGCCTTGTCGGTCGCGGCCTTCACCGCGCGCACGTCCATGCCGTCCACCTGCTCGCCCGGAATGTTGAACGAGGCGCCGCGCTTGGAGAAATCCTGCTGCGCGGTGGCGCGGCTGACCGCCGTGCCCATCGCGTAGCGGTTGTTCTCGATGACGTAGATGACCGGCAGCTTCCACAGCTCGGCCATGTTGAAGCTCTCGTAGACCTGACCCTGGTTGGCGGCGCCGTCGCCGAAATAGGCGACCGCCACGCTGTCGTTGCCGCGATAGCGGTTGGCGAAGGCGAGCCCGGTGCCGAGCGGCACCTGGGCGCCGACGATGCCGTGGCCCCCGTAAAAGTGCTTCTCCTTGCTGAACATGTGCATGGAGCCGCCCTTGCCCCTGGAATAGCCGCTGCGGCGGCCGGTCAGTTCGGCCATCACCCCGTTCGGGTCCATCCCGGTGGCCAGCATGTGGCCGTGGTCGCGGTAGCCGGTGATGATCTGGTCGCCCTTCTTGAGCGCCATCTGCACCCCGACCACGACCGCTTCCTGCCCGATATAGAGGTGGCAGAAGCCGCCGATGGCGCCCATGCCGTAAAGCTGGCCCGCCTTCTCCTCGAAGCGGCGGATCAGCAGCATCTCGCGCAAGGCCGCGAGCTCCTGGTCCTTGGTGAATTGCAATGCTGCGACGCTACGCGAACCATTGCCGGTATGCTGCGAAACGGCAGACGGTTTCTTGGACGATGTCTTTTGGGCGGGAGGCATCACACATCCGGATAAGAGGGTTTCCGATCCTCTCTACTCCAACTCGATGCACTCCGAAAGTCGTAGGAACGCGCTGCGCCGAAACAACTCATCTTGCAGTGCAGCGATTGAAATATATGACCGTCCCGACGGCTGCTTTTGAAATTTTGCAGACGCCGAGAGCGAAAGCTGCCGGCTTACTTAACTGTCGAGCAGGACCGGATCGCGCGGACGGGCGCCGTGGAGCCGGACGCGCGATTTCCGGGCACATTGGATCGCGCCTCGCTGCGCGCAACGGCACGATCTGCGCCATAGCGCCGCGCCGCCCCCGCTCGCTGCGGCCCTTTAAGATTGATTTCATCAGATAGCAATAAATGGGGGAAATTGCCGAGTGCGGCCGCAAGAAATGTGGTCGGGAGAATTTTTATGACCGTACAGAAAGTACTTAATTCCATTGTTCAATTCATGTCGGTCCGGACCGACATGCCGGACTTGCTGGAGCGCAGTTAACCGCGCTGTCGCGGCTGGTCCCGCTGCTGTATTTCATCCTTGTCGCCAATGCCTGGGTGCTGTCCTTCACCTTTTTCGGCAAGGCGCCGAACTGGCTGACGATCTACGTGTCGCTGGCACTCAGCCTGGTTTGCGGCCTCCGTTTGATGACATGGTGGACCAAGAGAAACGCCGTCCTGACCGATCAGAAGGCCGCCCACGAGCTGCGCCGCACCAACCGGATCGCCGGCGTTCTGGGCATCGCCTTCGTGAGCTGGGCATTTGCCCTGTTCCCCTATGGCGACGTCTTTGCAAAGGTACATATCGGCCTGTTTCTGGCGATCGCGATGCTCGGCAGCATGCTGTGTCTGATCCATCTGCGGTCCGCCGCGCTGATTGTCGCCACCACCGTCTCGATCCCCTTCGTCGCCTTCTTCGCATCGACCGGAATACCGTCATTCGTCGGCATGGCGATCAACGTCATGCTGGTAACGGTCGCAGTCATCATCGTCATCCTGATCCAGTATCGCGACTTCACGCGCATGGTCGAGGCGCAGACCAAAACCGAGATGCTGAGCAACGAGAACCTGCGGCTCGCCAATCTCGACAGCCTCACGGACCTTCCGAACCGCCGCGCGTTCTTCACCGCCCTCGGCGAGGCGTTTGAGCGCGCGCGCTCAAAGGGCACCCGCCTTGCCCTCGGGATCATCGATCTCGACGGCTTCAAGCCGGTCAACGACCTCTACGGTCACGCCGCCGGCGACCGGCTGCTGATCGAGGTCGCGGGCCGGCTCGACAGCTTCTGCGCGGCGCACGATACGTTCGTATCCCGCCTTGGCGGCGACGAGTTCGCCTATATCGTCACGGATGCCTCCGACGACGCCGGCCTGATCGCCCGCGGCGAGGAGATCGCCGCGCTGTTGTCGGCGCCGTTCGCGCTTCCGGACGCCATCGTGCAGATTTCAGGCTCGGTCGGCATCGCCGTCTATCCTGAAACGGCGTCCTCGGCGGAGCAACTGTTCGAGCGCGCCGACTATGCGCTGTATCACGGCAAGAGCGCGCGGCGCGGCGGCGCGGTGCTGTTCTCCGCCGACCACGAAGCGCAGATCAACCGCGATTCACGCATCGAGCAGGCCCTCAAGCTCGCCGACTTCGACACCGAACTGAGCATCGTTTTTCAGCCCATCGTCGATGTCCGCTCGCAGACGACGGTGTGCTTCGAGGCGCTGGCGCGCTGGATCAGCCCGACGCTCGGCCGGGTTTCGCCGGCGCAATTCATCCCGGTGGCGGAGCGGGCCGGCATCATCGGCTCATTGACCCGGCCGCTGCTGCGCAAGGCGCTGACGGCCGCAACCGCGTGGTCCGGCAACATGCGGCTGTCTTTCAACCTGTCGGCCTACGACCTCAATTCGGCCGAGGGAACGCTGGCGATCGTCAGCATCATCCGCAACAGCGGTTTCGACCCTCGCCGGCTCGATCTCGAGATCACCGAAACCGCGTTCACGCACGACTTCGAGCAGGTCAGCCGGTCGATGGAAATGCTGCGCCTGCTCGGCTGCGGCATCTCGCTCGACGATTTCGGCACCGGCTTTTCAAGCCTGTCGCGCCTGCACGCCCTGCCGCTCACCAAGATCAAGATCGACCGCAGCTTCGTCACCGATCTGCACAAACGCCCGGCGAGCTACAAGATCGTCAAATCCCTGCTCGCGCTCAGCCGCGACATGAACCTCGACTGCGTAGTCGAAGGCGTCGAGACGCGGGAGGAGATGGACGTGCTCAGGAATCTCGGCAGCCTGATGGTGCAGGGTTACTTCTATTCGCCGCCGATCGCGGAGGATCAGATCCGCCCGTTCCTCGACCACCCGGTCAACGCCGCGCTGCAAGCCAGTTGACGCGCTGCCCGGCGAAGCGACGGACGGCCGAACGCCACCGGCCGGGCCGGCTTACTTGTCGAGCAGCACCAGATCGCGCGGGTGGACGTAGTTGAGCTGAAAGCGCGCCCGCTCCTCGAGCATGTCGGGATCGAGCTTGTCGGCGCGCAGCAGCGCGACGCGCTTTTCGCCGACGGCGCGCTCGGCCTTGAGGCGTGCGAGTTCGGAGGTCAGTTCGATGATCTCCTGATCGAGCTCCTGCTGAGCCTTCAGCCCATAGCGGCCGGTATAGGCGTTGACGCCGAAATAGCCGATCACGCCGGCCGCCATCAGATAGAGGGCAAGGCCGGTCAGGACGGCTTTGAGGCGGGCGCGCGAGACCATGGCGCGACGATGCGGCGGTTCGGTTAACGAACGGTGAAGCGCCACCGTCGGGGTTAGCGCGCAGCGGCGTTCTTGATCGCGGCCAGGCCCGGATAGCGCGCCTGCGGCCCCAACTCCTGCTCGATGCGCAGAAGCTGGTTGTATTTGGCGGTGCGGTCGGCGCGGGCGAGCGAGCCGGTCTTGATCTGCCCGCAATTGGTGGCGACCGCGAGGTCGGCGATGGTCGCATCCTCAGTCTCGCCCGAGCGGTGCGACATCACCGCGGTGTAACCGGCCTTGAACGCCATCTCGACGGCGGCAAGCGTCTCGGTCAGCGTGCCGATCTGGTTGACCTTGACCAGGATCGAGTTGGCGCGGCCGTGCCTGATGCCGTCGGCCAGCCGCTCGACATTGGTGACGAACAGGTCGTCGCCGACGAGCTGGCATTTGCCGCCGATCAGGTCGGTCAGCTCCGTCCAGCCGTCCATGTCGTCCTCGGCCATGCCGTCCTCGATGGAGACGATCGGGTAGCGCGCCACGAGGTCGGCGAGATATTTTGCCTGCTCCGAGCGCGAGCGGGTCTTGCCCTCGCCGCCGTAGACGTAACTGCCGTCCTTGAAGAACTCGGTCGAGGCGCAATCGAGCGCCAGCATGACGTCGTGACCGGCCTTGTAGCCGGCCTTGCCGATAGCGTTCATGACGAAGTCGAGCGCGGCGTCGGCCGACGGCAGGTTCGGCGCAAAGCCGCCCTCGTCGCCGACATTGGTGTTGTGGCCGGCCTTCTTCAGTTCGCCCTTGAGCGTATGGAAGATTTCCGAGCCGCAGCGCAGCGCCTCGGCGAAGCTCGCGGCGCCGACCGGCATCACCATGAATTCCTGAAAGTCGATCGGATTGTCGGCATGCACGCCGCCGTTGACGATGTTCATCATCGGCACCGGCAGCACCCGCGCCGAGGTGCCGCCGACGTAGCGGTAGAGCGGCAGTGCCGCCGCATCCGCCGCCGCCTTGGCGACCGCAAGCGAGACGCCGAGAATGGCGTTGGCGCCGAGCCGCGACTTGTTGGGGGTGCCGTCGAGCGCGATCAGCGTCTCGTCGATCTGCACCTGCGCCTCGGCGTCGAGCCCGCCGATGGCGTCGAAAATCTCGCCGGTGATCGCCTCAACCGCCTTCTGCACGCCCTTGCCAACGTAGCGGGCCGTGTCGCCGTCGCGCAGTTCGACCGCCTCGTGGGCTCCGGTCGAAGCCCCGGAGGGCACCGCGGCGCGGCCCATCGAGCCGTCCTCGAGGATGACATCGACCTCGACCGTGGGATTGCCGCGGCTGTCGAGAATTTCGCGGCCGATGATGTCGATGATGGCGGTCATTGTCGTTCCTCGTGAGCTTCCGGATTTGCCGGTGCTTCTACAGGAACGCCCGTTGAGGGGAAAGACCGTGCCGCCACGGCCTGCGCATGGGTGACGCCGGCGCCGCGATTGGATATGGAAGCGACATGGCTAGGAAACCCGCCTCCCCCCTGCAACTCGGCCGCCCCACGGCGCCCGCCGCCTCGCCTGAGGCGGCAGTGCTCGACCGCGTGCCGAATCCGCACAAGGGCGTGGCCTATCTGGTGCGCTTCACCGCGCCGGAGTTCACCTCGCTCTGCCCGATCACCGGCCAGCCCGATTTCGCGCATCTGGTGATCGACTACGTGCCGGGGGCGTGGCTCGTCGAATCCAAGGCGCTGAAACTCTTTCTCGCCAGCTTTCGCAACCACGGCGCGTTCCACGAAGACTGCACGCTGGCCATCGGCAAGCGGCTCGTCCGCGAGATCAGACCCGTTTACCTGCGCATCGGCGGCTACTGGTATCCGCGCGGCGGCATTCCGATCGACGTGTTCTGGCAGACGGGGAAATTGCCGAAGGGCCTGTGGCTGCCGGATCAGGGCGTCGCGCCTTACCGCGGCCGCGGTTAGCCCCGCTTGACCAGCAGCCGCGCAGCGAACAGGCCGACCAGCATGACGATACCGGCGCTGATGGAGAGCGTCGTCAGCTTGCCGACATGGTCGAGGCCGAAACCGTAGGCGATCGGCCCCGCCGTCTGGCCGAGAAAGAAGAAGCAGGCGTGCAGCGACAGCGAGGTCGCCCGCGCCTCCTCCGACAGTTCGCTGGCGAACACCTGCATGCAGCCATGCAGCATGTAGAAGCCGAGCCCCATCGCCACGAAGCTCGCTGTCTGCGCCGGCCACGACAGACCGATGCCCAGCAGCACCAGTTGCACCGCCACCAGCGCCGCGCCGCCGATCATCAGCCCGCGCATGCCGAGCAAAGGCAACAGCCGGCCGACGCTCACCGTGTAGATCAGGCCGCCGGCGGCAAAGCCGGCGATCACGAGGCCGGCAACCGAAAGCCGCGTTTCGCCGAGGTCGAACAGGAAGGCGGCGACGAACGGCAGCACGCCGAACACGCAACAGCCCTCGAAGAAGACGATGGTGTAGCAGATCTTGGTGCGCGGATTGGCGAACAGCACGCGGTAGCCGTGCGCCAGAACCGACAGGCTCGGCGGGCCTGCGGTCTTGGTTCCGGCGCGACCGCGCAGGCCCAAGCCGACGGCGAGCGCGGCAGCGAGTGTCAGGATGCCGAGCAGCAGCAGCACGCCGCGCCAGCCCATGATGTCACCGATGGCACCGGCCAGCGAGGCGCCAAGGATGTTGCCGATCATGGCGCCGGCCAGCACCCGGCCGAGCGCCACCTGGCGCTGGGCCAGCGGCACCAGATCGCTGGTCAGCCCCATCGCTACCGGAAACACGCCACCGGCGCCGATGCCGCACAGGACGCGGGTCGCCAGCAACGCCGGGAACGACGTGGCGAAGGCTCCGAGGATGCTGCCGATGCCGAGCAACACCAGACACACCACCATCATCCGCGTCTTGCCGAGCAGGTCCGCGGCGGCGCCGACCACTGGCTGGACGATGGCGAAGGTGAAGGCGAGGCCGGCGGACAGGCTCGCGGCCTGCGCGATGGAGACGGAAAGATCGTCGGCTACATGCGGCAGCACCGGGTCGATGGCGCGAATAGACAGGTTGGCGGCGAACGTCGTCAGCGCGATCAGATTGAGGATGAACAGCATCTATCGGGGCCGCCGCATCCAGACCGATTGCCCGCGACCGGCGATGCCGATCGATCCCCTCGCCTCCGCCACGCGCATCTAGCTGCGTCCGTCGCCGGTCGCGGCCGCCTTGGCCAGTTGGTCGAATGCCATCAGCGTGCGCATCAGGGCCTCGAAATCGCCGAGCGCCACCATGTTGGGACCGTCGGACGGCGCATGGTCGGGGTCGGGATGGGTCTCGATGAACACGCCGGCGACGCCCACCGCCACCGCCGCGCGCGCCAGAACCGGCACAAACTCGCGCTCGCCGCCGGACGAGGTGCCTTTGCCGCCCGGCTGCTGCACCGAATGGGTAGCGTCGAAGATCACCGGCGCGCCGGTGGTACGCTTGAGGATCGGCAGCGCCCGCATGTCGGAGACGAGCGTATTGTAGCCGAACGACGCGCCGCGCTCGGTGACCAGCACATTGGCATTGCCGGCCCCGGTCAGCTTGGCGACGACATTGGCCATGTCCCACGGCGCGAGGAACTGCCCCTTCTTGACGTTGACGGTCCGGCCGGTCGCCGCCGCCGCCAGCAGGAGATCGGTCTGCCGGCATAGGAAGGCGGGGATTTGCAGAATATCGACCGCCTCCGCGACGGCCGCGCATTGGCCCGCCTCGTGGACGTCGGTCAAGACCGGCAGTCCGAGCGTCTCGCGGATCTCGGCGAACACCGGCAGCGCCGCCTTGAGGCCGACGCCGCGCGCGGCCGTGGCGCTGGTGCGGTTGGCCTTGTCGAACGAGGTCTTGTAGACGAGGCCGAGGCCGAGCCGGCCGGCGATCTCCTTGAGCGCGGCGGCGGTCTCCAGCGCGTGCGCCCGGCTCTCCATCTGGCACGGCCCGGCGATCACCGCGAGCGGCAGATCGTTGCCGAACCGCACGGCGCCGACGTCGACCTGGGGATTGGCGTTCAACCGGGGCTCCACGCGGGGCCTTTCCAAGGATGGCGGGATGGATTCGCCCTGCCGCCTCGACGGCGGGCGGTCCACCAACCGCTGCTTCAGAATTGCACGCTTTAGGCTACGCAGGGGCGGATTGGAAGGCGAGCGGGGCTGCGGAAGCAACGTATCGCCCTGCACCACATGCAGAGCGCGGCGGCGCTTCCTATCCCGCCGAACGGTAGTTTGCGGCACGAAGCGGACCGCCGGCGAGATGCGCTTCCGCCTGAAGTGAAGTACCATGGCACCGTGCCATCGCCGATGCACAGGCATATGGGGCAAGTGGGAGCCAACGATGGAGCCGGGGTTGAAAGCCATCTTGCGCGGTCTGTTGGGCGGCGTTCTGGTGCTGGCCGCAAGCGCCACGTCGGCCGTCTGCGCCGAGCGGTGGGGCGTCGTGCTCCTGCACGGCAAATCCGGCAGCGAAAACCAGCTCGCGCTTTACGACAAGCCGCTCGCGGCCATGGGATTTTTGAGCGCCCGGCCGCAGATGTGCTGGTCGCGGCAGCGCATCTACGACAAGCCCTACCTCGACTGCCTCGGCGCCATCGACGAGGCCATCGCCTCGCTCAAGGCGCGCGGCGTGGCCCGGATCGTCATTGCCGGCCAGAGCCTCGGCGCCAACGCGGCGCTTGCCTACGCCGCCCTGCACGACAAGGAGGTCGCCGGCGTGATCGCGCTCGCTCCGGCGCACTACCCCGAGTTCATCTCGAAACGGCCGGAGATCGCGGGCGAGATCGAGCGCGCCCGGCAGCTCACCGCGTCGGGCCAGGGCGAGCGCAAAACGACGTTCACCGATATCAACGGCGGCGTGGCGATCACGGTCAACGCCACACCCAAAACCTATCTCAGCTTTCTGGCGTCCGACTCGCCGAGCGTGATGCCTGGCAACGCCGCCCGGCTGAAAGTCCCGCTGCTGGTGGTGTCCGGGACCAAGGACAAATCGCAGCGCGGCAAGGACTACATCTTCGGCCACGCGCCGGCCCATGCGATGAACCGCTACGTGACGGTCGCGGCCGACCACCGCGATACCCCGAAAGCCGGGCGCGAGGCCGTGCTGACGTGGCTGCGCGATCTGCAGGGGAAATAGCGTAGCCGTCGCTCGCCCGCGAAGAGCGAATGCGGCGGATTACACCAGCCGGCTCTGCGCCATCGCCGCCTCGATGAACGAGGCGAACAGGGGGTGCGGGGCGAACGGCCGCGACTTCAGTTCGGGGTGGAACTGGACGCCGACGAACCACGGATGGTCCTCGTATTCGACGATCTCCGGCAGCACGCCGTCCGGCGACAGCCCGGAGAAGCGAAGCCCGTGCTGTTCGAGCCGGTCCTTGTAGGCGGTGTTGACCTCGTAGCGATGGCGGTGGCGCTCGGAAATCTCCAGCGCGCCGCCGTAAATCTTCGATACCCGGCTGCCTCGGGCGAGTTTAGCCGTGTAGGCGCCGAGCCGCATGGTGCCGCCGAGATCGCCGGACGCCGTGCGGCGCTCCAGTTCGTTGCCGCGCAGCCACTCGGTCATCAGCCCGACCACCGGCTCCGGCGTGGGACCGAACTCGGTCGAGTTGGCATTCTCGATGCCGACCAGGCTGCGTGCCGCCTCGATCACGGCCATCTGCATGCCGAAGCAGATGCCGAAATAGGGCACGTCGCGCTCGCGGGCGAAACGCGCCGCCCTGATCTTGCCTTCGGCGCCGCGCTGGCCGAAGCCACCCGGCACCAAGATGCCGTTGACGTGTTCGAGGAACGGCGCGGGGTCCTCGTTCTCGAACACCTCGCTCTCGATCCAGTCGAGGTTGACCTTGACCTTGTTGGCGATGCCGCCGTGGGACAGCGCCTCGATCAGCGACTTGTAGGCGTCCTTCATGCCGGTGTACTTGCCGACCACGGCAATCGTCACCTGCCCTTCCGGATTGTGAATCCGCGCGTTGATCTCGTGCCAGCTTCGCAGGTCCGGTGCCTCGGCGGCGAGGTCGAACGCCGCCAGCACCTCGTCGTCGAGCCCGGCCAGATGGTAAGCCTCGGGCACCGCGTAGATATTGTCGACGTCGCGGGCCTCGATCACCGCGCTTTCGCGCACGTTGCAGAACAGTCCGAGCTTGCGCCGCTCCTCGGCCGGAATGGCGCGGTCGGTGCGGCACAGCAGGATGTCGGGCTGGATGCCGATCGAGCGCAATTCCTTGACCGAGTGCTGGGTCGGCTTGGTCTTCAGTTCGCCGGCGCTCGGGATGAAGGGCAACAGCGTCAGGTGGATGTAGATGCACTGGCCGCGTGGCAGGTCGTTCTTGATCTGGCGGATCGCCTCGAAGAACGGCAGCCCTTCGATGTCGCCGACGGTGCCGCCGATCTCGCACAGCACGAAGTCGAACTCCTCGTTGCCGGTGAGGATGAACTCCTTGATGGCGTTGGTGACGTGGGGGATGACCTGGATGGTGGCGCCGAGATAGTCGCCGCGCCGCTCTCGGGTCAGGATGTCTTGATAGATGCGGCCGGTGGTGATGTTGTCGGCCTTGCTCGCCGGCCGGCCGGTGAAGCGCTCGTAGTGGCCGAGATCGAGGTCGGTCTCCGCGCCGTCGTCGGTGACGAACACCTCACCGTGCTGATAGGGCGACATCGTGCCCGGGTCGAGGTTGAGATAGGGGTCGAGCTTGCGCAGCCGCACTTTGTAGCCGCGCGATTGCAGCAGTGCGCCGAGCGCTGCCGAAGCCAGACCCTTGCCAAGCGAGGAAACCACGCCGCCGGTGATGAAGATGTACCGCGCCATGGGAGCCTACCTTTACCGCGCGAGCCGCGATTCGCAAAAACCAAATGCCGCCTGCCACAGGTTTCTGCGAATGCAGCCGCGGCAAACGGAAACGTCAGATTTTCAATGCCGTTGGCGGCGCCTTTGCAAGTCGCCCGGTAACCGCCGGCCGGCGCTCCGTCGCTATTGCGAGCGCGGTGCCTGGGGCGCCGCCGGCGCCTGCTCCTGCTGCTTGAGCGAATCGAGCACGCCCCCGCCCTGCCCGAGCGGCGGCGACGGCGTACCCGGCTGGGTGATCGGCGCGGACGATCCGTCGATGATCGAGCTTGGCGCGCGCTGGTGGCCGGCGAGCCACGACAGCAGCAGGCTGGTGACGAAGAAGATCGCCGCCAGAATAGCGGTGGTCCGGGTCAGCAGGTTGGAGGTGCCGCGGCTCGACATGAAGCCGCCGCCGCCCCCGCCGCCGATGCCGAGGCCGCCGCCTTCGGAACGCTGCACCAGAATCACGCCGGTGAGCGCCAGCACGATGATCAGGTGGATGACGATAATAACGCTTTGCATAGGGTCCGTTCCATCGCGCACGATCCGGGCGGCAGCGTAACGGGCGCGCGCGGCGAACCTGAGGCGAAGAGTGAAGTCGCGCGGTCTCTACACGATCGCCGCCGCCAAGACCACCCCGGACAGGATGGCCGGGGCATGCGAAACGTCGGCTCAGGCCGGGCAGGCGTTGGCGATGGCGAGGAAATCGTCGGCCTTGAGGCTGGCGCCACCGACCAGCGCGCCATCGACGTCGGCGGCGCCAAGCAGTTCAGCGGCATTGGCCGGCTTGACCGAGCCGCCGTAAAGGATGCGGATGCCACCCGCCTCGCCGCTGAACCGCTCTCTTAATTTTGACCTGATAAACCCATGAACTTCCGCGACATCTTCCGTCGTCGGCGTACGCCCGGTGCCAATCGCCCAGACCGGCTCGTAGGCCACCACCAGACTGGCCGCGGTGGCGCCATCGGGCAGCGATCCCGCGATCTGGTCGCCGACCACCGCCAGCGTGCGCCCGGCATCGCGGTCCGCCGCCGTTTCGCCGACGCAGACGATGGCCGTCAGGCCGGCGCGCCAGACCGCCTCCGCCTTGACCCTGACGACATCGCTGGTTTCGCCGTGGTCGGCGCGCCGCTCCGAGTGTCCGACAATGACCGCGACCGCGCCGGCATCGGCCATCATCTCGGCGGACAGGTCGCCGGTATGGGCGCCAGCCGCCGCCGCGTGGCAATCCTGGCCGCCGGCCCTGACCTTCGAGCCGAGCAGCACCGCCGAGGCGGCAAACAACAGCGTCGCCGGCGGGCACACCAGCAGATCGGCGCGGCGCCAGAGGTCGCCCGCCCCTTGGGCGATCTTGCCGATCTCCGCGATCTGGGCTCTCAGGCCGTTCATCTTCCAGTTGCCCGCAATCAGCGGGCGGCGCGTGCGCGTCATGACCGTCCCTCGCCTGGCCGCAATGTTCCGATGGCCCGTCGGCTTCGGCTACCAGAGTGTACGGTGCGGCTCAAGATGCGGCACCTCGCAGGTTGCGACCCCCCATGGGGCATTTTATAAGCCGCACACGATCCTCCACCGGCCCCGCGCCATGACGACCGCCGCCCCCGGCCCGCCGGGAGCCGCCAGAGGCAGACCATCCATGCTCCGCAACATCAATAAACTGTCGTCGAACTGGCTCGGCAAGGTCGTCATGTGGACCGTGATGGGCATCCTCAGCATCAGCTTCGCGGTGTGGGGCATCGGCGACATTTTCCGTGGCTTCGGGCAATCGACCTTCGCCACCATCGGCAGCACCGAGATTTCCGTCGAGCAGTTCCGCCAGCTCTATACCGACCGCCTGCAGCAGATCGGCCGGCAGATCGGGCGGCCGCTGACGCCGGACCAGGCGCGCGCCTTCGGCGTCGACCGCCAGGTACTGCAACAGGTCGTCGGCGAGACCGTGCTCAACGAGGAGGCCAAGCGGCTCGGGCTCGCCCAGTCGAACGCCGACGTCGTGCGGCGGATTTCGCAGGACCCGACCTTCCAGGGTGTCAACGGCAGCTTCGATCCTGCCCGCTTTGCGCAAATCATCCGGCAGGCCGGCTACACCGAGCAGCGCTACGTCGCCGAACAGCGCAGCGCCGCGCTGCGCGGCCAGATCACCGGCACCATCACCACTGGCGCCGCCCCCTCCACCACCCTGACCGAGGCCATCGACCGCTTCCAGAACGAGCAGCGCTCGATCGCCTACGTCCGGCTCGGCGCGGCGCAGGCGGGCACCATCGAGACGCCGAACCAGGAGACGCTGGAGAGCTATTTCAACGACAACAAGCCGGTGTTCCGCGCCCCCGAATACCGCAAGGTTTCAATCGTCGAGGTCACCCCCGACAGCATCGCAAAATGGACCCAGGTGTCGGACGCCGATGCCCGCAAGGCGTTCGAGCAACAGAAGGACAAGTACGCCAAGCCGGAGCGGCGCGAGATTTCGCAGATCGTGTTTCCGACCGCCGACGAGGCCCGCGCCGCGCGCGAGCGGCTCGTCGCCGGGGCGGCATTCGCCGACATCGCCAAGGAGCGCAACCTCGCCGCCTCCGACGTCGAGCTCGGGCTGATGGCCAAATCGGAGATCGCCGACCCGGCGGTCGCCGATGCCGTGTTCAAGCTGCCGGAGAACGAGATCAGCCAGCCGATCGCCGGCACCTTCGGCGTGACGCTGGCCAAGGTCACGAAAATCGAGGCCGGCACCACGCCGAGCTATGAGTCCGTTGCCGCCGAGATCAAGCGCGGACTGGCGCTCGACCAGGCCCGCGCCTCCGTCGAGGACATCCGCAACAAGATGGAGGACGAACGCGGCGGCGGCGCCAACGTCGCCGAGGCCGCCAAGAAGCTCGGCCTCACCGCCACCACCATCGAGGCGATGGACCGCTCCGGGCGCGGGCCCGACGGCCAGCCGGTCGCCAGCCTGCCGCAAGGCACCGACATCGTCGCCGAGGCGTTCGAGAGCGACGTCGGCGTTGAGACCGATCCCATCGCCTACCAGGGCGGCTATATCTGGTTCGAGGTGCTGGGCATCACCCCCTCGCGCGAGCGCACGTTCGACGAGGTCAAGGCCGAGGTCGAAACGCGCTGGCAAGCCGAGCAGGTGGCAAGCCGGCTGCGCGACAAGGCCAAGGAACTGGCCGCCAAGATCGATGGCGGCGCGGCACTGGCCACCGAGGCCGCCGCGGCCGGGCTGACGGTCGAAACCGCGGACAAGTTCAAGCGCACCGACAAGGTCGCCGGGCTGTCGGAAGCCGCGGTGCGCGCCGTGTTCCGCACCGCCAAGGGCAGCGCCGGCGAGGCCGAGGGCGACGGCGGCGCGCGCGTGGTTTTTCAGGTCAACGACATCATCACTCCGGCCTTCGACGCCAATGCCGAGACGACCAAGACGCTCAAGGAGACGCTGCGGCGGATGATCGACGACGAGCAGATCAACGCCCATCTTGCAAAACTTCGCAACGAGCTTGGCGTCACCGTCAACCAGGCGGCGTTCGCGCAAGTGACCGGCGCCAACCAGTGATGCCTCCTCCGCTTTCCCCTTCCCGTCAAAATGGTCTAAGACCGATACGGGCGGCGGTCGCAGCGCCGCTCTTTCGCAGGTTCGCATGAACGATTTCAAAGCCCTGATCGGCAAGGTCGCAACCGGTGCCGCGCTGACGCGCGAGGAAGCCGCTTCCGCCTTCGACGCCATGATGTCCGGCGAGGCAACGCCCTCGCAGATGGGCGCGCTGCTGATGGGCTTGCGCGTGCGCGGCGAGACCGTGGACGAGATCACCGGCGCGGTAACCGCGATGCGCGCCAAAATGCTGCCGGTCACGGCACCGGCCGGCGCTATCGACATCGTCGGCACCGGCGGCGACGGCTCGGGCTCCGTCAACGTCTCGACCTGCGCCGCCTTCATCGCTGCCGGCAGCGGCGTCGTGGTTGCCAAGCACGGCAATCGGGCGCTGTCGTCGCGCTCCGGCGCCGCCGATGTGCTGACCGCGCTCGGCGTCAAGGTGGACATCGCCCCCGAGGCGGTCGGCCGCGTCATCGCCGACGCCGGCATCGGCTTCATGTTCGCGCCAACCCATCATCCGGCCATGAAGAACGTCGGCCCGACGCGGGTCGAACTCGCCACCCGCACCATCTTCAACCTGCTCGGGCCGCTGTCCAACCCAGCCGGCGTCACCCGGCTGATGGTCGGCGTGTTCTCGCGGCAGTGGGTCAGACCGCTGGCCGAGGTGCTGAAGAACCTCGGCGCCGAAGCGGCATGGGTGGTGCACGGCTCGGACGGCCTCGACGAGATCACGCTGACCGGCCCGACCTATGTCGCAGCACTTGAAAACGGCACCATCCGCGAGTTCGAGATCGGACCCGCCGACGCCGGCCTGCCGCTGGCCACCAGCGCCGACCTCAAGGGCGGCGACGCCGCCGCCAATGCGGCGGCGCTGACCGCCGTGCTCGACGGCAAGCCGGGCGCCTATCGCAACGTGGCGCTGCTCAATGCGGCCGCGGCGCTGGTCGTCGCCGGCCGTGCCAAAACCCTCGCAGATGGCGTGGCGCTTGCCACGCAATCCCTCGATTCCGGCGCGGCGCGGACGCGGCTCGACCGCCTCCTTGCCGCCAGCAACGCCTGACGGTCGCCCCATGTCGGATATCCTCGCACGCATCGAAGCCTACAAGCGCGAGGAGATCGCCGCGGCCAAGGCCGCGCGCCCGCTCGCCGAAGTGCGTGCCGCGGCCGAAGCCGCACCGGCGCCGCGCGGCTTTGCCGATGCGCTGCGCCGCCGCATCGACAAGGCCGAAGCTGCGCTGATTGCCGAGATCAAGAAAGCCTCGCCGTCGCGCGGGCTGATCCGCGCCGACTTCGACCCGCCGGCGCTGGCGCGCGCCTACGAGGCGGGCGGCGCGGCGTGCCTGTCCGTTCTCACCGACGCGCCGTCGTTTCAGGGCCACCCCGATTTCCTCGTCGCGGCGCGCGCGGCGACCGCGCTGCCGGTGCTGCGCAAGGACTTCATGTACGACGCCTATCAGGTGTTCGAGGCACGCGCCTGGGGAGCCGACTGCATCCTGATCATCCTCGCGGCCCTCGACGATACCGACGCCAAGGGGCTGGAGGATACCGCGCTGGCGCTCGGCATGGACGTGCTGCTGGAAGTCCACGACGAGGCTGAACTGGAGCGTGCGCTGCGGCTGCGCTCGCCGTTGATCGGCGTCAACAACCGCAACCTGCGCAGTTTCGAGACGACGCTTGCGACCAGCGAGCGGCTCGCGCCGCTGATCCCGTCCGACCGCATCGCGGTCGGCGAAAGCGGTATCTTCACGCCGGCCGATATCGCGCGGCTCGCCGCCGTTGGCATCCGCGCCTATCTCGTCGGCGAGAGCCTGATGCGGCAGGCGGACGTCACCGCGGCGACGCGCGCGCTGCTTGCGCGCGACGGCACCGCCCCGTCGGGACGCTAGGCTATGGCGCGCCGGGCGAAACAGGCCGCCCTCACCCATCTCGACGCAAAAGGCGCCGCGCGCATGGTCGATGTCTCGGCCAAGGCGCCGACGATGCGCGAGGCGGTTGCCGAAGGCGCCATCGTGATGAGCCCCGCAACACTCGATCTCATCGTCTCCGGCACCGCCGCCAAGGGCGACGTGCTGGCGACCGCGCGCATCGCCGGCATCATGGCCGCCAAGCGCACTGCCGAGTTGATCCCGCTGTGCCATCCGCTGGCGCTGTCGAAAGTGACGCTCGACATCACCCCCGACGCCGCACTCCCCGGCTGCCGCGTGCGCGCCACAGTCAAGGTGACGGGCCCGACCGGCGTCGAGATGGAAGCGCTCACCGCGGTATCGGTGGCGTGCCTGACGATCTACGATATGATCAAAGCGGTCGAGCGCGCCGCCCGCATCGAGGGCATCCGCCTCGTCGAGAAGAAAGGCGGCAAATCCGGCCACTACCGGGCGTCTCCGCGATGAATGAAAGGACCGTCATCATGGCCAGCAAGCGCGCGCTCACTCCGGTCGCCGAGGCGCTTGCCCGGGTGCTCGACGGGGCCGATGCGCTGCCCGAGGAGATGGTCGCGCTGGATGACGCCTATCATCGGGTGCTGGCGCGCGACGTCGCGGCGCTGCGCACGCAGCCACCCGAGGCGATGTCGGCAATGGACGGCTACGCGGTGCGGGCGCAGGACGCCTCCAGCGTGCCGGTGACACTGCGCGTGGCCGGCGAGGTCGCCGCGGGCCGCCCGTTCGACCGCGAGATCGGCAAGGGCGAGGCGATCCGCATCTTCACCGGCGGCGTGGTGCCGAAGGGCGCCGACGCCGTGGTGGTGCAGGAAGACACCACGCGGGACGGCGACACTGTCACCCTCAACGAAGCCGCCCGCCCCGGCCGCCACATCCGCCTCGCCGGCATCGACTTCCAAGAGGGCGATGTGCTGCTGCGCGCGGGCACCCGCTTGAACGAGCGCGACCTCGCGCTCGCCGCCGCGATGAACCATCCGCGGCTGCCGGTGCGGCGCCGCCCGAAGGTCGCCTTCCTCGCCACCGGCGACGAACTGGTGATTCCGGGCACCACCCCGAAGCCGGGCCAGATCGTGCATTCCAACGGCTACGCGCTGCGCGCACTGGCGCGCCGCGAGGGCGCCGAGGTGATCGATCTCGGCATCGCCCGCGATACGCTGGACGACACCCGCGCCAAAATCCGTCACGCCCGCGAGGGCGGCGCCGACGTTCTCATCACCACCGGCGGTGCCTCGGTCGGCGACCACGACGTGGTCAAGCAGGCGCTGGAGGCCGAAGGGGTCGAGATCGCGTTCTGGCGCATCGCGTTGCGCCCCGGCAAACCGATGATGCACGGCCGCGGCGGGGCGATGCGGGTGATCGGCGTGCCGGGCAATCCGGCCTCGTCCTACATCTGCTCGTTCCTGTTCGCGGTGCCGCTGATCCGCGCGCTGTCCGGCCGCCGCGATGTCCATCAGGTCGCCGAGCACGCCATCCTCGGCGCCGACGTCGCCGCCAACGACCACCGCCAGGACTACCTGCGCGCGCGCCTGACGCTGACCGATAACGGTCCGCCGGTCGCAACGCCGGTGGACCAGCAGGATTCGTCGCTGCTCGGCAATCTGGCCGCGGCGCAGGTGCTGATCGTCCGCCCGCCGCACGCCCCGGCCGCCACCGCCGGCTCGCCCTGCGTGGTGTTCCGCCTGCCCGCGTAAAACTTTCCTCCGAGGATCGGCGCGCCGTTCACCGTAAATTAAGCGCTTGCGGAACACATATCGAACATATAGTGTATGTTCATGATTTGTCTTGAGCGGCGCCTTTTGTTTTGACCTGGGGTGCTTTGATTTGGGGCTACCGGTCGGCCGCTCAGGGCATGGGCACACGATCTGGGGGATCATCCGGGATGCTGACACGCAAGCAGTTCGAGCTTCTTCGCTTCATCAACGAGCGCCTGAAGGAAACGGGCGTCCCCCCCTCGTTCGACGAGATGAAGGACGCCCTCGACCTGCGCTCGAAGTCGGGCATCCACCGGCTGATCACTGCGCTCGAGGAGCGCGGCTTCATCCGCCGCCTGCCCAACCGCGCCCGCGCCATCGAGGTGATCAAGCTGCCGGAGGTTCAGGCGGCGGGCGGCGGGCGGCGCGGCTTCACCCCGAGCATCATCGAGGGCAACCTCGGCAAGGTGCGGCCCGGCCCGGCAGCGGACGATGCCAGTCATCTGGTCGCCGTTCCGGTGATGGGACGGATCGCCGCCGGCACGCCGATCGAGGCGATCCAGACCCGCAGCCACACCATCAGCCTGCCGCCGGACATGCTGGGCGTCGGCGAGCACTATGCGCTCGAGGTGCGCGGCGATTCGATGATCGAGGCCGGCATCCTCGACGGCGACATGGCGCTGATCCAGCGCAGCGACGCCGCCGACACCGGCGACATTGTGGTGGCGCTGATCGACCAGGAGGAAGCGACGCTGAAGCGCTTCCGCCGGCGCGGCGCCTCGATCGCGCTGGAGCCGGCCAACACCGCATACGAGGTCCGCATCCTGCCGCCCAACCGGGTGCAGATTCAGGGCAAGCTGATCGGGCTGTACCGACGCTACTGAAGCGTTTTCTATTTTGACGGAAGCAGTTTGAGGCGTCATTGCCGGGCTTGACCCGGCAATCCATCCTTTTTCGAGAGGAAGATGGACCTCGGGCCCAAGCCCGCGGGTAACGATGGCGGGTCCGGCCATCCGTAATGACGAATGGGGATTTGTCGCAATCCCTCTTCGCCGCCATGGCCGGGTTTATCCCGGCCATCCACGTCTTGCCTGACTGAATTGCCATCAAGTCGTGGATGCCACGAACCTGTCAGAAGCAAAAACGCTCCATCACCGAACGGCGGCATCGTGCTCTGCATCGGCCGGCGGCGTAGCGTCGACGCCACGCCGTCCACCGGGTGTGTCATCGTCTGTCATGGTGCGAGGAGCGCCGTCCCGACGAGCGGCGCCATACCACGGGCGGAGCGACCCGCGCGGCCGCGCCGCATCGACGGCGAAGCCGTCCTCCGTCGCCCGCAGCGCCAGCGCCCCGTCCTGCGAAAGCCGCTCCGTATCGATGACGAGCGCCCCACACGCCGGCGGCGCCTGATGCCGGGTCACGATGACGGCGGCGCGGACGCAGTCGTCGGCAAACGCCTCGGGGTGCGATGCGAGCGCGACCAGCCTCGTCCCGCGCAGCGCCACGACGCAGCCGAGGTCGTCGCAAGAGACACCGTTCGACAGCGCGGGATCGTTCGCCGCCCGCGCATCGGCATCGGCCGCGAGCCATTCGCGCACCGTGAAGGCATCGTTGCCGGTGCGCATCACGCGCAGGGCGCCGTCGGTGCCGCGCACGGCGACGCTTGCCCCATCCGCCGCGACGACAGCATCCGGTCGCGGCGTTGCCATGGCCCAGACAATTCCGGCGGCAAGGACGGCCAGTCCCGCCAGCCGCAGCCGCGTGCGCAGTAACCCGAGCATGAGGATGCCGACACTCATGACCATCAGCGCGCCCGCGCCGAACGCAGGCACCCGTCCGACCGCGCCGGGCAGCGCCGCGACCCATTGCGCAATCAGCATCATCCATTCGATACCGACGCCCATCACCAGCCAGAACGGGCCGTCGAGGCCGAACGGCGCCGCGACCAGCCCGGCCAGCCCCGCCGGCATCACCAGTCCCGACACCACCGGCATCGCCGCGAGGTTGGCGATCACGCCGTAGGGCGCCAGCCGATGGAAGTGGAATGCGGCATAGGGGGTCGTCGCAAGCCCTGCGACCAGCGAGGCCGCCGCCAGCATCAGCACTTCGCGACCACCCCATAACGCCGCCCGCGCGGCGAACGGACTGTCGGCCGCCGCAAACAGGCGCGGCATACCGAACTCGACCAGCACCACCAGCGCCAGCGTCGCGGCAAACGACATCTGGAAGCTCGGATGCACCAGCGCTTCCGGCGCGAGCAGCAGCACCGCCAGCGCCGCGATCGCCAGTGTGCGCACGGTGACGGCACGGCGATCGGCCATCACCGCGATCAGCACCACCGCCGTCATCAGAAACGAGCGCTGGGTTGCGACCTCGGCGCCGGACAGCAGCAGATAGAATGCCGCCGCGACCAGTGCCGCGGCCGCGGCCGCCTTCTTGATCGGAAAGGTCGCGACCAGCGTCGGGCTTCCGGCAAGCAGGAGCCGCAGCACGAAGAACACCACGCCCGCCACCACCGCCATGTGGTAGCCGGAGATCGACAGGATGTGGCCGAGGCCGGAGACGAACATCGCATCGTTCACCGAAGGCGTGATGGCATCGCGCCGCCCGGTGATCAGCGCGGTGGCGATGGCGCGGGTGTCGCCGTCGAGCACCGCGCGGATGCGGCCGTCGATGGCATCGCGCATGCCCTGCATCGCCGCCGCGTAGCCGAGCCGCACACCGCCCGCCTCCGGCGGCGCCCGCACCGTGACCGTGCCGAGCACGAAACCCGACGCGCCGATGCCCTGGAAATACAGGTCGCGCGCGAAATCGTAGCCGCCGGGCCGGAGCGGGGCGAGCGGCGGCGTTAGCCGGGCCTTGACCTCGATGAAGCTGCCGACCGGCGGCGCGGTGCCCTTGCGCACGGAAAGCCGCACGCGCGTCAGCTTCGGCGCACCGCCGCGCGCCTCGAGGGCGCTGACGCGCAGCACGAAGCGGTCGGCCTTCTCGCGCACCTCGCGGGTCTCGACGAAGCCCATGAGCGAACTCGCATAGAGCGGCCGGTCCAGCACCGGATGCGCGACCAGCGCCGCCTTCACGGTGGCGGTGGCGAATCCCGCGGCCATCGCGGCGGCGAGAGCGGCGGCGGCAAAGACAGGATGGCGGCGCACGGCGAAGGCAAGCGCGGCGAGCGCGGCCGCGGTGAGCGCGGCGACCCAGCCGACCGGCTCGTGGCTGGCCGCGAAGTACAGCGCGATGCCGGCGCCGAATGCCACCGGCACCCACGGCACCAGGCGGCCCGGCCCGGCTTCGGCGCGTGCCGCCGCGCGAATCCATGCGGCGCAGGATGCGGCGATCTCGACGCGCGCACCGGCACCGGCGTCTGCCGGCACAACTCCGTCCGGCGGCCACGTTTGCGCCTTGCTGCGCGGCCATTTTACGCGCAACGCCACGATAGGCGGCTCCAGCCCGCTACCCTCTCTCCGAGAGCCATGCTACACGAGCCGCGTTTTCGCGCCACCGTCGCCCGGACCGTTCCTCACCGATGTCTCAGATCGTCACCCGCTTCGCTCCCTCGCCAACCGGATTTTTGCACATCGGCGGCGCCCGCACCGCGCTGTTCAACTGGCTCTATTCGCGCGGCCGCGGCGGCAGGATGCTGCTGCGGATCGAGGACACCGACCGCGAGCGTTCGACACAGGCCGCGATCGAGGCGATCCTCGACGGCCTCACCTGGCTCGGCCTCGATTGGGACGGCGACGTCGTCTATCAGTACACCAATGCCGCGCGCCACCGCGCGGTCGCCGAGCAGATGCTCGCCGACGGCCGCGCCTATCGCTGCTACGCCAGCGCCGAGGAATTGGCCGAGATGCGCGAGAAGGCGCGCGCCGAGGGCCGCCCGATGCGCTACGATGGGCGCTGGCGCGACCGCGATCCCGCCGAGGCACCCGCCGGCGTCAAGCCGGTGATCCGGCTGCGCGCACCGCAGAGCGGCGAAACGGTCGTCGAGGACGAGGTGCAAGGCCGCGTCGTCTGGCAGAACGAGAACCTCGACGACCTCGTGCTGCTGCGCTCCGACGGCAACCCGACCTACATGCTGGCCGTCGTCGTCGACGATCATGACATGGGCGTGACGCACGTCATCCGCGGCGACGATCATCTCACCAACGCCGCGCGGCAAAAGCAGATCTACGACGCGCTCGGGTGGACCTTCCCCAGCATGTCGCACATCCCGCTGATCCACGGCCCGGACGGCTCAAAGCTGTCGAAGCGCCACGGCGCGCTCGGCGTCGATGCCTACCGCGCCATGGGCTACCTGCCGGAAGCGCTGCGCAATTACCTCGTGCGGCTGGGCTGGAGCCATGGCGACCAGGAGGTGTTTTCCACCGACGAGATGATCGCGCTGTTCGACCTCAAGGGCATCGGCCGCTCGGCCGCGCGCTTCGATTTCGCCAAGCTGGAAAATCTCAACGGTCACTACATCCGCCACAGCGACGACGCGACGCTGGTGCGGCGGATCGAGGAGACGCTGCCGTTCATTCCGCAGGGCACAGCGATGGCCGGCAAGCTCGACGCGGACGGGCGGGCGCGGCTGCTCGCGGCCATGCCGGGGCTGAAGGAGCGCGCCAAGACGCTGATCGAGCTGATCGACAGCGCCGCCTATCTGTTCGCCGAGCGACCGCTGGCGCTGGAAGCGAAGGCGGCAGCGCTGCTCACGCCCGAGACGCGCCAGCTTCTCGGCCGGCTGCGCACGGCGCTCGCAACGGTCGAGCCATGGTCGGCGGAGGCCACCGAGAAAATGGTGCGGACTTTCGCAGACCAGAACGGCCTCAAGCTCGGCGCAGCCGCACAGCCCTTGCGCGTCGCCTTGACCGGCCGCACCACCTCGCCGGGCATCTTCGACGTGCTCGCCGTGCTCGGGCGCGAAGAATCCCTTGCGCGTCTCGGCGACCTCGCGACAGCGTGAACGTCGCCTCGGCAACGACGCCGGAAGCCGCCGCCGACCCTGATCGCGAGCCCGCGCGCCGAGCGCAATTCTGCAATCCTTCCAATGTGCAGGACGCCCGCTTCCGGTGGCCGGCAAAGGCCGTATAAAGCTGCTCGACTTGGCCCGTTTGTCTGTCTTGCGGCGCCAGACGCAATGGTTTAACCCTCCCTCGCCGACTAGAACCTCGGGCTCGCCCCTCCCATATCCATACAGGGCCGGTCCGGTTCCGTAACGACTTCCCGGGGACCACGCCATGGATGCAAAGAACACCACAAAATCTGCAACGCTGACCGTGGGCGGCAACAGTTTCGAGTTTCCGGTTCTCAGCGGCACCATCGGGCCCGAGGTCGTTGACATCAGCAAGCTCTATGCCCAGGCGGGCATGTTCACTTACGATCCCGGCTTCACATCGACGGGAAGCTGCCAGTCGAAGATCACTTACATCGACGGCGACCAGGGCATGCTCCTGTATCGCGGCTACCCGATCGAGCAACTCGCCGAGCAGGGCGACTTCCTCGAGACGTGCTACCTATTGCTTTACGGCGAACTGCCGACCAAGGCGCAGAAGGAAGACTTCGACTACCGCATCACCCATCACACGATGGTGCACGAGCAGATGACGCGCTTCTTCCAGGCGTTTCGTCGCGACGCGCACCCGATGGCGGTGATGGTGGCTTCCGTCGGCGCACTTGCCGCCTTCTATCACGACTCCACCGACGTCAACGATCCGACCCAGCGCATGATCGCCTCCATGCGCATGATCGCCAAGGTGCCGACGCTCGCGGCGATGGCCTACAAGTACTCGGTCGGCCAGCCGTTCGTCTATCCGCTCAACCACCTCGACTACGCCTCGAACTTCCTGCGCATGTGTTTTGCGGTACCGTGCGAGGAGTACAAGGTCAGCCCGGTGCTGGCGGATGCGCTCGACAAGATTTTCATCCTGCATGCCGACCACGAGCAGAACGCCTCGACCTCGACCGTGCGCATTGCCGGTTCCTCGGGCGCCAATCCGTTCGCCTGCATCGCCGCCGGCATTGCCTGCCTGTGGGGCCCGGCGCACGGCGGCGCCAACGAGGCCGCGCTGAAGATGCTGGCCGAGATCGGCACCGTGGACAAGATCCCCGAGTTCATCGCCAAGGTGAAGGACAAGAACTCCTCGGTGCGGCTGATGGGCTTTGGCCACCGGGTCTACAAGAACTACGACCCCCGCGCGAAGATTCTGCAGAAGACCTGCCACGCCGTGCTCAACGAGCTCGGCCACGGCGACGATCCGCTGCTCAAGGTGGCGATCGAGCTGGAGAAGATCGCGCTCAACGACGAATATTTCATCGAGCGCAAGCTCTACCCGAACGTTGACTTCTATTCGGGCATTACACTCAAGGCGATGGGTTTCCCGACTTCGATGTTCACCGTGCTGTTCGCGGTGGCCCGCACCGTCGGCTGGATTAGCCAGTGGCGTGAGATGCTGGAAGACCCGCAGCAGAAGATCGGCCGTCCGCGCCAGCTCTACACCGGCGCGACGCAGCGCGAATACGTGCCGCTCGCGAGCCGGAAGTAATTTTTCGCGACCGACCACGTATATAAATCCAACTTCGTCATGCCCGGCTTTATGCCGGGCATCCACGTCTTAACAGCCTTTCAGCGAGAAAGACGTGGATGGCCGGGACGAGCCCGGCCATGACGGGATGGAGGTTTCCGCGCCTGCTATCGCATATGCGCGACGACAATATCGGCGGCGGCTTCGCTCGGCGAGCGGTCGCCGATGGTCATGACCGCATCGATACGCGCAAACGCCTCGACCTGACGGCGGCGCTGCGACGTGTCGGCCATCACCTCGGTCAGCGCGGCCGCGAGATTGGCGGCCGAGCAATCGTCCTGGATGAACTCCGGCACCACGTTGTCGCCGAGCACGAGGTTGGCCAGGATCACGGTGTCGGAGCGGATCACCTTGCGGATCAGCCACGCCTCGATCGCCCCCGCCTTGTAGGCTGCGACCATCGGCACGCCGGCCAGCGCCAGCTCCAGCGTCACCGTGCCGGACTTGGCGAGCGCCGCGTGCGCGATGCGGAACGCGGCTCGTTTCTTGTCCTCGCCGACGACGATGCGCGGCGCGACCGGCCACGCCGCTGCCGCCTCCGTCACGGCGTCCACCAGATGCGGCATGGTCGGCACGATCAGGTCGAACGCCGTGCCCTGCGCCGCGAGCCGCCCGAGCGCTTCGCCGAACACCGTCATGTGGTGGCGGATTTCGCTTGCCCGGCTGCCCGGCAGGGCCAACAGCACCGGCGGCACTGCTGCGCGCCGCGTCGCCTCGGTCGCGTCGGGCCGCAGCAGGTCGATCTGCTCCAGGAGCGGATGACCGACATAGGTGCAGGGCGGCCCGCCGAGCCTGTCATGCGCCGCCGGCTCGAACGGCAGCAGCGCCAGCACATGATCGACAAATCCGCGCATCGCCCTGGCGCGGCCGCTCCGCCACGCCCACACCGTCGGCGACACGTAGTCGATGATCGGAATGCCGGGCGAGCGCGCCCGGATGCGCCGGCCAACGCGCAGGTTGAAGTCGGGGCTGTCGATCAGCACCACCACGGCCGGCTCCACCGCAACAGCCGCGTCGGCGGTCTCGCGGATACGGCGCAGGATCGGCGAGAGCCGGCGCACCACCGCGGCAAGGCCGACGATCGACAACTCTTCGATAGGAAACTGCGAGGCAAGGCCCTGCGCCGCCATGGCACGGCCGCCGACGCCGGCAAAGCGCAGAACGCCGCCGAAGCGGCGCTGCAACTCGGCCATCAGGGCGGCGCCGAGCCTGTCTCCGGATTCTTCCGTCGCAACGACAAACACCGTCTTGCCCAGCGCCGGCGTCGCGGCCGTCATGCCGACAGCCCGACGACGAACAGGCCGGCCTTGTCGGCGGCCTCGACCATCTCCTGCGCCTCCGCCACCAGCGCGTTGCCGGCAACGATGGCAAGGCCGGCCAGCCCCGCGGCCTCAGCCTCGCGCACCGTGCGCGGCCCGACGGTCGGCAGGTCGAAGCGCAGATCCTGGCCGCGCTTGGCAGCCTTGACCAGCACGCCGCGGCCGACGTCGGCGCGCACCACCCGGTCGCGGCGCAATTGCGCCACCCGCGCCAGCATCGCGTCGGTACCCTCGATGCCCTCGACTGCGACGACGTGGCCGTCGATCACCACCACCGCCTGCCCGACATCGAACGGCGACAGTGCCGCCAGCACCGCGCGCCCGCGCACGATGTCGGCTTCGGCGCGTGCGTCGGGGCGGTGGCGGGTCATCGCGCCCTCGGGCATCAGCAACTCGGGCGCGACGTCGCGAATGCCAAGCACACGGAAACCGTGGGCCTCGAAGATGCGGCCGACGCGGCTCAGGAGGTGATCGTCGCCGCCGCGGTAGGCGCGGATCACGCTCGGCATGACGCGCAGCGTGCCGAGGTCGAGCCGCAGTTCGGAGAGCGCCGGCCGCACCAGGCTGCCGATGAATACGAGATCACGGCAGCCCTCGGCGCGCAACAGCCGCTTGGCCGCGCCGAACTGGCCGATCGACACCCAGTGGTGAGTAAAGCGCGACACCTGCTTTGGGTCGCAAAAGCCGCGCAGCGCGAACACCACCGGCTTGCGGCCCTGTGCAGCGAGCTGGTCGGCGACGGTAAACGGCAGGCTGCCGCCGCCCGCGATCAGGCCGACCGGCGTACCGTCCGCCGCCGGCGCCATCATGACGGCGCCGCCTTGTCCCACGGCAGGCACAGCGAGCGATGACCGCCGCCATCGATGAAAGTCACGATCTCGGCGATGGCCGGATCTTCGCCGACGCGGGCGCGAGCCTCGGCGAGCCGCTCGGCAAACAGGCCGGGGCCGTGAAACAGCGCCTTGTAGAAGCCGTGCAGCAGCCTGATGCGGGCGCGACTGAAATTGCGCCGCTTCATGCCGACGACATTGAGCCCTTCCAGCGTTGAATAAGGCGTGGTGACGAAGCCGTAGGGGATGACGTCGCCGCGCACGCCGCAGGTGCCGCCGATCATCGCCTGGGCGCCGACGCGGGCGAACTGGTGCAGCGCCGATAAACCGCCGATGAACACATGATCGCCGATCTCGCAATGGCCGCCGAGCGTCGCGGAGGTGGCGAAGATGACGTCGTTGCCGACCTGGCAGTCATGGCCGACATGGGAGTTGTTCATCATGTAGACGCGGTGGCCGATGCGCGTCACGCCGCCGCCGCCCTGGGTGCCGATATTGACGGTGACGCCCTCGCGCAGCGTGCAATCGTCGCCGATCTCGAGCCGCGTCGGCTCGCCGCGCCAAGCCAGCGACTGCGGCGGCGTGCCGAGCGAGACGAACGGCGAAATCGCACAACGGGCGCCGATGGTGGTGCGGCCGGCGATATGCACATGCGCCGTCAGCGTCGCGCCCGCGCCGATCACGACGTCGCGCCCGACGATGCAGTAAGGCCCGATGGTCGAGCCTTCGCCGATCACCGCACCGTCTTCGATGCGCGCGGTGGGATCGATAGCGGTCATGGGTGAGTCCAAACTCGTTGGCGGGGCGAGAGCAAAAACCGGATCGGGTTACGCGCGTTGCCTTCCTCCGCCGTCATGCCCGCACTTGTTGCGGGCATCCACGTCTTAGCCGGGTGTCCGCGAACAAGACGTGGATGGCCGGGACAAGCCCGGCCATGACGGAGCATAGATAAACTCTCGTGGCCATCAACCATCACATTAATCGGTCAGCATGGCCCCGACGTCGGCCTCGGCAACCACCGTGCCGCGCACCCGCGCCTCGCCGTGAAACCACCACATGGTCTTTTTCCGGCCGATGCTGCGCATGTGATATTCGACCGTGTCGCCGGGCAGCACCGGCTTGCGGAACTTGCATTTGTCGATGGTGAGGAAATACACCGCGCGCGGCTTCTGCGTGCCCTCGACCGATTTGATGCCGATGACGCCGGCGGTCTGCGCCATGCCTTCGATCATCAACACGCCCGGATAGACCGGCCGCTCGGGGAAATGGCCGAGAAAGGCCGGCTCGCTGACGGTGACGTTCTTGATGCCGATACCGCTGTAATCCTCACGGATTTCGATCACCCGGTCGATCAGGAGAAACGGATAACGATGCGGCAGCGTTTTGAGAATCTCGGCCGTATCGACGACCTCGACGGTGATCGGCGATTGCATCACTCCTGCCCCTCTTTGTCCGCGCCCCGTGTGCGCGGCTGCGCATGCACGCTGCCGCCATGGGCGAGGTTTTCAAGCACCTTGATCTCGCGCAGCCACTGCTTGGCCGGCCGCGCAAAGATGCCGCCCCAGCGCTCGCCCGGCGGGATATCGTCCTTGACGCCGCTCATCGCGGCAACCTGCGCGCCCTCGCCCACCGTGAGGTGGTTGTTGAGGCCGGACTTGGCGCCGAGCGCCACATAATCCTCCAGCGTCAGGCTGCCGGCGAGGCCGCACTGGGCCAGCACCAGGCAGTGACGGCCGATCGAGACGTTGTGGCCGATCTGCACGAGGTTGTCGATCTTGGTGCCCTCGCCGATCACGGTGTCGCGCAGGCTGCCACGGTCGATGGTGGTGCCGGCGCCGATCTCGACGTTGTGCTGGATCAGCACCCGTCCGGTCTGCGGGATCTTGGTGTGGCCGCTCGCACCGGCGCTGTAGCCGAAACCATCCTGCCCGATATGGCAGCCCGGGTGGATCACCACGTTGTCGCCGATATAGCAGTAGATCAGCGAGGTGCCGGCGCCGATCGAGGAGTTGCGGCCGATCTTCACCCCGGCACCGATCATCGCATGCGCCCCGATCATGGTGCCGGCGCCGATCTCGACATCCGGCCCGATCGCCGCGAACGCCTCGACGACGACGCCGTCCTCGAGCCGCGCGCTGTCGTGGATCACGGCGGTCGGCGCGATGCCGTCGTTGCCGAGGAAGGACGGCGGCCGCAAGGCGTCCTGATGCAGGTGGCGACTGAGCGCGACGAAGGCGCGGAACGGATCGCCGGCGCGCAGCACCGCGACGTGAGCCGGCACCGAGCTGATATAACGCGGGCTGACCAGACAGGCACCGGCACGGGTGCGCTTGAGCTGGTCGGCATATTTGAGGTTGTCGAAGAAGGCGAGATGGTGGGGGCCGGCGTGGTCGAGCGAGGCCAGGCCCCGGATCGGCAGGTCGGCGCTGCTGGCGTCGGCGAGTTCCGCCCCGGCCAGCTCGGCAACCTCGGCCAACGTCATCGGGTGAGGCGCCTTGAAGAAGGCGGGCGGAGTTGCCCCGGCAACGGCTTTGGCTGGCGTCGTCACATCAATGCCTTTGCTACACGGCGGGCAGTGCCCGACGGCCCGAAGCAGCCGGCGCCGGCCACCCGATCGTCACAGGTTCGCACCACGAAACTGCGGAAAAATCAAGCAGGCAAGCCCCGCGTGCCCCGCCTGAAAGGACCATGCCCGGGGCAAGCCCCGGGCACGGTCGTCGTGGATATCGGCGGGCCGCGCCTACGGTCAGAAGGTGGTGCCGCCGCCGAACCGGAACTCCTGAACGTGGTCATACGGTCCCTTGCTGAGCGGGATCGCGTAGTCGAAGCGCAGCGGTCCGAACGGCGACTGCCAGATCAGGCCGACACCGACGGAGGAGCGGATCGCGTTGTTGTCGAAGGCATCGAGACAGGCCGTGGTCGAAACCTGCGCGCTGGAGCAGCGGCCCAGGAGGCTGACCGGAACGCCGGCCCCACCGGGGAAGGCCGGCCCCTTGTAGTCGGAGAGCTGGCCGACATCGGCGAAGATCGCGCCCTTGAGGCCGACTTCCTTGGGCAGGAACCAGAACGGCATCTGCAGCTCGGCGGAAGCACCCCAGTACATGGTGCCGCCCAGCGCGTCGCCATAGCCATACGCACCCCAGCGCGAGATATCGCGCGGACCGATGCCGGCGGGAGCGAAGCCGCGCACCAGGTTCGGCCCCATCTGGAAGTGATCGAGCATGCGCAGATTGTCGTTGCCGATCTTGTTGAGGATGCCGCCCTGCACCCGCAACAGGCCGACGATGTCGGACACCAGCGGCTGGTAGTATTTCACGTCGCCCGTGGTCTTGAGGTAGGTGACGTCGCCACCGACACCGGCAAAATCCTGCTTCAGTTCGGCCAACAGGCCGGAAGTCGGATTAATGTTGTTGTCCAAGGTGTTGTAGGTCAGCGTGTAACCGACCAGCGAGGTGTTCTTGGCGCCCTGCTGCATCTCGAGCAGGACCGGCAGCGACACCGCCGTCGTGAACGGATTGAACAGATTCTGGTCGAGGCTGACTTCCTGACGGTAGAACGAATAGCGCAACTGCAGCGTCAGATCCTCGCGCAACGAGAAACCGAGCCGGGTGCTGAAGCCGGTCGTCTTGGTGTCGTAGGAATAGTAGCTGTTGTGCAACTGCTCGCGCTGGAACAGGTCGAGACCGAACGCAACACGGTAGTCGAGCAGATACGGCTCGACGAACGACAGCGAATAACCGCGCGCATACTGGCCGTACTGTACCGCCGCCTTGGCATAGAGACCGCGACCGAGGAAGTTGCGCTCGGCAACGCTGACCTCGCCGAGGATGCCGTCCGAGGTCGAGTAGCCGGCCGACACCGAGAACTCGCCGGTGGACTTTTCCTCGAGATCGACGTTGAGGATTACCCGATCGCTCGACGAGCCGGGCTCGGTGGTGATCTTGACCGTCTTGAAGAAGTCGAGGTTCTTCAGGCGCCGCTCGGCGCGGTCCACCAGGGCGCGGTTGTAGGCGTCGCCCTCGGAGATATCGAACTCGCGGCGGATGACGTATTCCCGCGTCCGCATGTTGCCGCGGATGTTGATGCGCTCGATATAGTTGCGCGGCCCCTCCTGAACGGAGAACACCAGCGCCACGGTGTGGTTCTCGAAATTGCGGTCGCCGCGCGGGCGCACGACGGCAAAGGCATAGCCACGCCGCGACGCCTCGATCGACATGTCCTCGATCGATTTCTCGACCGCGACCGCATTGTAGACCGAGCCGACGCTGACGTGGGAGAAGCTGCGCAGCGAATTGGCGTCGAGCGAGGGAATGGTCGATTCGACCGACACCGACGAGACGCGATACTGCTGGCCTTCCTCGATCTTGAAGGTGATATGGAAGCCCTTGTCCTGCGGGTCGTACTCGGTCAGCGCCGCGACCACCTGGACGTCGGCGTAGCCGTTCTTCAGGTAAAAGCGGCGGATCAGGTCGCGGTCGGCCTCGACGCGGTCGGGATCGTAGACGTCGCCCGACGACAGAAAGCTCAACAAGTTGGATTCGCGGGTCTTGATCTGGTCCTTGAGGCGGTAGGACGAAAATGCGTGGTTGCCGACGAATTCGATCGAGGCGACGCCGGTCTTCTTGCCCTCGGTGATCTCGAACACCAGATCGACGCGGTTGTTCGGCCCCTCGATGATCTGCGGGTTGACCCGCACGTCATAGCGGCCGGAGCGGCGATAGAGCTCGACGATGCGCTGGGCGTCGGCCTGCACCATCGGCCGTGACAGCGTGCCGCGCGGCTTGGACTGGATCTCGACCGAAAGCTGCTCGTCCTTGAGCTTCTTGTTACCCTCGAAGGCGACGCGGCCGATCACCGCGTTCTCGACCACCGACACGACCAGACGGCCGCCACGGTTGCTGAGCCGGACATCCTCGAACAGGTTGGTGGCGATCAGCGCCTTAAGGCCATCATCGATGGCGGCGTTGTCCAGCCGCCCGCTCGGGCCGGGCCGGAAATAGGAGCGGATGGTCTCAGCCTCGACCCGGCGGTTCCCCTCGACGATGATCGACGACGCCGACTGCGCCAGCGCGGGCGTCGCCACCCCCGTTACCACAGTCACGCCCGCAAGCGGGGCCGCAATCGACAGCAGGGCAGCAACGATGCTTCCCCGCAACACACGCAATCCGACCTTCATGCGCGGAGCGCCCTTTTCTTCATTCCAGTGCCACCCCGCCCCCGCGAGCCGGCAGATTCTCTGTTCCGGGTTCGCTTGTAGCCAATTTTTCCCGACTGGCAAACGCTCAATCGCTCAATAATTCCAATTTCCTGCCAACACGTTGCCCTTCGGCCACGGCAGTTCCCGGTGTCACGAGGCCGCAAGGTGCAGGATGTCGTTGTAGGTGGCGAACACCATCAGCATCAGCACCAGGGCAAGGCCGACCCGGAAGCCAAGCTCCTGGGCGCGCTCGGAGAGCGGGCGGCCGCGGATCGCCTCGATTGTATAGAACAGAAGGTGACCGCCATCGAGCAGCGGCACCGGAAACAGGTTCAAAAGGCCGATCGAGATCGACAGCACGGCGGTGAGATGCAGCAACGCCGCGACCCCGATGGTGGCGACCTGCCCCGAAATCTGGGCGATGCGGATTGGCCCGCCAAGCTGGTCGGCGGCCTCGCGCCCGACGAAGATGCCGCCGATGTAGGCCATGGTGCGGTCGACGACGAACCAGGTCTCCTTGACGCCGAGCCACACCGCGGTCGCCGGGTCCACCCGCTGGACATTGACGTCGCCGGCATTGTTGGAGCGGCTGACGCCGAGGATGCCAAGCCGGTGCGTGTTGCCGAAATTGTCCTTGACCTCGCGCAGTTCCGGGGTCGCCGGCAGATCGACGGTGGCGTCGCCGCGCTTGATCGTGAAGGTCAGCCGCTCGCCGGCGCCGATGCTGACGATGCGCTGCATGTCGGAAAAGCTGGCAATCGCCTGGCCGTCGATGGCGACGACGACGTCGCCGGGCTGGAAACCCGCCGCCGCCGCGGGGGTGCCCGGCTGCACCGCATCGACGCGGGCGGTGGCGCTCGGCTTGCCGATCACGGCGAACAGACAGGCAAAAATGACGATGGCGAGGATGAAGTTGGCGATCGGGCCGGCGGCGACGATGGCCGCTCGCGGGCCAACTTTCTTATGGTGGAAGCTGCCCTGCCGCTCGGCCTCGGTCATTTTCGCAAGCGCCGCGCTGGCCGGGGTGCTGGCCTCGCTGTCGTCGCCGAAGAA